>NZ_JBSNCD010000005.1:0-549217 GCF_053764735.1 Rhodococcus sp. 5G237 | reverse complement strand
AGCATGTCGCTCAGGAGCTCAACGGTCGGCCACGCAAAACGCTCGGCTGGGATACCCCAGCCGAGCGTCTGCGTGATCTAATCACCACCAACTAACAGCGGTGTTGCGTCGACCCCTTGAAACCGCCAATTCCGGACGGGCCCTTTCGTCGATGGACTAGCGCAACCGGCGGCGACGCACCGCATCGCGCGCGACGATGAACACCAGCAGAGCCGCCGAACCGATGAGGTACAGGCTCTCGACATGGCCTTCGTGATTGCCGATCAGCATCAGCAGCAGGAACGCCGCCACGATCAAAGCCATCACGCGGAAGAACTTGGGGGCTTCCCCGCTCCAACCCCACTCGGCGGACGGCACTTCCGCCGCCACATCACCACGAGTGGACTGCAACTCGGTACCGGCCACGGTTTCCTCCTGCTCACCAGATGCTGCTGTTGCTGCTTATCGTGACATACGACCCCGCGTCGTACGAAGCGGGGCATGCGTGTGGCGCCTGTCGCGAGGTGGAGACCGGGCGGTTCAGGAACCGTTCAGGTGCGTGGGGAACAATGCTCGCGTGGCCGACACTCGATCTTCTTCCCGCACCCGGGTGCTCCTGCTGGGCAGTACCGGTTCCATCGGTACCCAGGCACTCGACGTGATCGCCGCCAACCCCGACGACTTCGAAGTCGTCGGTCTCGCCGCGGGCGGAGGCAAGACGGACCTGCTCGCCGAGCAGATCCGCGCAACGGGTGTCCGCGAGGTCGCCGTGGCCGACCCCGCCGCCGCCGCACGTCTCGACCTGCCGGTCCGGAGCGGCCGGACCGCTGTCACCGAGCTCGTGCGCGAGGTCGAGGCCGACGTCGTGCTCAACGCCCTCGTCGGCTCCCTCGGCCTCGAACCGACGCTCGCGGCGCTCGGTACCGGTGCACGACTCGCGTTGGCGAACAAGGAGTCGCTGGTCGCGGGCGGCTCGCTCGTCACGAAGGCGGCGGCGCCCGGCCAGATCGTGCCGGTCGACTCGGAGCACTCCGCGCTTGCGCAGTGCCTCCGCGGCGGCACCGGCGACGAGGTGGCGCGTCTCGTGCTCACCGCCTCGGGCGGTCCGTTCCGCGGCTGGACCGCCGACCGCCTCGAATCGGTGACGCCCGAACAGGCCGGCGCCCACCCCACCTGGTCGATGGGACCGATGAACACCCTCAACTCGGCGACCCTCGTCAACAAGGGACTCGAACTCATCGAGACCCACCTGCTCTTCGGCGTGGACTACGACCGGATCGACGTGACGGTGCACCCGCAGTCGATCGTGCACTCGATGGTCACCTTCGTCGACGGGTCGACTCTGGCCCAGGCGTCGCCGCCGTCGATGAAGCTGCCGATCGCGCTGGCCCTCGGCTGGCCGCACCGCGTTCCGCACGCCGCCCCGGCACTCGACTTCTCGACCGCGTCCACCTGGGAGTTCGAACCCCTCGACGACGACGTCTTCCCGGCCGTGCGGCTCGCGCGCCAGGCGGGCGTGGGCGGCGGATGCCTCACCGCCGTCTACAACGCGGCCAACGAGGTCGCCGCCGAGGCATTCCTCGCGGGGACGCTGTCGTTCCCGCGGATCGTGCAGACCGTCGAGGCCGTGCTGAACGACGCACACGAGTGGTCCGCCGAACCCAGTACCGTGGACGACGTGCTCGCCGCCGACGGCTGGGCCCGCGACCGGGCGCGCACACTCGTATAGGAGGATCGGCCACTCATGATGTTCGTACTGGGCGTGGTGCTGTTCGCCCTCGGCATCGCCATCTCCATCGCCCTGCACGAGGCCGGCCACATGTGGACCGCGCAGAAGCTGGGCATGAAGGTCCGGCGCTACTACATCGGGTTCGGCCCCCGCGTGTTCGCCTTCCGCCGCGGTGAGACCGAATACGGTCTCAAGGCGGTTCCGGCCGGCGGGTTCTGCGACATCGCCGGCATGACGGCCCTGGACGAACTCGCGCCCGACGAGGTCGAGCGCGCGATGTACAAGCAGAAGACGTGGAAGCGCCTCGTCGTGATGTCGGGTGGCATCGCGATGAACTTCCTGCTCGGCATCGTGCTCATCTACGGCCTCGCCGCCAGTGCGGGGCTGCCCAACACCGACAACCGCGCGGTGGTCGGCACCGTCGGCTGTGCCGCGCCGACCCAGGACGGCCCGCCCGATTACACCCCGGCCGACTGTTCGGGTCCCGGTCCGGCCGAGCAGGCCGGCATCGAACCGGGCGACGTGATCGTCGCCGTGGACGGGCAGTCCGTCGAGACCTTCGGCGACCTCGTCCGGGCCACGCAGCCCCTGTCGGGCACCGTGCCGTTCACCGTCGAACGCGGCGAGGAGACCCTCACCGTGCCGGTCATGGTCCAGCAGGTCCAGCGCTGGGTCTACGAGAGCGAGTCGTCCGACGCCGAACCCGTCTCCCGCACCGTCGGTGCGATCGGTGTCGGGGGAGAGCCGGGAATCATCGAGTACACGCCGCTCTCGGCGATCCCCGCGACCTTCGACTTCACCGGTTACCTGGCGGTCCGCACAGTCGAGGCGCTCGTGAGCCTGCCGAGCAAGGTCGCCGACCTGTGGACGGCCGTCACCGGGGGAGAGCGCGCGGTCGACACCCCGGTCAGCGTCGTCGGCGCCAGCGTCATCGGCGGCCAGTTCGCCGAGCGCGGCATCTGGGAGTCGTTCGTGTTGTTGCTCGCACAGCTGAACTTCTTCCTCGGTGCGTTCAACCTCCTCCCGCTGCTGCCGCTCGACGGCGGGCACATGGCCGTCGCGATCTACGAGAAGGCCCGGAACTGGCTGCGCGGCCTGCGCGGACTGCCGGTCGGCCCGCCCGTGGACTACATGAAACTGCTGCCGCTGACCTATGTGGCGGTGGTCATCGGGGGCGCCTACATGGTGCTCACCCTCACAGCAGACATCGTCAACCCCATCAAGCTGTTCTGATCTGCGCCGGTAGACTTGCCGAGTAGCGACGAAAGAAGGCGAACTGTGACCAGCCCCGTCGGATTGGGCATGCCCGAAATTCCTGCGGTCCTCGCACCCCGACGCAAGACCCGCCAGCTCATGGTCGGAAATGTCGGCGTCGGCAGCGATCATCCGGTGTCCGTGCAGTCGATGACCACCACGAAGACGCACGACGTGAACGCCACCCTCCAGCAGATCGCGGAGCTCACGGCGTCCGGCTGCGACATCGTGCGTGTGGCGTGCCCGCGTCAGGAGGACGCCGACGCGCTCCCGATCATCGCGAAGAAGAGCAAGATCCCGGTGATCGCCGACATCCACTTCCAGCCGCGGTACATCTTCGCCGCGATCGACGCCGGCTGCGCGGCCGTGCGCGTCAATCCCGGCAACATCAAGGAATTCGACGGTCGCGTCAAGGAGGTCGCCAAGGCGGCCGGCGATGCCGGGATCCCCATCCGTATCGGCGTCAACGCCGGTTCCCTCGACCCCCGGTTGCTCGCCAAGTACGGCAAGGCCACGCCGGAGGCGCTCGTCGAATCCGCCCTGTGGGAGGCGAGCCTGTTCGAGGAACACGGCTTCGGCGACATCAAGATCTCCGTCAAGCACAACGACCCCGTCGTGATGGTCGAGGCCTACCGGCAGCTCGCCGCGCAGTGCGACTACCCGCTGCATCTCGGCGTGACCGAGGCCGGCCCCGCCTTCCAGGGCACCATCAAGTCGGCCGTCGCCTTCGGCGCGCTGCTCAGCGAGGGCATCGGCGACACCATCCGCGTGTCGCTGTCGGCGCCGCCCGCCGAGGAGATCAAGGTCGGCACGCAGATCCTGCAGTCGCTGAACCTGCGTCCCCGCAAGCTCGAGATCGTCTCCTGCCCGTCCTGCGGGCGCGCCCAGGTGGACGTCTACTCCCTCGCCAACGAGGTCACCGCCGGACTCGAGGGCATGGAGGTGCCGCTGCGGGTCGCGGTGATGGGGTGCGTCGTCAACGGACCCGGTGAGGCTCGTGAGGCGGACCTCGGTGTGGCCTCCGGAAACGGCAAGGGCCAGATCTTCGTCAAGGGCAAGGTCATCAAGACCGTGCCCGAGGCGCAGATCGTCGAGACCCTCATCGAGGAAGCGATGCGCATCGCCGACGAGATGGAAGGCAACGCCTCGGGCGGCGGCCCCGTGGTGTCGGTCGGCTGATACGGGTGGGGCGCACGGGACGGCGTTCTCTCACTTTCGAGGACTCAGGTTTCCACGCCGCCGTCCGGCATGGCACTCTGATCTCGTATCGGCTTGTCGACGGGTGGTGAGCGAGTGCTCAAGCTTCTGGGTGTCCGGTCGTTGGGTGGACGTGACACCGCTGCGGTGCTCCGGGTGCTCTCCCGCGACCCCGTGGCCGCGTGCATGGTGGCCGGCCGCGTCGAGGAGTACGGACTCGACGGGCGTGCCGTCGGCGGTGAGATGTGGAGCCGCGGCGGCCCCGAGACCTCGCTGTGCTTCTCCGGCGCGAACCTCATTCCGCTGCTGGGCAGTCCGGACGACATCCAGGCGTTCGCCGAGCGCGCGAGTCGCGGGCCGCGACTGTGTTCGTCCATCGTCGGTCGCGCCGAGTACGCGCTGCCGATGTGGGAGCGGCTCGAATCGGCGTGGGGCGCTCCCCGCGAGGTGAGGGCCGAACAACCCCTCCTCGTTCTCGACCGCGAGCCGCTCGTCGAACCCGACCCGCAGGTCCGTCCCGTGCGGCCCGACGAACTCGATGTCTATCTGCCGGCCGCGATCTCGATGTTCATCGAGGAGGTCGGTATCGACCCGCGCACCGGCGACGGCGGTGCGGGTTACCGGCGCCGCGTCGCGAGCCTCATCGCGGCGGGGCGCGCCTGGGCGCGATTCGAGGACGGACAGGTGGTGTTCAAGGCGGAGGTGGGCTCCCAGTCGTCCACGGTGGGCCAGATCCAGGGCGTCTGGGTCGATCCCGCGCATCGAGGCTCGGGCCTCGGCACGATCGGCACCGCCGCCGTGGCCTGCGCGGTCGCTCGCAGCGGTCGCCTGCCCAGCCTCTACGTCAACAGTTTCAACGCCCCGGCCCGCGGAGCCTACGCCCGCGCGGGTTTCCGCCAGGTCGCGACGTTCTCCACGGTGCTGCTCGACTGATTTCCCGTCGGCTCTGCCTACGATGACGGGCGATGAGACCTCGAAGTTCCACCCCGGCATCCCCGTACGCACGCGCACTCCGGATCGGCGCTGTGCTGTCGGCGGCCGTCGTGCTCCTCGGCCTGGCCGTCGCGTGCACGCCGCGCCCGGCCGGGCCGGAGGCCGCCGCCCAGGCGTTTCTCGACTCGTTCGCCGCTCAGGACGTCGCGTCGGCGGCGGACCGCACCGACCGCCCCGACGACGCGGCCGTCGCGATGCAGGAAGTCCTGGACGGGCTTCAGGCCGAATCCCTCACCGCGACCACGACATCCACCCGGATCAGCGGCGACTCCGCGACCGTGGGCTACAACTACGAGTGGCACCTGCCGAAGGAACGGGTGTGGCAGTACACCGGTGAGCTCAACATGGGGCGCAGCGGGAACGACTGGATCGTGCGGTGGGCGAAATCCGCGCTGCACCCGCAGCTCGGCGAACGGCAGACCATGCAGCTCCGCAGCAGCCCGGCGCCGCGCGCCCGGGTCAACGAGCACGCGGGCAGCGACATCCTCGTCCCCGGCACGGTCTACGGCATCGCCTTCGACGCCTCGCAGACCACCGACGTCGCCGGTGCGGCACGACAGCTCGCGTCGACGTTGTCGGAGTTCGATTCCTCGCTCACGGCGCAGGCGATCGCGGAATCGGTGACGGCCTCGTCCGGGCCGCGGTCGGTGATGCGACTGCGCGAGGACGACTACGAGCGCGTCGCCCCACGTCTCGCCGGGATCGACGGTGTCGTGGTGACCGAGCAGGCCGACCTCGTCGCGACCGACCGCAACTTCGCGCCTGATCTCGTGGGCCAGATCAAGAAGACCGTCATCGACGAGGTCGACGGCACGGCCGGGTGGAGCGTCGTCGTGGTGAACCAGTACGGCGTGGACACCGGGGTGCTCACCGAGACGCCGCCGCAGCCGGTGCCGTCGTTCTCGGTCAGCCTCGACCGTCCCCTCCAGCTCGCGGCTCAGGCGGCCGTCGATGCCCGCACCGAGCAGGCGATGACGGTCGTGATCGAGGCGTCCACGGGTGCGGTGCTGGCGGTGGCCCAGAACAAGGCCGCCGACAGGGACGGGCCGGTCGCGCTGGCCGGCCAGTACCCCCCGGGCTCGACGTTCAAGATCGTCACCTCGGGTGCGGCGATCGCCGAGGGTCGCGCGACCCCGAACACGATGGTGCCGTGCCCCGGTCGCATCACGATCGGCGAGCGGAGCGTGCCGAACTACAACGAGTTCGAGCTCGGGACGGTCTCTCTCGCCACCGCTTTCGCCCGATCCTGCAACACCTCCTTCGCCAAGCTCGCCTCCGAGATGGCCCCGGACGCGCTGACCGTCGCCGCCTCGCAGTTCGGTATCGGTGTGGACTACGAGGTGGTCGGGATGCCGACCTTCACCGGATCGGTTCCGCCCGCGGAGGATCTCGTCGAACGGACCGAGGACGGTTTCGGTCAGGGCAAGGTGGTCGTGAGCCCGTTCGGGATGGCGCTCACCGCGGCGACGGTCGCCGCCGGCCGTACTCCGGTGCCCTATCTCATCGCGGGTCGCGAGACGGTTGTGAACGGTTCGCCGCCGCCGGTGACGCCGGAGATGGTGGAGGGTCTGCGCGAGATGATGCGCTTGGTGATCACGAGCGGTACCGCCGACCGTATCCGGGACCAGGGCGACGTCTACGGCAAGACCGGCGAGGCCGAGGTCGAGGGCGGGTCGCACTCGTGGTTCGTCGGCTACCGCGGCGATCTGGCGTTCGCGACGCTCGTCGTGCGCGGCGGCAGCTCCGACAACGCGGTCGCGGTCACCCGCGACATGTTCGCCGCCCTGCCGCCGGAGTACGACGAGGGAGCCTGAGCTCAGGCCAGGGCCGGATCCTCGGCGAGGGCGGCGAGCTGTTCGAGCAACGGTGCCGCCGCGACGAGTTCGGCGGCATCGACCGGATCCATCGCTGCGAGCACCTCCTGCATCCGTGAGATCCACATACGCCGAATGAGATTCCCGTTGTGCTCCGCCAGGGGAGTGCGGTGCAGATGGTGCGACCGCCCGTCGTTCGGGTTGGTCGTGCGGGAGACGAGGCCGCGGGCGACGAGGCTGCGCACCGTGGCACTGACGTTGCTGCTCTGCAGTCCGAGCATGCGCGCGAGATCGGACACGGTGATGCCGGGATGGTCGGAGAGCACCCGCAGGACCTCGATCTCGGACTGGGGGATCCCGACCAGGCCCGATTCGCGTTCGCCGACGCGCTGCAACTTCCACACGAGCGTGCGCACGCTGTCGGCCAGCCGGTCGACGTCGGCGTCGCTGATCCTCGGGTCGTCGGGCATGCCTCGATCGTAGGCTAGAATCTATATATAAATTTATATATGAATTCGAACTTATCGATCGAGGTGTGATGAACCGACCCTCCGAGGCCGCAACCGGAGTGAAGACCGACGAGCACGGATCCGGCGGCCGTTCGCTGTCCGGCATGTCCGTGGCGTCGCTCGGTCTGCTGGCCGCCCTGGCCCCGCTCGCCGTGGACATGTACCTGCCCGGCTTCCCCGACATCGCCGAGGAATTCGGCAGTACCGCGTCCGCGGTGCAGTTCACGCTGACGGCCTTCCTCATCGGCATGGCCCTCGGCAACCTGATCATCGGACCGTTGTCCGACCGGTTCGGTCGCCGCTCGTCCATGCTCATCGGCACGGCCGTGTGCGCCCTCGCGAGCGTCGCGTGCGCCCTGGCGCCCACCGTGGAACTGCTCGCGGTCTCCCGCTTCGTCCAAGGCTTCGCCGGCGCCGCCGGCATCGTCGTGGGTCGAGCCGTCGTCTCCGACCGTGCCGAGGGCATGGCCGCGGCGAGGCTGTTCGGCCTGCTCGTGCTCGTCAGCGCAGTGGCGCCCATCGCGGCGCCGCTCGTCGGCGGCGGCATCATCCTGTCCGTCGGCTGGCGCGCCGTCTTCTGGTTCCTGGCCGCGCTGAGCCTCGTGATGCTCGCGGCGATCGTCTTCTTCCTGCCCGAGAGCCTCCCGGCCGACCGTCGCTCGGCAGGTGGCCTCGGCGGCCTGGCGAGCGGGATCGCCGTCGTCGTCCGCGACCGCACCTATCTCGGCTACCTGCTGGCCCACACCTTCGCGTTCGGTGTGCTCTTCGCGTACATCTCCGCGTCGCCGTTCGTCATGCAGAAGATCCACGGCCTGTCGACGGGCTGGTTCACCCTGCTGTTCGCGTTCAACGCCGTGGGCATCAGCCTCGGCAATGTGGTGAACCAGAAGCTGCTCCAGCGCACGACCCCGCACCGGCTGCTCGGCATCGGGTCGGCGCTGCTCGTCTTCTGGTCCGCCGTGCTCACCGTCAACGCCCTCGCGGGACCCGTCCTCGGTGTGACCATGGTGGCGTTGTGGTTCGGCGTCGCGAGCCTCGGGCTGGTGCTCGCCAACGCCGCGACCCTCGCTCTCGGTCAGGTCCGGCACGCTGCCGGCACCGGCTCGGCGCTCCTCGGCGCCCTCCAGTTCCTGCTGGCGGCCGTAGTCGCTCCGATCGTCGGCGCCTGGGGTGAGGACACCGCGGTCCCCATGTCCCTCGCCATGCTCGTCACCGCCGTCCTCGGCCTCGGCTCGATGGCGTTGGTCCGCAACCGCTGACGGACCCTCAGCTCTCCTCACGATCCGTCGTACTCGCGGGCCGGCCGTCGCGCCGGCCCGCGAGTCGCGTCACCAGCCACAGCACCACGCCGATCCCGAGCAGCACCCCGGCCGTCCGGTACTGGGTCGCGGGCCGGTCGACCCACGGTAGGACGAGGAACAGGCAACTGGTCGCCCCGAGCACCGGAAGGATCGTCGGCGCGCGGAAGTGCCGGTGCTCCACGTGGTCCCGGCGCAGGACCAGGGCCGCGACGTTGACGATCGCGAACACCCCCAGCAGGAGCAGCGCCGTCGTACCCCCGAGTTCGGGCACCCCGCCGACGAAGACGACGAGACCGACCGCGAGCAGCGTCGTGAACACGATCGCGACATAGGGCGTGCGGCGGGTCGGGTGCACCCGCCCCAGGACGGCGGGCAGGACGTCCTCGCGGGCGATGCCGTAGATCAGCCGGCTCGCCATCAGCATGTTGATCAGCGCGGTGTTGGCCACCGCGAACATCGTGACGAAGGCGAAGATCCCGACCGGGAACGCCGGGGCGCCGACCTCGACCACCCGCAGCAAGGGCGTCTCGCCCGCCCCGAGTTCGTCGGGCGGGACGAGCGCGATCGCGGTGATCGACACGAGCACGTACACCAGCGCAGCGAGACCCAGGCCGAGCAGCAGCATCCGGGGGAAGATCCGGGTGGGCTCCTTGCACTCCTCGGCCATGTTCACCGAGTCCTCGAATCCCACCATCGCGAAAAAAGCCAGGGCTGTCCCCGCGACCACCGCGGAGAAGACGGACCGGTCGCCGGGAGCGATCTCGACCACACGCGAGAAGTCGCCGCCGCCGAAACCCAACGCCCACATGCCGATCGCGACGATGATGAGCAGGCCGCCCAACTCGATCATCGTGAGCACCACATTGGTCTTCACGCTCTCGGCGACCCCGCGGAAGTTGATCACCGCCAGGACGAGGACGAAGACCAGCGCGATCACGGTGATCCCGGCCGTGCCGGCCAGGTCGAGTCCGAAGGCCTCGGCGAAGTTCGCGGCGAACGCCCGCGCAGCCGTGGCGGCAGAGGTGATGCCCGAGGACATCACGGCGAAGGCCACCAGGAAGGTCAGGAAGTGCACGCCGAACGCCTTGTGCGTGTAGAGCGCCGCTCCGGCCGCCCGCGGATACTTCGTGACCAGCTCCAGATAGCTGAACGCCGTCACCGTCGCGACGGCGAACGCGACGAGGAACGGCAGCCACACCACGCCACCGACCTCGTTCGCGACCTCCCCGGTGAGGGCGTAGATGCCGGTGCCCAGGATGTCGCCGATGACGAACAGCAGGAGCAGACCCGGCCCGAGAACGCGGACGAGCTGGGGTGAGTCGGTCGTCTCGGCCACCGCAGGCCCCCTTCCGCGCACCCTGTCCACCGCCGGCGGGGGACCGACCGGATTCAGGGCAGCAGACCCGATTTTCGCGCGGCGACGACGGCCTCGTGGCGGGAATGGACGTCGAGCTTGCTCATGGCGCTGCGCAGGTAGCTCTTGACCGTCTCGGCGCCGACCGACAGGCGCTGGGCGATCTCGGCGTTGCTGCACCCCAGCGCCACATGGGACAGCACGTCGGTCTCGCGGGGGGACAGTACGACGTCCGTCGGTTCCGGTTCCGTTCCGTCGAGCACCCCGGCGAGACGGTCGGACAACGAGCGGAGCTTCTCCTGCAGCGCCGGATCGGTCGTGCCCTGCGCGAGCACCCGCAGTTCGGCATGGACCTCGCGGACCTGCGCAGTCGCGACGGGATCGCGGTCGCCGGACGACCGCTCGAGCATCGCGAGTCGCCGATCGACCTCGTCGCGCACCTCGATCTCGTGCGCGAGACGAGCCGCCGCCTGCGCGAACGCCGTCACAGCCCGATCGCCGACGGGCGCGCACTCGCGCGCGGCGCCGTACAACACGGCGCGGGCCTTGCCCTCGACGAGTACCGGCACGGCGAGGATGGACCGCAATCCCTCGTACAGAACGGGACGGTCGAAGTGGTGCGTGATCGACGCGGAGCGACCGTAGTCCGACACCGTCACCACCCGCGACTCCGCGAGGACGCGACCGCCGAGACCCGCCCGCGGAGGCACCACGACCCCGGCCAGGCTGTTGGTGCGGGTGCCGAAGAATTCGCTGAGTCGCAGCGATCCCTGCTGGACCTCGCCGGCGAAGACCACCGGCAGCTGGGCCTGCGCCGCGGTGCGGCGGAGTTCACCGCGCAGGGCATCACCGTCGCGGGGACGCAGCAGCGCCGACGAGGAGGACGACACGAACGCCACCCCTTTCCGGGGGTATCGGGGAACATGGTGTGACTCGAATCATAGACGTCGAACGGGTGTGCTCCCCAGATCGGGAACACCCTGGCCGGTACGGACGAAAGGACCACAATGGGCGACACAGCGAGCCGCGTGCGGACACTGCTCGAGCGGTACGACACGGCAGACGCCTGCGCAGCCCGACTGCTGTGCGACGAGCATCCCGCCGACGCGGTGGCGTTCACCGTCGTCGATGCCGACCTGAGCTCGACGGATCTCACCTACGGTGAGCTCCGCGAACGGTCGGCCCGCTTCGCCGCGGCGCTGGCGGATCTCGGTGTCGAACCCGGCGACCACGTCGCGACGCTCATGGGCAAGTCGGCAGACCTGGTGGTCGCGGTTCTCGGTATCTGGCGTCGCGGCGCCGTGCACGTGCCGCTCTTCACCGCCTTCGCCCCGCCGGCGATCGCCTTCCGGCTCGACGCGAGCGGCACCAAGGTGGTCGTGGCCGATCGGGATCAGGCCGGCAAGCTCGCCGCCGGATCGGATCTTCCCGCCGAGGTGCCGTGGCAGGTCGTCGTGGCCGGCGAGGGCGACGCAGACGCGTCCGGTCGTGGGGGCCGCGACTTCGGCGAACTGATCGCCGCGCAGTCGGCCGACGACCCGCGTGGCGAGGCCGTCGCCGTCGGCGCCGAGGGGCGTCTGGTCCAGCTGTTCACCTCCGGCACGACCGGCACTCCCAAGGGTGTCCCCGTCCCGGTGAAGGCGCTGGCGTCCTTCCACGCCTACCTGGAGTTCGGCCTCGACGTGCGCGAGGACGACGTCTTCTGGAACGCGGCCGATCCGGGATGGGCGTACGGGCTCTACTACGCGCTGCTCGGGCCGCTCGCGGCCGGTCGGCGCAGCCTCCTGCTGCACGCCGGTTTCTCGCCCGCGCTCACCTGGCAGATCCTCGACACCTTCGGGGTGACCAACTTCGCGGCGGCCCCGACGGTCTACCGCAGCCTCAAGGCCGACACCGCCGAGCACCCGCCGGTCCGGCTGCGTCGTGCCTCCTCGGCCGGTGAGCCGCTGACCCCGGACGTCCTCGAGTGGTCGCAGGAGACCCTCGGTGTCGTGGTGCGCGACCAGTACGGACAGACCGAACACGGCATGTTCGTCGTCGACGCATGGGCGGACGAACTGCGCGAGGACACCCCGGCGCGTTCGATGGGCAAGCCGCTGCCGGGCTGGAGTTGCGCGGTGCTGCGCGAGGACAGCGACGAGATCGCCGAGCCGGGTGAGGTCGGGCGCGTCGCGATCGATGTGCACGCGAGCCCGCTCGTGTGGTTCACCGGCTACGTCGACGCCCCCGAGAAGACCGCCGACCGGTTCAGCGAGGACGGCCGCTGGTACCTGACCGGCGACGCCGGCAAGGTCGACGAGAACGGATTCTTCTTCTTCTCGTCCCGCGACGACGACGTGATCATCATGGCCGGTTACCGCATCGGCCCGTTCGACGTCGAGTCGGTGCTCGTGATGCACCCCGACGTGATCGAGGCCGCCGTGGTGGGGCTGCCGGACGAACTGCGGGGTGAGGTCCTCGAGGCGTTCGTGGTGCTGCGGGAGGGTGTCGAGGGCGACGACGCGCTCGAGGCGGAGCTCCAGAAGCTCGTGAAGCAGAAGTACGCCGCCCACGCCTACCCGCGCACGGTGCACTTCGTGCCGCACCTGCCCAAGACGCCGAGCGGCAAGGTCCAGCGCTTCAAGTTGCGCCAGGCGGGCGCCGTCGGCTGATTCGGTGCACGACCGCTCGATCGGTGGATGACGGGGGAGCGGGGCGCGGCAGCTAATCTGGAAGTCATGGCTACCCGCGCTCCGCTCGTCCCCGGCACTCCGACTCCCGTCCGGGAGGTGCCCGCGTCGATCGAACGGCCGGAGTACGTGTGGAAGCCCACGGCGAAGGAAGGCAACGAGCCGTGGGTGCAGACACCCGAGACGATCGAGAAGATGCGACTCGCGTCGAAGATCGCCGCGCAGGCCCTCGTAGAGGCCGGTAAGGCCGTCGCGCCCGGCGTGACCACCGACGAGATCGACCGCATCGCGCACGAGTACATGTGCGACCACGGCGCCTACCCGTCGACCCTCGGTTACCGCGGCTTCACCAAGTCGTGCTGCACCTCGCTCAACGAGGTCATCTGCCACGGCATCCCCGACTCGACCGTCGTCGAGGACGGCGACATCGTTAACATCGACGTCACCGCCTACATCGACGGCGTCCACGGCGACACCAACGCGACCTTCCTGGCCGGCGACGTCTCCGAGGACGTCCGTCTGCTCGTCGATCGCACCCGCGAGGCGACGATGCGCGGCATCAAGGCGGTCAAGCCGGGCCGCGCCCTCAACGTCATCGGCCGGGTCATCGAGTCCTACGCCAACCGCTTCGGCTACGGCGTCGTCCGCGACTTCACCGGCCACGGCATCGGCGAGACCTTCCACAACGGCCTGGTGATCCTGCACTACGACCGGCCCGACATCGACACGATCATCGAGCCCGGCATGGTGTTCACCATCGAACCGATGATCAACCTCGGTACGCCCGACTACGAGATCTGGGACGACGGCTGGACGGTCGTCACCAAGGACCGCAAGTGGACCGCGCAGTTCGAGCACACCATCGTCGTCACCGATACCGGCGCCGAGATCCTCACCCTGCCGTGACCTCTGCTCGCTGAGCGAGCACGGAGTTCGGCCCCGACCCGGAAGGGGTCGGGGCCGAACCTGTTCCGGAAGGCGGCCGGCCTAGGGTGCCGCGTTGCGGACGACCTGCCAGGTCGCACCCACGCACACCGCGGCGACCAGCAGGGGAAGGACCACCAGGGTCGTCGTCGGCGACGTGTCGACGATCCACGACCACAGCGACGACCACGACCGGGTCCACGTGACGAGGATCGCGGCGAGACCGCCGATCACGACGACGGACGCGGCAGCCGTGAGCAGACCCGTTGCACGCCAACGGTGCTGGATCGCGCCGGTGAGCATCGACAACGCGACGATCAGGAGCATCGTGGCGAAGAAGCCAAGGAACTGCACCACGGAACTGTCGGTGACGAAACGCAGGATCCCGAACATCCGCATGTCCACACCCCAGCCCCCGGTCGCGGCCTCGAGCACCGAGAGGAGCTGGAAGGCGATCGCGAACACCGCCGACTGGGCCACCGCGATCGCGACCATCGACTGCATGTAGTGCGATCGCGTGGAACCGAGACGCAGTGCGAACGAGAACATCTGGGTCATCGCCAGGAGGTAGAAGGCGACGACGAAGCCGTAGACCGACAGCATGCTGCCGGTGACGTTGTACTCCGCACCCGTGTCGACGAGGGAGAAGATCACCCACGGGATGAGGGCCGAGGTGATCAGCAGTCCGACGGGCCACGCGACGAACAGCGGCCACGAGACGAGTTGCAGGCGGGCGACGGACAGGACACGCGCCGACCCGGTGGTGACCGGGGCGGGCAACGGGATCGCGGTGGTCACAGCGATGCCTCCTCGTTCGTGGTGACGGTCTCGGGTGTCCGGTGGAGGTGGACCACGAGGTCCTGGAGCGAGATCGGTTGCACGTCCACACGTCCGGAGGCATGGGGGAGTTCGTCCGCGTCGTTGCGGAGGAAGGCCGTGCGGGCGACACCGCCGAGGCTCTCCGTGTGCAGGACGGTGCTGTCGCCGACGATCCGCGCCACCTCGTCCGCCGGGCCGGTCGCCTGTGCGGCGCGGGTGCGCAGCGTGTCGGTGTCCTCGTCGACGACGAGATGTCCGCGGTCGAGCACGAGGATGTGTTCGAGCAGGTCGGCGGCCTCGTCGATCAGATGGGTCGACAACACGATCGTGCGCGGCCGCTCCGCGTAGTCGAGCAGCAGTTCGTCGTAGAACATCTGCCGGGCCACGGCGTCGAGACCGAGATACGGTTCGTCGAAGACCGTCACCGGTGCGCGCGACGCGAGACCCACCACGATGCCCAGTGCGGAACTCATGCCGCGGGAGAGTTTCTTGACCTTGCGTCCGCAGGGCAGCGCGAACCTGTCGGCCAGCCGCTGTGCGTACTCCCGATCCCACAGCGGCAGAAGCAGTTCCGCCGAGGCGAGCACGTGCCCGACGCGCATGTCGTCGGGATAGCGCTGGGTGTCGGCGACGAAGCACAACTGCTGGAGCACCGCGGTGTTCTCGTACGGATCGGCGTCGAACACCTCGACGCTGCCGGTCGTGGGACGCATGTGGCCCGCGAGCAGCTGCATGAGGGTGGTCTTGCCGGCGCCGTTGCGGCCGAGCAGGCCGTAGATCGTGTTCCGGTGGAGTGTGAAGTCGGCGTCGGTGAGGGCGGCGACGTCCCCGAACCGCATGCCGAGGTGACGTGCGCGGACGACGGGCGGAGTGATGGTCATACGTACTCCCGTGTGTCGAGCATGGACTTGAGCTCGTCGATGCCGATTCCGAGTTTCTCGGCCTCGAGGACGAGCGGGACGACGTACTGCTGGGCGAACCGATCCCGTCGGCGGGCGATCAGTTTGTCGCGGGCACCGGTGGTGACGAACATGCCGATTCCTCGTTTCTTGTAGAGGATCCCGTCGGCGACCAGGGCGTTGAGGCCTTTCGCGGCCGTGGCCGGGTTGATGCGGTGGAAGGCTGCGAGCTCGTTCGTCGAGGGAACCTGCGATTCCTCCGCGAGGCTGCCGTCGACGATCGAGTTCTCGATGAGCTCGGCGATCTGTTGGAAGAGGGGCTTGCCCTCGTCGTTCAGCACGACGCCCCGGGGCCCGCAGGCGGGTGCATCGGTTCATTACTCATGTAATGAACCATAGGACCTCGTCGTCGATACGGCAAGAGACGGAGCATGGACTGCGGCCATGTAGCGTTTGCCCATGGAATCGAGGACGGTGACCACGCCCGGTGGGGACGTGCAGGTTCGGATCGGCGGCCCCGAAAGTCGTTACACGGTGCTGCTCTTCCCCGACGCGGGGGAGGACGCGGGTGTGTACGACGTCGTGTGCGAGCGGCTGCACACGTCCGACCTGCGGACGATCGTGGTCGAGAAGATCGACGGACTCGCGCCCGCCGACGTGTTCGCCCTACTGGACGCCCTCGCCCTGCCCTGGGTTCATCTGGCGGGCAGCGGCGCGGGAGCCGAACTGGCATGGGCCGTCGCCGCAGGGCGCTTCGGACGTTTCGCGAGCCTGGTGGTCGCCGACCGCGGCCATCCCGCGGTCGCGGATCGTGACGGCACGGTGCGCGACGCATCGGCGCCGCCCGCGGAGGTGCCCACCACGATCGTCGTGGGCGATGCGTCGCGTCGACCCGAATCGGACGCATCGATGCGCTACGTGACGGGAGAGTTCCGGGTGGTCGAACTCGCCGGTGTCGCCAACGTGCCCGCCGAGGCGCCCACCGACTTCGCGTCCGCGATCGCGCTGCGCACCGGAAGCTGGTGAGACGGGTGTGGCCTGCGGCCCGGGGAGGGCAGCAGGCCACACGGCGCTGATGGAAGTGCTCAGAGACCCCGAAGTTCGGAGACCCCGAAGTTCAGAGACCCCGAAGTTCAGAGACCCCGAAGTTCAGAGACCCAGGAGGGCGTTCTCGACGAGCTCGGGCAACGCGGGGTGGATCCAGTACTGGCCGGTCGCCATCTCCCGCGCGGGCAGACCGAACGACATCGCCTGGATGAGCGGCTGGATGACCGTCGACGCCTGCGCCCCGATGATGTGGGCGCCGAGCAGCAGACCCGTCGACCGGTCGGCGATCAGCTTGCAGAAGCCCTCGGTGTCCTCCATGGCCCAGCCGTAGGCGACATTCCCGTAGTCCTGGATCTTGACGGAGATGTCGTATCCCGCCTCCCGGGCCTCGGCCTCGGTGAGACCGACCGACGCGATCTGCGGATCGGTGAACACCGCGGAGGGGACGTAGCGGTGGTCCGTCCGCTGCAGACCCGTGGTGTCGTCGCTCCACGCGTCGTGCAGCAGGTTGTGCTGGACGACCCGCGCCTCGTGGTTGGCCACGTGCTTGAGCTGGTAGGGCGACGACACGTCGCCGAGGGCGAACACACCCGCAGCGGACGTGCGCTGGAACTCGTCGACCACGATCCGGCCCTTCGCATCGAGTTCGATGCCGGCCGCCGCGGCGTCGAGCAGGTCCCCGTTGGGCTGCCGACCCGTCGCGACGAGCAGGGCGTCGCCGCTCACGACGGTGCCGTCGGCGAGTTCGACCTCCACGCCGTCGCCGACCGGACGGAACGCCCGGGCCGGATCGGCGAGGTGGACGTCCCACTTGGCCGCGGCGAGTGCCGTGAACCGCTCGGAGACGTCGGCGTCGAGGTGCCGCAGCAGACGGTCGGTCCGCGCGATCACCGACACCCGCGTGCCGAGCGCCGAGAAGACGTGGGCGAACTCCATCGCGATGAAGCCCGTCCCGAGGATCACGAGGGACTCGGGCAGTTTCGGCAGCCGCATGACGTCGTCGCTCGTGTGATATCTCACACCGGAATCGAGTACCTCCTGCGGGATCGCGGGCCGCGAACCGGCCGCGACGACCACCTGATCCGCAGTGATCACCTCACCGGTTCCGGTGTCGATGCGGCGCTCGCCGACGAACCGCGCGTGACCGTCGTAGACGGTGACGTTCGCGCAGTCCTCGCGGCGGTAGCGCTCCCCGCCCGCAGCGATGGGATCGATGCGACCGAAGATCCGGTCGACGATGTCGTTCCACCGCACCCCGTCGATCGACGCGTCGACGCCGTACTTCGCCGCGGTGCGGACCGTGTGGGCGACCTCCGCGGCGTAGACGTACATCTTCGTGGGGATGCAGCCCACGTTGAGGCAGGTGCCCCCGAAGGTGCCTTCTTCGAGGAGAGCGACGCGCTTCCCGTCGTACCGCTCATCGAGGATCGAATTCCCCGATCCTGTGCCGATGATCGCGAGGTCGTAGTGGGTCACGCGTGCTCTCCCATGGGTCGGTGCAGTACGGAAACGGTGGCGGAGTCGTCGGCCTCGGTTCGGGAACCGGAGGTGTCCGCCTCGTCCGCTCCGTCCAACCATTCCAGCCACAGGTCCAATTCCCGGAAGGCCTCCGCCAGGGGACCGGGTGTGGACAGGAACACGTCGTGGCGGGCACCGTCGATCGGCACGATCGTCGTGCGGTTGCCGAGGCATCCCGCCCATCGGGCTATCTGGCGGACGTCGAGGACCGCGTCGACGGTGTCGACGCTCGCGTCGTACCGCGGAGCGGAGCGGGAGGCACCGGACCGCAGGATCAGCGACGGCACCCCAATGTCGAGCCCGCGGTGCAGGACGGCCTGGCCGCGCCGCACGGCACGCAACCAGCCGAACCGGATGGGGAAGCCGGTCAACGGCTTCCAATCGAGGTCGTAGCGCCAGCCGTCGCTCTGCAGGCTGCGGCCGTAGGCCTCGGTCTTCGGCAGCGGGATGAGCGCGCGGGGCCGGAGGCGGCCGACGACGTCGATGGCCGCCGTGCCGACATTGCGCAGGTAGGACGGTCCCTGCAGGTCGAACCACGGGCTGTTCAGGACGAGACCCACGATGCCCGCCGCGGCAACCCCACCGGACCGGCGACGGAGCCGGTCGAGCCACAACGGCAGGACGAGCCCGCCCGTCGAGTGGGCCGCGAGCAGCACACCGCCACCGACCTCCTCGCGCACCACGCGCAGCGCCTCGTCGAGCTCGGCGTCGTAGTGGGAGAGATCGGTGACGAAGTGAGGAGTGTGCCCGGGTGCCCGCGAGCGGCCGCACTTGCGCAGGTCCAGTGCGAAGAAGCGGTAGCCGCGCGCCGCGAAGTGCTCGGCGAGGTGCTGCTGGAAGAAGTAGTCGGTGAAGCCGTGGACGTAGAGCACCGCGCGATCGGGGAGATCGGTGGACGGCGGCTGGTAGCGCACCAGGGTCGCCGAGATCTCGCCTTCGCCGTCGGGGTCGGTGCCCAGCGGCAGTTCGAGCTGCTCGTAGCCGTCTCCGAGGACGTCAGGACGCCAAGTAGTCACTATCACACCCTAGGTGTGTTCGCCGACCACCGCTCATGGGTACACAATGAGGTGAAATGAAACGCCGGACCACGCGCGGGTAACCTGTCTGTCGCATTCGCGCGCCGCGTTGACGGGACACCCACGCGAGACGGTACCTCCGTACTTCGGCGGCGCGTGCGAACCAGACAAGGAAGTCGATTTCCCAGTGTCAGAGAACGTAGTAGCGAAGACCGACGTAGTGCTCGTGGGCGCGGGCATCATGAGCGCAACCCTCGGTGCGTTGTTGCGTCAGGTGCAGCCCGACTGGTCGATCACCGCGTTCGAGCGCCTCGACGCCGCGGCCGCCGAGAGCAGCGACCCCTGGAACAACGCCGGTACGGGCCACTCCGCGCTGTGTGAGCTCAACTACACCCCCGGGAAGCCGGACGGTTCGGTCGACATCGCGAAGGCCGTCAACGTCAATGAGCAGTTCCAGGTCTCGCGCCAGTTCTGGGCGTACGCCGTCGACAACGGCATCCTGTCCGACCCGAAGAACTTCATCAACCCGGTCCCGCACGTCAGCTTCGTGCACGGCGCCGAGAACGTGAAGTACCTGCGTGCCCGCTACGACGCCCTCGCCGGACATCCCCTCTTCGAGGGCATGGAGTACACCGAGAGCCCCGAGGTCTTCACCGAGCGCCTGCCGCTCATGGGTAAGGGCCGAGACTTCTCCGACCCGGTCGCCCTGAACTGGACGCAGACCGGCACCGACGTCGACTTCGGCGCCCTCACCAAGCAGCTCATCAACCACGTCGCGGCCTCCGGCGGCACCGTCTTCTTCGGCCACGAGGTCACCGACGTGTCCAAGCAGTCCGACGGCAGCTGGATCGTGAAGGTCCGCAACCGCCGCACCGGCGAGTCGCGCAAGGTCCAGGCCAAGTTCGTCTTCGTCGGCGCCGGCGGTGGCGCGCTGCACCTGCTGCAGAAGTCGGGCATCAAGGAGATCAAGGGCTTCGGTGGCTTCCCCGTCTCCGGTGCCTTCCTGCGCTGCACCAACCCCGAGGTCATCGCGCAGCACAGCGCCAAGGTCTACGGCAAGGCCGCGGTCGGTGCCCCTCCGATGTCGGTGCCGCATCTCGACACCCGCGTCATCGGCGGCAAGCAGGGTCTGCTCTTCGGTCCCTACGCCGGCTGGTCGCCCAAGTTCCTCAAGCAGGGCGGCATCATGGACCTGCCCAAGTCCGTCAAGCCCGGCAACCTGATGTCGATGCTCGGCGTCGGCGTCACCGAGCTCGGCCTGGTCAAGTACCTCGTCGGTGAACTCATGCAGTCGCCCGCCGACCGTATCGGCACCCTCGCCGAGTTCGTGCCCGAGGCGCGCCTCGAGGACTGGGAGCTCATCGTCGCCGGTCAGCGCGTGCAGGTCATCCGCCGCAAGGGCGCGGGCGGTGTCCTCGAGTTCGGTACCGCCGTGGTCAACGCGGGCGACGGTTCGATCGCCGGTCTGCTCGGTGCGTCGCCGGGTGCCTCGACGGCCGTTCCGGCCATGCTCGACGTCCTCGAGCGCTGCTTCCCGCAGCAGTGGGCGGGCTGGCAGTCCAAGCTCCGCGAGATGGTCCCGTCGCTCGGCCTGAAGCTGTCCGACAACCCCGACCTGTTCCGCCAGGTCTGGGACCACAGCACGAAGTCGCTGCAGCTCGACGTCGTCTCCGACACCGTGGCCGAGGCGCCCGCAGAGGCCGCCGCGGTCTGATCCGATCACTGCACCTGTGGCCCGGCGCGATGCCCGGGCCACAGGTGTCCTGAAGGTGGGTCCGATCGGATTCGCCTCGACACGAGAGATGGGGAGATGCCCGTGTCCGCTGCCGCTGAGGACGAGACCAGTTACCTGGTCGGACTCGATCTCCGTGGACGCCGCGTCGTGATCGTCGGAGGAGGCAGCGTCGCGCAGCGGCGTCTCGGTCTGCTCGTCGCGTCCGGTGCCGACGTCCACGTCGTCGCCCGGGCCGCGACCCCCGTGGTCGAGAGCATGGCGACGAAGGGCCGCATCTCCCTCGACCTGCGCGAATACCGCGACGGCGACCTCGACGGCGCGTGGTACGCCATGGCCTGCACCGACGAACCCGAGACCAACGCCGCGGTCGTCGCCGAAGCCGAACGCAACAGGATCTTCTGCGTCCGCGCCGACAACGCCCGTCACGGCAGCGCCGTCACCCCCGCCACGGCCCGCTACGAGGGCCTGACCGTCGGCGTCCTCGCCGGTGGCGACCACCGCCGGTCCGCCGCTGTGCGCACCTCGATCCGCGACGCTCTCGCCGGAGCGGCCGTCACCGAGTTCGCGGAGACCGCACCGAAGCCGGTCGGCGTCGCCCTCGTCGGCGGCGGACCGGGCGATCCCGATCTGATCACTGTGCGCGGTCGCCGCCTCCTCGCTCGCGCCGACGTGGTCGTCGCCGACCATCTCGCCCCGCAGGAGCTCCTCGCGGAACTCGACTCGCACGTCGAGGTGATCGACGCGGCGAAGCTCCCGTACGGACGGGCCATGGCCCAGCAGGTCATCAACGAGACCCTCATCGACCGCGCGAAGGCCGGCAAGTTCGTCGTCCGGCTCAAGGGCGGCGACCCGTACGTCTTCGGACGCGGCTACGAGGAACTCGAGGCCTGCACCGCCGCCGGCATCCCGGTGACCGTCGTCCCCGGTATCACCAGCGCGATCTCCGTGCCGTCCGCGGCCGGGATTCCCGTCACCCACCGCGGGGTCACCCACGAATTCGTCGTGGTGAGCGGCCACGTCGCGCCCGGACATCCCGACTCGCTCACCGACTGGGACGCGCTCGCCAAGCTGCGCGGCACCCTGGTCCTGCTCATGGCCGTCGAACGCATCGAGCAGTTCGCCGACGCCCTGATCGCCGGCGGACGTCCCACCGACACCCCCGTGGTCGTCGTGCAGGAGGGCACGCTGAGCAGTCAGCGTGTGGTGCGTGCCGACCTGTCGACCGTCGCTCAGCGTGTCCGGGACGAGGCGGTGCGCCCGCCCGCGATCGTCGTGATCGGGCCGGTGGCCGGATTCGGACTCGATCCGCGGAGCGGCTCCGACTCGGACGGTGGGTAACGTTGGATCACGTGTCAGCCACCTCGCATCCGTCGGCCACCCGCGCGGTCGCTCTGGCCATGCTGGTCCTCAGCGGCCTCCAGTTGATGGTCGTGCTCGACGGAACGGTCGCGAACCTCGCGCTCGCGCCGCTGCAGAGCGATCTGGGACTGTCGGATGCGGGTCGCAACTGGGTCCTCACCTCGTACGCTCTCGCTTTCGGCGGGTTGATGCTCCTCGGCGGTCGTCTCGGCGACAGCTACGGGCGCAAACGCATGTTCATGGGCGGGGTCGGCCTGTTCACCCTGGCATCCCTGCTGTGCGGTCTGGCGACCGGCGAGGCGATGCTCATCGGCGCCCGCGCCCTGCAGGGCGTCGGCGCCGCGGTCGCGTCCCCGACCGCCCTCGCGCTCGTCGCGACGACCTTCGCCGCAGGTCCGGCACGCAACCGCGCCATCGCGGTCTTCGCGGCCATGACCGGTGTCGGGTCCATCGCCGGACTGATCCTCGGTGGTGCGCTCACCCAGGTGTCGTGGCGCTGGATCTTCCTCATCAACGTCCCCATCGGCGTCCTCATCGTCGTGCTCGCCGCGATCGCGCTGCGTGAGACCGCCTCCGAACGGCTCGCGCTCGACGTGCCCGGCGCGATCCTCGCGACGCTCGGATGCACCGGCCTGGTCTTCGGTCTCACCGAGGGTCCCGAAGTCGGTTGGTCGAGCCCCTCGGTGATCGGCGCGATCGTCGTCGGCTTCGTGCTGCTCGGAGTGTTCCTGCTCGTCGAGCGGCGGGCCGAGAACCCGCTGCTGCCGTTCGTGCTGTTCCGCAACAAGGACCGCGTCGCGACCTTCGTGGCGATCTTCTTCGCGGGCGCCGTGATGTTCAGCCTCGCGGCCTTCGTCGCCCTGTTCGTGCAGGACATCCTCGGCTACAGCCCGCTCGCCGCGGGTCTGGCCTTCGTGCCGTTCGCCTTCGGCCTCGGCGGTGCCGCCGCAGTGTCGTCGAAGATGGTCGCGCGCATCGAACCGCGCTGGCTCGTGGTCACCGGCTCGGCGATCATGACCGTCAGCCTGCTCTACGGCTCGACCATGGACGGCAACGTCCGCTACTTCCCGACCCTGTTCGTGCTGGTGCTCGTCGTCGGGTTCGGGGTCGGTCTGGCCGTGGTCCCGCTGCCGCTGTGCGCGATCTCCGGGGTGGGACCGCACGAGATCGGACCGCTCTCGGCGATCGCGCAGGTCGCCCAGACTCTCGGAGGTCCGGTCGGCCTCGGTGTGATCGGGGCGATGGCCACCTCGCGGACGATGTCGCTCGGTGGTGTCTCCGGAACCGTCGCCGATATGACCGACGCCCAGCTCGTCGCCCAGGGCGAGGGATACATGTTCGCGCTCGTCGGATGCGCCGTCTGCGCGGTGATCGCCGGCGTCGCGGCGCTGTTCATCCGCTTCACGCCCGAAGAGGTCGCGCAGGCACAGGAGGCCGAGAAGGCCGCGCAGACCTCCTGACCGCTCGACCGCTGTGGCGGATGAGTGTGCTCACGCCTGCCACGCACGACCCCCGGGTACCCGACACTCATGCAGGTCGGTGTTCTCGAACGGGGCAGATTCGTCGGATCGTGGATCGTCCGCGCGGTGCGCGAGGCCGGACACGAACGGTACGTCGCCCTCCAAGCGTTCCGGTCCACGCTCGCCGCGGTGGTCGCGTGGCTCGTCGTGACCGAGGTCTTCCACTTCCAGCAGGCCTTCCTCGCGCCCTACGTCGCGGTCTTCCTCGTCGAGGCGACACTCGTGCGCTCGCTCCAGCAGGCGGTGGTGCAGGTCGGGGCAGTGATTGCGGGTCTGCTGGTCGCGGTCGTGGTGACCCGGCTCGTGGAGTCGACGACCGCTGCGATCGGAATCGCCGTGGCGGTCGGCTACTTCGCGGGTCGCTGGCGGCGGTTCGGGGCCAGTGGCATCTGGGTGGCGATCACCGCGCTGCTGGTGATCGCGACGGGCGCCTCGGACAGCCCGATCCTGCTCGGTGAACGACTCGCGGAGACGATGATCGGCGCCGCGATCGGCGTCGCTGTGACGGCGCTGGTCTTCCCGCCGGTGTACTCGGCGGGCAAGGAGGCCCGCGAACTCACCGGTGAGCTGCGCGACCTGCTGCGGGACATGGCGTCCGGATGCCGTGAGGGATCGTCGGGGGTGCGGGACTGGGTGCAGCGCGCGCGGGGCATCGACAGCCTCGTGCAGCGCGCCTTCGACGAATCACGGTGGGCACACGAGAGTGTCCGGATGAACCCACGCCCCGCCGCTGCACGGGCCGGGGAATGGGCACGCCGCTGGGACCGGACCCTCGACGACCTCTCGTCGGTGTCCAGCGCCGTCGAAGAACTCGCGCACGCTCTGGACCCAGTCCTCGGCGACGACATCGCCGAAGCCGACCGCGACCGCCTGCGGACGGGGATCGCAGCGATGCTCGACGCCCTCGCCGAGATGGTCGATGCCGTGGGGGCGGGCCGGGAAGTCGACCCCGACGGGGCGTGCCGCAGCAATCTCACCGAACTCGAGCGGTTCGCCACCGAATCGGACGACCTGGTCCTGACCGCGCGACTCGGCGCCGTCCTGCACACGGCCCGCCGGATCGTCGCGGCGATGGGACTCGAGGTCAGGTGAGCACGACCAGCTCGGTCGGCGACTCCACCTCGACCCTCAGTCCCGCCTTCGACGCCACGCGGGCGAGCGCTCCGATATCGCTCGGCTCCGCGCGGGTGAGGACCAGCGCGCGGGCCAGCAGGCCCTTGTGGTGTTTGTTGAAGTGGCTGACGACCTTGCGGGTGCCATCGGGCTGCTCGGTGAGCACGGTCGCGGTCACCGCACCCGGCACGGGACCGAGCTGCTGGTAGACACCGGAGCGGAGATCGACCACGAGGTCGCCGCCGGCCTCGGCCATCAGCGCGTCGGTGAGCTCGTTCCGCCACACGGACTTCAACGTGCCGAAGCCGGGCAGTTTCGACCCTCCCGAGAGACGGTAGGCGGGAATCGGATCCGCAGCCCGGACCGCGCCGAACAGCGCCGACCCGATGCCCAGGCGCCGATAGGCCTTGTCCCGTTGCGCCTTCGTGAACGCTCCCGCGTCGAGCGCGTCGTACAGCACCCCGGTGTACCGCTCGAGCGCCGGGCGGGTGGGGGAGACCCACAGCTTCGCGTTGCGTTCGATCTCGTCGGTGCCCTTCGTGCCCAGTCCGAGTGCGCGGCTCGACTCCTCGGGGTCGGCGGCGAGGTCGACGAGGGCCTGCACGAGCATCTCCCGCGTCTCCGTCAACTGCGGCATCGACAGGTCGGCGAGATCGAGCGGCCCGCCGTCGCCGCCGTCGGACTTGGTTTCGGATGGAGGGAGAAGCACCAGCACAACCGGTAACCGTACCGACGTCACTCGAGGCGGCCACGGTAGGCTGCAGGGTCGTGATCACCCGCATGTCGCACCTGTTCCTCCGCACCCTCCGAGACGACCCGGCCGACGCCGAGGTCGCGAGCCACAAGTTGCTGGTCCGAGCCGGATACGTGCGACGTATCGCGCCGGGTGTGTACTCGTGGCTGCCTCTGGGTCTGCGGGTGCTGCGACAGATCGAGCGGGTCGTGCGCGAGGAGATGAACTCCATCGGTGCGCAGGAGATCGCTCTGCCCGCGCTGCTGCCGCGCGAGCCCTACGAGGCCACCAACCGGTGGACGGAGTACGGCGACAGCCTGTTCCGGTTGAAGGACCGCAAGGGCGGCGACTACCTCCTCGGCCCCACGCACGAGGAGCTCTTCGCGCTCACCGTGAAGGGTGAGTACAACTCGTACAAGGACTTCCCGGTCACGCTCTACCAGATCCAGACGAAGTACCGCGACGAGGAGCGCCCCCGCGCCGGCATCCTCCGCGGTCGCGAGTTCGTCATGAAGGACTCCTACAGCTTCGACCTCACCGACGAGGGCCTGTCCCAGTCGTACAAGGCGCATCGCGACGCCTACGAGCGCATCTTCGCGCGCCTCGGTGTGAAGTACGTGATCGTCTCGGCCACCTCCGGCGCGATGGGCGGCAGCGCCTCCGAGGAGTTCCTGGCCGACTCGCCCGCGGGCGAGGACACCTACGTGCGGTGCCTCGAGTCCGGCTACGCGGCGAACGTCGAAGCGGTGAAGACCCTCGCGCCGGAACCGCTGCCGATCGACGGACAGCCCGAGGCGGTCGTGCACGACACCCCCGACACCCCGACGATCGCCTCGCTCGTCGCTTCGGCGTCGGAGGTCCTCGGTCGTGAGGTCACCGCGGCCGAGACGCTCAAGAACGTCATGGTCAAGGTCCGGCAGCCCGGTGGCGACTGGGAACTGCTCGGCATCGGCATCCCCGGCGACCGCGAGGTCGACGACAAGCGCCTCGAGGCCTCGCTCGAACCCGCCGAGGTGGAATTGCTCACCGACGCCGACTTCGAGGCCAATCCCTTCCTCGTCAAGGGCTACATCGGCCCGAAGGCGCTGCTCGCCAACGGTGTCCGCTATCTCGTCGACCCCCGCGTGGTCGACGGCACCAGCTGGATCACCGGTGCCGACGAGCAGGGCAAGCACGTCTTCGGGCTGGTCGCCGGTCGCGACTTCACCCCGGACGGGACGATCGAGGCCGCCGAGGTGCGCGACGGCGATCCGTCGCCCGACGGAGCCGGCCCGCTCGTCTCCGCCCGCGGCATCGAGATCGGTCACGTCTTCCAGCTCGGCCGCAAGTACACCGATGCCTTCGCGGTGGACGTCCTCGGCGAGAACGGCAAGCCCGTCCGCCCCACGATGGGCTCCTACGGCGTCGGCGTGTCGCGTCTCGTCGCGGTGGTCGCCGAACAGCAGCACGACGAGAAGGGCCTGCGCTGGCCGTCGGAGATCGCGCCGTTCGACGTGCACCTGGTGATCGCCAACAAGGACGAGCAGGCCCGCGAAGGCGCCGAGAACCTCGCCGAGGAACTCTCGAACGCCGGCCTCGAGGTGCTCCTCGACGACCGCAAGGCGTCGCCCGGCGTGAAGTTCAAGGACTCCGAGCTGCTCGGCATGCCGCTCGTCGTCGTGGTCGGCCGCGGCTTCGCCGACGGCAAGGTCGAGGTCCGCGACCGTTTCTCCGGCGAGGCCGACGAACTGCCGATCGGTGAGGTCGTCCAGCGCATCGTCTCGCGCTGACCCCCTTGTCTGCCGGTGCCCTCGCACTCGCTGTGCGGGGGCACCGCTGTATCTGCGCGAAGGCGGCAATATCGACGTCGGATAGGTAATGCTAACCTCATTCCGTTCTTGTGGTCTGTCACGACAGAAACGGATGGTGGAAATGAGATCGACGGTGCGGCGGGAGAAGCGGCGGGGCGTGGCGTCGTCGTCCCGGTGGGTCGCGGCGGGACTCATCGGTGCCCTCGCCTTCACGGCCGGATGCTCGAGCCGCGACACCCAGGAGGCCGACGCATCGACCACCGGTGACGCCGTCACGATCGTCGACCAGCGAGGCGAGACGATCACACTCGACGGTCCGGCCGAGAAGGTGGCCTTCACCGTCATGCCCGCCCCCTCGATCTTCGCGGCGGTCGACCGGAGCTACGACCGCATCGTCGGCATCAACCAGTCCACCCTCGTCGCGAACCAGGGCGGCATGTTCGCCACCATGTTCCCGGCGTCGGCCGAGTCGACCACCGTGGCCGGAAGCGACTTCGTGCCCAATATCGAGACGCTGCTCGAACTCGACCCCGATGTCGTCGTGCAGTGGGGCGATCGTGGTCCCGACGTCGTCGAGCCCATCGAGTCCGCCGGTTTCCCCGTGGTCGGACTCGAGTACGGCACGCAGGAGGACCTGGAGACGTGGATCACCCTGTTCGCGCAGATCGCAGGTAAGCCCGAGCGCGGTGAGGAACTCGTCGCCTGGCAGCGCGCCGAGATCGAAGAGATGCGCGAGAAGGTCGCCGAACAGGACGCCCTGCGACCGCGCGCGATGATCCTTTCGCGCAACGGCGACGCCTACAGCACGACGAGCGCCACCGGATACGACGGTTTCCAGTTCGATCTCGTCGGGGCCGATCTCGTCACCGAAGGATTCGTCTCGGATTCCGGCCAGGTCAGCCCCGAGCAGATCCTCGCCTGGAACCCCGAGGTCATCATGCTCAGCGGTTTCGACCAGAGCACCCCGGCCGACATCTACGCCGACCCGCGCCTCGCCGGTGTGAGCGCGGTGCAGAACGGCCGCGTCTACAAGACCCCGCTAGGCGGTTACCGCTGGCAGGTCCCGAGTGCCGAGTCGCCCCTGATGTGGGAGTGGATGTTCCGCATCCTCTACCCGCAGGAGCAGACCGGTGAGTTCCGCGACGACATCCGCGCCGCCTTCGACGACCTGTTCGCCTACGAGATCTCCGAGGACGAGATCGACCAGGTGCTGCGCTTCGATCTGAACCGGGACGCCGCGAGCTATGACCAGTTCGCCCGTTGACGCGACGGCCCGCTCGACCTCCCCGGCGTCGGTCTCGACGCCGCGGCAGGCGAGGTGGGGCCGTAATCCGCTGATCATCGCGGGTTTCACCGCACTGGTCGTGGTGGTCGCTCTCGTCGCGCTGGCAGTGGGACGCTATTTCGTTCCTCCGAACGAGATCGTCCGCCTGCTCGCCGGCCAGATCCTTCCCCTCCGCGAGACGTGGACGCAGCAGGAGAGCACGGTCGTCCTCGACGTCCGCCTGCCTCGCGTGCTGCTGTCCATCCTGATCGGCGCCGGACTGGCGCTCACCGGCGCCGTGATGCAGGGGGTCTTCCGCAATCCCCTCGCGAGCGCACAGATCCTGGGAGTGTCCTCCGGTGCCTCCTTCGGAGGCGTGCTGGTGCTGCTCGTCGGACTCGGCGGAGTCGCCCTCGTCGGAGGCGCTTTCATCGGCGGGGTGATCGCCCTGCTGCTGGTCCTCACGATCGCGCGGGCCGTCCCGGGGGCACCACTGCTCATGATCATCCTCGGCGGGACCGTCGTGGGCGCGATGTTCCAGGCGATGGTCTCGTTCATCACCTATATCGCCGATCCCTACAGTGAACTGCCGTCGATCGTCTTCTGGCTCATGGGATCTCTTGCCACTGCCAGTTACGGGAAACTCGCGATCGCCGCGGTGCCGATCCTCCTGCCCGCCCTCGTGGTACTCGCGCTGCGCTGGCGTTTGAACATCCTGTCGATGGGGGACGAGGACGCCGTTGCGCTCGGCCTGCGCCCGCAACGCCTGCGGCTGCTGCTGCTCGGTTGCGTCGCGATGATCACCGCCGCTGCGGTGGCGGTCTCGGGTGTCATCGGATGGGTGGGCCTGGTCGTGCCGCACCTGGTGCGCATGATGATCGGCACCGACAACCGGATGGTGCTGCCCGTCAGCGCGCTGCTCGGCGCCGCCTATCTCACCGCCATCGACACCCTGTCGCGCGTGCTCAGTACGGCCGAGATCCCGATCGGCATCCTCACCGCGATCATCGGTGCGCCATTCTTCGTGGCCCTGCTGATCCGTAATAGAACTCGTCTGTGGGGTAGCGATGCTTGACGCGAAATCCATCTCGTTCCGGTACTCGGCCAAGGGGCCGTGGATCTTCGAGGACGTCACGGTCACCGCGTGCGCCGGTGAGGTTCTCGCTGTGCTCGGGCCGAACGCGCGCGGCAAGACGACGATGCTCAAGTGTCTGTCCGGCCTGCTCACACCGGTCACCGGGACCGTCACGTCCTCGGGCACCATCGGATACGTGCCGCAGAGTCATGCGGTGGCGTTCTCGTTCACCGTGCTCGACATCGTGCTCATGGGACGCGCCCGCAAGGTGCGCATCTACAGCAGCCCCACGAATGCCGACCGTGACGCCGCTCTCGACGCACTCGGTCGCGTCGGCATCCTGCATCTGGCCACTCGCGATTACGGCGGTCTGAGCGGGGGCGAACGGCAGCTCGTCCTCATCGCCCGGGCCCTGGTGTCCGGCTGCGACACGATCGTGCTCGACGAGCCGGCCTCCGCCCTCGACCTGCGGAACCAGGCACGTGTGCTCACGGTTCTGCGCGGCCTGGCCGACGACGGGATGGCCGTGGTCATGACGACCCATCATCCCGATCACGCCCTGCACATCGCCGAGCGTTCGATGCTCATGGTCTCCGCTGACGACCAGCGGGTCGGTGCCACCCGGGAGCTGCTCGGCGACGAGTTGCTCAGTGAGATGTACGGCGTGCCGATCGTCACCGCCGACGTCGCGACACCGAGTGCACTCCGGCGGTTGACGGTTCCGGATTTCGGACGGGGGATCGCATGAGCGTCCTGAAAGTGATGATGGCGCCGCGCGGCGGTGCGCTGGTCGACGGCTTCCGTGAGATCGACGTCTACGACCTGCCGTCCGTGTGCGGGCCCGAGGTCACCGGTATCTACTTCACCGGCGACGTCGATCAGGAGTATCTGTTCGACAACCGCGATGTGCTCGACGCGTTCGTCGCGCGAGGCGGCAGAGTTCTGATCAACGGTCACGTCCAGCGGATCTTCCTCACCGGCCTCACACGGTGGCGCAAGCTCGAATTCCGCAACCCCTCGGATCTCGCCCTGCGCCGGGTGAACGAGCATCCGGTGTGGGCCGGGATCGATCCGAAGGCCTTGCTGTACAACAGCGGTCGCCGGGGGCCGGTGCCCTTCGAGGAACTCGAACGTATCGGCGTGGCCGGTTTCTACGGCCGGGGGTGCTATCTCGACATGCCCGACGGCGCACAGGTGGTGCACGCCCTCGGACGTACCCGCGCACCGATCGACTACGAGTACCGGCTCGGACAAGGACGGGTGCTCGTGCACGGTGGCAACGACCTGCTGCAGTTCGCCGGCGAGCACAGGGGCACCGCGCATCTTCGTACGCAGATCCTCGACTGGCTGGAGGGCCGATGAGCCGAGCGACCCGAACGAATCCGGCGCCGGCGGTCGCCTTCCTGCACGGCGGCAGCCACAGTCACCTGGCGACACTGGCCGACCCCGCCCTCGCGCCCTACCGGATGCGCGCGGTGCACGTCCGTACCGGCGTACCCGAGGACATCGCAGGCTCCGATGTCGTGGTCGTCGCCGACCGGCTGCGGCCGGACCTGCTGTCCGGATGGGCAGCGGAGGTGAAGGATGCCCTGGAACGAGGTGCAACGGTCGTCGTCTTCGGCGAGAACCACGTCCAGGACTGGCTGGGAGTGCCCGAACAGCCGCGGCCGACCATCTTCTGGTGGTGGCGTACCGGTGAGGACCACCGGGTGCGACTGCAGGCACCGGACCATCCGGCCTGGGGATTCTTCTCCGACCGCTCGGTGATCTGGCACTACCACGGGGTGCTCGAGCCCCCGCCCGGCGCCGTGAGTCTGGCGGATCTGCACACCGTCGACGGGGAACGGGACGGTTCGATCCTGTTCGTCGACGAGACCAACCACCGCGGCCGCCTGCTGGTGACCACGATGGATCCGGTCTACCACCACGGGTCGGGCTTCATGCCCGGTGCCACCCAATTGCTGTACTCGGCCCTGCACTGGGCCACGAGAGGATAGGACGCGCGTGCTCACCGTCTACGAGTCGGGTCACCCGATCGAATTCACCTTCGCCGACCTGATGAAATATCACGGTCCCGAGTTTCCCGGGGGAGTGGCTCACGGTTTCACGGTGATGCGGCACGCCTTCTCGATCCTCGGCGACGTCGAGCGGCGGGAAGTTCGGGTGCGCACCGCTTTCCCCGGTCCCGGCGGACGCGACGCGGTGGAGATGGTGCTGCGTGCCGTCACCGACGGGCGTTATGTCGTCGACCCGGAACTGGCCGCGACCGAACGCGGAGCCACCCTCGCCCGCTACGTCTGGCAGTTCACCTGGCGCGAACGCAGCGTGACGCTGCAGATCCGCGACGACGGACTCGTCACCGACGAGTTCATCGCGCTCGGCGCCAAGCCCGGCCGTACCGACGCCGAGAACGCGCGGCTCACCGTGTTGAAGCAGGAGATGACCGATCGCCTGCTCGCCCGCGAGGTGGGCGCCGCTTACGAAGTGGTGGAGTGACCCACCCCGGGACACAATGAGGTGCATGGCCGACAACTGGAGTGCGACCGACAACTACCTCACCGACGTGCTGATCGGCGACGACCCTGCGCTGAGCTCGGCCCTGGAGGCGAACGCCGCAGCGGAACTGCCGCCCATCGACGTCTCCGCGCCGCAGGGCAAGTTCCTGCACCTGCTCGCACGGATCCGGGGTGCGCGCCGGGTCCTGGAGATCGGCACCCTCGGCGGGTACTCGACCATCTGGCTCGCCCGGGCCGTGGGGGAGTCCGGCCGGGTGGTCACCCTCGAGTACGAGCCGAGGCACGCCGAGGTGGCCCGCGCCAATCTCGACCGCGCCGGCGTCGGTGACCGCGTGGACATCCGGGTCGGCCCCGCCCTGGACTCGCTGCCGGGCCTGGTCGACGAGGATCCCTTCGACCTGGTGTTCATCGACGCCGACAAGGAGAACAACAGCAACTACGTGCGCGCGGCGCTCGGGTTGTCGCGACCCGGCACCGTCATCGTCGTCGACAACGTGGTGCGGGCCGGGGCCATCGTCGATCAGGACAGCGGCGACGAACGGGTCCGCGCCTCACGGGACGTGCTCGAACTGCTCGCCCAGGAACCACGGCTCGACGCAACGGCGTTGCAGACCGTCGGATCGAAGGGCTGGGACGGCTTCGCGCTCGCCGTCGTGACCGGCTGACCCGTGCTTCGGCCCGACCGGCTCAGGGTTGACCGGGGAAGGCCACCGACGGCACGATTCCGCGGCTCTGCCGCCACCGCGCCGCCCGCAGGGCCGCCTCGGTGAGTGCACCCACGGCCGTGGCCCGGGTGGCCTCGCTGCGAGCACGCTCCACGACCGATCGCCACGCGACCGCGGTGTCGCTCTCGATCTGCTCGGCGAGCTGCGCGGCGGACGCGGCGTCGATCACCGGGAACGGCACGGTGTAACCGGGTGCCGCGACCGGCGGCTCGACACTCGCGGCGCGCAACGCCTCGACCGTCGCATCACGGCGTGCGCGGTGCGCGGCGGTGTCCTCTGCCACAGCGTCCGCGTGGGTGGGATCTGCGAAGGCCGCGATCACGCCGTATCCGAACACCGCCGCGTGTTCGGCCTCGAGGGCGTCGACGAGGGCCTGCTGTTCGGAACCGAGTTCGGGTGAGCTCACGGCAACATCACCGCCGTCTGCACGGCGCAGGACGCGCTGATCGAGGCGAGAAGACCCGCGCGGTAACCCGAGAGCGTGCGTGCGAGGTCGGCGGCTTCGCGCTGCGACCGGTTCAACCGCTCACGGAGCTCCTCGACGGTCGGCAGCTCACCGGTGGGGGTGGTCACCGTGGTCGACGGGGGAGTGAAACTCGTGGTGGCACCCTCCATGCGGGCGATCTCGGCCTCGAGAGCGTCGGCGTGGGAGGTCCGCTCGGCCGCGATCGTGGTGAGCGCCGCGGACAGCTCCGGCGCCCGCGCGACCACCGCGGTGGCCGTCGCGGCGTCGGTGCGGGCGCGGGTCGCCTGGCTCGCCAGCGGATCCGGTTCGGCGGCATCCTCGTCGGAGGCGCCGCACGCGGTGATCGTCGTGATTCCGAACCCACCGACAGCGACCGACGACCATCGCAGGAGGGTTCGTCGGGAGATGGTGGGACGGTCGAGTGGCATCGGCACCGGACCATCCTGCCAGTCCCGTCGTCCGACGAAGGACGCCGCCCTGGTCACGGCAGCACGAAACGCGGGTTAGGCTTGATGTCTGCCGGTACGCATCCGTTCCGGCCCGCTGCCCGCTGCGACCACAACTGAACGAGGAGCCCGCCCGCCATGCCTGTGCCGCCCCCGGAGAGGATCGTCGAGCTCGTCTCCGATCTGCTCGCCAGAGAGGGATACGACCTCGAGGACGTGGTGGTCACGGCCGCCGGAAAGCACAGTACGGTGCGCCTCCTCGTCGACAGCGACGCAGGTCTCGGTCTCGACGAGGCGGCCCGCCTGAGCAGGATCGTCTCCGAGGCCTTCGACGGGGTCTCGGACTTCGGTGAGTCGCCCTACGTCCTCGAGGTCACCAGCCCCGGGATCGGCCGGCCCCTGACCGAGCCCCGCCACTGGCGGCGCGCCCAGGGTCGCAAGGCGAAGGTGGAACTGGCCGACGAGACCCTCGTCGCCCGCATCGGCGAGCTCGTCGGCGACGAGATCAGGCTCGTCCTGCCCGATCGGTCCGGGCCGGTCGTGCGTTCGGTCCCGTTCTCGGCGGTGCGCAGAGCGGTGGTGGAGGTGGAGTTCTCCCCGCCGCCGCCGAGGGAACTCGAGCTGGCGGGCGGGGTTCCGGACGGCCGGGTCGCGGCCGGGGAGCTCGCCGAAGGACCCGACGACGAGACCGGCAACGACGACCACGACGAGACGAACGAAACGAAGGTGGACAAGTGAATATCGAGATCGCCGCCCTGCGCATGCTCGAGGCGGAGAAGAACATCCCGTTCGACGAGCTGATCGCGACGCTCGAGACGGCCCTGCTCACGGCGTACAGGCACGTCGACGGACATCAGCCGCACGCGCGGGTCGTGGTCGACACGAAGACCGGCGCCATCCAGGTCCTCGCCGAGGAACGCGACGCCGACGGCAACCTGATCGCCGAGTGGGACGACACTCCCGAGGACTTCGGCCGGATCGCGGCGACCACCGCGCGTCAGGTCATCATGCAGCGCATCCGCGACGCCGAGCACGAGCAGCGCTTCGGCGAGTTCGCGACCCACGAGGGCGAGATCGTCAGCGGTGTCGTGCAGCGCGACTCGCGTGCCAACGCCCGCGGCATGGTCGTCGTGAAGATCGGTGGCGAGACCAACAACGCCGAGGGACTGATCCCGCCGGCAGAGCAGGTGCCGGGGGAGACCTACGAGCACGGCGACCGCATCAAGTGCTACGTCGTGGGCGTCTCCCGCGGACAGCGCGGCCCCCAGATCACCCTCTCGCGGACGCACCCCAACCTCGTGCGCAAGCTGTTCGCCCTCGAGGTCCCCGAGATCGCCGACGAGTCGGTGGAGATCGTCGCCGTCGCCCGCGAGGCCGGGCACCGATCGAAGATCGCCGTGCACTCGACCGTCCCGGGCCTCAACGCGAAGGGTGCGTGCATCGGCCCGATGGGGCAGCGGGTGCGCAACGTCATGCGCGAGCTGGGTGAGGAGAAGATCGACATCATCGACTACGACGAGGACCCCGCCAAGTTCGTGGGCAACGCACTCTCGCCGTCGAAGGTGGTTTCGGTCACGGTCGTCGACCCCGACGCGCGTGCCGCCCGGGTGGTCGTTCCCGACTTCCAGTTGTCCCTCGCGATCGGCAAGGAAGGGCAGAACGCCCGGCTCGCGGCCCGGCTGACCGGCTGGCGGATCGACATCCGCAGCGACGCGGCACCGGCCGGGAACGACGATTCACGCGGCGGCTCGACAGGCGCGTAGGAGTGGGATGCGGGATTCCGGGCAAATCAGCGGTACAGTGGTCGATGGTTCAGCATGACCTGTCCTCGACCGGCGGGGAACGCGCCACTACGGTGCGGACCTGTGTCGGATGTCGGCAGCGAACGCTGGCTGCCGAACTGCTCCGGGTGGTGGCGCGCGAGAAGGAACCGTCAGGTTTCGCCGTGATTCCCGATCCCCGACGCAGGCTTCCCGGGCGAGGTGCTTGGTTGCATCCCACTTCGGAATGTCTGGGCCTGGCGGTTCGGCGTCGAGCATTCGGCAGGGCACTGCGCGTGACCGGACAACCGGACACCACAGCGCTGGATCAGCTGGTCGGGTCCACGGAACAGTGATCACGGACGCATCGAATCGGCTTCGGCCGGGTAGACGGACGTGGGAACGACGACGAGGAACACCAACAGTGACATCGCACTCTGAGAAGAACAGGCACGAACACTCATGAGCACACCGTGAAGCACCAGCGATGAACGTCCATCGGAGATAACCCGAGGTCGTGCGGGCAGTCGGCCGCTCGACCTCATCAGTGAGGAGAGCAGTGGCAGGCAAGGCCCGCGTGCACGAGTTGGCGAAAGAACTCGGTGTCACCAGCAAGGAACTACTCGCACGCCTGAAGGAACAGGGCGAGTTCGTCAAGTCCGCGTCGTCGACCGTCGAACCGCCGGTCGCGCGTCGACTGCGCGAATCGTTCGGTAAGACCGAAGGCGATGCAGCCGCGAAGGCTGCACCCACCCCCGCACCGAAGCCCGGTGCTCCCCGGCCGGGTCCCCGGCCCACCCCTGCGAGCCCGGCCCCCGCGGCCGAGACCGCACGTCCGAAGCCCGGCGCACCGAAGCCGGCCGCTCCCAAGCCCGCTCCGGCACCGGAGAAGCCCGCGGCTCCCGCGCCGCAGGCCCCTGCTGCCCAGGCGGCTCCGCAGGCCCCGGCTGCTCAGGCTCCCGGCGCGACGCCGCAGGCTCCCGCGGCCAAGCCCGGCCCCAAGCCGGCCGGTCCGCGTCCGGGCCCGAAGACCCCGCGCGTCGGTAACAACCCGTACTCCTCGGCTCCGGCCGAGCGTCCCGCTCCGCGTCCGGGTGCCCCGCGCCCCGGCCCGGGCGGACCGCGTCCGACTCCCGGCCAGGGCGGCCCCCGCCCCACGCCCGGACAGGGACGTCCCGCAGCAGGCCCCGGTGGCCCGCGTCCCGGACCCGGCCAGGCCGGTCCGCGTCCGGCTCCCGGTCAGGGCGGACCCCGTCCGTCCCCGGGTTCGATGCCCCCGCGTCCCAACCCCGGTGCGATGCCGCAGCGTGCTGCGCGTCCGGCCGCATCCGGTCGTCCGGGTCGTCCGGGCGGAGCTCCCGGTGGACGTCCCGGTGGTGGCGGCGGCGGTTACCGCGGTGGCGGCGCCGGTGGTGGCGCACCCGCAGGTGCAGGCGCTCCCGGTGGTTTCCGCGGTCGCCCCGGTGGCGGCGGCGGTGGACGCGGTCGCGGCGGTGCAGCCGGCGCGTTCGGTCGTCCCGGTGGCGCTCCGCGTCGTGGTCGCAAGTCGAAGCGGCAGAAGCGGCAGGAATACGATTCGATGCAGGCGCCGTCGGTCGGCGGCGTGCGGTTGCCGCGTGGCAACGGCGAGACCATCCGTCTCGCTCGCGGCGCATCGCTGTCCGACTTCGCCGAGAAGATCGACGCGAACCCGTCGGCCCTGGTGCAGGCGCTGTTCAACCTCGGTGAGATGGTCACGGCCACTCAGTCGGTGAACGACGACATCCTCGAGCTGCTCGGCTCGGAGATGAACTACGTCGTGCAGGTCGTCTCGCCCGAGGACGAGGACCGCGAGCTGCTCGAGTCGTTCGACATCCAGTACGGCGAGGACGAGGGCGGCGAGGAAGACCTCCGTCAGCGTCCGCCGGTGGTCACCGTCATGGGTCACGTCGACCACGGCAAGACCCGTCTGCTCGACACGATCCGCAAGGAGAACGTCGGCGAGGGCGAGGCCGGTGGCATCACCCAGCACATCGGTGCCTACCAGGTGATGACGCACCTCAACGGTGAAGATCGCCTGATCACCTTCATCGACACCCCGGGTCACGAGGCGTTCACCGCCATGCGTGCCCGCGGCGCGAAGTCGACGGACATCGCGATCCTCGTGGTCGCAGCCGACGATGGCGTCATGCCGCAGACGGTGGAGGCGATCAACCACGCGCAGGCCGCCGATGTCCCGATCGTGGTCGCGGTGAACAAGATCGACAAGGAGGGTGCGAACCCTCAGAAGATCCGTCAGCAGCTCACCGAGTACGGGCTGGTCGCGGAGGAGTACGGCGGCGACACCATGTTCGTCGACATCTCCGCGAAGCAGAACCTCAACATCGACCAGCTGCTCGAAGCGGTGCTGCTCACCGCCGACGCAGCGCTCGATCTGCGGGCCAACCCGGACATGGAGGCGCAGGGCGTCGCCATCGAGGCGCACCTCGACCGCGGTCGCGGTCCGGTGGCCACGGTGCTCATCCAGCGCGGCACCCTGCGCGTCGGCGACTCGATCGTCGCCGGCGACGCCTACGGCCGCGTGCGTCGCATGGTCGACGAGCACGGCGAGGACGTGCTCGAGGCACTGCCGTCGCGTCCGGTCCAGGTCGTCGGCTTCACGTCGGTGCCCGGCGCCGGCGACAACCTGGTCGTCGTCGAAGAGGACCGCATCGCGCGTCAGATCGCCGACCGGCGTAATGCCCGCAAGCGCAACGCGCTCGCAGCACGCAGCCGCAAGCGCATCAGCCTCGAGGACCTCGATGCCGCTCTCAAGGAGCACAACGAGCTCAACCTCATCCTCAAGGGCGACAACTCGGGTACCGTCGAGGCCCTCGAAGAGGCGCTCATGGGTATCGAGATCGACGACGAGGTGCGTCTGCGTGTCATCGACCGCGGTGTCGGTGGCGTCACCGAGACCAACGTCAACCTCGCTGCCGCGTCGAACGCCGTGATCATCGGCTTCAACGTCCGCGCCGAGGGCAAGGCCACGGAGCTCGCGAACCGCGAGGGCGTCGACATCCGCTACTACTCGGTCATCTACCAGGCGATCGACGAGGTGGAGAAGGCCCTCAAGGGCATGCTCAAGCCGATCTACGAGGAGGTCGAGCTCGGCCGCGCCGAGATCCGCGCGATCTTCAAGTCGTCGAAGGTCGGCAACATCGCGGGTTGCCTCGTGCAGTCCGGCATCGTCAAGCGCAACGCGAAGGCCCGCCTCATCCGCGACAGCAACGTCGTGGCCGAGACGGTCACCATCTCGTCGCTGCGCCGCGAGAAGGACGACGTCACCGAGGTCCGCGAGGGCTTCGAGTGCGGTTTGACGATCACCTACTCCGACATCAAGGTCGGCGACGTGATCGAGGCGTACGAGTTGCGCGAGAAGCCGCGCGACTGATCCACCCGCACCCGTGGCGGTGAACGATTCGTCGTTCGCCGCCACGGGTGTGTCGGGACGCCCGACCCTGGCCGGCACGGAGTCGACCGGGCGGCCGACCGGACGGTCCTCGAGGGGAGAAGCGGATGTATCTGGGAGCACTCGAACTCGACCTGCTGCTCGGCGACGTGCATTCGCTCAAACAGAAGAGATCGGCGATCCGTCCGGTGGTCGCAGAACTGCGCCGGCTCGGGGTGTCCGCCGCCGAAACCGGGGAACACGATCTGTACCGCCGGGCGCAGGTGGGTGTGGCGGTCGTCGCCCCCGACCTCGCGCACGTCGGAGAGATACTGGACAAGTGTGAGCGGCTGGTCGCCCAGCGGCCCGAACTCGACCTGCTGTCGGTCAGACGCAGGCTGTACGGGCCCGAGGACTGATCCCGGCCGCACGACGGGCCGCCTGCCGGCGGCCACAGAAGGGAACGAACGACATGGCCGATCCAGCACGGGCCCGCCGACTCGCGAAGCGCATCGCCACCATCGTGGCCACCGCCATCGACCTCGAGATCAAGGATCCGCGGCTCGAGTTCGTGACGATCACCGACGCGAAGGTCACCGCGGATCTGCACGACGCCACCGTCTACTACACGGTCCGCGGCGCGGATCTGAACACCGAACCCGATCACGAGGCCGCTGCTGCCGGCCTCGAGAAGGCCAAGGGCGTGCTCCGCTCGAAGGTGGGCGCCGGCACCGGTGTGCGGTTCACCCCGACGCTGACGTTCGTCACCGACACCGTGCCCGACACGGCACGACACATGGAGGAACTCCTCGCGCGTGCTCGCGCGGCCGACGACGAGGTCGCACGCGCCCGTGAGGGTGCCGTTCCAGCCGGCGATGCCGATCCCTACAAAGAACCCCGTGAGCGCGACGCCGGTGACGACGACGAATAACGCACCGGTGCCCGACCAGACTCCTCCGATGGTCCCGTCGCATCGCGACGATGCCGGCGTCCCGTCCGGCCCGGCAGGATCCGTCGACCTGCACGGTGCCGCCGCACTGCTCGACGCGGCGGCCACCGTGACGGTGCTGTGCCACATCAACCCCGACGCCGACACCCTCGGCAGCGGGCTCGCCCTAGGACTCGCGCTCGAGCGACGCGGTGTCGCCGTGCAGGTCGCGTTCGGTTCGCCCGCGGACATGCCGGACTCGATGCGGTCGCTGCCGGGGGCACACCTGGTCACGCCGGTCGCGGAGGTGCGCCGCGAGGCCGATCTCGTGGTGACCGTCGACTGCGGTACCGCGGGCCGTCTCGGTGTCCTGCGCGACCGTCTGAAGACCGCACCGAACGTCCTGGTGATCGACCACCATCTGTCCAACACGCGGTTCGGCACCCACAACCTCGTCGATCCGGAGTCCGAGGCCACCGCGATGGTGCTCGCCGACCTCTTCGACGTGTGGGGTGTCGAGATCGACGCCGCACTCGCGCACTGCCTGTACGCGGGACTGGTGACCGACACCGGATCTTTCCGGTGGGGTCGCCCGCAGGCCCACGGACTCGCCGAGCGACTGCTCGCCACCGGGATCGACGGCACGTCGATCACGCGGGCCCTGCTCGACACCCATCCCTTCGGATGGTTGCCGATGCTGTCGTCGGTGCTGGCGACCGCCACGCTCGAACGCGACGCTGCGCAGGGCAGGGGACTGGTCTACGCCTTCGTCCGGCGCGCCGACTCCGCGCATCTCGGTCCGGAGGAGGTCGAGAGCGTCATCGACATCGTGCGCACCACCGCCGAGGCCGAGGTCGCCGCGGTGTTCAAGGAGGTCGCTCCCGAGGAGTGGACCGTCTCGCTGCGCGCGAAGACCTCGGTGGACGTGTCCGCCGTCGCCACCGCACTCGGCGGCGGAGGACACCGCCTGGCGGCGGGATACACCGCCCACGGCGACACCGATCGGATCGTCGCCGCCCTACGCGGCGTGCTCGGTTGACTGCGTCCGGCGGGTCGCCCGCCTCCGAGACGCCCGGCGGCTCACGCGCCTCGGATACACCCGGCGACTCACGCGCCTCTGAGACGCCCGGCGGCTCACGCGCCTCTGAGACGCCCGGCGGCTCACGCGCCTCGGACGTCACCGGACGGCGGATCCTCGGGCTCGCCCTTCCCGCCCTCGGGGTGCTCGCGGCGGAACCGCTCTACCTGCTGTTCGACATCGCCGTCGTCGGCCGGCTCGGGGCGCTGCCCCTGGCCGGTCTCGCGATCGGGGGGTTGATCCTCGCGCAGGTGAGCACCCAGCTCACCTTCCTGTCGTACGGCACCACCGCGCGCGCGGCGCGTTTCCACGGCGCGGACCGGCACGACGACGCCGTCGGCGAGGGCGTGCAGGCGACCTGGCTCGCGATGATCGTCGGACTGGCGATCCTGCTCGTCGGCCAGGCACTGGCCGGTCCCGTCGCGCGGCTGCTCGCCGGCGATGCCGAGATCGCCGACGCCGCCGTCTCGTGGCTGCGGGTCGCGCTGTTCGGGGCACCCTTGATCCTCGTCGGCCTGGCCGGGAACGGCTGGATGCGCGGCGTCCAGGACACGATCCGGCCGCTGCGATTCGTCATTGTCGGTCTCGCCCTGTCGGCAGTGCTGTGCCCGGTACTGGTCCACGGTCTGCTGGGTGCTCCCCGGTGGGAGCTGGTCGGTTCCGCCGTCGCCAACGTGATCGGGCAGTCCGTGACGGCCGTCCTGTTCGTGGTGGCGCTGCTGCGGTCCGGGGTTCCGCTTCGGCCGCGACCCGCCGTGATCGGGGCGCAGTTGCGGCTCGGACGCGATCTGATCGCCCGCAGCCTCGCGTTCCAGGCCTGCTTCCTGTCCGCGGCGGCAGTGGCGTCGCGCTTCGGTGCGGCCGCGGTGGCCGGTCATCAGGTCGTGCTGCAACTGTGGAACTTCGTGACCCTCACCCTGGACTCGCTGGCGATCGCCGCGCAGGCCCTCGTCGGCGCAGCGCTCGGTGCGGCCGATCGGCGGGGCGCGACGCGCCTGGCGTGGCGGTTGTCGGCCTGGTCGGCGGTCTTCGCCGTCGTCCTCGCGGTGGTCTTCGTCGTCGGGAAGGACGTGATCCCGGGTCTGTTCACCACCGACACCGAGGTGCTCGATCAGATCGGCGTGGCGTGGTGGTTCTTCGTCGCGATCATGCCGCTCGCAGGAATCGTGTTCGCACTCGACGGTGTTCTCCTCGGTGCCGGGGACGCGGCGTTCCTGCGGACCGCGACGCTGGCCTCGGCGTTGTTCGGCTTCCTGCCGTTGATCTGGTTGTCGCTCGCGTACGACTGGGGTCTGGCGGGTATCTGGACGGGGCTTACGGTGTTCATCGTGTTCCGGATGATCGCCGTCGTATGGCGCACGCTCTCGGGACGATGGGCGGTGACGGGCGCGGACCGGCAGGTGCGTGTCCAGGACGAGTCGGGAGGTTAGTGCGTGGCAGCGAAGCTGTGGGCGATCAGCGACATCCATGTGGGCCATCGGGGCAACCGGCCGGTCACCGAGGATCTGTATCCCGAGTCGCCCGACGACTGGTTGATCGTCGCGGGCGACGTGTCGGAGAAGACCGACGACATCCGGTGGGCGCTGTCGCTGCTCCGCAGCCGGTTCGCGAAGGTGATCTGGGTGCCCGGCAACCACGAACTGTGGACCACCGCCAAGGATCCGGTGCAGATGTTCGGGGTCGCGCGCTACGACTACCTCGTGACGATGTGCCGCGAACTCGACGTGCTCACCCCCGAGGATCCGTATCCGATCTGGGAGGGCGAGGACGGGCCCGTGGTGCTCGTGCCGATGTTCCTGCTCTACGACTACTCGTTCCTGCCGGAGGGCACCACGACGAAGGCGGACGGTCTCGCTCTCGCGCGCGAACGCAACGTCGTCGCGACCGACGAATTCCTGCTGAAGCCGGATCCGTACATCACGCGCGACACCTGGTGCCGGGTACGTGTGGAGCAGACCCGAGCCCGTCTCGACGCGCTCGATCCCGCGCTGCCCACCGTGCTGATCAACCACTTCCCGCTGGTGCGCGAACCCACGCGGATGCTGTTCTACCCCGAGTTCGCGCTGTGGTGCGGCACCACCGAGACGGCCGACTGGCACCTGCGCTACCGGGCGCTGTGCAGCGTCTACGGCCACCTGCACATCCCGCGGACCACCTACTACGACGGGGTGCGCTTCGAGGAGGTCTCGGTCGGCTACCCGCGCGAATGGCAGCGACGCGGCATGCCGGAGCAGCCCCTGCGGCAGATCCTCCCCGTCCCGGAGTATCCGCCGGGCAGCCTGAACAAGTGGGGCGGTCACTTCACGGTGACCCCCGAGATGGAAGCCGAGGCCGAGAAGATGCGGGCTCAACGAGAGAAGGAGTTGCGGTGACCGAACCGGACACCGGGCAGAAGACGGACACGCGCGGCGCGCTGATCGGGCGCATCGTGCCGGACGGCGTCGCTGCAGCCGAGTTGTTCGAGGACCCACCGGGACTGCGGCCGCATCCCCAGGAGGAGCCGCTCGTGGCGCGGGCCGTGGAGAAGCGGCGCCGCGAGTTCGCCGGTGCCCGTCACTGCGCCCGCCAGGCCATGCGCACCCTCGGCGTCGACCCCGCGCCGGTACTGCGCGGAGAGAAGGGCGATCCCGTCTGGCCGCGCGGCGTCGTCGGCAGCCTCACCCACTGTGACGGCTATCGCGGTGCGGTGCTGGGTTATTCGCTGCAGATCCGTTCGCTCGGCATCGACGCCGAACCGCACGACGTGCTCCCCGACGGGGTGCTGCCCGCGGTGAGCCTCGAACCCGAACGCGAGTGGCTCGCCTCGGCCGGCGACGACCTGCACTGGGACCGTCTGCTGTTCTGCGCCAAGGAGGCCACCTACAAGGCGTGGTTCCCGCTGACGAAGAGGTGGCTGGGCTTCGAGGACGCCCACATCACCTTCGAGCGCGACACCACCTCGGACGCGGTCACCGGCACCTTCCATTCGCGACTGCTCGTCCCCGGCGACACCCTCGACGGGCAGCCGTTGACGGGCTTCGACGGACGGTGGCTCGTCGCCGACGGTCTCGTCCTCACCGCGATCACGGTGCGCTGATGAACGACACCGTACCCCCGCAGGAACATCCGGCACTCGCCCGCGCGGGCCTGCTCGTCGTCGACAAGCCCGCCGGCATGACGAGCCACGACGTGGTGGCGCGCTGCCGCCGACTGCTCGGCACCCGCAAGGTCGGGCATGCGGGCACCCTCGACCCCATGGCGACGGGTGTGCTCGTCCTCGGCGTCGAGCGCGCCACGAAGCTGCTCGGGCTGCTCGCACTGACGACCAAGTCGTACACCGCGACGATCCGTCTCGGGCAGAGCACCGTCACCGACGACGCGGAGGGCGAGACCGTCGCGACCACCGATGCGACGCACGTGACCGACGAGCAGATCGGCGAAGGCGTGGCCGCGTTGACAGGCGACATCCAGCAGGTGCCCGCCAGCGTCAGCGCCATCAAGATCGACGGCAAGCGCGCCTATGCCCGCATGCGCGAGGGGGAGGCGGTCGAGTTGAAGGCCCGGCCGGTCACCGTCTCGCGGTTCGACGTCCTCGCCCGCCGCGATGTGCCCGAGAGCGGCTTCGTGGACGTCGACGTCGACGTGGACTGCTCGTCCGGCACCTACATCCGGGCGCTCGCACGCGATCTCGGCGCGGCGCTCGGAGTGGGCGGTCATCTCACGGCGCTGCGTCGCACGAAGGTCGGCCCGTTCGGCCTCGAGCACGCCCGCACGCTCGAACAACTCGCCGACGACCCGACGCCGAGCCTCGACATCGACGCGGCCGTGCGCACGGCCTTCGAGTGCCGCACCATCAGCGACGAGGAGGCGGGACTGCTCGCGAACGGCCGCTGGCTCGAGCCCGTCGGGATCCACGGGGTCTACGGCGCCGTGGATGCACAGGGTCGGGCCGCGGCGCTGCTGCAGGAGAAGGGCAAGCGGGCCGCGGCGGTGTTCGTGGTGCGGCCCTCCAACATGTGAGCCGGCTCAGACGAGCCAGATCGCTTCCGCTGCCGGGTGACCGAGATCGATCGTGCGGCCCTCGGTCGGGCCCAGCCGGACCGAGATGGTTCCGGCGAAGTCGCGACGTTCGAGCACGGTGATGTCGGTGTCGAGGGCGATCCCCACCTCGTCGAAGTAGCGCAGCATCGCGGGGTCGGAGTCGGAGATGCGGGCCACGCGGCCGTGGTCGCCGTCGTTGAACTCGCTCAGGGCGCGGGCCGGAGGTGACGGGATCGTGCCGTCGGGCGCGGGGATCGGGTCGCCGTGCGGGTCGCGTTCGGGATGACCGAGTTTGGTGTCGATCGCCGCGACCATCCGTTCGGAGACGGCGTGCTCGAGGATCTCGGCCTCGTCGTGCACCTCGTCCCACCCGTAGCCGAGCTCGCGGACCAGGAAGGTCTCGATGAGGCGGTGGCGCCGGACCATCGCCACCGCGGCCTGCCGGCCCTCGTCGGTGAGGGAGATCGCGCCGTAGCGCTCGTGGTCGACGAGCCCCTGGTCCGCGAGACGGCGCACCGCTTCGGACACGGTGGACGCCGACACGCCCAGCTTCTCGGCGAGCAGCTTGGTGGAGATCTTCTCCCCGGACCACTCCTGGACCGTCCACATGATCTTGAGATAGTCCTGTGCGACCGAGGACAGCATCTCGGTCGCGGTGGTCTCGTTACTCTCAGGCACGCGTCCAGCTTAGGTAACCATCACCCGGGAATCACGCTCTCCGTCGTCTCGCTCGTTCTTTCGCCCTCCGGCGCGCGGCGACGCATCACGAGCCGGGTGACGACACCCTGACGCGGCGCGAACAGGTACGCGAGAGTGAAGACCACGGCCTGGGCGAGCACAACGACGCCGCCGGTCGCGGCGTCGGTGTAATAGCTCGTGTACACACCGACCACCGACGCGATCACCGCGAGTACCGGTGCGATCACCAGCATCCGGGCCATCCGGTCGGTGAGCAGATAGGCCGTCGCGCCCGGGATGATGAGCATCGCGACGACCAGGATCACGCCGACCGCCTGCAGCGCGCTGACGATCGTCACCGCGAGCAGCGACAACAGCAACGCCGACAGCGCGGCGGGGGACAGGCCGAGGGTGTGCGCCTGGACGCGGTCGAAGGCGAACAGCGTCAGATCGCGGCGCTTCGCGACGAGGACGGCCAGCACGACGGCCGCCAGGATCGACACCTGCCAGACGTCGCCCGTCGCGAGCCCGAGCAGGTTTCCGAACAGCACGTGGTGCAGGTCGATCTGGCTCGGGTTCTTCGAGATCAGCACCACGCCCAGGGCGAACAGTGTCGTGAAGACGATGCCGATGGTGGCGTCCTCCTTGACGCGGCTCGTGCCGCGGACGAGCCAGATCAACGCGACGGCGATGCCGGCGAAGACGAGGGCTCCGAGCGCGAACGGCACCCCCACCAGATAGGCGAGGACGACACCGGGCAGTACGGCGTGCGAGACCGCGTCGCCCATCAGCGACCAGCCGATGAGCACGAGCCAGCAGCTGAGCAGCGCGCACACGATCGTCGCGGCGACCGCGACGAGCAGCGCGCGCTGCATGAAGCCGTACTGCAGGGGTTCGATCAGCACGTCGATCATCGTCCGGCCTCCTGTGCGTAGGTCTCCCGCGCGACGTCCTCGGCTCGTCCACCGTTCGCCGGTGGGGGAGCGCCGAAGGCGCGGGCGAGGTTCTCCGGGAGGAGGATCTCCTCGGGGGAGCCGTGCACGAGCACGCGTCGCTGCAGCAGCACCGCTTCGTCGCACAGTTGTGCCAGACCCGCGAGATCGTGGGTGGCGACGAGGATCGTGTGACCGCTCGCCGCCAGTTCGCGGATGACGGCGGTCAGCGCGTGCTCGGTGGTGGTGTCGACCCCCGCGAACGGCTCGTCGAGCAGCAGCAACGGCGAGCCCTGCGCGATCGCCCGTGCCACGAAGACACGCTTGCGCTGGCCGCCCGAGAGCTGCCCGATCTGCCGGCCGGACAGCGCGGTCATGCCGACCCGGTCGAGCGCGGCGTCGACGGCCTCGTGGTCGGCGGCGCGCGGGCGGCGCAGGAAGCCCTGGTGGCCGTAGCGGCCCGTCATGACGACGTCGCGCACGCCGATCGGGAAGTTCCAGTCGACTGCCTCGGACTGCGGCACGTAGGCGACCTGTGTGCGACGACGCGCCACGGCGGTGGTCGTCCCGCCGATGGTGACGCGACCCGAGGTGGGTCGCACGAGGCCCATGATCGTCTTGAACAGCGTCGACTTGCCCGAACCGTTGGTTCCCACGAGTCCGCAGACACGGCCCGGTGCGAGCTTCAGAGTGACGTTCTGCAGGGCCAGGACGGTGTCGTAGCGCACCGTCACGTCGTCGACGAACAGTGCCGGTGTGTCGAGTGTCGAAGTCATGGCCTCAGTCCCGTCGTGATGACGTCGATGTCGTGTCGGAGCAGATCGAGGTAGGTGGGGACGGGGCCGTCCGCCTCGGAGAGCGAGTCGACGTAGAGGATTCCGCCGAATTCCGTTCCGGTATCGGCCGCGACCTGCCGTTGCGCCTTGTCCGAGACGGTCGATTCGCAGAACACCGCCGGCACCTCGTTGGTGCGCACGAAGTCGACGGTCCGGGCGATCTGCTGGGGGGTGCCCTGCTGGTCGGAGTTCACCGGCCACAGATAGGCCTCCTGCAGCCCGGCATCCCGAGCGAGATAGCTGAACGCGCCTTCACAGGTGACGAGTGCGCGCCGGTTGGCAGGGATGCCGTCGAGGGCGGTGACGAGTTCGGTGTGGAGAGCGTCGAGTTCGGCCTTGTACGCCTCGGCGCGGGCCGCGAAGTCGTCCGCGTGCTCGGGGGCGAGGTCGGCCAGTGCCGCGGTGATGTTGTCGACGTAGACGCGGGCGGCGAGTGGGGACATCCAGGCGTGGGGGTTGTAGGGGCCCGTCATCGCGCCCTCACCGATCGGCAGTGGGTCCACACCGTCGCTCACGACCACGTGCTCGGCGTCGACGTCGGCGACGAACTGTTCGAACCACCGTTCGAGACCGAGTCCGTTGTCGAGGACGAGGTCGGCCTCGGTCGCGAACCGCAGGTCGCCCGGGGTGGGCTCGTAGCCGTGGACCTCGGCGCCGGGCTTGGTGATGGACTCGACCCGCACGTGATCGCCGCCGACGTTGCGTGCCATGTCGGCGAGAACGGTGAAGGTGGTCAGGACCAGGGGCCGATCGTCGGCGGAACCGGTGGTCGAACACGCCGCGAGGGCGGCGGCGCAGGCCGTGGCCGCGAGGGCGGCGATCATGCGACCGGCACGGGAACGTACGGACTGTGTTCTGCGGGCTCTCGGCGAAAAGTTCGGCACACCGAAATTATGCATTCGCCGAGCCGTCACCGTCATGTGGGGCGCGCCGGGAGCCATCCGGGCGTGCCCGACCCGCTCACGGGCCGTAGGCTGCCGATGTGCAGAGATGGCGAGGTCTGGACGAAATTCCTGCGGACTGGGGTCGGTGTGTACTCACGATCGGCGTGTTCGACGGTGTACACCGCGGCCATCAGCAGCTCATAGCGCGTGCCGTCGAGGCCGCGCGGGCACGCGGTGTGGCCGCCGTGCTCATGACCTTCGATCCCCACCCCATGGAAGTGGTCCGTCCGGGCAGCCACCCGGCGCAGCTGACCACCCTCGCGCGACGCGCCGAGCTCGCCGAGGAACTCGGTATCGACGTCTTCTGCGTCATGCCGTTCACCCCGGAATTCATGAAGCTCTCACCGGAGCGGTACGCCCACGAGATCCTCGTCGAGCGACTGCACGTGGCCGAGGTGGTCGTGGGGGAGAACTTCACCTTCGGGAAGAAGGCGGCCGGCACCGTCGACATGTTGCGCTCGATCGGTGAGCGCTTCGGGTTCGCGGTGCAGGGGCTCACGCTGGTCGCCGAGCACGCCGTGACGTTCTCGTCGACCTACATCCGTTCGTGCGTCGACGCCGGGGACGTCGTCGCTGCCGCGGACGCACTCGGGCGCCCGCACCGGGTCGAGGGCGTGGTCGTGCACGGCGACGGCCGCGGTCGCGGACTCGGATTCCCGACCGCCAACGTCGCACCGCCGATCTACGCGGCGATCCCCGCCGACGGCGTGTACGCGGCCTGGTTCACGGTGCTCGACTCCGGTTCGCCCGTCGAGGGACTCACGGCCGGTCAGCGTTACCTTGCGGCCGTGTCGGTGGGCACCAATCCGACCTTCTCCGGACGCAAGCGCACGGTCGAGGCGTTCGTCCTCGACGAGAAGGCCGATCTCTACGGCCAGCACGTGGCGGTCGACTTCGTCGAGCGGCTGCGGGGCATGGAGAAGTTCGATTCGGTCGAGGCGCTCATCTCCGCGATGCACCGCGACGCCGACCGAGCGCGAGAGGTTCTCACGAAGACTCCCCAGTGACACCGACTACCGAGTGACACCGACTACCGAGTGACACCGACTACCGAGTGACACCGACTACCGAGTGACGTGGGTGTCCGTCGACCGTCCGGTGTCGTCCGAACGAACGAAACTGCGAGTTCGGTACGAAAAAGGTCTTGTCCGCCGTCACAATCGGCTACATGTTTTTTCGAGAGTGGAGGTCCGCGCGCCTTTCGTGGGTCGATGCGGGTAACTACTTTCAGTCGATCCCGGGACGGCCCACCGATTGGTGGTCGTTCGCCGTGTTCTCGGAGGACCGGGGAAATACCCCGGACCGCGGGTCGATTCTGTCGTTCTTCGACTCCCGGATGCACCTGGTCAGCGCTCTGGCACGTCGGATCGCCGACGCGCCGGGCTCACTGGACTATCCCTACTGGGTGAAGGCCGACCTCGCCGTCGACGACGTGGTCACCGTCCACGACGCGCGCAGTTCCACCTTCGAGGACTGGCTCGGGTCGGTGGCGCGACTGTCCGCCGACGGCGTCGACGCCGCCCGGTGCCCGTGGCAGGTGCACGTCTTCCCGGGCGTCCCCGATCCGGACGAGCCCGGCGCTACCGTCACCGTCGCCGCGATCCAGGCGAGCCATGCCATGCTCGTCGGTTCCTCCGCCCGGGGGCTCCTCGAAGCCCTGTTCGGTGAGGAGGGCCGGCCGCTGGAGGTCGACGGTCTCGCGCCGCCCGCCGGCACGACCCATCCCGTCGCGGCCACGACGCACGGCATCGCCCGTCTCGCGATCTGGCCGGTCGTCGCGCTCGGCGGGCTCGTGCGGGCACATCTGGAGGCGCGTCGTCGCCGTCAGGATCCGCTGCCCGGAACGGTAAGCGCGGATCCCGCCCCGGACAGGACTCCCGTCGTGCAGACGAACCGCCGGGTCATCCGCATCCTGCGGCCCGACCTGTCGGCGCTGGCCGGACGATCGTGGACGGTGACCGCCCTCGGGCTGACGGCGGTGTCGCTCGCGATGGAGCGCTATTACCGCGAGCGCGGGGAGGATCTGCCCTCGGAGTACGCGGCGGTGCCCGTGGCGCTCGGCGAGTCGGCGGCCGGGCTCGGGGTGAATCGCGTCGCGGGCGGTCTGGTGCCCCTGCACGTCGAGATCCCCGAGCCTGCGCAGCGCGCGGCGACGATCGCCGACTCCCTCGCGCGTGAACGGGCCCGCGTCGACTCGGCGGAGAGCATCGACGCGATGCACCGCACGGGCGCCGCGCCCTATCCGGTCTTCCGGCGTGTCTCCCGCGCGCTGGCGCACGCGCTCGCGTCCGGAGCGGTCCCTGGCGTCGCGACGGCGCTCAGCAGCGTCAACTGCGGTGCGGACGCGCGGTGGTCGGTGCCGTGGGGGCACCTGAAGTTCATTGCCGGTGTGCAGGCCCTCGTGCCGCGTGTCGACTTCATGCACACCTTCGCGCGGGCGGGGGATGCGTTCGCGGTCACCGTCCTGGCCCCGGCACGGGACGACAACCGTCCCGACCGCGACATCGACCGGTACGTCGAGCTGCTCGATCAGGGTTTCGCCGAGGTGTCGGCCGCGGTGGGCCGCGCGGGTGCCGGCCGGCGTTGAATCCTGATCGTGGTTCGGCGGCGGAAGCCGGCTCTGATAGGCTGGACCGTCGGTGCGCGCTGCGGTTCGCGGTGGCCGTACCGGGCGGACTTCGGTCCGTCTACCGTCACGCGGACGTCAGTTGTACAGGAGTGACCCAGTGGCTCTGACCACCGAACAGAAGAAGCAGATCCTCGGCGAGTACGGCCTCCACGAGACCGACACCGGTTCCCCCGAGGCGCAGGTGGCACTGCTCACCAAGCGCATCGTGGACCTCACCGAGCACCTCAAGCAGCACAAGCACGACCACCACTCCCGCCGCGGCCTTCTGCTGCTGGTCGGTCGTCGTCGCCGCCTGCTGAAGTACGTCGAGAAGGTCGACGTCGAGCGTTACCGCTCGCTCATCCAGCGTCTGGGTCTGCGTCGCTGACGCGGACACGACACGACCTGATCTGCATTCGCTGATCTTTTCCGGCAGCCGACGGGGTACCCACTACACTGGGCCTCGTTGGCTGTCGGTGTTTGTGCCGGTTCGGCCGGCGACTTCCATCGCCTCCAGCGGCGATGATCCGTATGCACCGACGGTGTCGGTCCTCGGTAGTGACCTTCCGGTCCCGTCGGGTGTCGTATCCCGAATCCGCCGGAGGGTTTCGATCGACGACCGCCTCCGTGAGTCGGTGCGCAGCCGTGGCCACGGGGGTCGCGGCGCCCGCGCGGGTACGGCGAAGACGAAGAGGGAAGAGAAGACATACAGATGACAAGCACTACCGCAGTCGAGATCGACGAAGGGGTCTACGAGACCACCGCGACGCTCGACAACGGTGCCTACGGCACCCGCACCATCCGTTTCGAGACCGGCCGCCTCGCACGCCAGGCCGCCGGTTCGGTCGTCGCCTATCTCGACGACGAGACCATGCTGCTCTCGGCCACCAGCGCCTCGAAGCAGCCCAAGGACCAGTTCGACTTCTTCCCGCTGACGGTGGACGTCGAGGAGCGCATGTACGCCGCGGGTCGCATCCCGGGCTCGTTCTTCCGTCGCGAGGGACGCCCCTCCACCGACGCGATCCTGACCTGCCGTCTGATCGACCGGCCGCTGCGCCCGTCCTTCGTCGACGGTCTGCGCAACGAGATCCAGGTCGTCGTCACGGTTCTGAGCCTGAACCCGAACGACCTCTACGACGTCGTCGCGATCAACGCCGCGTCGGCCTCCACCCAGCTCGCCGGCCTGCCGTTCTCCGGCCCGGTCGGTGGCGTGCGTGTCGCGCTCATCGTCTCCGACGACAACAAGTCGGGCCAGTGGGTCGCGTTCCCGACCGTCGAGCAGCTCGAGAACGCCGTCTTCGACATGGTCGTCGCCGGTCGCATCGTCGGTGGGGGAGACAACCCCGACACCGCCGACGTCGCGATCATGATGGTCGAGGCCGAGGCGACCGAGAACGTCATCGCCCTCGTCGACGGTGGCGCCCAGGCGCCCACCGAGACCGTCGTGGCCGAGGGCCTCGAGGCAGCGAAGCCGTTCATCGCCCGCCTGTGCATCGCGCAGCAGCAGCTCGCCGCTGCCTCCGCGAAGCCCACCGGCGATTTCCCGCTGTTCCCGCCCTACCAGGACGACGTCTACGCCGCGGTCGAGTCCGCTGCGTCTGAGAAGCTCGCCGAGGCGCTCACCATCGCCGGCAAGCAGGAGCGCGACGACCGCACCGACGAGATCAAGCTCGAGGTGCTCGAGCAGGTCGCTCCGAACTTCGAGGGTCGCGAGAAGGAGATCGGCGCTGCCTTCCGCTCGCTGACCAAGAAGCTCGTGCGCCAGCGCATCCTGCGCGACCAGTTCCGCATCGACGGTCGCGGTGTCACCGACATCCGTGCCCTCTCCGCCGAGGTCGCGGTCGTTCCCCGCGCCCACGGTTCGGCGCTGTTCGAGCGCGGCGAGACCCAGATCATGGGTGTCACCACGCTCGACATGGTGAAGATGGCGCAGCAGGTCGACTCGCTCGGTCCCGAGACCAGCAAGCGCTACATGCACCACTACAACTTCCCGCCGTACTCCACCGGTGAGACCGGTCGTGTGGGCTCCCCGAAGCGTCGCGAGATCGGTCACGGTGCGCTCGCCGAGCGTGCCCTGATCCCGGTGCTCCCGAGCCAGGAGGAGTTCCCCTACGCCATTCGTCAGGTCTCCGAGGCCCTGAGCTCCAACGGCTCGACGTCCATGGGTTCGGTCTGCGCCTCGACGCTGTCGATGCTCAACGCCGGTGTGCCGCTCAAGGCCCCGGTCGCCGGTATCGCCATGGGCCTGGTCTCCGACGAGGTCGAACTCGAGGACGGCACCCGCGAGACCCGCTACGTCGCCCTCACCGACATCCTCGGTGCGGAGGACGCGTTCGGCGACATGGACTTCAAGGTCGCCGGCACGAAGGACTTCGTGACCGCCCTGCAGCTCGACACCAAGCTCGACGGTATCCCGTCGCAGGTCCTCGCCGGTGCGCTCTCGCAGGCCCACGATGCTCGCGCCACGATCCTCGAGGTCATGGCCGAGGCCATCGACACGCCCGACGAGATGAGCGAGTTCGCTCCGCGTATCACCACCATCAAGGTCCCGGTGGACAAGATCGGTGAGGTCATCGGCCCCAAGGGCAAGATGATCAACTCGATCACCGAGGAGACCGGCGCCAACATCTCCATCGAAGATGACGGCACCGTCTACGTCGGTGCAGCGGACGGCCCGTCCGCGCAGGCCGCGATCGACAAGATCAACGCCATCGCCAACCCGCAGCTGCCGAAGGTCGGCGAGCGCTTCCTCGGCACCGTGGTCAAGACCACGGCGTTCGGAGCGTTCGTCTCCCTGCTCCCCGGCCGCGACGGCCTGGTGCACATCAGCAAGCTCGGCAACGGCAAGCGCATCGCCAAGGTCGAGGACGTCGTGAACGTCGGTTCGAAGATCCGCGTCGAGATCGCCGACATCGACAACCGCGGCAAGATCAGCCTCGTCCCGGTCGAGGACGAGTCGGCCGAGGCCGCTGCGACCGGCGAGAACGCCGAGTCCTGATCACCCCACCCGCCCGCCGGTTCCCGGTGGGCGTGTGAACCCCGCACCCGTGGCGCCCGACATCCGGTCGGGCACCACGGGTGCGTCGTTTCCGGCAGACCATGGTTACCGGGGTGCAACGGCCGGACGTCATCCGGGTGAGGTTCCGCCGAACCGGGTCCGGACCGCGCCCGGGAATGGTTCCCTGAGTATGTGAGAACGGCCACGCCGGCGGATCTCGGGAGGTTGCGCGGAGCGAATCTGGCTCTGGCAACGTGGGTGTCCGCCATCAACTTCTGGGCCTGGAACATGATCGGGCCGCTGTCGACGACCTACGCCACCGACATGTCGCTCAGCAGCACGGAAGCGTCGATGCTGGTGGCCACGCCGATCCTCGTGGGCTCCCTCGGCCGCATCGTGGTCGGGGCGATGACGGACAGGTACGGCGGACGGGCGATGTTCATCGCCGTCTCGCTGCTGTCGATCGTTCCTGTCGTCGCGGTCGGATTCGCCGCCGAGGCCGGCTCCTACCCGCTGCTCCTGGTCTGCGGGTTCTTCCTCGGCATCGCGGGCACGATCTTCGCGGTCGGGATCCCGTTCGCCAACAACTGGTACGAACCTGCCCGCCGCGGCTTCGCGACCGGCGTGTTCGGGGCGGGCATGGTGGGCACGGCCCTGTCGGCCTTCTTCACGCCGCGCTTCGTGAACTGGTTCGGGCTGGTGCCCACCCACATCGTCGTGGCGGCCGCCCTCGCCGTGACCGCCGTGGTGTGCATCCTGGTGATGCGCAACGCTCCCGAATTCCGTCCCAACACCGATCCGGTGCTGCCCAAGTTGACCGCCGCGGCGAAACTCGGTGTGACCTGGGAGATGTCGTTCCTGTACGCCGTCGTGTTCGGCGGGTTCGTGGCATTCAGCAACTATCTGCCCACCTACATCAAGACGATCTACGGCTTCTCCGCCGTCGACGCCGGTACGCGCACGGCGGGTTTCGCGCTCGCCGCGGTCCTCGCGCGGCCCGTGGGCGGAGCGCTGTCGGACCGGGTGCCGCCGAAGTACGTGGTCCTGGCCTCGTTCGCCGGTACCGCGGTGATGGCGGTGATCGCGACCTTCCAGCCCCCGCCCGACCTGTGGTCGGCGCTGACGTTCATCACGATGGCGATCTTCCTGGGCATCGGCACCGGTGGTGTCTTCGCGTGGGTGGCGCGACGCGCCCCGGCACACGCGGTGGGCAGTGTCACCGGCATCGTCGCCGCAGCCGGTGGGCTCGGCGGTTACTTCCCGCCCCTGGTGATGGGCGCGACCTACGACGCCGAGGGCAACGACTACACCGTCGGTCTGCTCCTGCTCGCGGCGACGGCACTGGTGTGCCTGCTCTACACCGCATTCCGCCTGCACACCCACGAACCGCCCCCGACGGCAGCAGGATCCGGGGCCCGCGACGTACGTGAGGAGAAATCGTGACGGACACCGCCGGAATCGGGAACCGGATCGAGGAACTGCTCGTGCGCAGCGGACGGTTCTTCACCTCCGGCGAGCAGTCCGACGACACACGCACGGTCACGCGGCGCGGTGGCCGAGAAGGCGACATCTTCTACCGGGACCGCTGGAGCCACGACAAGGTCGTCCGCTCCACACACGGGGTGAACTGCACCGGTTCGTGTTCGTGGAAGATCTACGTCAAGGACGGCATCATCACCTGGGAGACCCAGGAAACCGACTATCCGACAGTCGGCCCCGACCGTCCCGAGTACGAACCGCGTGGGTGCCCGCGCGGCGCGGCCTTCTCCTGGTACACCTACTCGCCGACGCGCGTGCGCTATCCGTACGCGCGCGGGCTGCTCGTCGAGATGTACCGGGAGGCGCGGCAGCGACTCGGCGATCCGGTGCTCGCCTGGGCCGACATCCAGAACGATCCCGAGCGGCGCCGCCGCTACCAGCGTGCCCGCGGCAAGGGTGGACTGGTGCGCGTCACGTGGGCCGAGGCCACGGAGATGATCGCCGCCGCGCACGTCCACACCATCAAGGAGTACGGACCCGACCGGGTGGCCGGCTTCTCGCCGATCCCCGCCATGTCGATGGTCTCCTTCGCCGCCGGTTCCCGGTTCGTCGAGCTGCTCGGCGGCGTGATGACGTCGTTCTACGACTGGTACGCCGACCTGCCGGTGGCGTCGCCGCAGGTCTTCGGCGATCAGACCGACGTGCCTGAGTCCGGGGACTGGTGGGACGCCTCCTACCTGATGATGTGGGGTTCGAACGTGCCCGTCACGCGCACCCCGGACGCGCACTGGATGACGGAGGTCCGCTACCGCGGCACCAAGGTCGTCTCGGTGAGTCCGGACTACGCCGACAACACCAAGTTCGCCGACGAGTGGATGGCGTGCGCGGCCGGTACCGACGGTGCCCTGGCGATGGCGATGGGCCATGTGCTCCTCACCGAGTTCTATGTGCGGCAGCGCGTTCCGTTCTTCGTCGACTATGTGCGCCGATACACCGATCTGCCGTTCCTCGTGCGGCTCGAGGAACGCGGCGGACGGCTCGTGCCGGGCAAGAACCTCACCGCCGTCGATCTCGGACACAGCGTCGAGAACGCGGCGTTCAAGCCGGTCTTCGTCGACGGTGCGACCGACACCGCCGTCGTACCCCCGGGCTCCCTCGGCTTCCGCTACGGCGACGACGGCATCGGCAAGTGGAATCTCGAACTCGGTGACCTCGTCCCGACCCTGACGGTCGCGCCCGGCGGCGGGGGAGCGGTCGAGACCGCGGCGGTGCACCTGCCGAGTTTCGACACCGTCGACGGGCACGGTGAGAGCATCGAACGGGGTGTGCCGGTCCGTCGGATCGGGGATCACCTCGTGTGCACCGTCTTCGACCTGATGCTCGCGCAGTACGGGGTGAACCGTCCGGAGCTCGACCTGCCCGGGCAGTGGCCGAGCGGGTACGACGACCCGGGCTCGCCGTACACCCCGGCCTGGCAGGAGGCCCTCACCGGGGTGCCCGCGGCCCAGGCGATCCGGATCGCGACGGAGTTCGCCCGCAACGCCGAGGAGTCGGGCGGGCGTTCGATGATCATCATGGGGGCCGGCATCTGCCAGTGGTTCCACGGCGACGCGACCTATCGCGCGGTGCTCGCGCTGCTCATGCTCACCGGCTGCATGGGACGCAACGGGGGTGGATGGGCGCACTACGTCGGGCAGGAGAAGTGCCGTCCCGTCACGGGATGGGCGGCCATGGCGATGGGGACGGACTGGTCTCGCCCGCCCCGCCAGATGGCCGGCACTTCCTACTGGTACGTGCACACCGACCAGTGGCGCTACGACGGTTACCGTGCCGACGCGCTGGCCAGTCCGCTGGGGCGCGGGCGTTTCCGCGACAAGCACACGATGGACGTCATGGCGTCCGCGGTCGCCATGGGCTGGACGCCCTTCTATCCCCAGTTCGACCGCAACACCCACGAGGTTGCCGAACAGGCACGGGCGGTGGGACGGGAGATCCCACAGCACGTCGCGCAGCAACTCGCCTCGGGCGAACTGAAACTGTCGGTGACCGACCCCGACGACCCGCGGAACTGGCCGCGCGTGCTCAGCGTGTGGCGGTCGAACCTGCTCGGCTCGTCCAGCAAGGGCAACGAGTATTTCCTGCGGCACCTGCTCGGCACCGATTCCAACGTGCAGGCCGAGCCGACGGCCCCCGGCCTGCGGCCCGGTGAGGTGGCGTGGCCCGACGACCTGCCCGAAGGAAAACTCGACCTGCTCATGTCGATCGACTTCCGCATGACCTCGACGACGTTGTTCTCCGACATCGTCCTGCCCGCCGCGACCTGGTACGAGAAGGGCGACCTGTCGAGCACCGACATGCACCCCTACATCCACGCCTTCACCGCGGCGGTCGACCCGCCCTGGGAGACCCGTTCGGACTACGACGCTTTCGGCGCCATCGCGCAGACCTTCAGCACCCTCGCCCGGACTCACCTGGGAACCCGCACCGACATCGTGATGGGGACACTGCAGCACGACACGCCCGCAGCGATGGCGTATCCTTCCGGCACCGAACGGGACTGGCGCTCGACCGGCGAAGTGCCGGTTCCGGGGAGGACGATGGGTCCGCTCGCCGTCGTCGAACGGGACTACGGTGCGATCGCGGAGAAGTGGGCGACGCTCGGTCCGCTCGTCGAGACCCTCGGGTTGAACACCAAGGGCGTCGTGACCCGGCCGGACCGTGAGGTCGCCGAACTGGCACAGAGATTCGGCGTCATGGATTCCGGTGCCGGACGGGGCCGTCCGGCGATCACCACCGCCGAACGGATGGCCGACACGATCCTCGCGCTGTCGGGCACGTCCAACGGCAGGCTCGCCGTCGAGGGTTTCCGTGAACTGGAGAAACGCACCGGACGACGACTCGTGCACCTCGCGGAGGGCAGCGAGGAACGGCGGATCACCTACGCCGACACCCAGGCCCGTCCCGTACCGGTCATCACGAGCCCCGAATGGTCGGGGAGCGAAACGGGAGGTCGCCGGTATGCGCCGTTCACCGTGAACATCGAGGAGCTGAAACCCTTCCATACGTTGACGGGCCGGATGCACTTCTACGTCGACCACGACTGGCTCGAAGAACTCGGGGAGCAGCTCCCGGTCTACCGGCCCCCGCTCGACATGTCGCGGCTGTTCGGCGAGCAGGCGGTCGGCTCCGGCGACGGTATCGGCCTGACGGTGAGATATCTGACCCCACACTCGAAGTGGTCGATCCACTCGGAGTACCAGGACAACCTGTTCATGCTGTCGCTGTCCCGGGGCGGGCCGACGATGTGGATGTCGCCGGCCGACGCCGCGAAGATCTCGGTGGGCGACAACGATTGGGTCGAGGCCGTCAACCGCAACGGTGTCGTGGTGTGCCGGGCGATCGTCTCGCACCGCATGCCCGAAGGGGTGGTGTTCGTCTACCACGCCCAGGACCGCGTCATCGACGTCCCGCGCAGCGAGACCACCGGACGCCGCGGCGGCATCCACAATTCGCTCACCCGCATCCTCATCAAACCGAGCCACCTCGCGGGCGGATACGCGCAGACAGCCTACGCGTTCAACTATCTCGGCCCGACGGGCAACCAGCGCGACGAGGTGACGATCGTGCGGCGCCGATCCCAGGAGGTCGTCTACTGATGCGTGAGCAGGAAGCGAGGCGGTCGTGAAGGTCATGGCACAACTTGCGATGGTGATGAACCTCGACAAGTGCATCGGATGCCACACCTGTTCGGTGACCTGCAAGCAGGCGTGGACCAACCGGTCGGGCACCGAGTACGTGTGGTTCAACAACGTCGAAACCCGCCCGGGCCAAGGCTATCCGCGCACCTACGAGGATCAGGAGCGCTGGCGCGGCGGCTGGGTCCGGGACAGCAAGGGACGGCTGCGTCTCCGCGACGGTGGACGCCTCGCGAAACTCGCGCGCATCTTCTCGAACCCCAAGATGCCGTCGATCGACGACTACTACGAACCGTGGACCTACGACTACGACAACCTGACGAACGCGCCGCTCGGCGACCACGTCCCGGTGGCGTCACCGCGCAGCCTGATCTCCGGCGAGCCGATGAAGGTGGAATGGTCGGCGAACTGGGACGACAATCTCGGTGGCTCGCCGTCGATCGTGCCCGACGACCCGATCCTGAAGAAGGTCGGCGACCGGGTCAAGCTCGAGTTCGAGCAGACCTTCATGTTCTACCTGCCGCGGATCTGCGAGCACTGCCTCAACCCGTCGTGTGTGGCGTCGTGTCCGTCCGGCGCGATGTACAAGCGATCGGAGGACGGCATCGTCCTCGTCGACCAGGACCGGTGCCGCGGCTGGCGGATGTGCGTGTCCGGATGCCCGTACAAGAAGGTGTACTTCAACCACAAGACCGGCAAGGCCGAGAAGTGCACCTTCTGCTACCCGCGGGTCGAGGTCGGGTTGCCGACGGTGTGCTCGGAGACGTGCGTGGGCAGGCTCCGGTACATCGGTCTCGTCCTCTACGACGTCGACCGGGTCCTGGAGGCGGCATCGGTGGAGAACGACACCGACCTGTACGAGGCGCAACGCGGGCTGCTGCTCGACCCGCGCGACCCCGAAGTGATCGCCGGCGCCCGCGCCGAGGGCATCTCCGACGAGTGGATCGAGGCCGCGCAACGGTCGCCGGTCTACGACCTGATCAGCACGTACCGGGTCGCGTTGCCGCTGCATCCGGAGTACCGGACGATGCCGATGGTCTGGTACGTGCCACCGCTGTCGCCGGTCGTCGACGCCGTCAGCCGGGAGGGACACGACGGCGAGGACATCGGCAACCTGTTCGGCGCCCTCGACGCCCTGCGCATCCCCATCGCGTACCTTGCGGAACTGTTCACCGCCGGGGACACCGCGACGGTCGAGGCGGTGCTGCGACGACTCGCGGCGATGCGCTCCTACATGCGCGACATCAATCTCGGCCGCGAGACCCGCCCCGAGATCCCCGAGGCCGTCGGCATGACCGAGGAACGGATCTACGAGATGTACCGGCTCCTCGCCCTCGCCAAGTACGACGAGCGATACGTCATCCCCACCGCCTACGCGGCCGAAGGGCATCGGCTCGAGGAGTCGGCGACGGACTGCGCGTTGTCCTACGAGGGTGGCCCCGGCATGTACGAGTCGGGTCCGTTCGGGGAGGCCAGCGGCGCCCCGGTCCCGGTGGCGGTCGAGACCTTCCACGCCCTCGCGCAGCGGCAGACCAGTGAGGGGATGGCAGCGAACGCGTCGAACCCGTCGCGGGTGAATCTCCTGAACTGGGACGGCAAGGGAGTGCCGACGGGCATGTTCCCGGGCGGTCACGGCACGGAAGGGGAGAAGCGATGAGACTGTTGCGTCCACGGCGCGCCGGCGTCGATCGCGCCCTGCACCATCGTCTCGTCCGTCAGGCCGCGTCGCTGCTGCTCGCCTATCCCGACGACGGACACGCCGGACGGCTGGGCGTCGCCGGGCAACTCGTCGACCACATCACCGATCCCGAGAAGGACATGCTGGGGACGGCGGTCCGCGCGCTGAACGAACCGGATCTGCTCGTCCTGGCCCGGCAGTACGTCGAGACCTTCGACCTGCGGCGACGCTCGACGATGTACCTGACCTACTGGACCGCGGGCGACACCCGGAATCGCGGCGCCGAGATGCACGCCTTCGCGAGTGCCTACCGCGCCGCGGGTGTCGAGCCGCCCGTCCACGAATCACCCGACCATCTGCCGGTCGTTCTCGAATTCGCGGCCACCGTGGATCCCGCCGCGGGCGAGGAACTCCTCACCCGGTATCGGGTGGCCCTCGACGTGCTGCACACCTCCCTGCGTGAGGTCGGCTCGCCGTACGCGCAGGTCGTCGCGGCCGTGTGCGCGACCCTCCCGCCGGTCACCGCCCGGGACGAGGAACGGGCCCGGCGCCTCGCGCAGGCGGGACCGCCCCGCGAGTCGATCGGATTGCAGCCCTTCACCCTGACGGTGCCGCCCCGGCGAGGAGTCCCGGAATCATGAGTGCAGGAGAGATCTTCTGGGACGTGGTGCCGTACGTGACGCTCGCGATCGTCGCGGTGGGGACCTGGTGGCGGTATCGATACGACAAGTTCGGATGGACCACCCGTTCGTCCCAGCTGTACGAGGCGCGGTTACTGCGCATCGCGAGCCCGATGTTCCACTTCGGGATCCTGGTCGTGATCGTCGGCCACGTCATCGGCCTGGTGATCCCGCAGTCGTGGACCGACGCCGTCGGGTTGAGTCAGCACGCCTATCACGTGCAGGCCATCACGCTCGGCACGATCGCCGGTGTCTCGACGCTCGTCGGCATCTCCCTGCTCGTGTACCGCCGTCGCACCCGCGGTCCCGTCTTCAGCGCCACCACTCTCAACGACAAGGTCATGTATCTCGTGCTCGTCGCCGCGATCGTGGCGGGTCTCGCCACCACGCTGATGGGGTCGGGCGTCGTGGGCGAGGAACACAACTACCGGGAGACCGTCTCGCCGTGGTTCCGGTCGATCTGGGTCCTGCAACCCCGCGGCGACCTGATGGTGGAGGCGCCGTTCAGCTTCCAGCTGCACGCCCTGATCGGCCTCGCGCTCTTCGCCATCTGGCCGTTCACGCGCCTCGTCCACGCCTTCAGTGCCCCCGTCGGATACCTGTTCCGGCCGTACATCGTCTACCGCAGCCGCGAGGAGGCACGTCCCGGCCGGCTCGTGGGTTCGCAACCACAACGACGGGGGTGGTGAGCGCGACCGATGGTGGGGGAGAGTCCCGGTGTACTGTGAAATGTTCCGCGCCCCCGACCTTGTCAGGACCACCGAAGATCCCCATGGCTTCCAGTTCCCACGTGAAGAACGACGCTTCGACCCCCGCACCCGTCGCGGCCACCGGCGTCCGCCGCTCGGTCCTCCCCGGGGGAGTGCGGGTCGTCACCGAGCACGTCCCCGGAGTGCGCTCGGCGGCCGTCGGAGTGTGGGTCGGTGTCGGATCCCGCGACGAACAACCGTCGGTCGCAGGCGCCGCCCACTTCCTCGAGCACCTGCTGTTCAAGGCGACCCCGACGCGCACCGCTCTCGACATCGCCGAGACGATGGACGGGATCGGGGGAGAGCTCAACGCGTTCACCAGCAAGGAACACACCTGCTTCTACGCGCACGTCCTCGACGACGACCTGCCGATCGCCGTCGAGGTCGTCGCCGACGTCGTCCTGCGCGGCCGGTGCCTGAGCGCGGACGTCGACGTCGAGCGTCAAGTGGTGCTCGAGGAGATCGCGATGCGCGACGACGATCCCGAGGACCTGCTCGGCGACTCGCTGCTCACCGCGCTGTACGGCGATCACCCCCTCGGCCGGCCGATCATCGGATCCGTCGAGTCGATCGAGTCCATGACCCGGACCCAGTTGCATTCGTTCCACGTGCGCCGCTACACCCCGCCGCGGATGGTCGTCGCGGTCGCCGGCAACGTCGACCACGCGCACACCGTCGAACTGGTGCGCCGCGCCTTCGCCGGTCACCTGGACGACGCGGCCACTCCCGCGCCCTGCCGCGACGGACGGCTCGAACTGCGCACCGCGCCGACGATGAGCATCGTCGAGCGCGACAACGAACAGGCGCACCTGACCCTCGGCGTGCGGTCCTTCGGCCGGCACGACGGGCGTCGCTGGGCGTTGTCGGTGCTCAACGCCGCCGTCGGTGGTGGTCTGAGTTCGCGCCTGTTCCAGGAGGTACGCGAGAAGCGGGGTCTGGCCTACTCGGTGTACTCCGGCACCGACACCTTCGCCGACACCGGCGCCTTCTCCGTGTACGCGGGCTGTCAGCCCGACAACCTCGGTGAGGTCGCCGCGGTGGTCCGGGAGGTGCTCACCGACGTGGCCGAACACGGCATCACCGACGCGGAATGCGCCCGTGCCAAGGGGTCGCTGCGCGGCGGTCTCGTGCTCGGACTCGAGGACACCGGGGCGCGCATGCACCGGATCGGCCGCAGCGAACTGAGCTACGGGCAGCACTGGAGCATCACCGAGACCCTCGAACGCATCTCGTCGGTGTCCACCGAGGAGGTGCGCAGCGTGGCCGCCGACCTGCTGCACCGGCCGTTCGCGGTCGCCGTCGCCGGCCCCTACCGGCGCACTCGTGACGTTCCGGCGTCGGTGCGCGAACTCGTGTCCTGAATCGTCCTCAGCTGGGCCAGTCGGCTCCGCAGGCGTCCGATGTCGTGCGCGACGGGTCCCGCCGGAGCAGCGAGTTCCGATACCGCGACCTCCGAGACGAACACGACCCGCACGTCGCGGTCGTGGAGCACGTCCACCAGATTGGCGAACCGCTGCGCGGGTTCGCGACCCGCGGTCGTCAGATCCGGGATCTTGTCGACGACCCAGAACAGGTGATCCGCCGCAAGCGCCAGATAGTCGGCCGGCGCCGTGGTGTGGTCGCAGAGATCGCCGAAGTCGAACCAGAGACAGTCCTCCTCGGCCCGTAGAGCGCGGAGCGGACGTTCCGCCGGGCGCAGGACCCGATGTTCGGCCGGCGCCGGCCGTTCGAGACCGAGCCGTCGTAGCTGCCGGTCGGACGGGGAGACGGCCCAGATCCCCGACGCGAATCCCTTCGCATGGTCGGAGCCGAGCCGATGATCGCGCGGACCGTCCAGAGCGACGACCGTCGCGCACCGCTCGACGAGCTCGATCGTCGGGACGAAGCCGTCGTGGAAGAGCGGGTTGGGGAGCAGGTGGCGGGGAGGATAGTTCGAGGTCAGGACGAGACGCGTGCGGCGACCGAGCAGTGCGGGGAACAGCCGGGCGACGAACGTGCCGTCCGCCGGATCGTGGACGTGGAATTCGTCGAAGCACACGAGCTCGGCGCGACCGATCAGGTGATCGAGTGCGGCGTCGAGATCGAAGCGGTGCCGTCGGAGCTCGACGTGCAGGTCGCGGAAGAACTCGTGGAAGTGGACGCGCAGCTTGTTCCGTCCGGGATAGGCCGAGAAGTACACGTCGGCGAGCCAGCTCTTGCCGCGCCCGGGCGGGCCCCACAGGTAGACGTTCGGGCGCTCGGGATGACACAGCTGCTCGACGGCGTCGTGTTGCGCGGGATCGAGCACGAACCCCCGGCTGCGCGCGGCCTCGTCGAACACCGTGCGGGGGACGGGGTTCGACGAGGCGGTATTCGGCGACATGCGGTTCCTGCGTCGGCGCACCCTCACGGCCGAGACTCTATCATCGTAGAGTGACGACTTCACCCGAACGTCCCTCCCGGCGCACGGCCATCAGCGATGCCGCCCTCGAACTCGCCGCCCGTGGCGGCAACCACGCGGTGACGCACACGGCCATCGACGTGCACCTCGGCCTGCCGAAGGGCTCGACCTCCTACTACTTCCGCACCCGCCACGCGCTCGTCTCGGCTGCGATCACCCGCCTCGCCGAACGGTCGCGCGCGGATTTCGCCGCGCTGTTCGACGACACGACCGGCGACCCGAGCCCTCCCGCCGACCTGATCGCGCGCTATCTCGAACGTCTGCTCACTGTGCGTCGCACCGATGTGCTGGCCCGGTACGCGCTCGCGACCGACGCGCGCCTCGAACCGGAGTCTGCCGAGGCGCTCGCGGCCTGCATGTTCTCGATCTCCGCGGCCACCGATCTCGTGCGGGAGCTCGATGCGCCGGATCCCGACACGGCGGGGCGCGATCTGGTGACCCTGCTCGAAGGAGTTCTGTTCGATCGCACCCACGGCACTCGCGCCCACACGTCCTCGGATTCGGACACGGCATGGGTCGACGAGATCAGCTCGACCGTCGGTCGGTGGCTCGACGCGCTCTGCGCACAGCAGTAGGTGGCGTTCGACCCGCTCGGGACGTCCACGGGTGGTTGCGTAGGATTTCCGGGGGAGACGGCAACGAAAGGGCGTGACGACGCAAGTGGATGCAACAAAGGTTCGGGTGGGTGTACTCGGTGCTGCCGGCAAGGTCGGCCAGGCGATCTGCGCCGCCGTCGACGCCGCGTCCGATCTCGAGCTCGTCGCCACCGTCGACAAGGGCGACAGCCTCGACGCCTTCGTGAACTCGCAGACCCAGGTGGTCGTCGACTTCACCCACCCCGACGTCGTCATGGACAACCTGCACTTCCTCGTCGAGAACGGCATCCACGCCGTGGTCGGAACCACCGGCTTCGACGACGAGCGCCTCGACCGGGTGCGGAGCTGGCTCGCGGATCGTCCCGAGGTGGGCGTGCTCATCGCGCCGAACTTCGCGATCGGTGCCGTGCTGTCGATGCGCTTCGCTCAGGCCGCCGCCCGGTTCTTCGACTCCGTCGAGGTGATCGAGCTGCACCACCCGAACAAGGCCGACGCCCCGTCCGGCACCGCCTACCGCACTGCCCGTCTGATCGCGCAGGCCCGCGCCGAGGCCGGTGTGGCTCCGAGCCCGGACGCCACCACCACCGAACTCGACGGTGCTCGCGGCAGCGACGTCGACGGTGTCCGCGTGCACTCCGTGCGTCTCGCCGGCCTCGTCGCTCACCAGGAGGTGCTGCTCGGCACCCAGGGCGAGACCCTCACCATTCGGCACGACTCGATCGACCGTTCCTCCTTCGCTCCCGGCGTGCTGCTCGGTGTGCGGGAGATCGGTAAGCGACCGGGTCTGACCGTCGGAATCGATCCCCTCCTCGACCTGTGAGAACCGGCTCGCTCAAAGTCCTCGTCCCCATTGCGTTCATCGTGGTGGCGCTGGGGTTCTACTTCGTTCTGCTCGGCTCCACCGGCCTGGAACTGGTCCGGTCCGGTGAGGTCGCGGCGATCGGTCTCGGGATCGGCATCCTCATCCTCCCGATCGTGGGAGCCTGGATCGTCTATGCGACCCTCCGCGCAGGGCTGCAGCATCAGCACCTCGCGCGGCGGATCCACGACGAAGGCCTCGAACTCGACGTCGACGACCTGCCCCGCATGCCGTCGGGGCGGGTCGAGCGGGACGCCGCCGACGAACTGTTCGCGACCGTGAGGCAGGAATGGGAAGCCGACCCCGACAACTGGCGCAACTCCTACCGGCTCGCACGCGCGTACGACTACGCGGGCGACCGCAGCCGCGCGCGGGAGACGATGCGCCGGGCGGTCGCGCTCGAGAAGCTCGAACGGGACGGCCACGCCGGTTCCTGAACCGGCGAGCGGCTTTGACAACCTCGACGTGGTGCAGCAGCCTGCTGATGTGACGGACGAGGCTGTGGAAGACCGGGCAGGGGCGGACGAGGCAGGGCGCGGGGACGGATCCCGCACGGTGCTGGTGGTGCACCACACCCCGTCGCCGCCGACCCGCGAGATCCTCGAAGCCGTCCTGGCGGGAGCTCGGGACCCGGAGATCACGGGTGTGACCGTCCGGGTGGTTCCCGCGCTGGGCGCCACGGTGCCCGATGTGCTGGCCGCCGACGGCTTCCTGTTCGGCACGACAGCCAATTTCGGTTACATGTCGGGTGCGCTCAAGCACTTCTTCGACACGGTCTACTACCCGTGTCTCGATGCCGTGGCCGGCCGTCCCTACGGTCTGTGGGTGCACGGGAACAACGACACAGCCGGCGCTGTGGCCTCGGTTCGGCGCCTGACCACCGGGTTGGGTCTCGTGCAGGCTGCTGCCGATCTCGAGATCACCGGACCGGTCGACGCGAAGGTGCGCGAGCAGTGCTACGAGCTCGGCGCCATCGTCGCGGCGACCGCGGCCGGTGAGATCTGACATCAGCGAAAGTCTTGCGCTCCGCGGTCAGCGGAAATTCTTCGCTCCGCGGTCAGCGGAAGTTCTTCTCCGTGAACGACTTGAGGCCCTTGCCTGCGGTTTCGAGGGCCATCTTCTCGGCGCGCCGCACGAGGAATCCGGGGATGGGGATCTTCGGATCGATGGTCAGTGAGAACTCGGCCGTCGTGCCGGATCCCTTGGCGGTGAGGGTGTAGGCGCCGTCCTGCTGGCGCTGCTGGCTGCTCTCCACCAGGGTCCACGACATGGACTCGTCGCCGTTCCAGGAGTACTCGACGACCTGCTCGTCGGTGATGCCGACGATCGAGACGGTCATCCGTACGCGGTGGGGTCGTCCGTCGGGGTGGGTGGACTCGACGGTGACGGACTTGTGGGTCGACGACCACTCGGGCAGGCGTTCGACCGCGGCGAGCGCGGCCATCACCTGCTCCGGGGTTGCGTCGATGTCGAAACTCCTGGTGCTGCTGACCGCCATGCGCCCTCCGCGTCGCCCGATTGTGTGCGTCGGCACTCTATCGTGCGGTGAGGTACCTCACGCGTCGCTGCGCGGGTTCGTGTCGTCGGGGCCCGCAGTGTCGTTGCGGCCGGCGGCGTCGTCCGGGCCCGCGGTGTCGGTCGGACCGGACGGCTGCTGCTCGGTAGGTGCGGGCGAGGTGGGCTTCGCCCAGCCGCCCTGACGGCGCCATTCGTCGGCACGGCGCTGATAGCGCATCTGCTCCCGCAGGGCGCCCTGTACGGCCTGTGCCATCCAGGAGTTGAGCGAGAGTCCGCTCTGCTGCGCCGCTTCCTCGGCCTTGGTCTTGATCTGTTCGACGAGGCGCAGGGTCACCCGGCTGATGTCGCCGGTCATCTCCTCGAAGGACGGCGTCGGATCCACGTGCGGGGGAGCGGGTTCGCTGTGGACGGCGAGGACGGCGTCGGTGCCGTCGAGGCGCACCGTGACGGTGCGGTCGCCGAGTTCGTCGCTGATCTCGTTGGCCATGTCGGACAGTGCTGCCAGGACCGCGAGGCGGACGGGTGCGGCGATGGCTGTCGCGAGGGCTGCGGCGGTGCGTCGGGTCTGCTCGTCGCCGAGTTCGGCCGCGGAGATCACGGAGTCCGTGATGGCGGACGTGTACTTGTCGATGTCCATGACGCCAGTGTGACGTCACCGATGATGTCACGCAAGGTGTCATCGTGATGTCATCGATCGTCGCAGGTCGAGGCGCGTTAGTGTGCGGACGGAAGAGACGGCGCGTCCGGAGGATGCGCGACGACCGAGGCGAGGAGGAGACGATGGCGCCCGAACCCGCCGTTCCGAAGGTCCGGCTCATCGCCACGACGGAGTTCCACGTTCCCGACGACGTCGACTGGGACACCGACGCCGAGGGCGGGGAAGCGCTCGTCGAGTTCGCCGGTCGCGCCTGCTACCAGAGCTGGTCCAAGCCCAACCCCCGCACCGCGACGAACGCCGGTTATCTCCGTCACCTGCTCACCGTGGGGCACCTGTCCGTTCTCGAACACGCGACGGCGACCTTCTACATCACCGGCATCTCCCGTTCGTGCACGCACGAGCTGATCCGGCACCGGCACTTCTCGTTCTCCCAGCTGTCCCAGCGTTTCGTCGCCGACGGTGAGGTGCCCGTGGTGGTTCCGCCCGCGATCGCGGGCGATGCCGAACTCGAGGAGTTGTTCTTCGCGGCCGCGGAGCGCAGCCGCGAGGCCTATGTGGCGCTGTTGGCGGCGCTCGACGAGAAGCTCTCGCATCTTCCCGCCGGTCCGTTGCGCGCCAAGCAGGTCCGGGAGGCCGCCCGGGCGGTGCTCCCCAACGCCACGGAGACCCGCATCGTCGTCACCGGCAACTACCGATCGTGGCGTCACTTCGTCGCCATGCGCGCGACCGAACATGCCGACGTCGAGATCCGGCGTCTCGCCGTCGAATGTGTGCGTCAGCTCGCGGATGCCGCACCGAACGCGTTCTCGGACTTCGCGATCACGAAGCTGGCCGACGGCAGCGAGATCGCAGCTCCCACGCTCGCGACCGATCTCTGATCGACCTGTACCCCGATCTCCGATCGACTGCTACACCGATCTGTGATCCGTCTTCGGGGGGCGGGCGTGTGTCGAGGCGGCCCTGCCACGCGGTAGCCTTCTGACCATGACCAACGGTGATTCCGCAACTGCTGTCGAGCTTCCGTTCGGCACCGTCGCCACAGCGATGGTGACCCCGTTCACTGCCGATGGCAAGCTCGACGTGGATGCGGGCGTGCGTCTGGCGAACTACCTCGTCGAGGGTGGCTGTGACGCACTGGTTCTCGCCGGTACGACCGGCGAATCGCCCACGACGACCGAGAACGAGAAGATGGAGCTGATGCGGGCCGTGCTCGCATCCGTCGGCGACCGCGCCAAGATCATCGCCGGTGCCGGCAGCAACGACACCGCCCACAGCGTCGAGCTCGCCCGCGACGCCGCGCGAGCCGGTGCGCACGGCCTGCTCGTGGTGACCCCGTACTACTCGCGGCCCCCGCAGGCGGGTCTCTACGCCCACTTCGTCGCGGTGGCCGATGCGACCGATCTGCCGGTCATGCTCTACGACATCCCACCTCGATCCGTCGTGCCGATCGAGACCGACACGCTGCGTCTGCTCGCCGAGCACCCGCGGATCGTCGCGGTGAAGGACGCCAAGGGTGATCTGAACGCGGGCGCCGAGCTGATCGGCACCACCGACCTGAAGTTCTACTCGGGCGACGACCCGCTGAACCTGCCGTGGCTGTCCGTCGGCGCCGTCGGATTCGTCAGCGTGATCGGCCATCTCGTGCCCGGTCGCCTCCGCGAGCTGCACACCGCCTTCGAGGCCGGCGATCTCGAACTCGCCCGTCGCATCAATCTGTCGATGGTGCCCATCTACCGGGCCGTCGCGCGACTGGGAGGTGTGAGCGCCTCGAAAGCAGGGCTGCGACTGCTCGGTATCGACGTCGGAGAGCCCCGTCTGCCGCAGGTCGCCCCGGTGACAGCGCAGATCGACGCTCTCGCGGCGGATCTCCAGGCTGCGGGGGTGCTGTGATGAGCCGCCCCGATCGTGGCCGTGGCCGCGCCACCCGCAACGCCGGTCCGCCCTCCCGCGCCCCGCGCCGGGTGCCGCAGAACTCCGCGGCCGCCCAGCGACCCGACGCGCGCGTCGTCGACCCCACTGAACGGTTGGGTACGCCGCCCAAGGCTCCTCGCGACGGTCTGCGCGTCGTCGCGCTCGGCGGTATCGGCGAGATCGGCCGCAACATGACGGTCTTCGAACACCAGGGACGGCTCCTGATCGTCGACTGCGGTGTTCTCTTCCCCGAGGACCAGCAGCCCGGCGTCGATCTGATCCTGCCCGACTTCCGGTACATCGAGGACCGGATGGACGACGTCGAGGCGATCGTCCTCACCCACGGCCACGAGGACCACATCGGTGCCGTGCCGTTCCTGCTGCGTCTGCGCCCCGACATCCCGGTCGTCGGGTCCAAGTTCACCCTGGCGCTGGTCGCGGCCAAGTGCCGCGAGCACCGTCAGCGTCCCAAGCTCGTCGAGGTCGTCGAGGGGCAGAGCACCTCGCACGGTCCGTTCGAGTGCGAGTACTTCGCGGTCAACCATTCCATCCCCGACGCGATCGCCGTCGCGATCCGCACCGCCGCGGGGGTCGTGCTGCACACCGGCGACATCAAGCTCGACCAGCTGCCGCTCGACAACCGCCTCACCGACCTCGCGGGCTTCTCCCGCCTCGGCGACGAGGGTGTCGACCTGTTCCTCGTCGACTCGACGAACGCCGAGGTCCCCGGCTTCGTCACGCCCGAGCGCGAGATCGGCGGGGTGCTCGACACCGTCATCGGCAAGGCCACCAACCGGGTGATCGTCGCGTCCTTCGCGAGCCACGTGCACCGCATCCAGCAGATCGTCGACGTCGCGGAGCGCTACAACCGGCGCGTGGCGTTCGTCGGCCGGTCGATGGTCCGCAACATGCAGATCGCGCAGGATCTGGGCTATCTCAACGTGCCCGACGGCCTCGAGGTCGACATCGACACCGCCGCGAGCCTGCCCGACGGCCGGGTCGTGCTGGTCTCCACCGGTTCGCAGGGCGAGCCGCTCTCGGCGCTGTCCCGGATGGCGCGCGGCGAGCACCGGCAGATCAACATCCGGGCCGACGACCTCGTCGTCCTCGCGTCGTCGCTGATCCCCGGCAACGAGAACTCCGTGTTCGCGGTCGTCAACGGTCTGGCCAAGCGCGGCGCGAAGGTCGTCACCCAGCAGAACGCGAAGGTGCACGTCTCCGGTCACGCGTCGGCCGGCGAGCTGCTGTACCTCTACAACGCGGTGCGACCCACCAACGCGATGCCCGTCCACGGCGAGTGGCGCCACCTGCGGGCGAACGCCGCCCTGGCCGAGGCCACGGGTGTTCCCCGCGAGCGGATCGTGCTCGCGGAGGACGGTGTGGTCGTCGACATGGTCGACGGACTCGCCGAGATCGTCGGGCGCGTCCCGGTCGGTCACGTCTACGTCGACGGCCTGTCGGTGGGCGACGTGGGCGAGTCCACGCTGTCCGACCGTCTCGTCCTCGGCGAGGGTGGTTTCATCTCCATCTCCGTCGCGGTCGACGCCGCGACCGGCCGTGCGGTGAGCACCCCGGAGGTCTCCGGTCGCGGTTTCTCCGACGATCCGGGCGCACTCAACGAGGCGGCGCAGCTCGTGGACAAGGCGCTCAACGAACTCGCTGCAGAAGGCGTCACGGAGACCCATCGAATCGCCCAGGGCATCCGTCGCGTCGTCGGCCGCTGGGTCGCCGAGACCTATCGTCGTCGCCCGATGATCGTGCCCACGGTGATCCCGGTCTCCTGAGTGCGGTGCGCGCGGTCCCGCCGAACACGCGGGTTCGCGCGATGGGCGAGGGCAGGAGTGATCGCTAGAGTGGCGGAATGAGCCTCGCCCGAAGCGAACGACATGCCCTCGTCCGCACGATGTCCGAGGTCGGGCCCGACGCGCCGACGCTCTGCGGCGACTGGACGGTCCGGGATCTCGCCGCGCACCTGCTCGTCCGCGAGCGCCGGGTGGACGCGATGCCCGGCATCGTCGTCCCGGCCCTGGCCGATCACACGGAGAAGGTGCGACGCTCCGCCACCGACCGGCAGTGGGCACACCTGCTCGCCGACGTCGATTCCGGCCCGCCGAAGTGGTCGCCGATGTTCCTGTTCGACGCCGTCGCCAACGCGGCGGAGATGTTCGTGCACCACGAGGACGTGCGCCGCGCGCAGCCCGGATGGGAGCCGCGGACGCTGTCGGCGGACGACCAGGACCAGCTCTGGCGCATCGCGCGGATGATCGGACGTAACAGCTACGGCGGATGCGACGTCACGGTGGTCTTCGAGCGGTCCGGTTCCGGCGAGCGGGTCACCCTGCGCAAGCGCGGTCCGCGCACCGTCGTGCTGCGCGGCGAACCGGCCGAACTCGTGCTGCACGCCTTCGGCCGCGACCAGGTGCGGCTCGAGATCGAGGGTGACGAGTCGGCGGTCACCGAACTGGCGGGGTCGAAACGCGGACTGTGAGCGCTCGCCCGGGACGGCGTGTGACCAGTGCCGCCGCCCGGTACCCGCGTTGCTGATGGTTCATGAGAGGTCCGTGCGGCTACCCTGGCGGATATGGCAGGAAAGTCGTCGGGCAGCCGCGGAACGTCGTCTACGACCTCTCGGTCGCGGGCGGGGGCGCGGGGTTCGGGCGGCAGCACCTCCCGTGCTCGCAGCGCGGGTGCCTCCACCTCGAAGACCGGATCGACCGCGAAGTCGAAGGCGTCCGGATCGACCCGGTCCACCCCCGCACGCAAGCCGCGCGCCGCGGCCTCGACCGCGAACCGTCGCAGCGGTGGCACCGCACGTCGCACTCCGGCCGCGAGCCGCCGCCCCGCGCCCGCCCGTCCCCGGCGCAGTTCCGGGGGGATCCTCACCGCTGTCGGCCGCACCGTCGGCGCCGGCTGGATGATGACGGCCCGCGCCCTCGGAGCCACGACCCGGACGATGGGTCGCGCCACCGAGATCGAGTCCGGACACCGCCGCGACGGCATCGCGCTCGGACTGATCTCCATCGGCGTGATCATCGCCGGCACGGTGTGGTTCGGCGTCGGCGGCCCGGTGGGGGAGTGGGTCGAGACGGCCGTCCGCGCCGTCACCGGCGGTGCGAGCGCGGTCCTTCCGCTCGTCGCGGTCGGCGTCGCGGTGACGCTCATGCGCACCGAACCGCATCCCGAGATCCGTCCCCGGCTCGTCGTCGGCGGACTGCTCGTCGGTCTGCCCGCGTTGGGTCTGTGGCACATCGCCTCCGGTTCGCCCACCGACGCGGAGGGCCGCTCGGAAGGGGCCGGTTTCGTCGGTGCCGCCGTGGGTGGACCGCTCACCTCCGGACTCACCGTGTGGCTGTCCGTGCCGCTGATGCTCCTCGCGGCGGGCTTCGGGATCCTGCTGCTCACCGGCACCACGGTGCGGGAGCTGCCCGAACTGTTCCGCGACTACTTCGGCCTCGGCTACCGCGCCGACGACGAGTACGGCGACTACGACGACCACTACGACGACGATTACGGCTACGACGAGCCGCCGATGTTCGACGCCGACGGCTACCCGATCGACGAGCCGCCCGCGCCCAAGCGGTCCCGTCGCCGGCGTACCCCGGTGGAGAACTACCCGCCCGACGAGTTCGACGGCGACGCGAAGACCGAGGTGCTCCCGCTGTGGGACGACCGCGCACCCGAACCGGAGGCGCCCGCCTCGCCGCCGGCCACGCTGGAGATGCCCTCGGTCGCCGAGACCCCGGCCGCAGCACCGGCCCCCGCTCCCGCCCGTAAGAAGCCGAAGGCCGCCCCGGTACCCGAGGTCGTCGACCAGACCTCCGAACCGGAACCGGCCGAGACGTTCGTGCGCGACCGCGAGATCGAGGGCGACTACACGCTGCCCTCGCTGGAGTTGCTCACCAAGGGCGACCCGCCCAAGACTCGGTCGGCCGCGAACGACCAGATGATCGAGGCGATCACCGAGGTTCTCGAACAGTTCAAGATCGACGCCGCGGTCACCGGCTTCACCCGTGGCCCGACCGTCACCCGCTACGAGGTCGAACTCGGCCCCGGCGTCAAGGTCGAGAAGATCACCGCGCTCGCCCGCAACATCGCGTACGCGGTGGCCACCGACAACGTCCGGTTGCTCGCACCGATCCCGGGCAAGTCCGCCGTCGGCATCGAGGTCCCCAACACCGACCGCGAACTCGTGCGGCTGTCGGACGTGCTCGCGGCGCCGTCGACCCGCCGCGACCATCACCCCCTCGTCATCGGTCTCGGCAAGGACATCGAGGGCGACTTCGTCTCCGCCAACCTTGCGAAGATGCCGCACCTGCTGGTCGCCGGTTCGACCGGTTCCGGTAAGTCGAGCTTCGTCAACTCGATGCTCGTGTCGCTGCTCATCCGCGCGACGCCCGACGAGGTGCGGATGATCCTCATCGACCCGAAGATGGTCGAGCTGACGCCCTACGAGGGCATCCCGCACCTGATCACCCCGATCATCACGCAGCCGAAGAAGGCCGCGGCGGCGCTGGCCTGGCTCGTCGAGGAGATGGAGCAGCGCTACCAGGACATGCAGGCCAACCGCGTGCGCCACATCGACGACTTCAACGCGAAGGTGAAGTCGGGGGAGATCACCGCACCGCTCGGCAGTGAGCGCGTGTACCGGCCGTATCCGTACATCCTCGCCATCGTCGACGAGCTCGCCGACCTGATGATGACGGCCCCACGCGACGTCGAGGACGCGATCGTCCGCATCACCCAGAAGGCCCGCGCCGCCGGCATCCATCTCGTGCTCGCCACCCAGCGACCCTCGGTGGACGTCGTCACGGGTCTCATCAAGACGAACGTGCCCTCGCGACTCGCGTTCGCGACGAGTTCGCTCACCGACTCGCGCGTCATCCTCGACCAGCCCGGTGCCGAGAAGCTCATCGGTATGGGCGACGGACTGTTCCTGCCGATGGGGGCGGGCAAGCCGATCCGCCTGCAGGGTGCGTTCATCACCGACGAGGAGATCGCAGGGGTCGTCGACTTCGCCAAGAATCAGGCCGAACCCGAGTACAACGAGGGAGTCACCGCTCCGAAGGCCGGCGACAAGAAGGACGTCGATCCCGACATCGGCGATGACCTCGACGTCTTCCTGCAGGCCGTCGAACTCGTCGTCACGAGCCAGTTCGGTTCGACGTCGATGCTGCAGCGCAAGCTGCGCGTCGGATTCGCCAAGGCCGGTCGCCTGATGGACCTGATGGAGACCCGCGGTGTGGTCGGGCCGAGCGAGGGCAGCAAGGCCCGCGAGGTGCTGGTCAAGCCCGAGGAGCTCGACGGCCTGCTGTACTCGATCCGTGGCGGTGGAGATCCGGCAGAGGCCCCGGCTGCAGAGCAGTGAGACATGCCCTCTCGACGGGCCGTCCCTGCTGCCTCCGGCGGGAAGCGACGATGTGTGGCACAATCGTGGAAGCTGTGGAGGGGAGTATCCCCAGATCCGCGGCGGTCTCGTCAACACGTGCGGCGCCGATGCCGTCCCGGGGCCGTCGGTCCGGCGATAGTCCGGGCGGGAGAGACCTCCGGCAGGTACGCATACCTACCGGAAGGCCTATGGGTCCATGCACGTAAACCTGACCACCTGGTTGATCACGATCGCCGTCATCATCGGGTTGTTCGTCTTCGACTTCTTCGCCCACGTCCGCAAGCCGCACGCGCCCACACTGCGCGAATCCGGTTTCTGGTCGGCCGTCTTCATCGCCATCGCGATCCTCTTCGGCGTGATCGTCTTCGCGGTCTGGGGACCGACCTACGGCGGCGAGTACTTCGCCGGCTACATCACCGAGAAGGCGCTGTCGGTCGACAACCTCTTCGTCTTCGTCATCATCATGGCCACCTTCGCGGTGCCCCGTGAGTACCAGCAGAAGGTCCTCACCATCGGCATCGTGCTGGCGCTGGTCATGCGCGGTGCCTTCATCGCGGTCGGTGCCGCGGCGATCAACGCCTACAGCTGGGTGTTCTACCTGTTCGGCTTCTTCCTCATCTACACGGCCGTCAAGCTCATCCGCGACCACGGTGAGGACCCGCAGGCCATCTCGGAGAACCGGATGGTCAAGCTGGCCCGGAAGTTCCTGCCGGTGCACGACGAGTACGACGGCGACCGCCTCATCACTCGCATCGACGGCAAGAAGCTCGTCACGCCGATGCTGCTCGCGCTTGTCGCCATCGGCTTCACCGACATCCTCTTCGCGCTCGACTCGATCCCCGCGATCTACGGTCTGACCAACGAGCCGTATCTGGTGTTCACCGCGAACGCCTTCGCCCTGATGGGCCTGCGACAGCTGTTCTTCCTCATCGGCGGTCTGCTCGAGCGGTTGGTCTACCTGTCCTACGGACTGTCGATCATCCTCGCGTTCATCGGCGTGAAGCTGGTGCTCCATGCCTTGCACGAGAACACGCTCGGCTGGATCAACGGCGGCGAGCACGTTGCCGTCCCGGAGATCTCCACCGGCGTGTCCCTGATCGTGATCATCGGAGTGCTGGCCGTGACGACGGTGGCCAGCCTGCTCAGGACGCGCGGCGAGAAGGAATCCGTCAGGAGTTGAACACGCCCATCACCGGGTTCCACCCGGTGATGCGCACGGCGTCGACGAGGTCGCGCTGCGCGAACGGGTCCTGGCCCATCAGTTCGCGCGCCGCGGCCTCGTCGGCCACGTCGACGAGGATGAGCGCACCCGAACCGTCCGTCCACGGGCCGGTCGCCCGCACGATGCCCTGATCCACGAGGTCGCCGAGCCATGCTCGGTGCTTCGGGCGGTGCTCGTCGCGCGCCGAGGCGGTCGCATCCGAATAGGTGTACTCGACGGCGAACAGGGCCATACGGGTCTCGCTTTCGTGGTCTCGATCAGAGGGTGAGGAGCATCCGGGTGTTCCCGAGCGTGTTCGGTTTCACATAGCTCAGGTCCAGGAACTCCGCGACGCCCGTATCGTACGACCGGCACATCTCCGCATAGACCTCGGCCGTCACCGGAGTCCCCTGGATCTCCGCGAAACCGTGCCGCGCAAAGAATTCCACCTCGAAGGTGAGCACGAACAGTCGTTCCAGCTCGAGCTCGCGGGCGACCTCGATGAGGCGCGCGACGATCAGGTGACCGGCGCCGTGGCCCTTGACGGACGGGTCGACGGCCACGGTGCGCACCTCGCCGAGATCCGACCACAGCACGTGCAGGGCCCCGCACCCGACGACCTGTCCGCCGAGTTCGGCCACCCAGAACTCCTGGACGGCCTCGTACAGGGTCACGAGATTCTTCTCGAGCAGGATCCTGCCCGCGTAGATGTCGATGAGCCGCTTGATCTCGGGCACGTCGGAGGTTCGGGCGCGCCGTACGACCATTCGATCGTTCGAGTCGTGGTTCGTCGGCGGTGTCGTCATGCGGTGAACAGTAGCGCGTGCGGCTACCGATATTGTGGGGCACATGAGCACGCCCCGCCAGCATGTCACCGCGTCGGGCGGGAGCGGCGCCGCACCGGGACCGCACGCCGGGAGCCCGCACGATCCGGTGCCGTTGTGGAACATCGCCAACATCCTGACGGTGGGCCGGATCGCGTTGGTACCGGTCTTCCTGGTGCTGCTCTTCGTCGGCGACGGGCACGACACCGCGTGGAGGCTCGCGGCGACCGGAGTCTTCGCGATCGCCGCCATCACCGACCGGATCGACGGTCAACTCGCGCGAAAGCACGGTCTCGTCACCGATTTCGGCAAACTCGCCGATCCCATCGCCGACAAGGCCCTCATCGGTGCCGCGCTCGTCGGGCTGTCGCTGCTCGGCGACCTGTCGTGGTGGGTCACCGGCATCATCGCGGCTCGGGAGCTGGGTATCACTGCCCTGCGGTTCGCTGTGCTCCGGCACGCCGTGATCCCGGCGAGTCGCGGCGGCAAGCTCAAGACCCTGGTGCAGACGCTCGCCATCGGTGTCTACCTGATGCCGCTGCCCGAATCGGTGGAACCGGTGGCGATCGGCCTGATGATCCTGGCGGTCGCACTGACGGTGGTGACGGGACTCGACTATGTGGTCCAGGCGATCCGGCTGCGTTCCGGGGTGCGCCGGAGCGAGAGCGAGACCGCCCGTGCGGGGGACGTTTCGGGGGCGGACGTCTCGGGGGATGCCGCCGCCCGGGACACACCGGGCGACGGCCGCACGGTGGGTGAGGACGCCCGGTAACCACGGGACGGGACGCGCGGGATCCGGCTCGGTGCGGTCGACACCGCTGTGTCGGGACTACTCGGACGTCTGCAACCGCCGTCGGCGTTGTAATGTCTGGACACCGCGGTATCGAGGTCCGATCGATCTGCGGGAACCTCGCAGCGTCGTCGTGCGTTGACGAGGTGTCGGCACGACGGACGAAGGAGGATGGGATGGCGCTGTTGTTGCGTGAGGCACTCGGTGACAGCCTTCGGCGCACCCGTGTTTCGCAGAGCCGCACCCTGCGCGAAGTCTCCAGCAGCGCCCGGGTCAGCCTCGGCTATCTCTCGGAGATCGAGCGCGGCAGGAAGGAGGCCTCGAGCGAACTGCTCGCGGCCATCTGCGATGCACTGGAGGTCCCGCTGTCCGACGTGCTGTTCGACGTGAGCGGTCTGCTGGCGGACGGCCTCGACCGTCGCACGGACATGGAGACCACCGCAGCCGACACGGCACCGGCCGAGCGGTCCGACGACGGCGCCACCGCCGAGCCCGGTTTGCTCGCGCAGGAGCCGCGCATGGTGATCCCTGCACCCGCCGCGCAGGCGCTGGCAGCCGCCTAACATGGATCACGAACCGTGCCGGCCTCGCCGGATACGGTCGTAAGCGACATCGACCGGGGCGTGGTGCGTGCACGGACCCGGCCGGGGCAGGTGGGTCGTCGGGGGTAGCAGCGGACCGGCGATCTTCGAACCGGGGCGCGAGGGCCGCGTACCGGGTCGCGTTCGGCGCGGCGTACCAGATGGAGGCAGGATCACACCCATGGCTAATCCTTTCGTCAAGGGCTGGAAGTACCTGATGGCGCTTTTCAACTCGAAGATCGATGAGAAGGCCGATCCGAAGGTCCAGATTCAGCAGGCGATCGAGGACGCGCAGCGTCAGCATCAGGCACTCTCGCAGCAGGCGGCCTCCGTCATCGGTAACCAGCGTCAGCTCGAGATGAAGCTCAACCGTCAGCTGGACGAGGTCGAGAAGCTCAACGCGAGTGCTCGCCAGGCCGTCATGATGGCCGACCAGGCCACGGCGGCGGGCGATACCGAGAAGGCGATCCAGTACACGAACGCGGCCGAGGCCTTCGCGGCACAGCTCGTCACCGCCGAGCAGTCCGTCGAGGACCTCAAGGTGCTGCACGACCAGTCGCTCCAGGCCGCCGCGCAGGCCAAGAAGGCCGTCGAGCAGAACGCCATGGCGCTGCAGCAGAAGGTCGCCGAGCGCACGAAGCTGCTCAGCCAGCTCGAGCAGGCCAAGATGCAGGAGCGCGTGAGCGAGTCGCTGCGTTCGATGGATTCGACCCTCGCAGCTCCGGGCACCACTCCGAGCCTCGACGCCGTCCGCGAGAAGATCGAGCGTCGCTACGCCAACGCTCTCGGTTCGGCCGAGCTCGCCCAGAACTCGGTGCAGGGCCGCATGCTCGAGGTGCAGCAGGCCACCGTCCAGATGGCCGGTCACAGCCGACTCGAGCAGATCCGGGCGTCGATGAAGGGCGAGGCGCTTCCGGGCACTCCCGCCAACCCTGCCGTCGACACGCGCAAAGAGCCCCCGAACGCTGCCGGTACCACCGGCCGCTGATCCGCACGCCTCGGAACTGATCCGCCGTGAACGCCTCCGGAGACGACCGGACCGGGAACATCCCCGGTTCGGTCGTCTCTGCGTTCCGCGACGCCACCGACAACGCGATGGAGGCCGCGCGCCGCTGGCGCGATCCGGCCGCCCGCTTGCGGCGTAAGAAACGTCGCGCGCGTCGGCGTGCCAGTTTCTTCGGTGCCGGCTCTGGCACCACGGCGATCGGCACCGCGACCCTGGCCGTCGCGTCGGCTCCCGAATGGACGCTCGTCGCGGCCGGGGGAGCGACGGCGGCTCTCGCAGTGCCCGCCGTCCTCGCCGTCCGTACGTTCCGTCGCCTCGATGCCGTGCCGCTGCCCCCACCGCCGCCGCGCCGCCGGCCGCTGCCACCGGCCGGTTCGGTCGCCCGCGCCCCGATGGAACGCCTCGCGGCGAACGAGGAGAGCCTGCGGCGCCTGCTCGGTGTGCTCGTGCGGTCGAACTCCGTGGCCCCCGACGACCTCACCGAGATCGACGACGCGGCCCGCGCAGCCGCATCCGCACTCGATGCCGTCGTCGAGGACGTCGTAGCCCTCGAATCCGCCGCGCAGGGCAGTGCGGCCGCCAAGACCCACCTGTCCGCTGCCATCGTCGACGCGGGCGAGCGTCTCGGGACGGGTGTCGACCAGTTCGAGGAACTCGTCGCCGCTGCAGCACGCCTCGCCGCGACCGCCGAGGGCAACCGGTCGCTGGCGATGCTCGACCAGCGGCGCGCCGAACTGATCGCCACGTCCGACAAGCTCGAGAGCTGGGCGCAGTCCTGGCGCGAGTTGGGGCAGATCGAGCAGCGTTACCGCCCCTGAGGGGCGGAACACCTCCGTCATCGACACCGCGGGCCGAACACGTCGGTCGTCGACACCTCTCAGTCGTCGACACCGCGAGCGGCGAGGGCCTCGCCCATCGCCTCCGCGGTGCGCAGGGCTCCCACCACCACCGGAACCACGAGGGCCCGCAACGAGAATCCGAGACCACGCGCCTTGCGTGCCTCGGTCACGCGGGTGACCACGGTGCCGATCAGCGGGATCGCGCGGACGGTCATCACCAGCACGAGTCCCACCCGGTCGGGATCGACCCCGACGCGCGCGAGGGGACGGGCCGCTCGCACGATCGCGTCGAGCATGTCGGTGGTCCGCGTCGTGAGGGTCACCAGGGCGGCCAGGGCAACCGCCACGAGCAGCGACCCGCAGATCACCACCGCCCGTTCCCACCCCGCGACGAGGACCTGGAACGCTGCGATGATCGCCAGCATCCACGCCAGCGGCCGCAATTGCACAGCGGCCAGACGCGGAGGTATGCGCGCGGCCGCGTACGCGAGCACGGCCAACGCCAGGGCGGGCAGCACCTGCCAGGGCTGCCGGATCCACAGGGTCAGCGCGAGGATCAGTGCTGCGACCGCGAGCAGCTTCGCTCCCGCCGGAAGCCGATGCAGGACGGAGCGTCCGGGATGGTAGAGGCCGAAAGTGTTCACCCGATCAGATTCCGGTAGAACGCGAGCGCGGACGCCGGTTCGTCGTCGGCGACGACCCGCCCCGAGTCGACCACCAGTACACGATCGAAGTCCGCGAGGAGTTCGAGATTGTGGGTCACCGCGATCACCTGCTGCGGCAGGCTCGCGAAAGTGCGCGCGATGAGCTTCGTGTTGCGCAGGTCGAGCAGGGTCGTCGGTTCGTCCGCGACGAGCACCGCCGGGTCGGTCACCATGATCGCGGCGAGCGCGAGCAACTGCTTCTGACCGCCCGAGAGCAGGTGGCTGGGGTGGTCGTGATGCCCCGCGAGCCCGAAGTCGGCGAGGACCTGCCGTACCCGGGCCTCGCGTTCCTCCTTGCCGAGTCCGCTGCGTCGGAGCGAGAAGGCGACGTCCTCGGCGACCGTCGGCATGACGATCTGATGGTCCGGGTCGGTGAAGACGAATCCGACCTTCTTGCGGACCTCCCGGCCCTTGCGCGCCGTGTCGAGGCCGTCGACGGTCACCGAACCGGACGACGGGACGAGCAGACCGTTGATCATGCGCGCCATCGTCGACTTGCCGCTACCGTTCGCGCCGACGATGCCGACGCGTCGTTCGGTGAGGACCACGTCGACCCCGTCGAGGACGGTGCGGTCGCCGTAGGCGTGCCGCACCTCCCGGAATCGGATCTCGCTCATCGACGGTCGGGCGGCGGCGTCAGTGCGCGGGATCCGCAGCGGGGCGGGGCACGATGCGCGGTGCCGCCAGTGCGGGGTAGGCGCGGTGCACCTGGGCGGCGACCGCTGCGGCGACGACCGCCTTGGCGAGATCGCCCGGCAGGAAGGTGACGTTGGCAGCGGCGGCGGCCCACACCGTGAGATCCGTGCGCAGGACCATGCCCGCGATACCGAAGGCGTAGAGAACGACGATGCCACCCAGGACGTTGACGGCCACACCGGGCAACGTGCGGTAGCGCGGCAGCATCTTCATGCTCAGCCAGCCGATCACGGCGACGGCAGGGACCCAGCCGATGAGGAAGCCCACCGTGGGACCGGCCAGCGAGGTGAGGGTCGTGCGCCCGCCGGCGAGTACGGGCAGCGCCAGTCCCAGCACGATCACGGTGAGCACCGACAGGACACCCTTGCGTGCGCCGAGCAGTGCACCCGCGAGCATCACGCCGAGGGTCTGCAACGTGATGGGCACGCCGGACGATCCGATGCTGATCTGACCGGGCAGTCCCAGGGCGATGATCAGGGCGGCGAAGACGGCGATCTGCGCGAGGTCGCGCGCGGGGATACGGCGGGACGTGGACACGATTACTCAGCCTTCCGGTATGGACGGTGAACCCGTAGAGCCTAAGCCGTACCGGCGTGCCGCGGGTCACCGACCCACCTCCGGGTGCCCGTGGGCCACACCCGGGGTGCGTCTCCGGGTGTCCCCTGATCTTTCCCTGATATCTGCGCTGACCTGCTGTTTTTCTCCACTCGAGCTGTCAGGATCGAGGCGTACCGAGCAAACGGAGTCCGGCACGGAAGAGGTCGGCATCGAGGGTGGGAGTACCCAATGTTCTGGAAGATCGTAGGAATCGTCGCGGTGGTGTGGGTCGGTCTCGCCGTCCTCGGCGCCCTGCTCGACAACCTGTTCGGCTTTCTCGTACTCGGCGCCGTGATCTTCGGCGGATACCTGCTGTACAAGGCAGTATCGGGAGGTGACAAGCACGACCTGACACGTCTGTAGGACGAAGGGGGCAGCTGTGGAGGCGGTACCGGAGGACTGGCAGGACGGACTCGTGATCGCCGCGCACCCCGACGACATCGAATACGGTGCCGCCGCGGCCGTGGCCAGATGGACCCGGCAGGGCAAACAGGTGCGCTACGTCCTCGCGACGAGCGGGGAGGCCGGGATCGCCGGGCTCGACCCCGAGGAGTGCGGCCCGCTGCGGGAGGCGGAGGAACGCGAATCCGCGCGGATCGTCGGCGTGGACTCGGTGGAGTTCCTCGGCCACCGCGACGGGCACATCGTCGCCGGCCTCGATCTGCGACGCGACATCGCGGCGAGCATCCGCAGACACCGACCCGAGATGGTGGTGACCGGGAACTTCGGGCTCACCTGGTTCCCCGGCATCCTCAACAGCGCGGACCACCGTGCGGTCGGGCTGGCCGTGTTCGATGCCGTTGCCGACGCTGCCAACGAGTGGATCTTCCCGGAACTCGCGGAGGCCGGTCTCGAAGCCTGGCCCGGGGTGCGGTGGGTGGCGGTCAATACGACGTCTCCGACCCACGGGGTGGACGTCACCGACACCGTCGAGGTGGCGGTCGAGTCGCTCTCGGCGCACCGCCGCTATCTCGAGGCCCTCGACGACAGGAGCGCCGAGGAGCAGGCCCGCGAGCAGGTGGAGCGATCGTCCGCACCGCTGCCGGGCTTTCCGGCCGCTCGGGCCGCCGGATTCGAGCTGTACACCTTCGCGGGATAGGGGACGTCCCACGACGGTGTTGTGACATCTGTCCCGCGTGCGCGGGAGGCCCGATCCCGCGTGCGCGGGATGTGGCAGGCTGTGCGCGTGCGAGTGGCGGTGGTGGCCGGGCCCGATGCGGGTCATGCGATTCCGGCGATCGCGTTGTCGCTGCGGCTCGCGGATGCCGGGCACGACGCGGTCGTCCTCACGGGCGAACGATGGCTCGGCCTCGAGCTGCCCGGTGTGACGTTCGCAGAATTGAAGGGGCTCGCACCCCGGCTCGGGGACGACGACGGCGACGCGGGGGCGAAGATCCACGCCCGTGCCGCCCACATCGCGAACGAGATGCTCCCGGATCTCGGAGCCCTGCTACCCGACCTCGTCGTGGCGGACGTGCTCACCGCCGGCGGAGGGATGGCCGCCGAGCGACTGGGGATCCCGTGGGTCGAGCTCTCGCCGCATCCGTTGTACCTGCCCTCGCGCGGGCTTCCACCGATCGGGAGCGGTCTCGATGTGGGCACGGGTGTGCGGGGCCGGTTGAGGGACGCCGCGTTGCGTGCGATGACCGCGAGATCGTTGCGGCAGGGGGAGCGCGAGCGTTCTGCCGCACGTGTCGGAATCGGTCTGCCGGCGCGCGATCCCGGGCCCCGGGCCCGGCTGATCGCCACCCTGCCGGCACTCGAGGTGCCCCGTCCCGACTGGCCCGGGCACGCGCATGTCGTCGGTCCACTGCTGTGGGAACCCACCGCGGAGATCCTCGATCCGCCGCCGGGTGACGGACCTGTCGTGATGGTCGCGCCGTCGACCGCGGTCACCGGCGTGACCGGGATGGTCGAGACGGTCTGCGACGCACTCGACGGGGCCGGGATGCGGGTCGCCGCGACGATGCTCGACCCCCCGCAGCAGTCGCTCCCGAGCTGGGCCGTCTCGGGTCGCGGCCGGCAGGACGTCCTGCTCCGGCAGGCCGATGTCGTCGTGTGCGGGGGTGGGCACGGGATGCTCGCCAAGACGCTGAGTGCGGGGGTTCCGGCGGTGATCGTGCCCGGGGGTGGCGACCAGTGGGAGCTGGCGAACCGCGCCGCACGGCAGGGGAGTGCGGTGGTGGTGCGTCCGCTCGACGCGGCTGCGGTCCGCTCCGCGATCGACACCGTGCTGTCGTCCCCGGACTTCGCCGCAGCGGCTCGTGCGGCCGCCGACGGTGCCGGCGACGTGGAGGATCCGGTCGCGGTGTGCGAGGCCGCAGCGGACTGACTGTCGCGGCGCAGCACGCGCGACTACCGTGGTCGGGGTGCGGTTGACGGAGTTCTACGAGGTGGTCCGGGACGAGTTCGGACAGATGCACGGCGATGCCCTGCTGCGCGATCACGTGCTGCTCTCGCTCGGTGGACGGACGGCGGCCGAGGCGATCGAGGCGGGACAGGAGCCCCGGGAGGTGTGGCGCGCGCTCTGCGACGAGTTCGACGTCCCGCCCGTACGGCGGTAGTCACGGGACCGGCCGGGAGTGTCACGCGCCGAATCGATTTTCTGTCCGACGGGGATGCGACCATTCTTCGCGTACACGAAGCGACCGGCTTTCGAACACGTGTTCGGCTATGCTGGGAACGCCGGGTGGGTTGTCCACAGGTGGTGATTCCATCCACAGATACGGCGTTTCCGCGGTCGCGACAGCGAACTTGTCGGTGCCGGGTTCTAACGTCGTCGACAACAAGGACGAGATTCTATTAAGGGGACCAAGATGGCAGCACAGGCTCACGACCGCGAGAAGGCGCTCGAGCTCGCCCTCGCGCAGATCGACAAGAGCTTCGGTAAGGGCTCGGTGATGCGCCTGGGCGAGGACGTCCGTCCGCCCATCGCAGTCATTCCCACCGGGTCGATCGCACTCGACGTGGCTCTCGGTATCGGCGGCCTGCCGCGCGGGCGCGTCATCGAGATCTACGGCCCGGAATCCTCGGGTAAGACGACGGTGGCCCTCCACGCCGTCGCCAACGCGCAGGCCGCCGGCGGCATCGCGGCGTTCATCGACGCCGAGCACGCCCTCGATCCGGACTACGCGCGCAAGCTCGGTGTCGACACCGACGCCCTGCTCGTGTCCCAGCCCGACACCGGGGAGCAGGCCCTCGAGATCGCCGACATGCTCATCCGCTCGGGTGCGCTCGACATCATCGTCATCGACTCGGTCGCGGCGCTCGTGCCCCGCGCCGAGATCGAGGGCGAGATGGGCGACAGCCACGTCGGTCTCCAGGCCCGCCTGATGAGCCAGGCACTGCGCAAGATGACCGGTGCGCTCAACAACTCCGGCACCACCGCGATCTTCATCAACCAGCTGCGCGAGAAGATCGGCGTGATGTTCGGCTCGCCCGAGACCACCACGGGCGGTAAGGCGCTGAAGTTCTACGCCTCCGTGCGTCTGGACGTGCGCCGGATCGAGACGCTCAAGGACGGCGGCGACGCGGTGGGCAACCGCACCCGCGTGAAGGTCGTCAAGAACAAGGTCTCGCCTCCGTTCAAGCAGGCCGAGTTCGACATCCTGTACGGCCAGGGCATCTCGAAGGAGGGCTCGCTCATCGACATGGGTGTCGATCAGGGCTTCATCCGTAAGTCCGGCTCCTGGTACACCTACGAGGGCGACCAGCTGGGGCAGGGCAAGGAGAACGCCCGCAAGTTCCTGCTCGAGAACACCGATGTGCGCGACGAGATCGAGAAGAAGATCAAGGAGAAGCTCGGCATCGGTGCCGTTCTCACCGATCCGAGTGATGTCGAGGAGCCGGTCGACTTCTAGTCACCGCCCAGACCGCACGGGGCACGGACGCACGTCGTCCGTGCCCCGTGGCGTATCTGCACCCGGCCGCGCTGTCGGTGGGTCCGGCTACTGTGCGCGTCATGGACGACCCCGAGGAACAACGGCCCGACGCACGGCGCGAACGACGCGGACGGCGGCGCTCGGCTCGCACCGAGCAGGAACTGCCCGGCGGTGGCACCGAAGCGCAGGCCAAGGACGTCTGTCTCCGTCTGCTGACCGATCGGGCACGCAGCCGATCCGAGCTCGCGACGAAGCTCGAGCAGAAGGGATTCGCACCCGACGTCGCCGAACGTGCCCTCGACCGTCTCACCGAGGTCGGGTTGATCGACGACGCGGATTTCGCCAACCAGTGGGCACGTTCACGGCATCTGCACGCGGGGAAGGGTAGGCGCGCAATCGCACTCGAACTGCGCCGCAAGGGAATCGACGCCGACGACGCGGCGGCTGCCCTCGAACAGATCGACACCGCCGACGAACGGGAACGAGCGGTCGAACTGGTCCGCAAGAAGCTCCGCACCCAGCCGCCGCATCCCACCGAAGGGGATCGGCGCGAGATCGCGGCCGAACGCGACAAGTTGGTACGGCGACTGGTCGGAATGCTGGCCCGGCGCGGTTACGCGCAGGGGATGGCGTTCGACGTCGTGCGGGAGGAACTCGCGACCTTCGGTGCCGACGCGAGCGACCTCCCGCACGACTGAAACATTACGTCCGGACCTCGACGGTCGGGCGCACTACTTGCGTCCCTCCCCGGTCATGTCCAGGCCGGGCACCGACATCGTGGGCATCGTCTGCGGCTCCTCGGCCGGCACGGCACCCTTCTTGCGTTTTCCGGATCGCAGGCGCTTCTCGAGCCAGATCGCGAACTGCGTCAGCGCGCTGTTGAGGATGATCATGATCGCCGCGACCACCAGCAGCGACGGCAGGTAGTTCTGGAAGAACGCGCCGAGCTGCTGTCCGGAACGCACCACTTCGACATAGCCGATGAGGTAGCCGAGCGCGGAGTCCTTGAGCGCGATCACCATCTGCGACACGATCGCCGGGAGCATGACCGTCACGGCCTGCGGCAGCAGGATCAGCCGCATGAGCTGGTTCTTCCGCATGCCGATGGCGTAGGCGGCCTCGCTCTGGCCGCGCGGGAGCGACCTGATGCCCGCTCGCACGATCTCCGCGATGACCGATCCGTTGTACAGGGTCAGGCCGGTGATGACCGCAGCGAGCGCGAGGTACTCGGACTTGAAGACTCGGTACTCGGCGAACACCTGGTAGGCGAAGATCATCAGGATCAGCACCGGGACGGCGCGGAACAACTCGACGATCGTGCCGGCGATCCCGCGGACCCATCGGTGATCGGACAGACGGGCGATGCCGAGCACCGTGCCGAGGACCAGTGCCAGCACGATCGACGCGACGGCCGCGATGATCGTGCCGCGGATGCCGGGCAGCAGATAGGTGGTCCAGCTGGACGATTCGATGAACGGCTCCCACTTGGCGGCCGTCAGCTGCCCGTTGGCGTCGAGCGCGCGGTAGACGATCCAACCGACGAGGACGAGGAGTGCGACCACGACCACCGACAGGATCCGGTAGAGCGCCTTGGCGCGGGGCCCGGGTGCGTCGTAGAGAACGGTTCCGTGTGCACTCATCGGGCGACCTCGTATCGCTTGCTGAGCCGGCCGAAGAGCAGGCCGGTGGGAAGGGTGAGGATGACGAACCCGAGCGCGAAGATGCCACCGACGACGAAGATGGCCGCTTCGTTCTCGATCATCGTCTTCATCAGCAGCGAGGCCTCGGACACGCCGATGACGGAGGCGATCGTCGAGTTCTTGGTCAACGCGATGAGCACCGAACCGAGCGGGGCGATGACCGCGCGGAACGCCTGGGGGAGGACGATCAGGCGCAGATTCTGGCTGAAGGTCAGACCCAGCGAGCGGCCGGCCTCCGACTGTCCGAGCGAGACCGTGTTGATGCCCGAGCGGAGCGACTCACACACGAAGGCCGCCGTGTAGACGCTCAGACCGAGCACGGCGAGCCGGAAGTTGTTGTCCACCAGGAAGGTCGGCGACGACTCGGATGCCAGCTTGATGCCGAGCGTCTGGGACAGACCGAACAGACAGAAGATGATGATCAGGGTCAGCGGGGTGTTACGGAAGATCGTCACGTAGGCGGCGCCGACGGCACGCGCCACGGGGATGGGAGACACGCGCATCGCAGCAAGGATCGTTCCGAGGATCAGAGCGCCGATCGCCGAGATGACGGTCAACTGGATCGTGGTCCAGAACGCGTCGAGTAGCTGACTGCTGTACTTGCTCAACAGATCCACAGGTCACTCCGGGATCGAGGGGACGGGGTGGGTGTCCGGAACGGTCCGGCCGGTCCGTGAGATCTCACGGACCGGCCGCACCGGCCGACAGGACGGGACTGGCCCGTGCTCGGTAGAGATCGACACTCAGTAGCGATCGACCTCGGGCTGCTCGGGCAGCTCGTAACCCGAGGCGCCGACCGTCTCCTGGAATGCGGCCTCCCACGCACCGCTGGCGATCATCTCCTCGATCGCGTCGTTGATCGCGTTGCGCGACTCGTCGTCACCCTTGGCGAGACCGATGCCGTAGCGCTCGGTGGTGAACGGCTCACCGACGACCTTGAAGTCGCCCGGGCTCTGCGCGGCGTAACCGGCGAGGATGATGTCGTCGGTGGTCACCGCGTCGACCGCGCCGTTGCGCAGCGCCTCGACACACAGCGAGTAGGTGTCGAACTCCTGGAGCTGGACGTCCTGCGCGTAATTGTCCTTCACGTTCTGGGCCGGGGTCGAACCCGCCACCGAGCACAGGCGCTTGCCGCCGTTGAGCGAGTCGGGTCCGGTGATCTCGGTGTCGTCCGCGCGCACGAGGAGCGACTGGCCCGCGATGAAGTACGGACCGGCGAAGTCCACCTTCTCCTTGCGGGAATCGGTGATCGAGTAGGTCGCGACGATGTAGTCGACCTCACCGTTCTGGATGAGGGTCTCGCGCTGAGCGGACGGAGCTTCCTTGAACTCGATGTTCTCCTCCGAGACACCGAGCTGACCGGCGACATACTTGGCGACCTCGACGTCGAACCCGCTGAACGAACCGTCCGGGTTGCGCAGGCCCAGGCCCGGCTGGTCGAACTTGATACCGACCGTCAGGGTGCCGTTCTCCGCGGACTGCGAGACACTGCGCGTCTCGTCGCCACCGCACGCCGTAGCGACCACTGCCACGGCGACGGCGCCGATGCCCAGGCGGATGGAGCGGGACAATTTCATCGAATACCTCCGGTGCGGTTCGGAACTACGTCCGACGGGCCGGGCGGCCCGTCGGATGCGGGAATCAGGTCAGTGACTGAGGATCTTGCCGAGGAAGTCCTTGGCGCGATCGGATTTCGGTGCGGTGAAGAAGGTCTCGGGATCGGTGTCCTCGACGATGCGACCGTCGGCCATGAACAGAACGCGGTCGCCGGCCTTGCGGGCGAATCCCATCTCGTGCGTGACCACGACCATCGTCATGCCCTCCTTCGCGAGGGAGGTCATCACGTCGAGGACCTCCTGGACCATCTCGGGGTCGAGGGCGGAGGTGGGCTCGTCGAACAGCATGACCTTGGGGTTCATCGCGAGCGCGCGTGCGATCGCCACGCGCTGCTGCTGGCCGCCCGACAGCTGCGCCGGGTACTTGTCGGCCTGGTTGGCGATCCCGACGCGGTCGAGCAGCGCCATCGCCGACTCGCGGGCCTGTTCCTTCTTGATCTTGCGCACCTTCGAGGGGCCGAGCATGACGTTCTGGAGGATCGTCTTGTGGGCGAAGAGGTTGAACGACTGGAACACCATGCCGACGTCCGCGCGCAGGCGGGCCAACGCCCGGCCCTCCTCCGGCAGCAGGGTGCCGTCGACGTGGATCTCGCCCGTGTCGATCGGTTCGAGCCGGTTGATGGTGCGGCAGAGGGTCGATTTCCCCGAACCGGACGGGCCGACGACGATGACGACCTGCCCTCGTGGGATCTCAAGGTTGATGTCCTGCAATACGTGCAGGGATCCGAAGTGCTTGTTCACCCCGTTCATGGAGATCATGGACGAGCTGGTGTCCGACTTCTCGGACGGACGATCCGTTCCGGCTGCCGCTGATGTCATATCTGCAGACCCTATGCCGTCCGACGCCCGAGACTTCGCATTTCGGGACACCTTCGGTGCACGCGTCACGGGATTCTTACGGCACGAGCGGTGACCGACACGTCGACGGGGCTCATGGGGACAGCGCGTGGAAAGGAGACCGGTCGAGGTGAGATACCCTGAGACGTGTCACTGATCGACGAAGAAGCCCCCCGCACCGGTGCCCGGACCTACGAGGTCCGCACCTACGGCTGCCAGATGAACGTACACGACTCCGAGCGTCTGTCGGGGTTGTTGGAGGACGCCGGCTTCACCAAGGCCGGGCCCGGCGCGTCACCCGATCTGGTGGTCTTCAACACCTGTGCGGTGCGGGAGAACGCCGACAACAAGCTGTACGGCAATCTGAGTCATCTGCGTCCGGTCAAGGACGACAACCCCGACATGCAGATCGCCGTCGGAGGCTGCCTCGCCCAGAAGGACCGCGACACGGTCGTCAAGAAGGCGCCCTGGGTCGACGTGGTCTTCGGCACGCACAACATCGGCAATCTCCCCGCACTGCTCGAACGCGCGCGGCACAACCGCCGTGCCGAGGTCGAGATCCTCGACGCCCTCGAGGCGTTCCCCTCGACGCTGCCCGCCAAGCGCGAGTCGTCGTACGCCGGATGGGTGTCGATCTCCGTCGGCTGCAACAACACGTGCACCTTCTGCATCGTGCCGTCGCTGCGCGGCAAGGAGGTCGACCGGCGCCCGGGCGACATCCTCGCCGAGGTGCAGGCGCTCGTCGACGAGGGCGTGCTCGAGGTGACACTGCTCGGCCAGAACGTCAACTCCTACGGCCGGTCCTTCGCCGATCCGGAGCAGCCCCGCGACCGGGGCGCCTTCGCGTCGCTGCTGCGCGCGTGCGGCGACATCGAGGGCCTCGAGCGGGTGCGCTTCACGTCCCCGCATCCGGCGGAGTTCACCGACGACGTCATCGACGCGATGGCGCAGACCCCCAACGTGTGCCCGCAGCTGCACATGCCGCTGCAGTCCGGCAGCGACCGGATCCTGCGCGCCATGCGCCGCTCGTACCGCAAGGAACGCTTCCTGGGCATCATCGAGCGGGTCCGTGCCGCGATGCCGCACGCCGCGATCACCACCGACATCATCGTCGGCTTCCCCGGCGAAACCGAGGAGGACTTCCAGCAGACCCTCGAGGTCGTCGAGAAGGCACGGTTCACCAGCGCGTTCACCTTCCAGTACTCGAAGCGCCCCGGCACGCCCGCTGCCGACATGGACGGTCAGCTCCCCAAGGCCGTGGTGCAGGAACGTTACGAGCGCCTGATCGCGCTGCAGGAACGCATCACCCTCGAGGAGAACCGCAAGCTCGTCGGAACCGAGGTCGAACTGCTCGTCGCCGCGGGGGAGGGCCGCAAGAACGCCGAGACCGCCCGGATGAGCGGGCGGGCCCGCGACGGCCGCCTCGTCCACTTCCGTCCCGAGGGTGCGATCGACACCGCGGTGCGTCCCGGCGACGTCATCACGATCGTCGTCAGCGACGCCGCGCCGCACCACCTCGTCGCGGACACCCCGATCCTCACGCACCGCCGTACACGTGCGGGCGACCACTTCGAACAGGGCCGGCTGCCCAAGACACCGCCGATCGGTGTCGGACTCGGACTGCCGAGCATCGGCGTCCCCGACCCGCTGCCGCCTCAGATGGGATGCAACGCATGACCACCGACAAGCCGCACGATCACCACGCGACGGGTGACGTACGCGCCGAACTCGAAGCCGCCGAACGGAAGGTGGCGAGCGACATCGACCCGGGCGCCCGGGCGATGTTCGTCGCGATCTCCGTCCTGATCCTGCTGGCGACCTTCAGCCTGCCCCACGCCGGATCCGCGAACGGGTGGGAGGTGCTGTCCTTCGCCCCGGACGCGACCACCGAGGAGATCGGTCTGCCGTCGCGGCTGTTCGTCGGCTTCGCAGTGGTCTTCGCCGGGCTGGGCTCGATCCTCGCGCTCGTCACCCGCAAGTGGGCGCTCGCGTGGGTGTCCCTGGCCGGATCGGCGGTGACCATCGTCTTCGGCATGCTCGCGATCTGGTCGCGCCAGACCCTGCCCGTCGAGTCGTCCGCCGCGGGACCGGGATTCGGTCTCGTCATCGGCTGGTTCGCCGTCATGGTGATCGTCTTCCACTGGGCCCGCGTGGTGTGGGCGCGGACCTCGGCCCAGCTCGAGGCCGAGGCCGAGTTGCGGAAGGTCGCAGCCCAGCACGAACGGCCCCGCCTGATGCGCGACGACCCCGACGCCTGACGCCTCCGGCACGAACACGACGATCCCCCTCTCCCGATCGGGAGAGGGGGATCGTCCGTCTCGGATGTCGCGGGGGTCAGCGCTCGCCGACGGCACCTTCGGCCGCGTCGGCCCACTCGCGCCACTGCGCGGCCTGGGCGAGAGCCTTCTCGGCCTCCTTCGCCCGGCCGGCGGCGGTCGCCTTGGCGGCCTGCTCCTCGAACTGGCGCACCCGCTCACGGAACTGGGCCGCACGGGCGAGGGCCTCGGGATCGGTGCGGCGCCACTCGGAGTCCGCGGCCTCGCGCACCTTCTTCTCGATGGCCCGCAGACGACCCTCGAGGTCGTGCATGCGCTCGCGCGGCACCTTGCCGATCGCCTCCCACTGGTCCTGCAGCTCGCGCAGGCGCGCCCGGGCACCTTCGAGATCGGCCGACGGGTCGATCGAGGAGGCCGCTTCGAGCAGGGCCTCCTTCGCGCGGGCGTTCTCCTCGAACTCGGCGTCGCGCTCGGCGTTCGCGGCGTTGCGTGCGGCGAAGAAGACGTCCTGGGCGCCCTTGAATCGCTTCCACAGCTGGTCGTCGGCGTCCTTCGGTGCCCGTCCGGCGGCCTTCCACTCGCCGAGCAGGTCGCGGAAGGCCGCGGCGGTGGCACCCCAGTCGGTGGAGTTCTGCAGCTCCTCCGCCCGGGCGACGAGTTCTTCCTTGCGGCTCTTCGCCGCGGCGCGCTCGCGGTCGAGTTCGGCGAAGTGGGCCCCGCGACGCCGGTTGAACGCCTCGCGTGCCTTCGAGTAGCGACGCCACAACACGTCGTCGACCTTCCGGTCGACCCCGCGGATGGTCTTCCACTCCTCGAGGATCTCGCGCAGCCGGTCGCCCGCAGCCTTCCACTGGGTGGATTCGGCGGCGATCGTCTCGGCCTCGGCCGCGAGGGCCTCCTTGCGGGCCGTGCTCTCGGCGCGCCGACGCTCCTTCTCCTGCTTGGCGAGAGCCGCGGCCTCCTCGGAGTGCTCGATGATCGCGGTGAGCCGGGTGGCGAGCGCATCGAGATCACCGATGACGGCGGCGGTCGGCAGCGACTCGGCCAGTGCCTCGGCGGCCGCGCGGGTCTTCTTCACGTCGGCGGTGCCGGAGGTCAACCGGGTCTCGAGGATCGCCACCTCGGTGGCGAGATCGTCGTAACGGCGTCCGAAGTGCGCGAGGCCCTCGGCGGCGTCGCCTGCCTGCCACGATCCGATGCACCGCTCGCCCTCGCTCGTGCGGACCCATGCGGTGCCGTCCTCGTCGACGCGTCCGAACCGACTCGGATCGCTCGCGGGCACCGCCGGGACGTGGGGGTGCGTCTGGGCCGCGACGGGATGCGGCTTCGGGGGTGCTGCGGTGGAACTGCCGTTCTCTCGGCCCGCAGGGCCGGGCGTCGCAGCATGGGCTCGGGGTGTGGCGGGACCGGGACGCGGGGTCCGCTCCTGCGTCGACTCGCCGGTTCGGTCCTGTGCGTTCGGGTCGCTCATCGATACCTCATCTCTGCCGCGCGGCACGGCTGCCTGGTCGCATGGGTCTACCGCCGGTCGATCCCGGGGCTCCGCGATCGTGTCCGCCCACTATTGAAACAGGTCGTGTCGATGCAGGGCGCCGGGTCCGGTGGACTACGGTTGCCGATGTGTTGACCGCCGCGGCGTTCGTGCCGTCCCCACCGCTGCTCGTGCCCGAGCTGACCGGTCTCGCCGCGTCCGAGACCGACGATCTGCGCGAGGCGGTTCTCGAGGTCGGTCGCAGCCTGTCCGGTGCCACGGAATGGGTGGTCGTGGGAGCCGAGACGGCCGAGCAGACCGTTCCCCCCACCGCGCGCGGGTCCTTCCTCGGCTTCGGTGTCGACGTCACGGTCCAGCTCGGTCCCGAGGCCGCCGGCGAACCCGATCCCGCGCTCGCGTTGACCGCTCTGGTGGCGGGCTGGATCCGCGACCGCACGGCACCCGGCACCCGTGTGACGACCCACGTGGTGGCCGCCGACGCCGCCGCCGCCCACTGCGCCGATCTCGGCCGCGACCTGCGTGCGGAACTCGACCGCGACGATCGGCCGCGAGCGTTGCTCGTCGTCGCGGACGGAGCGACGACCCTCACGGCCAAGGCGCCCGGCGCCTACGATCCGCGTTCGGAGGAGGTCGAGGCGGCCCTGGCCGCGGCGCTCTGCGCGGGCGATCCGGAGGCGCTCGCGACACTCGACCCCGAGCTGTGTTCGGACATCAAGCTGACCGGACGCGCCGCCTGGCACGTCCTGGCGGCCACCCTCGGCGCGCGCCCGCGTTCGGCGTCCGTCACCTACTCCGCCGCGCCCTACGGCGTGGGCTACCACGTGGGAATCTGGACACCGTGAGCGCAGGAATCACCGGCCCCGCCGACACGCTCGTACCGATCGCGGTGGTGGGCCCCACCGCCACGGGCAAGTCCGATCTCGGACTGGACCTCGCCGAGGCGCTCGATGGCGAGATCGTCAACATCGACGCGATGCAGCAGTACCGCGGGATGGACATCGGGACGGCCAAGCTGGCACCGGACGAGCGTCGCGGGATCCCGCACCATCAGCTCGACGTCCTCGACGTCACCGAGACCGCGACGGTCGCCCGCTACCAGCAGGCCGCGATCGCCGACGTCGAGGCGATCCTCGGGCGCGGTCGTCTCCCGATCGTCGTCGGCGGATCGATGATGTACGTACAGGCACTGCTCGACGAATGGCAGTTCCCGGCGACGGATCCGCAGGTCCGCGCCAAGTGGGAGGCGGTCCTCGAGACCGAGGGGCTCGCAGCGGTCCACCGGGCGCTGCAGAGCGCCGATCCCGCCGCCGCGGCGACGATCCTGCCCACCGACGGCCGCCGCATGGTCCGCGCGCTCGAGGTCGTCGAACTGACCGGGCAACCGTTCGCGGCGTCGCAGCCGACGATCGGTGAGCCTCGCTGGGGCACCGTGATCCTGGGCGTCGACCGCGACACCGCCGAACTCGACGACCGCATCGCGCGGCGCACCGACCTGATGTTCGAACGCGGCCTCGTCGACGAGGTGCACGGTCTCCTCGAGGTCGGCCTGCACGAGGGTGTCACCGCACGTCGCGCGATCGGCTACGCGCAGGTGCTCGCGTACATCGATGGGGAGTACGACCTCGACCACGCACGCGAGCGGACGTTCATCGGGACCCGCCGCTACGTGCGACGACAACGCTCGTGGTTCCGCCGCGACCCGCGCATCCACTGGCTCGACGGCGCCGACCCCCACCTGCTCGACGTCGCCCGGCGGGCCGTACAGGACGCACGCACATCACCGGCCTCACCAGCCCGATAAGGTAGCGCGCATGGAGTTCAGCAAAGGGCACGGAACCGAGAACGACTTCGTGATCCTTCCCGACCCCGACGCGCGCCTGGACCTCGACGCAGGCCGGATCGCCGCCCTGTGCGACCGGCGCCGCGGGCTCGGTGCCGACGGTGTGCTCCGCGTGGCGCGGGCCGGTGCGCTGGTGTCGGCCGGTGTGCTCGAAGCACTGCCCGAGGGCACCGACGCCGACGACTGGTTCATGGACTACCGCAACGGCGACGGATCCATCGCCGAGATGTGCGGCAACGGTGTGCGGGTGTTCGCGCACTATCTCACCGCGCACGGACTCGAGGACCGCCGCGAGTTCGTCGTCGGCAGCCGGGCGGGAGGCAAGCCCGTCACCGTGCACGAGGCCGGACCGGTCCTCGGCGAGGTGACCGTGGACATGGGGACGGTGCGCACCCTCGGCGAGTCGGCGGCGACCATCGACGGGCGGGTCTATCCGGGCATCGGCATCGACGTCGGCAACCCGCACCTCGCGTGCGTGGACCCGCACCTGAACGACACGAGTCTTGCCGGTCTCGACCTCACCTCGCCCGGCTTCGACCCGGGCTTCTTCCCGCACGGGGTCAACATCGAGTTCCTGACCCCGATCGCGGCCGGGACGGTCCACATGCGCGTCCACGAACGCGGCGTGGGGGAGACCCGCTCGTGCGGAACCGGCACGGTGGCCGCGGCCGCTGCGGCCCTGCGCTTCGACGGCGCATCCGACGGCGCGGTGCGGGTGCGAATCCCCGGCGGCTCGGTCGAGGTACGCATCGAGGACGGTCGCGCCTGGCTGCGCGGGCCGTCGGTGCTGGTCGCGACGGGTGAACTCGACGACACCTGGTGGTCGGCGCCGAACTGATCGGCACCGCTCGGCCCGGTCGGCGCGAACTCGGGTACCCCCGCGGGGATGCGGCAGAAAAACTCGAATGCACCGATTCGGGCTTCGTGACACCATGGAGGTGTATGACGAACACACAGCGCATGCATCGCGCAACCACAGATGACAGCACTCCGACCGCGTACGACGCATCCGGAGGCTGGACCGCCGAGGATCCGTCCGTCGGCGAGATGCAACTCGAAGACCGTAGCGCGTTGCGGCGTGTGGCCGGTCTGTCCACCGAACTCGAGGACATCACCGAGGTCGAATACCGTCAGCTCCGACTCGAGCGTGTCGTGCTCGTCGGTGTCTGGACGGGCGGAACGGCCGCCCAGGCGGAAGCGAGTCTGGCCGAGCTGGCCGCGCTCGCCGAGACCGCGGGCTCCGAGGTCCTCGAAGGTCTGGTCCAGCGTCGCGACCGGCCCGATGCCTCCACCTACATCGGCTCCGGCAAGGCCGACGAACTGCGGGAGATCGTCCTGTCCACCGGCGCCGACACCGTGATCTGCGACGGCGAACTCACCCCCGCCCAGCTCACCGCGCTGGAGAAGGTCGTCAAGGTCAAGGTCATCGACCGGACCGCGCTGATCCTCGACATCTTCGCCCAGCACGCCACCTCGCGGGAGGGCAAGGCACAGGTCTCCCTCGCGCAGATGGAGTACATGCTCCCGCGGCTGCGCGGCTGGGGCGAATCGATGTCGCGGCAGGCCGGTGGCCGTGCCGGTAGCAACGGCGGTGTGGGCCTGCGCGGTCCCGGTGAGACGAAGATCGAGACCGACCGTCGCCGGATCCGTGAGCGGATGGCCAAGCTCCGTCGCGAGATCAAGGCGATGAAGGCCGCGCGCGACACCAAGCGCACCCGGCGTCTGCGCAACAAGATCCCGTCCGTCGCGATCGTCGGATACACCAACGCCGGCAAGTCGAGCCTGCTCAACAAGCTCACCGGCTCCGGTGTCCTGGTGCAGAACGCACTGTTCGCGACCCTCGACCCGACGACCCGCCGGTCGGCGCTGCCCGACGGCCGCGAGTACGTGCTCACCGACACCGTCGGTTTCGTCCGGCACCTCCCGACCCAGCTGGTCGAGGCGTTCCGGTCGACCCTCGAGGAAGTCGCCGACGCCGATGTGCTGCTCCACGTCGTCGACGGCTCCGACCCGATGCCCACCGAGCAGATCAAGGCGGTGCGCGAAGTCGTCACCGAGGTGCTCCGCGAATCGGACGCACCGCCGCCGCCGGAACTGATCGTCGTCAACAAGATCGATGCCGCCGACCCGGTCACCCTGACGCAGTTGCGCAGCGCGATCCCCGGCGCGGTGTTCGTCTCCGCGCACACCGGCGAGGGCGTCGAGGAGTTGCAGACCCATCTCGCGGGTCTGCTCGAGGATCCCGACGTCGAGGTGAAGCTGCTCCTGCCGTACACCCGCGGTGATCTGCTCGCGCGCATCCACTCGGACGGTCAGATCCTGTCGTCCGAGCACGAGGTGGACGGCACGCGGGTGCACGCGAAGGTGCCGGCAGCGCTGGCGTCGGCATTGGTCGACTTCGCGGCCTGATGCGGGTCGTGCGCCGGGCGGCGCTGCTCGCTGCCGTCGCGGCGTTCGTGCCGGTCTCGCACGCCGGCGCGCAGGACGCCGGGATTCCGGTCGCGGATCTGCCGACCGAGATGCTGTGCATCCCCGACGATCCCGTGCTCGCCGAACTGTCCGGCCTCGCGACGATCGGCAACCGGCTGTTCGCGACGCCCGATGCCGGGGAGGACGAACGCATCGTCGAACTCGACGGCGATTGCTCGGTGCTGCAACGTGTTCCGTCGTCCGTCGATCCCTACGACGTCGAGGATCTCGCCGCGGGGCCCGACGGCCGGTTGTGGCTCGGGGATCTCGGCGACAACACCCGCGTCCGCGAGACGATCGCGCTCATCTCCCTCGACCCCGACACCGGGCAGGGAGATCTGCATCGGCTGACCTATCCCGACGGTCCCCGCGACGCCGAGACCGTGCTCGTCTCCGCGACGGGCGAACCTGTGATCGTGACGAAGGCGCTGTTCGGCTCGAGCAATGTCTATCGGCCCGCACGCGGACTTACGATCGACGGCCTGCCCGCCCCGGGACCGGCCCCCCTCGAGAAGGTCGGGTCGCTGGCACTCGGACCGTCGGACACTCCCGGCGGTCCCATTCCCGGTGCGTCCTCCTCGATGATCACCGGTGGTGCGGTCAGCGCCGACGGGACGGTCGCGGCGGTCCGCACCTACACCGACGTCTACCTGTTCCATGTTCCCGACGGCGATCTCGCGTCCGCTCTGGTCGCCGGTCCGCGCTTCCGCGTCCCGGTCCCGGACGAACCGCAGGGCGAAGCCGTCGCCTTCACCGCCGACGGGGACCTGCTCACCGCGTCCGAGCGCGGCGCGGCAGGCACGGAGAATCCACCGCTCCATATCCGTCGCGGTGCGACCGATCTCTTCGCACCCGCGGACGACGATGCCGCGGACGAGATGTCGTCCGCGGCACTGCCGGTCGTCGGTGCGGGCGTAGCCGCCGGGGTCATCGCCCTCGGGGTCCTCGGACTCGTCGTCCGGCGCCGCGCCCGCGGCTGAGATCAGGCGCCGCGCCCGCGGCTGAGATCAGGCGCCGCGCCCGCGGCTGAGATCAGGCGCCGCGCCCGCGGCCGAGATCAGGCGTCGAGGTCTGCGGCGACCAGTTCCGCAACCTGCGCGAGGACCGCGTCGTCGTCGCACGAGATCGTGACCTGCGTGCCCTTTTCCGCGCCGAGCGTCATGATCATCAGGGCCGAACCGGCGTCGACGGGCTCGCCGCCGTCGACCGCGAGGGTCACCGGGACACCGGCCGCGACCACGGCCTCGGCGATGATCCCTGCAGGACGGGCGTGCAGGCCGATGGACGAACCGACGGCAACCGTGGTGCTGGGCATGTGAATCTCCTTCGTGATGGGGAAGTGCAGAGGGTCGGATCGATCAGGAGCGTGCCGCTGTGTTCAGGAGCGTGCCGCTGTGTTCAGGAGCGTGCCGCTACGGGCTGGGGGTTCGCCTCGTCGGCGGCGACCCGGGCGGGACGCGTGATCGACTTGGCGATACTGACCGCGAGTGCGGCGACCACCGTGCCGGCTGCCAGCGCGATCAGGAACCACACGACGCGGTCCATCGCGAACAGCACGAACAATCCGCCGTGGGGAGCGGTGAGCGTGACACCCGTCGCCATGACGATGCCGCCGGTCACGGCGCCGCCGAGCATCATCGACGGGATCACCCGGAACGGGTCGGCCGCCGCGAACGGGATGGCGCCCTCCGAGATGAACGATGCACCGAGCAGCCATGCGGCCTTGCCGTTCTCGCGTTCGGCCGTGCTGTAGAGACGCGGACGCACCAGCGACGACAGCGCCATTGCGAGCGGGGGAACCATACCGGCGGCCATGACCGCCGCCATGATCTCGAGCGAACCGGTGTTGGCGACGTCGAGACCGGCGACCGCGAAGGCGTAGGCGGCCTTGTTGACCGGCCCGCCGAGGTCGAAGCACATCATCAGGCCGAGGATCGCACCGAGCAGCACCGCGGAACCGCCGGACAGACCGTTGAGCCAGTCGGTGAGACCGGTCGTGATCGCGGCCAGCGGGCGACCGAGCAGCAGGAACATGAGCCCACCGACGATCAGGCTCGCAAGCAGCGGGATGATCACCACGGGCATCAGGCCGCGCGCCCAGGTGGGCAGCGGGATACGGCCGACCCACAGGGCCGCGAAGCCGGCGATGATGCCGCCGACCAGACCGCCGATGAAACCGGCGCCGACGAAGACGGCCACCGCACCGGCGGTGAAGCCCGGAGCCAGACCCGGACGGTCCGCGATCGCGAAGGCGATGTACCCGGCCAGTGCCGGGACGAGGAACGAGAACGCCAACGAGCCGATCTGGTACAGCACCGCACCGAGATAGGCGCCGAGCCCACCTTCGGGCAGGTTGGTGAGCGTGTTGTCGAGGACGATGTCGGCGGCCGAGTCGGTGATGTCGGGACCGGCGAGCAGGAAGCCCAGAGCGATGAGCAGACCACCGGCCGCGACGAACGGGATCATGTAGCTCACGCCGGTGAGCAGGATCTGCCGCAGCCGGGTACCCCAGCCGAGGTCGCTGCCGCTCTCCGACTCACCCGCCGGGGCGCCCGCGGTGCCCTCGACGGTGCGTGCGGACGGATCGGTGGCGGCCCGCAGGGCCTCGCCGACCATGGTGTCCGGTTCGTTGATCGCGCGCTTGACGCCCGATGCGATCACGGGCTTCCCGGCGAACCGTTCGCGGCCCTTGACGCCCACGTCGGTGGCGAAGATGACGGCGTCGGCGCCGGCGATCACGTCGGCGGACAGGGGAGTGCTGCCGCTCGATCCCTGTGTCTCCACCCGGACCGTCACGCCCGCGCGTTCACCGGCGGCGGCCAGCGCGTCGGCGGCCATGTAGGTGTGCGCGATACCGGTCGGGCACGCGGTGACCGCGACGATCGTGCGGCCTCCGGGCTGTTCCGCGCTCTGCGGAGGCGCGACCGCCGGCTTCGCGGAGGCTGCCGGTGCCGGCTGCTGCGGCGCTGCGGTCGCGCCGGCAGCAGCGCTGCTCGACGGCGCCGGTCGGGGCGGGAGGACGTCCTCGACCAGCGCGATGACCTCGTCCGCGGACGCGGCCGCGCGCAGCGACGCGACGAAGTCCGGGCGCACGAGTGCACGAGCGAGAGCGGTGAGCAGCTTCATGTGGTCGCCGCCCGCACCTTCGGGCGCGGCGATGAGGAAGACGAGGTCGGCGGGTCCGTCGGGCGCACCGAAGTCGGCCTTCGGGGACAACCGGGCGAAACCGAGCGACGGTGTGGTCACTGCTTCGCTGCGTGCGTGCGGGATCGCGATCCCGCCGGGAAGACCCGTGGCGGACTTGGCCTCCCGTTCGAGAACGGCCGCGGTGAGTGCGTCGGCGTCGGACGCGCGACCGTTCGCTGCGAGACGCTCGGCGAGCGCGGCGATGACGGAGTTCTTGTCGGATCCCAGGTCGGCATCGAGCGAGACGAGTTCCGTGCCGATGATCGAGGAACCGCCTGCGGAGCCGGAGGTGGTGTCGGACATGACGTTCCTTAGGAGTGGGAGGGGAGCGGTCGGGGTCGGCGGTGGACGTCGGTGACGTGCACTCGGGATGGATCGACGGAATCGGGTGTGGGCAGGGCTGTTCCGGGGAGCGTGACGGCTGCGGTCCCGTACGCCACGGCGAGACGCAGGCACTCGTCGGGGGTGTGACCGGCCTGCTCGGCGAGCAGATATCCGGCGAGCGACGAGTCGCCCGCGCCGACCGTGCTGCGGACCGTGACGTCGTCGGCGGTGGCCCGCCACGCGCCGGTGGCGGTGACCAGCACTGCGCCCGCACCGCCGAGTGTCGCGAGCACCGCGCCGACACCACGTTCCACCAGCACCCGTCCCGCGTCGACCACGGCGCCGACGTCTCCTGCGGCGGCGCCGGATTCGAGTTCGTGGGCGTCGGCGCCGGTGAGCTGGGCCAGTTCGTCGGAGTTCGGCTTGATCACGTCGGGGGCCGCCGCGGGGAACCGCTCGGCGAGGGCGAGCAGTGGCCGCTCGGAGGTGTCGACCGCGATGCGGCATCCGAGACCGCGCAGGGCACCCACGAGATCGGCATACCACGACTCGGGCACACCGGGAGGAAGAGAACCGGACAGGACGGTCCACGCGGCTCCCTGCGCGCATTCCAGCAGGACTGCGTGCAACTCGCCGAGTGTGCGTCCGGTGCAGGGGGTTCCGGGTTCGTTGAGCTTGGTGGTGGTGCCGTCGGGTTCGGCGACCGTGATGTTGTTGCGCGTCGGCCCGGAGGTGGGCACGGCCCGATGGGCGATGCCCTGCTCGTCCAGCGCGGCGAGCAGAGGATCGCCGGCGTTGGCCGGGAGAACGGCGACGACCTCGGTCGTCGCGGCGTGCAGCACACGGGCGACGTTGATCCCCTTGCCGCCCGGATCGACGGTGGATCGCTCGGTGCGATGCACCCTCCCGCGCTCGAGCGGGCCCGTCAGCCCGACCGTGCGATCGAGACTGGGGTTGGCCGTGAGCGTGACGATCATGCCGTCACCACCTCGATTCCGTGTTCGATGAGTTGCCGGCGGTCGGTGTCGTCGAGATCGGTGTCGGTGACCAGGACGTCGATCGGTTCGAGCGACGCGAAGCTCAGCAGATTGCGCCGACCGACCTTCGACGAATCGGCGACCACGACGACCCGGTCGGCGGTGCGCACCATCGCGCGCTTGACCGCGGCCTCGTCGGCGTCGGGGGTGGACAGGCCGTGGTCGATGCTCAGCGCGTTGGTGCCGATGAACGCCACGTCGACGTGCACCGTCGACAAGGTGGCGAGAGCCTCGGCGCCCACCGCGGCCTGCGTGACACCGCGGACGCGACCGCCGAGCAGGTGCAGTTGCACGGTGCTCATCGCGGCGAGGCGCGCGGCGATCGGCACCGAGTTGGTGACGACGGTGAGGTCGACCTCGGGCGGCAGCGCTCCGACGATCCTGCCGGTCGTGGTGCCGGCGTCGAAGAGCACGCTTCCGCCGGACGGCGGGAGGAAGGACGTGGCGGCGGCGGCGATGCGGTCCTTGTGTTCGGCGCGGGTGTGTTCGCGCTCGGAGAGGGCCGGCTCGGCCACCGGGAGCGAGGCGGCCGGGATCGCGCCGCCGTGGACGCGCCGCACGAGGCCCAGGCGTTCGAGGTGGGCGAGGTCGCGGCGCACGGTCTCGGTGGTGACGCCGTACCGGTCGGCGAGCACTGCGACCGATACGCGGCCACGTGCCGCTACCAGCGCTGCGATCGCCTGCTGCCGTTCCTCTGCGTACACCGACACTCCTGGGGGTACCCGATTTGTGGGGAAACAATGTTGGTTTATGTTGTTTTACGCCCGTCTGTGTTGACATGTCAAGGCTTCCGAGTAATCTGAGTCACAACGAACTACTGCGGTGAGGAGATCTCCATGGAGCAGTCGGTGTCCGTCCTGCACGGCACCCCCGTCGTCCCCGGTATCGGATACGGGCCGGTCATTCGTCCCGTCGCGCGTCCTGTGGTCCCGGCGCAGGGCGCCTCGATCCCCGACACGGCGCGCGAGGCCGAGGTGGGCCGGTTCGAGGACGCCGCGAAGGTCGTGGCCGAGCGGCTGCGGGCCCGGGCCTCGCGTGCATCGGGTGCCGCGGCAGAAGTGCTCCAGGCCACCGCTGTGCTGGTCGAGGACCGCGCCTGGCGCGGGGCGGCCGCGACGAAGATCCGGTCCGGATCCGACGCGGTCGGCGCCACCGTCGCCGCGACCGACCAGTTCGCGGCCCTGTTCGAGAAGATGGGCGGGCTGCAGGCCGAGCGGGTCACCGACCTGCTCGACATCCGCGACCGCGTGATCGCCGAACTGCAGGGCGCCCCCGAACCCGGTCTCGAGATGCCCGATTCGCCGTCCGTGCTCCTCGCGGCCGATCTCGCACCCGCCGACACCGCCGGACTCGACCCGTCCGTCGTCGTCGCGCTGGCCACCTCTCTCGGAGGACCCACGAGCCACACCGCGATCATCGCGCGCCAGCTCGGCATCCCGTGCGTCGTCGCGGTGGCCGGTCTCGACGATGTCCCGGCCGGCACCGAGGTGCTGGTCGACGGCGCGGCGGGCCGGATCGTGCTCTCCCCGGACGGTGCCGAGGCCGCAGCCGAGGTCGAACGCGACCGCGTCGAGCGCGAGCGGGTGGCGGGCTGGTCCGGCCCCGGTGCCACCGCCGACGGTCACCCGGTCGAGATCCTCGCCAACGTGCAGGACGGAGCCGGTGCCGTCGCGGCGCGCCGGACGCCGGCGCAGGGCGTCGGACTGTTTCGCACCGAGCTGTGCTTCCTCGACCGCGACACCGAACCGACGGTGGACGAGCAGGCCGACATCTATGCGGAGGTCTTCGAGGCGTTCGACGGGCGGAAGGTCGTCCTGAGGACCCTCGACGCCGGATCCGACAAGCCCCTCCGGTTCGCCAACCACCCCGACGAGCACAATCCCGCCCTCGGCGTCCGCGGCATCCGCATCACGACCACGGCGCCGGGCGTCCTCGATCGTCAGCTCGACGCGGTGGCCGCGGCGGCTTCGCGCACCGGCGCCACGCCGTGGGTCATGGCGCCGATGGTGGCGACCGTTTCGGAGGCCGCCGATTTCGCCGCGCGCGTGCGCGAGCGGGGACTGTCGCCGGGCGTCATGATCGAGGTTCCGTCCGCTGCCCTGCTCGCCGACCGGCTGCTCGAACACCTGGACTTCCTGTCGATCGGCACCAACGACCTCGCCCAGTACACGATGGCGGCCGACCGGATGTCGCCGCAGCTGGCCGCACTCACCGACCCGTGGCAGCCTGCGGTGCTCGCGCTGGTGGCCCGCGCGGCACAGGCCGGGGCGGCTGCGGGCAAGCCGGTCGGGGTGTGCGGCGAGGCGGCGGCCGACCCGCTCCTCGCCTGCGTCCTGGCCGGAATGGGCGTGACCTCCTTGTCGTGCGCGGCGTCCGCGGTGACGGGTGTCGGCGCCCGGCTCTCCTCGGTCCCGATGGACCGTTGCCGCGAGGCGGCCGAGGCGGTCCTCGCGAGCGACGACCCCGTCGCGGCACGTGCCGCGGCAGCGAAACTGCTGGACTGAGCGGCGCGGCCGGGACGGCCTGTTCCACGCGGCCGGGACGACCGATTCCACGCGCCGGGACGGCCTGTTCGACGCGGCCGGGACGGCCTGTTCCACGCCGCTGAGGCTGCCGGTTCTACGATGACCTGTCGTGACCGAACGAGCGAACACGACCGGACGCACGACCACACGCCGCAGCTGGACCCTGCACGGCGACGGGCGTCGTATCAATCCCGGTGCGGTGGTCGCACCGCACGAGCGACTGTCGTGGCCGCGCACCGTCGGCATCGGGATGCAGCACGTCATCGCGATGTTCGGCGCCACCCTGCTCGTGCCGACGATCACGGGCTTCCCCGTCACGACGACGCTGCTGTTCTCCGGAATCGGCACCGCGCTGTTCCTGATCATCACGCGCGGCCGGGTGCCCAGCTATCTCGGCTCGTCGTTCGCGTTCATCGCGCCGCTCAGCGCCTCGGCCGGTTCCGGTCCGGCAGCGCAGCTCGGGGGGATCGTCGCCGTCGGCATCGTTCTGGTGCTCATCGGTCTCGTGGTCAAGGCGGCAGGTTCGCGCATCATCGATGCGATCATGCCGCCGGTGGTCACCGGGGCGATCGTCGCCCTCATCGGCCTCAACCTCGCGCCGACCGCCACCGGATCGTTCGAAGCCCAACCGCTCGTCGCCACGATCACGCTCGTGGTCACGCTGCTCGTGACGGTGGTCGGCCCGGGCATGCTCGGCCGCCTCGGCATCCTCGTCGGTGTGATCGTCGGATGGATCTTCGCGGCGTTCACCGGGGCGATCGCGTCCGAACGCATCGACGCCATGCGCGACGCGGCCTGGTTCGGCCTGCCCGATCTGCACGGCCCCACCTTCGAACTGTCGGTCGTGCTGCTGGCGCTGCCCGTCGTCGTCGTGCTGGTCGCGGAGAACGTCGGCCACGTCAAGGCGGTCGCCGCGATGACCGGCCGGAACCTCGACGACATGGCCGGCAACGCGCTCGTCGCCGACGGCCTTGCGACCACCCTCGCCGGTGCGGGCGGCGGTTCGGGCACGACCACCTACGCCGAGAACATCGGCGTCATGGCGGCCACGCGCGTGTACTCGACCGCTGCATACGCCGTTGCGGCGGTCACCGCCGTCGTGCTGGCCTTCTCGCCGAAGTTCGGTGCGCTGGTGTTCACTGTGCCCGACGGTGTCCTCGGCGGCGCGACCCTCGTGCTCTACGGCCTGATCGGCATCCTCGGTGTGCGTATCTGGACGGAGGCGAAGGTCGACTTCACGGATCCGGTCAACCTCACGGTTGCGGCTGCGGCGCTCGTCGCCGGCATCGGCGACCTGACCCTGTCGATCGGCTCGGTCGAACTCGGCGGTATCGCCTGGGGTTCGATCGGCATCCTGGTCGCGTACCCGCTGCTGCGCAGACTCGCGAATCTGCGCCGCTGACCGGAACCCGACGCATCGGCCGACACCGACGCGTGCCCGCGGGTCGTTCGATACCGCCGTGTTCCCGGCGGGGTCGTCCGGGTCACAAAATGCGCTCGGTTGTGTCAGCGTCACCGTGCGCTCGCCTGCATACCGTGAGTATGTCGAACGACGTCTCACACAGGAGCGCAGATGGAACGCACCCTTTTCGAGCCCGAGCACGACCTCTTCCGGGAGTCGTACCGGAAGTTCCTCGAACAGGAGGTGGCCCCCTTCCACGAGCAGTGGGAGAAGGACAAGATCGTCGACCGTGAGGTGTGGAAGAAGGCCGGCGCGCAGGGCTTCCTCGGCATGGCGGTGCCGGAGGAATACGGCGGCGGTGGAATGGACGACTTCCGCTACAACGCCATCATGGCCGAGGAGACCACCAAGCTGGGCTTCAGTGGCCTGGGCTTCATGCTGCACAACGATGTCGTCGCTCCCTACCTGCTGGAGCTCGCCAACGAGGAGCAGAAGAAGCGTTGGCTCCCCGGCTTCTGTTCGGGTGAGCTGATCACGGCCATTGCGATGACCGAGCCCGGCACCGGCAGCGACCTGCAGGGCATCAAGACCCGCGCGGTGCGCGACGGTGACGACTGGGTCCTCAACGGCGCCAAGACGTTCATCACCAACGGCATCCACTCCGACCTGGTGATCGTTGTCGCCTGCACCGACCCGGAGAAGGGCGCCCAGGGCTTCTCGCTGCTCGTCGTCGAGCGTGGCATGCCGGGCTTCGAGCGGGGACGCAACCTCGACAAGATCGGCCTCGACGCGCAGGACACGGCGGAGCTCAGCTTCAACGACGTCCGCGTCCCGGCGGCCAACCTCCTCGGCCAGGAGGGCATGGGCTTCATCTACCTGATGCAGAACCTGCCGCAGGAACGTCTCGCGATCGCTGTCGTCGCCGCTGCCGCGATGGAGCGCGTGCTCGACGACACGATCCAGTACTGCCGCGACCGCAAGGCGTTCGGCAAGCCGATCGGCAAGTTCCAGAACACCCGCTTCGAGCTCGCCGAGCTCGCCACCGAGACCCAGCTGGCCCGGGTGTTCGTGGACCGGTGCATCGAGCTGCTCAACGAGAAGAAGCTCACCGTCCAGGAGGCCGCGATGGCCAAGTACTGGACCACCGACAAGCAGGTCGAGCTGATCGACCGCTGCCTGCAGCTGCACGGCGGCTACGGCTACATGCGCGAGTACCCGGTCGCCAAGGCGTACCTCGATGCCCGCGTGCAGAAGATCTACGGCGGTACGAACGAGATCATGAAGGAAGTCATCGGGCGCGGCCTCAACGTCTGAGGCACGTACGAGAAAGGCCGGGGTGGCTCCGCTCAGCGGAGCCACCCCGGCCTCGTTCGTCTCCGGGTGGCCCGGGAATCAGATCTTGCGGACGACCGTGACGACCTTGCCGAGGATGACCGCGTCGTTGCCCGGGATCGGCTCGAACATCGGGTTGTGCGGCATGAGCCAGACGTCGCCGTCGACCCGCTTGAACGTCTTGACGGTGGCCTCGCCGTCGAGCATCGCGGCGACGATGTCGCCGTTGTCGGCGACGTTCTGCTGCCGGACGACCACCCAGTCGCCGTCGCAGATCGCCGCGTCGATCATCGACTGACCGACGACCTTGAGCAGGAACAGCGAGCCCTGACCGACGAGTTCGCGCGGCAGCGGGAAGACGTCCTCGACCGATTCCTCGGCGAGGATCGGACCGCCGGCCGCGATGCGGCCGACGACGGGAACCATTGCCGCCGAAGGGATGTCGTCGGCCGACGAGCCGGCGACCACCTCGGGGGAGGACTCGGGTGCGGGGGTGGGCTCGAGACCGCGGACGTCAACGGCGCGCGGACGGTTCGGGTCCCGGCGCAGGAAGCCCTTCCGTTCGAGCGTGCGGAGCTGGTGCGCGACGGAGGACGTGGAGTTCAGTCCGACGGCGTCGCCGATCTCGCGGATGCTCGGTGGGTACCCCCGTTCGCTGACGGAATCGCGGATGACCTCGAGCACACGACGCTGACGCTCGGTGAGGCTCGCGGTGGGATCGTCGGTCTCGGGTCCGCCCCGGCGGGCTGGGGATGTTCCGTCCGCCTTCATCGTGACCTCCGTGCGGCGAGTGTCGGATGGGTTGCAAGTTGCCTTTCGAATCTATCGAGATCCCGCGCGTATATCAAACAGATGTTCGAGATTCACCCTCCGGAGAGCTGTCGTCGGGGTGCGACTCGTGGTAGAACATTCGAACAGACTTTCGTTCGAACACATGATCGAGTGATCGAGTGGGGTCGTGAGACCACGCACGGTGACACGGACGGGGTCGGAAGACCACGCACAGCGACACGGAGGATTTCCGATGAGCAGAGCGGTTCGGATCGACACGGCGGTTCCGGTGGGTACGGCGCGACAGGGCGCGGTGGTCCGAACCGGTGCCTCAGTCCGGACGAGCACGGCAGGGCGGACCGCCGCGGGCCCGCCCGGAGCAGGTGCGCCCGGAGCGGCGGCATATCGCATCCGACCGATTGCGACGTCGACGCTGCACCATCGCACCCGTGTCCCGGCGCGGACGAGACCGCGCGTCGCCGCGCCTTCGCGCGAATCCGGCGCCGCGCCTTCGCGCGAATGTGGCGCCGCGCCCTCGCGCGAACCCCTGCACCGCCGTTCGGAGATCACACCGCGCAGTCGCCGGCCTGCGGAGGGGACGAGTTGGCGGCAGATGGCCGCGACGGTGCTCCTCACCGCGCTCGCGACCACGATGCTCCTCGTGCTCGCCCACGTGCGTACCGATGAGGTGATCTCGCAGAGCGCCGGCACCACGGTCACGGTCGTGCGAGAGGGGGAGAGCCTGGAGGCCTTGGCCGCTCGCGTGTGGCCCGACGCCCCGGTCGACGTCACGATGGCGAGGATCGCCGACCTCAACTCGCTCGACGGTACGGCCGTGCAGGCCGGAAGCCGCCTCCTCGTGCCGGATTCCACCCGGGGATGAGGGCGTCGTGGCCCTGCCCGACCCGCGATCCGCGCCCGAACCGGACAGGCGGGTATTGTCTAACACTGTCAGTCACACCACTCCGTGTGGTTGCGGCGGTGTCGGCCCACTCGCGGGTGGAGACGGTTCCGGTCGGGAGACATTGCTTCGGCGCCGACGTCGCGACCCGCACGGGCACGACGAAGGAACCGACATGTACTGCCCGTATTGCCGCCATCCCGATTCCCGGGTGGTCGATTCGCGCGAGGCAGACGAGGGTGCCGCGATCCGTCGTCGACGGGCGTGTCCCGAATGCGGGCGCCGCTTCACCACAGTCGAGACGGCCGTTCTGTCCGTCGTCAAGCGCAGCGGCGTGACCGAGCCGTTCAGCCGCGAGAAGGTCGTGCGCGGCGTGGCCCGCGCCTGCCAGGGACGCGATGTCGACAACGACGCACTCAACAAGCTCGCGCAGCAGGTCGAGGACGCGGTGCGGGCGAAGGGCTCACCCGAGGTCCCGAGCCACGAGGTCGGACTGGCGATCCTCGGACCCCTACGCGATCTCGACGAGGTCGCCTATCTGCGATTCGCGTCGGTCTATCGTTCCTTCAGCTCCGCAGAGGATTTCGAACGTGAGATCCAGGAACTGCGCGAGCACAAGAAGTCCCGCTCGGACGCGACCGACTGACCGTCCCGGTCGCTACCGGATCCCGTCGATCGCCTTCAGGACGCGCTTCTCCGACACCGGGATCCGCGTCCCGAGACCCTGCGCGAACAGGCTCACGCGCAGTTCCTCGATCATCCAGTAGATCTCGACCACCTCGGGCGCGGCGCGCCGCTCCTCCGGCAGTCGTGCGAGCAGCTTGTCGTAAGCGCCGTAGACGCGATCGAGCACATCCATTCCCGCCGCGTCGCGATGCGCACTCGCCGGCAACGCCTCCAGGCGCTGCGCAGCCGCGGTGAGATAGCGCGGCAGGTCGGCGATCCGCCGCGACCCCAGATCGGTGACGAAGCCGGGGAACAGCAACGACTGCAGCTGTTCGCGTACGTCGTCGGCAGCCTCGCCGTTCGACCGATCGAGGAGCACACCCACCTCGTGGGCACGGGACAGCACGGGCACAACCGCTTTCAACAGACGGGCCACGCGCCCCGGCAGGTGTGACCGCACCGTGGCCGCGAGCGCCTCGAACTCCTCGGGGGTGCGCACGGGAGCGCCGTGCGCGGCGATGAGTTCATCCACCGCGCAGGCACGGCAGTCCTCGATCAGCGCCTCGAACGATCCGTCGGGGTTCCGCCCGAGCGCGAGCCGCTCCATGTTGGTCAGCCCCGAGGTCACGGCCTTCGCCTTCGTCGGTGCCGACGACAGCAACAGGGCGCGCAACCCCTGACGCGTTGCGTTCTGCTGGGCCTGCGGTGTGCTGAGCACGCGCACCGCGACGCCGTCCTTCTCTGCGACCAGGGCGGGGTAACCGGTGACCTTCCGGCCGCCGACCTCGCGGGTGACGGTCTCCGGCAGGTCCCCGAGGGTCTCGGCCGTCCACACCACCGCCGCGGGACGTTCGGTGCCCGCAGCGGCGCGCGAGACCTCCGCTTCGACCCGCGGAGCCAACTTCTTCCGCAGGGCCGCCAGGCTCTTGCTGCGACCGAGCACGGTGCCGCGCTCGTCGACCGCCGCGAAGGTCATCCGCAGATGGTCGGGCAACGCACCGGTATCGAAGTCGGAGGGCTCGATCGTGCACCGGCCGAGCCGCGACAGCTCGCGGGCCATCGCATTGACGAGCGGTTCGGAGCGCGGCGTCACCGAGGCGAGGGCGGCCGCCGCGAAATCGGGAGCCGGGACGACCTGCCTCCGAAGGTGTTTCGGCAAAGTCTTGATGAGGGCCGTCACCAGCTCGGTCCGCATCCCGGGTACGAGCCAGTCGAAACCGACGGACTTGAGGTTCGCGAGCAGCGCGACGGGGACGCGGGCGGTGACGCCGTCCTCCTCCGTGCCCGGCTCGAACTGGTAGGTGAGGGGGAACTGGATCTCGCCCTGGCGCCACGCATCCGGGTAGTCGCCCTCGAGCACCGACGCGGCGTCCTGGTTCACCACGGTGTCCGGCGTGAACGTCAGCAGGTCGGGTTGCTGCCTGCGGGTCTTCTTCCACCACGTGTCGAAGTGCCGGGCCGAGATCGCCTCCGGGCCGACCCGCTGGTCGTAGAAGTCGAACAGGGTCTCGTCGTCGACGACGATGTCGCGCCGGCGCGCACGGTGTTCGAGTTCCTCGACGTCCTCGAGCAACGCCCGGTTGTCGTGGAAGAACTTGTGCTGTGTGCGCCATTCGCCCTGCACGAGGGCGTGGCGGATGAACAGTTCGCGCGAGACCTCCGGATCGATCCGTCCGTACGGCACGGGACGCTGGGCGATCAACGGGATGCCGTAGAGCGTGACGCGTTCGTAGGCCATCGCCGACTCGCGGCGCGTCGACCAGTGCGGCTCCGAATAGGTGCGCTTGACCAGGTGCGGAGCGAGCTTCTCGACCCATTCGGGTTCGATGCGCGCGGCCGTCCGCGCCCACAGCCGGGAGGTCTCCACGAGTTCGGCGGCCATGACCCAGCGCGGAGGCTTCTTGAACAACGACGATCCCGGGAAGACCGCGAACCGTGCGCCGCGGGCACCGAGGAAGTCGCGCTTGTCGCCCTCGCGAAGACCGATGTGCGACAGCAGACCTGCAAGCAGCGACTTGTGGACGTCGTCGGGGTTCACGTCGCGGTGGTGCGTCTGCCAGCCCATGTCGACGGTGATCTGACGGAGCTGCCCCTGCAGGTCCTGCCACTCACGGATCCGCAACCAGTGCAGGAACTCGTCGCGGCACAACCTGCGGAACCTGCTCGACGACAGTTCCCGCCGTTGCTCCTTCAGGTAGTCCCACAGCCGCAGGAAGGCCAGGAAATCCGAGCCCTCGACCGCGAACCGGGCGTGCTTCTCATCGGCGGCCTGCTGGAACTCGGTCGGGCGCTCACGCACGTCCTGGATCGACAGGGCCGCGACGATGATGAGGACCTCGCGCAGGCATCCGTTGCGGTGGCCCTCGACGATCATTCGGGCCATGCGCGGATCGACGGGCAGCCGGGCGACCTCGCGACCCGTCGCGGTCAGGCGCGGCGTCTCGCCCTTCTTCGCGGGTTCGAGCGCGCCGAGCTCCTCGAGCAGAGCGATGCCGTCGCGGATCGCGCGGGGATCCGGTGCCTCCACGAACGGGAACGCCTCGATGTCGCCGAGACCGAGCGCCGTCATCTGCAGCACCACCGACGCGAGGTTGGTGCGCAGGATCTCGGGTTCGGTGAACTCCGGCCGGCCGTCGAAGTCGTCCTCCGAGTACAAGCGGATGCAGATGCCGTCGGCGACGCGACCGCAACGCCCGGCGCGCTGACGCGCCGAGGCCTGCGAGATCGGCTCGATCGGCAGTCGCTGCACCTTCGTCCGCACCGAGTACCGCGAGATACGGGCGGTGCCGGGGTCGACGACGTAGCGGATACCGGGAACCGTCAGGGACGTCTCGGCGACGTTGGTGGACAACACGACCCGTCGACCCGTGTGCGGTGCGAAGACCCGGTGCTGTTCGGCCGCCGACAGACGTCCGTAGAGCGGGAGGATCTCGGTGTTGCGCAGCTTGCGGTCGCGCAGCGCATCGGCGGTGTCGCGGATCTCGCGCTCGCCGGAGAGGAAGACCAGGATGTCGCCGTCGCCTTCGCGCTGGAGTTCCTCGACGGCCTCGCACACCGCGTCGACGGGGTCGCGGTCGACGAGCGTGTCGCCCACCTCGACGGTCAGCGGCCGATAACGGACCTCGACGGGATAAGTGCGGCCGGAGACCTCCACGATGGGGGCGGGCGTGCCGTTCGCGTCGGCGAAGTGGCGTGCGAAACGTTCGGGGTCGATCGTCGCCGAGGTGATGATCACCTTCAGATCGGGGCGACGCGGAAGCAGCTGCGCGAGGTACCCGAGCAGGAAGTCGATGTTGAGGCTGCGCTCGTGCGCCTCGTCGATGATGAGCGTGTCGTACCGGCGCAGCAGACGGTCGCGCTGGATCTCGGCGAGGAGGATGCCGTCGGTCATCAGCTTGACGAGTGTCGACTCGGTGACCTGATCGTTGAAACGCACCGTGTATCCGACGGCGTCGCCGAGCTCGGTGTCCAGTTCCTCCGCGAGTCGTTCGGCGACGGCGCGCGCGGCGATACGGCGCGGCTGGGTGTGGCCGATCAGGCCGCGAACCCCGCGCCCGAGTTCGAGGCAGATCTTCGGGATCTGCGTCGTCTTGCCCGAACCGGTCTCGCCGGCGACCACCACGACCTGGTGGTCGCGGATCGCGGCGGCGATGTCGTCCTTGCGCTGCGAGACCGGCAGGTCCTCGGGATAACGGATCTCCGGGACCGACGACGCGCGGGACGCGAGCCGGGTGCGGGCGTTCTCGATCTCGGCGGCGACCTCGGTCAGCGCCTCGCCGCCCCGCGCCCGGTCGAGCCTGCGACGGAGGCGGTTCTCGTCGCGGAGGGAGACCTCGGACAGGGCAGCGCGCAGTTCGCGACGATTCGGGGCGGGGGAGATGGACATGCTGATCACACAGCCTAGCGAAACGACCCGGTCGGGGCCGGTCGGGGAGGGCGGGCAGGCCCGGTGGTCAGCCCGCCAGGGCGCGCACCCGGCCGATCACTTCACCGAAGATCTCCCGGTACGGGGCGTGGACCGTGAAGTGGGTGAACCCGTAGCGCTCCCGGCTGCGCAGGATCTGCCCGGCCATCTCGTCGACCGTGCCGATCAGCACGAACGGCGAGTCGAGCAGATCGTCGGCGCCGACGGTGTGCTCGAACCGCTCGGCGAGCGCGGCGGCGGTGCCTGCCCGATCGTCGGTCTCGACGACCGCCTGGAGCAGGGTGTGCCACTCGATGTCCTCGACCCGGTCGCCGGCCCGTGCCCGCGCGAACGTGACACGGTCGTCGGCCTCGGCCGCGGTGGCGATGCGGAACGTCCCCGGTGGCTTCCCCGGCAGTTGGACGGCGCCGGCGACGCTCAGGATGTCGGCGTGGGCGGCGGCGACGGCGAGGATCCGGTCGCCGGTGCCTCCGACGATCAGGGGCGGACCGTAGCCGCCGAATCCGCGCCGTTGCACCGGACGGAGCACGGACAGATCGAACGCTTCGCGCAGCGCTGCCTGCTCGTCGAAACCGGACCCGGTGAACGATCGCTGCAGTTCCTGCACAGTGGATTCGAGTCTCTCGGCTCGCTCGTCGAAGCGTTCCCACTCGATCCCGGCCGCCTCGAACTCCCATCTCATGTGGCCTGCGCCGAGACCGACCTCGAGCCGGCCGCCGGTGAGCAGATCGGTGGTCGCGATCTCGCGGGCGAGCAGTGCCGGATTCCAGAAACCGGCATTGAGCACCATCGTTCCGACCCGCAGACGCTCGGTGGCGCCGGCGGCGGCGACCAGGACGGGGAACGGCGCGGGGACACCGAGATGGTCGGCCGCGTACACGGCGTCGAAGCCCGCGTCCTCGACGGCCCGGCACCAGCGAGCGAACGCATCGGGGGACCCGACCTCGAAGATGTTGACGGAGAAGCGGAACTCGGTCATGGCACCAGGGTGGCGGGTGCGGGTCTTCGGCGCCAGAGTCGTTTCCTCCGCATACGATGACGGGTGTCGTGATCGTCGTGGACGGGAGTTGGTCGTGGGTGCGTTGTGGCACGGATTCGCCGATATGGGCGCGATCGAACGGGACGGCGCATTCGTCGTGTCGCGCGGGGAAGGCGCGTACATCTGGGACGACGCCGGCAACCGTTACCTCGATGCCACCGCCGGACTGTGGTTCACCAACGTCGGTCACGGCCGCACCGAGATCGGCGAGGCGATCGCAGCGCAGATCGCCAAGCTCGCCCACTACTCGAACTTCGGCGACCTGACCTCCGAGCCCACGGTCGAACTCGCCGAGCGTCTCGCGGGGATCGCTCCGGTTCCGGGCAGCAAGATCTTCTTCACCTCCGGCGGATCCGACTCGGTCGATTCGGCGGCCAAGCTCGCGCGGCGGTACTGGCAGGAGGTCGGAAAGCCCGGCAAGCGGCTGCTGGTCTCGCGGGAGAAGGCGTACCACGGCATGCACGTCGGTGGTACCTCGCTCGCCGGTATCCCCGTCAACGGTGAGGGCTACGGCCGCCTGTGGGAGGACACCGCGCGGGTTGCGTGGGACGACGCCAAGGCTCTGCTCGAACTCATCGATTCGGTCGGTGCCGACTCCATCGCGGCCTTCTTCTGCGAACCCGTCATCGGTGCGGGCGGGGTGTACCTGCCGCCGGACGGCTATCTCGCCGAGATCCGCGACATCTGCCGCGACCACGACATCCTGTTCGTCGTCGACGAGGTGGTCACCGGTTTCGGTCGTATCGGTGGTTCGTGGTTCGCGTCGTCCCGATTCGATCTGAATCCCGACATGGTCACCACCGCAAAGGGACTCACCTCCGGCTACCTGCCGATGGGCGCTCTGTTCGTCGCTCCGCGGGTCGCCGAACCGTTCTTCGCCGGAGGCGTGTGGTGGCGCCACGGCTACACCTACGGCGGGCACGCTGCCGCCGCAGCGGCCGCTCTCGCCAACCTCGACATCATCGAGCGCGAGGATCTGCTCACCGAGTCGGCGCGTATCGAGCGGACGCTGCACGAGAAGCTCGCTCCGCTGGCGGATCATCCGCGGGTCGCCGAGGTCCGCAGCGGTCTCGGTGCGGTGGCGGCCGTGCAGCTCGCCGATCCGTCCGAGGCGCTCGGCTTCGTCAAGACCCTGCGACAGCACGGGATCTCGGGACGTGCGGCCGGTCAGGGAGCGATGCAGATCTCCCCGTCGTTCGTGATGACCGACGAGCAGATCACCGATCTCGCCGACGGAATCGCCGCAGCACTCGGCTGATCCGTTCCTTCGGCCCGACCGGTACCTCGGCGAGGGGGAGTTCGGCGCTGCCGTCGCGTGCGGCGAGCGAACGCGCGTAACGCTCGTGCAGCACCGACCGCACCTCGTCCGGGCTGTAGTTCCGTCGTTGCCGCTCGTTGCGGGCGGCGACGGCACCGGTCGCCGCGACTCCCACGATCCCGGCGAGTCCGACGAGCTTCCACCACTTGCCACCGCGTAGTGCCATGTGGACGACCCTAGCGGCCGTCGGGGCCGTGCGGACGACCCCAGCGGCCGTCGGGGCCGTGCGGACGACCCCAGCGGCCGTCGGAGCCATGCGGACGACCCCAGCGGCGGTCGGGCATGGCAGGCTGACGGCATGGACACTTCGTCGGCTGATCGGTCTGCCGGTGCGCGTTCGCGTCTCACCCTCGACGAGGCCGTGGCGACGACCCGCACGGGGGACCTGTGGATCTTCCGCGGCGCAACCCCGGCCGACCGAGCGATCCAGACGCTGACCAACGCGCCGGTGAACCACGTGGGGATGACGGTCGCACTCGAGGACCTGCCGCCGCTGATGTGGCACGCCGAGCTGGGCCGCAGCCTCCCGGACATGTGGACGGGACGGCACCAGCGCGGCGTGCAGTTGCACGACCTGCGCAGTGCGGTGCAGGTGTGGGCCGCGCGTTACGGCCAGCGCGGCTGGTTGCGGCAGATCTCGGTGGCGGTCACCCCGGATCAGGAGGATCAGCTGCTGCGCACGATCGCGCGGCTCGACGGCACACCGTTCCCGTCGACGACGACACTCACGGGGCGATGGTTCGCGGGCCGACTCCCACGTCGTCGGCGGGCCGCCGTCCCGTCCGGTGGGCTCGAGAGCGCGTACTGCGCCGAGGTGGTCGGATTGACGCTGGAGGAGATGGGATTGCTGCAGCAACGGCACCGGGGAAGCAACTGGTACGACCCCGGCCGGTTCTGGAGCGGCGATCGGCTGCCGCTCGCTCCCGGGGTGGAGTTCGGCGGCGAGATCGAGGTCGTGCTCGACGAGGACGACCTCGCTGCCGGAAAGGCGGCCGGCTCGGCGTCGTAGGGCCCGGACCGGGCGTAGTCCGATAGTTGTGAAAGGTAAAGGCGATAGGTCGTTCTACACTGATAGGCGTGACCGATCAGAGCTACCAGCCCACCCTCTCGCAGCTGCGTGCCTTCGTCGCGGTGGCCACCTACCGCCACTTCGGCACGGCCGCAGCGCGACTCGAGGTCAGCCAGCCCACCCTGTCACAGGGTCTGGCGGCTCTCGAGAACGGCCTCGGCGTGCAGCTCATCGAGCGCAGCACCCGCCGTGTGCTGGTGACACCGGTGGGTGCACGCCTGCTTCCGTACGCAGAGGTGGTGCTCGACGCAGCCGACGGCTTCGTCGACGCGGCGGCAGGAGTGTCCGACGGACTGTCGGGCCCGCTGCGGGTGGGGTTGATCCCCACCGTCGCGCCCTACGTCCTGCCCGAGATCCTGCCCGCACTCGACGAAGCGATGCCGGCCCTGTCGCTGCAGGTCGTCGAGGACCAGACTGCGCGGCTCCTCGACGCACTGCGCGCCGGAACCCTCGACGTCGCCGTCCTCGCACTGCCCGCCGACGTCTCGGGTGTGATCGAAGTTCCGCTGTACGACGAGGAATTCGTCCTCGTCCTGCCGACCGGACACGAACTCGCCGGGCGCACCGATCTCTCGGTCTCCGCACTCGACAATGCGCAACTGCTGCTGCTCGACGAAGGCCACTGCCTGCGCGACCAGACACTCGACCTGTGCCGGTCCGTCGACGCGCGACCGACATTCGGCGACACCCGTGCGACCTCCCTGTCCACCGTGGTGCGCTGCGTCGCAGGACGATTGGGCATCACGCTCGTCCCGGCCTCCGCGGTCGCCGTCGAAACCGCCCGGGGAGACCTCGAGGTCGCGCACTTCGCGGACCCGGCACCCGGCCGCCGGATCGGTCTGGTGTTCCGCTCGTCGTCCCCGCGCGGAGTCGACTACCGCATCCTCGCCGAGACCATCCGCGGCTGCGTCCCGCCGACCTGCCGCCCCGTCGTCTCCTGACGAAGACCCCCTCAGCGCCGACCGCGTCGGGGTTTTCCGGGGCGCTTGCGCGCGGAGGTCCCCGCTCGGCGCGACGTCTTGGGTTCCGGCGCGCGGCGCTTCGGGGCCGAGCCCTTGCGTTCACCACGACGCGAGGTGCCGCCCGACTCGGCTTCCGGTTCGGAGTCGCTGCGGCGGCCACGAGAACTGTTGGCCGTCCGTCCCCGGACGATGCCGACGAACTCGTCGACGAGATCGGTCGTCCGGTCGGTGATCCACACGAGACCCACCTGGGACGCCGGCGCGTCGACGACGGGACGGTAGGTCAGGTCGCGTCGGTGGTGCAGGCGGGCGAGCGACTGCGGCGTGACGAGCACACCCACCTCCGAGGCGACGTGCGAGATCGCGTCCTCGGTGGTCGCGGGCCGCTCGAAGGCCTCCTCGCCGGGAAGGGCGACCCAATCGAGCACGTCGTCGAGCGGATGCAGCACCGTCTCGTCGGCGAGGTCGGACACCGACACCTCGTCGACCGCCGCGAACACGTGCTCCTTGGGCACCACCACGACGGAGACCTCGGTGTAGAGGGGGATGACCGACAGGCCGTCCCGCTGCAGCGGCAGGCGCAGCAGTGCGATGTCGGCGGCGTCCTCGCGCAGCGGATCCGCGCCTGCCGTCGGTTCGACGGGGACCAGTTCGATCGGGACGTCCGGCATCCGCTCGTTCCACACCCGCACCCACTTCGCGGGGGTGACACCCGGGACGTAGGCCAAGCGGAAGGGTTGCACGGTCGGTTCGCTCACCGAGTCAGGCTACCGCTCCCGTGACCCGCCGCCTGCGACGATCAGCCCTCGACGATCTCGAACTCGTCGAACACCACTTCACCGGCCGCATCGGACTCGCCGAGATTCACCTCGCCGATCAACGCCCAGCCGTGATCGCCCTGCGGGTCGTGCAGGGTCTGACGCACCCGCCACAGTTCGGGACCCGTCTCGACGGTGAAGAGCAGCGGTCCACGCGCGTCGGGGCCGGTGCCGATCTCGTCGTACTCCTCGAAGTACAACTCGAGCAGGTCCTCCCAGTCCTCGGCGTCGAGACCGTCGCCGAGGGCCGCGAGTTCGTCCCAGCGCCGACGTGAGGCCAGCTCGACCCGCTTGAACATCGCGTTGCGGACCATGACCTTGAACGCACGGACGTTCGCGGACAACGGCCGAGGGGAGTCGACACCGAACGCGATCTGCTGGTCGTCGGATTCCACCCCGGGATGGGTGAGCGACTCCCACTCGTCGAGCAGGGACGAGTCGACCTGACGGATCAGTTCGCCGAGCCACTCGATGATGTCCTCGAGCTCCTCCGTGCGCGCGGCGTCCGGCACCGTCTGCCGCAGGGCGCGGTAGGCGTCGGCGAGATAGCGCAGGACCAATCCCTCGGAGCGGGCCAGACCGTAGTGCGAGACCAGCTCGGAGAAGGTCATGCTGCGCTCGATCATGTCGCGCACCACCGACTTCGGGGACAGCGGGAACTCCGACACCCAGGGATGGCCACCCCGGTACGTCTCGAAGGCAGGCTCGAGCAGCTCTACGAGCGGCTTGGGCCAGGTGATCTCCTCGAGCAGTTCCATTCGCTCGTCGTACTCGATGCCGTCGGCCTTCATCTGCGCGACGGCCTCACCGCGCGCAGCGTGCTGCTGTGCCATGAGCACCTGACGCGGATCGTCGAGCGTCGATTCGATGACCGACACGACATCGAGAGCGTAGGTGGGGGAGTCGACGTCGAGCAGTTCGATCGCTGCGAGGGCGAACGGCGACAGCGGCTGGTTGAGCGCGAAGTCGCGTTGCAGGTCGACGGTGAGACGGGCCCGGCGCCCGAACTCGTCCGGCTCGTCGAGCTGCTGGACCACGCCCGCCTGCAGCAGCCCCCGATACAGCGAGATCGCCTTGAGGATGTGCTTGCGCTGCGCCGGACGGGGTTCGTGGTTGTCCTCGAGCAGATGCCGCATCGCGTCGAAGCAATTGCCCGGTCGCGCAATGACGTTGAGCAACATCGAGTTGCTCACCGAGAACCGCGACTGCAGCGGTTCGGGCGACGCCGCGATCAGCTTGTCGAAGGTGCCCTCACCCCACGAGACGAAACCTTCGGGTGCCTTCTTGCGCTGCACCTTCCGGCGCTTCTTCGGATCGTCCCCGGCCTTGGCGAGAGCCCGGACGTTCTCGATCTCGTGCTCCGGGGCCTGCACGACGACGGTGCCCATCGTGTCGTATCCGGCGCGACCTGCACGACCGGCGATCTGGTGGAACTCGCGCGCCTTGAGCTGCCGGGTGCGGGTGCCGTCGAACTTCGTCAGGCCCGTGAGCAGCACGGTGCGGATCGGCACGTTGATGCCGACGCCGAGCGTGTCGGTACCGCAGATGACCTTCAGCAGCCCGTCCTGCGCGAGCTTCTCGATCAGGCGCCGGTATTTCGGCAGCATGCCCGCGTGGTGCACGCCGATACCGTGCCGGACGAGACGCGAAAGGGTCTTGCCGAAACCGGTGGAGAACCGGAAGTCGCCCAGAGCGGTGGCGATCGCCTCCTTCTCGGCCTTCGTGCACATGTTCACGCTGGTCAGAGCCTGAGCGCGCTCGAGGGCCGCGGCCTGGGTGAAGTGCACGACGTAGACGGGCGCCTGGTGCGTCGTGACGAGCTCCTCGATCGCTTCCCCGATGGGTGCCTGCGAGTACGAGAAGGTCAGCGGGACCGGACGTTCGGAGCCCGAGACCTCCGCCGTCGGCCGTCCCGTGCGGCGGGTCAGGTCCTTCTGCAGGAAAGTCACGTCGCCGAGCGTCGCGGACATGAGCAGGAACTGCGCGTGCGGCAATTCGATGAGCGGAACCTGCCACGCCCACCCGCGGTCGGGTTCGGAGTAGAAGTGGAACTCGTCCATCACGACCTGGCCGATGTCGGAGTCCGGTCCTTCGCGCAACGCGAGATTCGCGACGATCTCGGCGGTCGCGCAGATGATCGGTGCTCCGGCGTTGACCGACGCGTCGCCGGTCATCATGCCGACCTTGTCGGCACCGAAGACGTCGCACAGGGCGAAGAACTTCTCGCTCACGAGCGCCTTGATCGGGGCGGTGTAGAAGGTGCGCTTGCCCGCGGCGAGCGCGAAGAAGTGCGCACCGAGCGCCACCATCGATTTCCCCGAGCCCGTGGGTGTGGCGAGGATGACGTTGGAGCCGGCGACGAGCTCCATGAGCGCTTCCTCCTGCGCCGGATACAGCGAGATGCCCCGATCCGTCGTCCAGGTGGTGAACGCGTCGAACAACGCGTCGTCATCGACGGGGTCGGGTATCAGATCGGGAAGCAGCACTTCTCCAGGCTAGTCGGAAGGACCCGACCCACCCGAGCGGGTCGCGCGGCTCTGCGGGCAGCGCAGTCGGGTGCCCCTGCGGGCAGTGCAGTCGGTGCCCTGCGGGCAGTGCAGTCGGGTGCCCTGCGGGCAGTGCAGTCGGGTGCCCTGCGGGCAGTGCAGGTCAGGTGGCGCTGCGCTCGTCCGAACCCATCGCGCCGAGCACCGCCATGCGGGTCTCCGGGCCGCCGCTGATCTGCGACTCGCTCACGCCCGACACGAGCAGTCGACGCCAACGGTCGAGGTCGAACTCCAGGGGAGAGGTGGTCTCCAGAAAGTTCTCGACCACCCGCAGGAAGCGCAGCGGGTCGTCGCGGAACGGGAAGTGGCCGGAACCCCGGAAGATCTCGAGACGTGAACCGGGCATGGCCGAGTGCGCGAGATAGGCGTGGGCGATCGGGATGACGCTGTCGTGATCGCCCCAGATGAGCTGGACGGGGAGGTTCTCCGTCAGATAACAGCGATCGAGCATGGTCACGACCTGACCGCGCCAGTCGACCACCGCGCGCAGCGTGCGCAGATACGCCTCGTAGGCCGTGGGGTCGGGGAGGTTCCCCAGCACGCGCACCAGATCCGAGGTGTCGTGCAGCAGGGCACCGGGACGCAGCGGCGATCCGTTGACCCGATTCAGCACGGCACCGGCGGCGCGCAGGACCGGCATCGCCCCGGGCAGCCGCAGGACCCGCAGCGCTTCGCTGACGATCGGCACCGAGATCAGGCGCAGCGCAGGATGAACGTCCTTGGTGACTCCGCCGGACGCGACGAGCACCAGACGCTCGACCATGTGGGGGAACTGGTAGGCGAACTGCATCGCCACCCCGCCGCCGAGGGAATGGCCGATCACCGTGACCGACTCGATCCCCAGGACCGACAGCAGGTCGCGCATGCCGTTCGCGTATGCGGCCACCGAGTAGTCGGCCCGCGGCTTGTCGGATCGACCGTGCCCGAGCAGGTCGGGGGCGATCACGGTGTACTTCTCCGCCAGGTGCGGGATCACGTCCTGCCAGGTCGAGGAGTCGTCACCGATGCCGTGCACGAGCAACAGAGCGGGACCGCTGCCGGCCATGCGGAACGCGCGTCGATAACCGTGGATCGTGCGGAACACGATGCGGGGTTCGTTGTCCGGAACCGGGCGAAGCGTCCGGGCGCGCGGTGGAACCATGAGCGTCTCCTGCGACGTCGGTGATCGCGTGGTGGTAGCCGGGCTGCCCGGCCCGTCGCCGGGAACCGGACACAACTACCACTGTGGCATGTCGCCGAAGCGTACCGCCTGTATGTGACGCCGACAACGACGATTGTGACGATCATGAAACATCCGGCGGACCCGTCTTGGCGTCAGCGCGGAGCGGAATCGTCCCCGTCGTCCGGGCCGAGCTCGCCGAACCCGCCGTCGCCGGCCCCGCCGTCGCCCGGACCTGGGAGATCGTCGCCGGGATCGGTGCCGCGCCGGTCGTATTCGGCGAGGAACCGCTCGAATTCGGCGCCGATCTCCTCACCCGTCGGCAGACTCTCGTCGGTCGGCAGGGGAGAGGTCTGCTGTTCCTGGGCGGCGACGTAGCTGTCGTACTGTCGCTCGAGCGCGTGCACCACCCCGAGGACCTCGGCGTTGTCCTCGATGTGCTCGTCGATCTGCTCCCGCACCCGTGCCGCGGCCTCGCCGAGCGCCTGCAGCGGCAGCTCCAGGCCCCCGACCTCGGCGACGTTCGTCAGCAGCGTCTCGGCGGCAGCCGGATAGTCGGTCTGGGCGAGATAGTGCGGCACGTGCACGGAGAAGCCCACGGACTCGTGCCCGTGCTGCCCCATCCGGTATTCGAGCAGCGACGAGACCCCGGCGGGCACCTGCAGCTCGCCCGACCAGCGGTGGTGCCCCGCGATGAGGTCCTTGTTGGTCGAGTGCGCGGTGACCGCCAACGGCCGGGTGTGCGGGATCGCCATGGGGATCGCATTGAGCCCGATGGTCCGCCGCACCCCGAACTGCTCGGCGAGCAACCGCACCGCGGTGATGAAACGCTCCCACTTCAGATCCGGCTCGGCACCCGCGAGCAGCAGGAACGGGGTGCCGGCCTCGTCGATGAGCGCGTACAGGTTCAGTTCGGGCTCGGCGTAATCCGAGAAGTGGTCGGCCTTGAACGTCATGAGCGGCCGACGCGATCGGTAGTCGATCAGTTCGTCGACGGCGAACGACGCGACGAGTTCGGTCTCCAAGTTCTCGCGCAGGTGCGTGGTCGCCAGGCGCACCGCGTGTCCCGCGTCGGCGAACCCTTCGAGACCGTGCACGAGGACGGGCCCCTCACCGTCCGGGGAGGTGAGCTGCGGAGCCGGGAATTCCAGCTCGTACATGCGGGACTGCTCGTCCATCTGCGAACCACTCCGATCACACTCAGTCTCGGCATCTCCGCCGGGGTCACCCGACGTGGCATGGTGGTGTTCGAGTCTAATTGACGCCACGACGACCGATTCCGGGGCGCACACCCTGCCCGACGTCGACGACCGAGGGAGGTTCGGGTGACCCGACGCGATACTCGTCCGAGGCGCCGCGCATCGGCCGGCCGGAGCGTGGTGGCGGCCGCGTGCCTCATGCTCGCATCCGCCTGCTCCCAGACCGTCTCCGGCGACCCCCGGCCCGAACCGGCAGCCCTGACGGGAACCGCGTCCGCGCCTGCGCCTGCCCCCGCGATCGTCCGGGCACCGGGCGAACTGGTGCTTCCCCCCGAACGGTTTCCCGAACCGTACGTCGCGGTGGTTCTCCCACCTGAGGCCGTGGCGCAGGCGGCGCCCGACCTGACCGGGATCCAGCCCGGCTCGAGGGTCGATCCGGGCGGATGTCTGCCGCCCGCGCAGGATTACGGCCCCGAGAGCACCGCCATGGTGGTCGGTACCGACAACGCCAGTCGCGCGACGATCAGCGTCGAGGTCACCCGGCCTGCTCCGGACCTCGCCGAGTACCGCACCCATCTGACGGAATGCTCGCAGGTGGACGCCACCGTGCGGGGGATCACCTCGACCGTCTCGACCGTCCTCGACGACGATCCTGCTGCGCCCGTCGACGGAGCCGGGACGCTGGCCCTGACCCGGACGGTCGACTCCGGCCGGGGATCGGGCGGCCTGACGCAGTCGATGGCCACGCGCATCGCACAGATCGAGGACGTGCGCGTGACGGTCACGTACATGTCCTTCGACGCGGCATCTCCCGACACCGACAATCTCGACCGCGTGTTCCGGGAGGCCGTCGACTTCGCCGCCCGCCCCTGACCCGGGCCGGGCGCGGCACCCTAACAGCGCCCGCCGACGGGATCGTCCGCTCGGCACCCCATCACGGTGACCGGTCTCGAAGTTGTCCACAGCCGGCCGGTTCATCCCCAGAAGGCCCCGGAACGGCCCCGGGAGCCGCTTTCCGCTCGGACCGATGGGCCACGGTTCGAGCATGACAACTTCCACGCCTTCGTCGTCGCACCCACTCCGTCTCACCGATGTCGGTGACGTGATCGCCGCCCTGCCCGCGCTGATGGGCTTCCCGCCGACGCGTTCGATCGTCGTGATGTGCCTGACTCCGACCGGTGACGTTCCGACCCGCCCGAACGGCAGGGTGGCGAGCATCGGTGCGGTGATGCGACACGACCTCGTCCTGCCCCGGCCCGGGGAACCGGTCCCCGAGCTCATGCGCGCGGCGTTCCGGCGCTTCTGCGCCGTCTGTGCCCGCGAGGGCGCGGAATCTGTGGTGGCCGTGCTCGTGGACGACGATCTCGCCGACCGGCACGATCCGGTGATCGCCGACGTGTGCAGGCTCGTCGACGACTTCGCCGACCATCTCGACGCCGTCGGCATCGACCTGGCGGGGGTGTACGCGCTGCCGGAGATCACCGGTGGAGCGACCTGGTTCGTTCCCGGCCAGGACATCACCGGCAGCGTGGCCGATCCCGGATCCTCGGTGGTTGCGGCCGCCCGGGTGTTCGAGGGCAGCCCGATCCGCGGCTCCCGCACCGAACTCGCCGCACTGCTCGCGCCGTATCCGCCGGCGGTGCGGCAGGAGGTCGCGCGGTGTATCGACGAGGTCGTCGAGACCCGCGACCGCGAGTACGAACGTTGTGCCCGCGAGGGCGGCGGCGAACGCGCCGATCGTCTCGAACTCGAGACCGTGCTGGCGCACATCGAGACGTACGCCGCAGGAACGGATCCCAGCGCGTCCGACGTCGCCGAGCTGGCCGTTCTGCTCGCCAACCGCACGGTGCGCGACGCCGCCATGGGACTCGCGACCGGACCGCTCGCGCGGCCGGCGGAGCGTCTGTGGACCGAGCTCGCCCGGGCCCTGCCCGATCCCGAACGGGCCGACGCCGCCGCGCTCGTCGGCTTCGGCGCCTACGTGCGCGGCGACGGTCCGCTCGCCGGAGTCGCGCTCGCAGCGGCCCTCGAATCCGATCCCCGCCACCGGCTTTCGGATCTGCTCGACCAGGCCCTGCAGGCGGGACTGCGTCCCGAGTCGATCCGCGGCCTCGCGGAGACCGGACACGAGATCGCGGCGCGGCTGGGACTCGAACTGCCGCGCGGCGACGAACCGTCCTGAACCGGAGCCGTCTGCTCGATCAGGCCCTGCGCTCGATCAGCGTCGAGCGGCGTGCAACCGGTCGCCGAGAGACCGGGTGAACTCCCACGCATCGGAGACGATCTCGTCGAGATCGGTGTGCTGGGGGTTCCACCCGAGCTCGGAGATCGCGCGGCTGCTCGAGGCGATGAGCACGGCCGGATCGCCGGCGCGGCGCGGCGCGTCGACCGCTGCGATCGGCAGGCCCGTGACCCGCTCGCACGCCGAGATGACCTCGCGGACGGTGAAGCCCTCTCCGCTGCCGAGGTTGTAGATGCCGTGGCGGCCGGGTTCGGACTTCGTCAGGGCCAGCACGTGCGCGTCGGCGAGATCCTTCACGTGGATGTAGTCGCGCACCGCGGTGCCGTCCTTGGTCGGCCAGTCGGTGCCGAAGACCGCGATGTGATCGCGCACACCGAGAGCGACCTGCAGCACGAGTGGGATCAGATGCGTCTCGACGACGCGGTTCTCCCCGGCACCGCCGTAGGCGCCGGCGACGTTGAAATACCGCAGGCTCGTCGCCGCGAGACCGTGGGCATGCGCGTACGACGAGATCGCGTGATCGATGGCGAGCTTCGACGCACCGTACGGGTTGGTCGGGCGGGTGGGCGCGTCCTCGGTGATCGGCACGCTCTCGGGTTCGCCGTAGGTCGCGGCGGTGGAGGAGAACACCAACCGCGGGGTACCCGAGCGGCGGACGGCCTCGAGCAGGGCGAGCGTGGTCACCACGTTGCCCTGCCAGTACTTCTCGGGGAACTCCACCGACTCGCCGACCAGCGACTGCGCACCGAAGTGGAGGACGCCGTCGAAACGGGATCCGGAGAGCAGTTCGTCGGCGACGGCCGCGATGTCGCCCTCGACGAACTCGGCACCGGTGGGGACCGCCTCGGCGTTCCCGGTGGACAGGTCGTCGACGACCACGACGTCGTTGCCCTGTTCGAGCAACACGGTCGTGCACACGCTGCCCACATAGCCGGCGCCGCCGGTCACCAGAAGTCTCACGCTGGACATCCCCTTTTCGCACGCCCGTACCGGACATGCGAAAAGGGGTCTGTGTCAGACCTGCTTCACCTGCACGGCGTGGGCCATCTCGTCGGAAAGCTCGAAACTGTCGTGACCGGCCACGGTGATGGACACCGAGCCCGGTCGCGTCTCGACTGTAACCCGCGCGTCCGGGACCACACCGGCCTCACGCAGCCGCGCGATGACCTCGGGGTCGGACTGGACGTACTCCGCGAGCCGGCGCACCACGACCGCGGTCGGCTTGCCGTGCGGGATCTCCGTCAGCCGCACCAGTTTCTCGTCGAGGACCGCCGTGCGGTCGAGGCCGAGCTGGGCCAGTCCCGGGATGGGGTTGCCGTAGGGGGAGGTGGTCGGGTTGTTGAGCACCTCCACGAGGCGGCGCTCGACCTCCTCGCTCATCACGTGTTCCCAGCGGCACGCCTCGGCGTGCACGTTCTCCCAGTCGAGACCGATCACGTCCACGAGAAGCCGTTCCGCGAGCCGGTGCTTGCGCATGACCGAGACCGCGAGATCGCGGCCCTTCTCGGTGAGCTGCAGGTGGCGGTCGCCGGCGACCCGGAGCAGGCCGTCGCGTTCCATGCGGGCCACGGTCTGGCTGACCGTCGGTCCGCTCTGTTCGAGGCGCTCGGCGATACGCGCGCGCAGCGGCACCACGCCTTCCTCTTCCAAGTCGTAGATGGTCCGGAGATACATCTCCGTTGTATCGACCAGGTCCTTCACTCTCACACCCCTTCGTCTGGGCCGATTCTAACCGTGCGAACAGGACGGTGGGGGCGCCCTCCGAGGCTCGCATGTCCGTGGGTGGACCAGTAGCGTCTGTGTCCATGACCACGAGCTCCACCGCGGCGGGCGGTACGACACAGCTGAGCGGCGATCGGATAGTGGTGTGGAGCCCCGACTACCTCGATTACCGGTGGGGTCCGACACATCCGATGAATCCCACGCGTCTCGATCTCACGATGGCGCTGTCCCGCAGTCTCGGTCTCCTCGAAGGCGTCGAGACGGTCCGTCCGTCCCCTGCGGACGACACCGATCTGCTGCGCATCCACACCGCCTCCTACGTCGACGCGGTCAAGCGCGCGGGCTCCGCCCCCGAGGGAGCGGCACCCCCGGCCGACGCGCCCCACGGTCTCGGCACCGAGGACAACCCGATCTTCCCCCGCATGCACGAGGCCAGCGCGACGCTCGCCGGAGGAACCCTCGCCGCCGCACGCGAGATCGCGAGCGGCCGGGCCCGGCGCGCCGTGAGCATCGGGGGCGGCATGCATCACGCGATGGCCGACTGGGCCGCGGGATTCTGCGTCTACAACGACGCCGCCATCGCGATCTCGTGGTTGCTCGACCACGGCTACGACCGCATCGCCTACATCGACGTCGACGCCCACCACGGCGACGGCGTGCAGCACGCTTTCCTCGGCGATCCCCGCGTCCTGACCATCTCCCTGCACCAGCATCCGGCGACGCTGTGGCCCAACACCGGCTGGTCCAGCGAGGTCGGCTCGGGTCCGGCCGAGGGCACCGCGATCAATCTGCCGGTGTTGCCGGGCACCGTGGACGCGTTGTGGTTGCGCGCCTTCCACGCTGTCGTACCGGGCGCGGTCGCGGCGTTCCGCCCACAGATCCTCATCAGCCAGTGCGGTGCCGACAGCCACCGCGAGGACCCCCTGGCCGACCTGTCCCTGACCGTCGACGGCCAGCGCGCGTCGTATCTCGCGATGCGCGATCTCGCCGATCGCTACTGCGAGGGCCGCTGGCTGGCCGTGGGCGGCGGCGGTTACGGCCTTGTGCGGGTGGTGCCGCGTGCGTGGACCCACCTGATCGCCGCAGCGCTGGACCGCGAGATCGACCTGAGCACCGCGATCCCGGCGGACTGGAGCGAGCGTGTCGGCGCTCTCGCCCCGAGCGTCGAACTGCCCACCGTCATGGGGGAGGGCTCCGACGTCTCGTACCTGCCGTGGGACGGTCCCGGCGGCACCCCGGAAACGGGAATCGCCTCCCTGGACCGTGCACTGACCCGCATCGATTCGGCGATCATCGCCACGAGGCGGGCGGCCTTCCCGCTGCTCGGCCTGGACCCGGAGGACCCCCGTGACTGACCGGCAGAATCCCGCGGCGGCACCGGACACCGCGTCTGCGGCGGGCGCCGCACCCGCACACGGCGTCGGGACGACGGGGGAGACCGACCCCGCGCGCGAGGCGGCGCTGGCGCGCGCCCGCGACTATCCGCGGCATTGGGTCGCCGACGTGCTGGCCTCGGACGGGGGTGTCGTGCACCTGCGGCCGATCGTCCCCGAGGACGCCGACGGGATCGTCGCCTTCCACGCCAAGCTGTCCGAACGAACCCGCTATCTGCGGTACTTCGGTCCATACCCGACGATCTCGAAGAAGGACCTGTTCAACTTCACGGTCGTCGACCACAAGTCGCGAGTGGCGTTCGTCGCGGTGCTCGGTGACGAGATCATCGCCGTCGGGCGGTACGAGGGACTCTCGCACGAGGGCGACGGCCTCTCCGCCGAGGTGGCCTTCACCGTCGCCGACGCCCACCAGGGACGCGGTCTCGGCCCGATCCTGCTCGAACATCTCGCCGGCGCGGCCGCCGAGAACGGACTGCACACCTTCGTCGCCGAGGTCCTCGCCGAGAACCGGCACATGATCACGGTCTTCCGGGAGGCCGGCTACCAGGTCAGCCGCAGCTTCGAAGGGGGAGTCGTCCGGCTCGAGTTCGCGATCGACCCCACCGAGGCCCTCGTCTCGGTCCGCAACGCCCGCGAACGCGCCGCCGAGGCGCGCAGCGTGCGCAACATCCTCGGTCCCGGCAGTGTCGCCGTCATCGGTGCCTCCACCGACAGCCGCAAGGTGGGCAACGCCGTGCTGGTGAACATGCTGCGCAGCGGGTTCACCGGGCCGGTCTATCCGGTCAACGCCGAACACCGGTCCGTCCGGGGTGTCCGCGCCTACCCGACCGTCCGCGACATCCCCGACGAGATCGACCTCGCGGTCGCCGCCGTACCCGCCGAATCGATCGACTCGGTGCTCGACGACTGTCTCGCGAAGGGCGTCAAGGCGCTGCTCGTCGTCTCGTCCGGTTTCGGCGAGACCGGACCGGAGGGCCGCGACGCCGAGCGGCGGCTCACCCTGGCGGCGCGGTCGCACGGTATGCGACTCATCGGCCCGAATGCTCTCGGTGTCGCCAACAACGATCCCGCCATCCGGCTCAACGCGACCCTCGCGCCCGTACTTCCGGCGTCCGGCAACGTCGGCTTCTTCTGCCAGTCCGGCGCCCTCGGCATCGCGATCCTCGACGAGGCCGCCAAGACGGGTGTCGGACTGTCGTCCTTCGTCTCGGCCGGTAACCGCGCCGACCTGTCCGGCAACGACCTGCTCCAGTACTGGGACACCGATCCTGCGACCGAAGTGGTGCTGCTGTATCTGGAGAGCTTCGGCAACCCGCGCAAGTTCTCGCGCATCGCGCGGCGGGTGGCGCGCAGCAAGCCGATCGTCGCCGTCAAGAGCGGCCGCCACGCGGTGCCCCCGGCGCTCGCCGCCCGGACGGGCGAGATGGACGACACCATCGTGCGATACCTGTTCGAGCAGGCCGGCGTCGTCCAGGTCGAGTCCATCGGCCAGCTCTTCGACTCGGCGCTGCTGTTCGGCTACCAGCCGCTGCCCGCCGGTCCCCGCGTCGCCGTGGTCGGCAACTCCACCGCCCTGGGCCTGCTCGCCGTCGACGCCGCCCGCGGACAGGGCCTGCAGGCACCGGACGCGGTGGATCTCGGCGCGCAGGCGTCGCCGGAGGAGTTCGCCGACGCCGTCGCCCGGGCGCTCGACTCACCCGACGTCGACTCGGTGATCGCGGTCTTCGTCCCGCCGGTCGCCGTCGACGTCCAGCCCTACGCCCAGGCCCTGCGCGACGCCGTCGCCGGGTCGGAGAAGCCCGTGGTCACCACCTTCCTTGCGACCGAGGGCATCCCCGACGTGCTGGCCGTGCGCGGACCGGACGGCACTCCGATGCGCGGATCCGTGCCGTCCTATCCCGGTCCGGAACGAGCCGCGCTCGCCCTGGGACGGGCGTGGCGGTACGCGAAGTGGCGCAGTCGTCCACCCTCGCAGGTCGTGCGACCGGCGGGCATCGATCCCGAGCGCGCCCGCTCGCTCGTGGACGGCTGGCTCGAGACCACTCCCGAGGGTCGCTACCTGTCGGATACCGAAGCGGCACTGTTGCTGTCCTGCTACGGAGTCGAGGTCGCCGACTTCCGCGCCGTCACCACCGAGGAGGAGGCGGTCGCGGCGGCGGAGGAGATCGGCTTCCCCGTGGCGGTCAAGGCCACCGGTGCGCAGTGGCGGCACCGGCCCGATCTGAGCGGGGTCCGGCTCGATCTCGTCGACGCCGATTCGGTGCGGATCGCCTATCGCGACCTGGCCGCGGTGTCGGGGGAGCCGTTGATGCACGTGCAGCGAATGGCCCACAAGGGCATCGGTTGCGCGATCCGTGTGCAGGACGACCCGTCGTTCGGTTCGCTCATCTCGTTCGGTCTCGCGGGTGTGATCTCCGACCTGCTCGGTGATCGGGCCTACCGTGTTCTTCCGCTCACGGAGGACGAGGCGGTCGAGCTGATCGACGCGCCGAAGGCGGCGCCGTTGCTGTCGGGCTATCGCAACGCCGCGCCGGTGAACAAGCCTGCACTCGTCGACTTCGTCCAGCGGATCTCGGCGCTCGCCGACGACCTGCCCGAGGTGCGTGAACTGGTGTGCGAACCGGTGCTGGCCTCGGTGGTCGGGGCCGAACTCACCGACGCGCACGTGCGGATCGGGCCCGAACCGCATCCGCTCGACCTCGGGCCGCGTCGACTGCGGTGACGGCAGCCCGGTAGCCGACGACCGCCGGAAAAGACCCCGGACGGCAACGATCCCCGAGAACCCAGCCCGGTTCTCGGGGATCGGATACCGCTGACGCGCCCGGTCAGCTGGCGTAGGCGCGAAGGCGCTCGGCGCGGTCTCCTTCGCGGAGCTTGGCCATCACTTCGCGTTCGATCTGGCGGACACGCTCACGGGACAGCCCGAAGAGCTTGCCGATCTGATCGAGGGTGCGGGGCTGGCCGTCGTCGAGGCCGTAGCGCAGCCGGATGACCTGCTGTTCGCGCTCGTCGAGCGTCGCGAGGACGCTGCGGACGTCGCTGTGCAGGAGGCCGGCGATGACGGCGGTCTCGGCGGACGTCGCCTCGGCGTCCTCGATGAAGTCGCCCAGCGGGGCCTCCTCGTCGTTGCCGACGGGCATGTCGAGGCTCACCGGGTCGCGGCTGTGGTCGAGCAGGTCGGCGATCTTCTCGACGGGGATACCCGACTCGTTGGCGAGTTCCTCGTCGGTCGCCTCGCGGCCGAGCTGCTGGTGCAGCTCACGCTTGATGCGGGCGAGCTTGTTGACCTGTTCGACGAGGTGGACGGGGAGCCGGATCGTGCGGCTCTGGTCGGCCATGCCGCGGGTGATGGCTTGACGGATCCACCACGTCGCGTAGGTCGAGAACTTGAAGCCCTTCGCGTAGTCGAACTTCTCCATCGCACGGATCAGGCCGAGGTTGCCCTCCTGGATGAGGTCCAGCAGGGGCATACCGCGTCCGGTGTAACGCTTCGCCAGCGAGACGACGAGGCGCAGGTTCGCCTCGAGCAGGTGGCTGCGAGCGGCCTGTCCTTCGCGGACGATGATCGCGAGGTCGCGCTTCTTCGCCGCCGACAGACGCTTCTTCGTCTCGAGCAGGTGCTTGGCATACAGGCCGGCCTCGATCCGCTTGGCCAATTCCACCTCGTCGGCTGCGGTGAGCAGAGCAGTCCGTCCGATACCGTTCAGGTAGACGCGAACGAGATCGGCTGCGGGGCTCTGACCGTCCAGGTCGGAATCGAAGCGAGCGGTGGTTTCGGGGCGTGCCATGACGTGCCTCCTCATCGGTGGTGTCTCACAGGGTTCAACGACCGGCGAAGCGGTGGAGTTCCCGTCCGTCTCCGAGTACCACCGCGCTGACCTGCACTAACCCGATGAGCTCCTGAGAAGTTGCTGAGAGAACCGAATCGTGGAACCTCAGTAACGCCCCGAAGGGGGTCAGACGGGCTCGATCAACCCGTGCCGGACCAAGCCGTGCACGAGGCCCACCGATTGCGTGAGGAGGTCGTCCTCGTCCTCGCCGTGCGCGGCCGCGAGCAGCGACACGAGATCCCCGAGCGGAAGACCGTCGGCGCGCATGCCGCCGAGCAGGGCGGCCGCGAGATCGTCCACCTCGTGCTGCCAGGCCGGACCGCCACCGCGGTGCACCCGCACGACCACCTGGTCCCACCCGTCCTCGCCGGGCAGGTGCACCCGCTCGAGGGCCGTATCGGGCCGCACCGCGAAACGGGCGTCGAGCACCTCGTGCGTACGCAGCCAGTCGAGGCGACGGAAGTAGTCGACCGCCTCGTCACCCAGCGCATCGGTGAACGCGTGCCGCAGATCCTCCGCCATCACGTCGGACGGCAGGTCGGTGCGGCGCAGGTAGACGAACCCGAACCCGACACCCTCGACGCCGTGCTCCTCGAAGTGGTCGAGCCACTGCTCTGCGCGCGCCGCGACCTCCGGCTCCCGCTGATCGGCGTCGCCGTCGCGCAGCCACGTCCCGACGTACAGGGCGGGATCGGCCACATCACGCTGCACGATCCAGGCGTCGACGCCGTGTGACGGCAACCACGATGCGACCCGCGCCCGCCAGTCCTCACCCTCGACGTGCACCCAGGACGCGAGCATCGCGGCGGTGCCGCCGGGATTCAGGTGCTCGGCGGCCTGCGAGATCATGAGCCTGCTGGCGCCGTCGAGGTCGAGACCGGAGTCGCGGTAGCTGTGCTCGACGCGTCCCGCGCTCACCACGAACGGCGGGTTCGCGACGATGCGGTCGAAGGTCCGGCCGGCGACCGGCTCGAACCACGACCCTTCGAGAAGATCGATGTCGATCTCGTTCAGCGCGGCGCTCGCGGCGGCCAGGGTCAGGCAACGGGGATTGATGTCGGTCGCGGTGACCTCGTCCGCGTGGTCCGCGGCGCGGATGGCCTGCACCCCGCAACCGGTGCCGAGGTCGAGCACCGAACCCACCCGATCGGTCGGGGTGGCCTGCAGCAGCGACAGGGAGGCCTGACCGACGCCGAGGACGTGATCGGGGCGGGTCGGCACGGGCCGGATGGAGCCGTCGAGATCGGACAGCACCCAGCGGGTACCGGTCCCGGCGTCGAGGGGTCGCAGGTCGAGAGCGGCCCGCACGCCGTCGCCGTCGCGTTCGACGAGCCCCGCCTGCACGGCCTGCTCCGTCGTCACCGGAGCGAGAGCCTGCGCGACCTCGTCCTCGGGGCAGGTGTCCTGCAGGAGGAACAGCCGCACGAGCACGCCGAGATCGCCCGCACCACGCGCGATACGCCGGGCGGGGACGGGTTCACTGCGTCCGAGGGCGGCATGCGCCTCGGAGCCGAGCAGTTCCCGCACGGTGTCGAGGTCGTAGCGGCACCGGATCAGTGCGGTGCGCAGAGCCGGGCAGAGAGACAGGAGAAGGTCGCGGTCCACCACGACATTCTCGCAAGCGACCCGTCGGGGGTCCTTCTCAGCCGTCGATCACAGGGTGTCGGGACGACTCGATCGCCGGGGCGTCGTCGAAGCGGCCGTCCCAGCGGCTCGGTTCGTCCTTGCGGCGCGGCGGCCGGTCGTTGGCGATGAGGACGGCGATCCACGGCAGCGGGATCGACACCCCGATGATCGCCATCGAGATCCAGGGATTGGCCCATACGCCGTACGCGATCGCCGCCAGCAGCAGGGCGGGGATGCGGACCGACATGATGGTGAGGTACTTGCGAACCCGTGCTCGGTGCTGATCCTCGAGCGACGCCTCCGCCGCGGTGATCAGAACCGGGTTGTCGGGCGATCCGTTCTCGGGGGATCCGCCGAAACCGTGAGTTCTCGCCATGTCTTCCACCTTCCCACGCCGGGCCGTCGCACGCACATACACATCCGGCCCTTCCGTGCGGCATCATGGACACGTGAGCACGGATATCAAGGAACGGCCGGATACCACCACCGACGAAACGACCGACGACGACACCCCGAAGTTCTTCCACTACGTGAAGAAGAACAAGATCGCCGAGAGTGCGGTCATGGGTACCCATGTGGTCGCGCTGTGCGGTGAGGTCTTTCCGGTGACCCGGTCGCCGAAGCCCGGCTCGCCGGTGTGCCCCGAATGCAAGAAAGTCTACGACGGTTTGCGCAAGGGCGACTGAGACACCTGGTGGAACACCCCGTCGTCCGCCGCGGCGTCGGGTGATTCCGGCGACGGTCTTGCTGCCGGCGAAGACGGTGATACTGCCTCCACCGGCGGGAGTTCGGTCTGGGCCGGGGGAACTTCGGATCCCCCGGCCTTGTCGTCGTGCGAGGCAGCGTCGTAGGGGGCAGTGTCGTCGTGGGGTGCAGGCCGATCGTCCGGCGCCGCATCCGACTCGGCGGGTTTCCCGTCGATCGGCCACGACTCGGGTTGGCGATCCCCGGGCCGGATCAGGTCCGACAGTCGGATGGTCGTGGAGCTCGTCAACCGGCGGGTGAGGTTCGTCACCGGCCCGCTGTCGGGCGACGGATCACGAGCCGACTGCTCCGCGAGCCAGATCCGCCACTGCTCCAGACGCGTGGCGCGCGCCGGCCAGAACTGTTGCACCGTGGCGTTGAACTCCGCTCCGAGGACCACGGCGAAACCCAGGAAGAACGTGAACAGCAGGAACGCGATCGGGGCGGCGAGCGCGCCGTAGGTGTAGCCCGTGGCCGCGACCCACGTCAGGTACCACCGCAGGATCACGCTCGACGCGAGGAAGAACACCCCGGCCAGCACCGCGCCACCGAGCAGTCGGTGCCACGGCAGTGACTTCGGCAGCGCCACCTTGTACAGGGTCGTCAGACCGATCAGCAGGAGCAGGCCCACCGCGGGGAAGTAGAAGGTGTCGATGATCCGTGAGCCGACATCGAACCAGGCGTCGGGCAGCAACCGGCCGATCAGGGTGGGTCCGAGCGCGACGAGCGGCATCGTGAACACCGCCAGGATCAGGAAGACCACGTAGAGGAGCAGCCCGAAGATCCGCTGCCACACCGGGTGACGATGGTCCTGCTGGTGGTGCGCTTCGACGATCGAATCCACGAACGTCGAGATCGCCGACGATCCCGCCCACAGCGACAACACGAAGCCCAACGACATCACGTCGGCGCGGCCCCGACGGAGGACGTCCTCGACGGTGGGTTCGATGATCTGGTCGACCACGCTGTCGCTGAAGACCGAGCGGAGGAAGGTGACGGTCTTCGACGTGATGATCTCCACCGTGTCGGGACCGAACCAGCCACCGACGTAACCGAGACTGCCGAGCAGGCCGAGCACCAAGGGCGGCAGCGAAAGGGTCTGCCAGAAGGCCGCGGTCGCCGCCTTGCTGAAGATCGAGTGGTCCCAGGCGGACGACAGGGTGTGCGTCACGACCTCCCAGCCCTTTCCGACCGCACGGCGAACGCGGCCGGAGGGTGCCTGGGCGGGGGATCGTGGTGTGTCGTTCATCTACTTCCAGAATTCCTGAAGACACGCTCGCGTGCGCGCACAGGCAGGTGAGGGCCTCTCGAATTCTGCCACGCAGTCCTCGGAGAACCCGCCGACGCCGCGGCTTCGGCGGGTTCGCGGGCTCCGAGACGATAGGCTGCATGACGGTCGGCGCCCGGACGAGTGCGGTGGCACCGACCCGAGCGAAGCGGACAAGGAGCACGAGAAACCGGTGAGCACCGAAACCGTCGGACAAGCTACGACCTCCGCCCCTGTGGCCCAGCTGCGTGCCTGGCAGCGCCGCGCCCTCACCAAGTACCTCGCGACGAAGCCGCGCGACTTCCTCGCCGTCGCGACCCCCGGCGCCGGTAAGACGACCTTCGCCCTCCGGGTCGCGTCGGAGCTGCTGCGCGACCGGACGGTCGACCAGATCACGGTGGTCGCCCCTACTGAGCACCTCAAGCACCAGTGGGCGGGCGCCGCGGCCCGCATCGGCATCGCGCTCGACTCGAACTTCACGAACTCCACCGGGCAGACATCGAGCGACTACCAGGGCGTCGTGGTCACCTACGCGCAGGTCGCCTCGCACCCGTTCAAGCACCGTGTGCGCACGGAGGCGCGTCGCACCCTGGTGATCCTCGACGAGATCCACCACGGTGGCGACGCGAAGAGCTGGGGTGAGGGCATTCTCGAGGCGTTCGGGGACGCGACCCGCCGTCTGGCGCTGACCGGTACGCCCTTCCGCAGCGACGACAGTGCGATCCCGTTCGTGAGCTACGAGCCGAACGAGGACGGTCTGCTGCAGTCCAAGGCCGACCACGCCTACGGCTACGCCGACGCACTCGCCGACGGCGTCGTGCGCCCCGTCGTGTTCCTCGCGTACTCGGGCGAGGCGCGCTGGCGCACGAGTGCGGGGGAGGAGTTCACCGCGCGGTTGGGAGAGCCTCTCAGCGCCGAGCAGACGGCCCGGGCGTGGCGAACGGCCCTCGACCCCCAGGGCGACTGGGTTCCTGCGGTGCTGGGGGCGGCGAACACCCGTCTGCAACAGCTGCGTGCCGGCGGCATGCCGGACGCCGGTGGGCTCGTCATCGCCACCGACCAGACCACCGCGCGTGCGTACGCGAAGATCCTCGAGTCGATCACCGGCGAGATGCCGACCGTCGTGCTCTCGGACGATCCCACCGCCTCCGACCGCATCTCGCAGTTCAGCGAGGGCAACCAGAGGTGGATGGTCGCCGTGCGCATGGTGTCCGAGGGCGTCGACGTCCCGCGACTGGCGGTGGGTGTGTACGCGACCAGCGCCTCGACCCCGTTGTTCTTCGCGCAGGCGATCGGCCGCTTCGTGCGGTCGCGGCGCAAGGGTGAGACCGCCAGCGTCTTCCTGCCGTCCGTGCCGGTGCTGCTCGAGCTGGCCAGCCAGCTCGAGGCCCAGCGCGACCACGTCCTCGGCAAGCCGCACCGGGTCAAGGAGGGCTTCGACGACGAGCTGCTCGCCGACGCGAACCGGCGCAAGGACGAGCCCGGCGAGGACGAGAAGGCCTACCACTCGCTCGGGGCGGACGCCGAGCTCGATCAGGTCATCTACGACGGATCCTCGTTCGGTACCGCGACATTCGCGGGTTCCGACGAGGAGGCCGATTATCTGGGGCTCCCGGGTCTGCTCGACGCGGAACAGATGCGGGCGCTGCTGCGTCAGCGTCAGGAACAGCAGTTGAACAAGCCGAAGGCCGAACCGGCACCCACGCCGCCGCCCCAGGTGACCGAGCGTGTCGAGACCGCCGACACCCTCGCCCAGCTCCGTCGCGAACTCAACTCGCTCGTCGCGGTCGTGCACCACCGGACCAGAAAGCCGCACGGGGTGATCCACGGCGAACTGCGTCGCCAGTGCGGTGGTCCGCCGACGGCGATGGCGACCGCCGAGCAACTGCGCGACCGGATCGCGATCCTGCGCAGCTGGTGACGACGAGAACGGGCGACCACCTCGAGGTGGTCGCCCGTTCGGTCGGGTCTCGGAACCGTGGTTCCGGACGGCGGATCACACGGTGGCGTCGGACTCGCTCACGATCGTCGCTCCGAGTTCACGGAGGCGGTCGGTGTGCTCGTTCGCGTGGTGCCCGCAGAACAACAGTTCTCCGCCGGTCGGAAGGACGGCGCGGACACGAGCGGCGGCATTGCACCGATCGCAGCGATCTGCAGCGGTCAACTTCGGGCTGGTCAACGTACCGGGCATGACTCCTCCAAACTGGCCACCGCTCATATCGGGTGCCGGGGTCTGGTCCGCCGCACCGGCCGGCGCGGTGGATCTACTCTGACAGACGATTCGTATTCACGTGTTGTTCCCCTGGATGCCCAATGGTGGCGTGTTTCACGCATCGAACAGCGAAAACGCTTCGACATGGCCGTTTTCCGCACGGTGTGTTCGCTCACAGCGCAGAGCTCGAGGGGGCCGGGAACGCCCCGGACGGGCTGTCCGACGCACAATGACGCCATGACCGAGACCCTGCTGCACATCATCTCCCGCGACGATTGGGACCGCTTCCGACCCCTCGGGGCGGTCGTGCCGGACTCCCTCGGGACCCAGGGTTTCGTCCACCTGTCGACCCCGCACCAGGTGCACCTGCCCGCCGACCGGTTGTATGCCGGCCGCACGGACCTCCTCCTGCTGCGCGTCGACCCGACGCGCCTCGCCGACCCGCTCCGCTTCGAACCCGGTGTATCGGAGGACCCGGAGTCGATGCGCTTCCCTCACCTCTACGGGCCCCTGCCCGTCGATGCCGTCGTGGAGGTGACGCCCTACCTGCCGGGACCGGACGGTCGGTTCCCGCCCCTCGACCGGGAGCGAGCGGACGCCGTCGGTCCGGAGGACTAGTCTTTCGGCCATGATCGTCGACGTGACGCCGCTTCCCGGGATCGGTGTACGCAAGGACTTCGAACTGGCCTCCGGGCGCCGCATCGGGGTGATCACCCATCGGGACGGTCACAGCGACCTCATCATCTCGAAGGCTGGCGACCCCGACGCGTGTGCGGCCTCCCTGCCTCTCACCGTCGAGGAGGCGGCGACGCTCAGCAATCTGCTCGGTGCCCCACAGCTCGTCGCCCAGTTGCGTGAAGACCACCGCGACCTGCCCGGAATCCTCACCCGCCAGCTCCACATCAACGAGGATTCCCGGTTCGACGGAGCGGTACTGGGCGACACCGCGTTGCGCACCCGCACCGGTGTGTCCGTCGTGGCCGTGATGCGTGCCGGTCAGGTCATGCCGTCTCCGACACCCGACTTCGTTCTCACGGGTGGGGACATCCTGGTGGCGGTCGGCACGGCCGACGGTCTCGACGCGGCCGCCAGGATCCTGCGCAACGGCTGATCCCGCAGAATGGACACGACGACACTCGCACTCATCGAACTGGGTGCGGTGTTCTTCGGACTCGGCGTCCTCGGACGGCTCGCGGCGCGGATCGGCATGTCGCCGATCCCGTTCTATCTGATCGGCGGCCTGTGCTTCGGCAACGGTGGCTTCATCCAGCTCGGCGACATCGGGGCGTTCAGTCACATCGCCAGCGAGATCGGCGTGGTCCTGCTGCTGTTGCTGCTCGGTCTCGAGTACACCGCGAACGAGTTGATCAGCGGCCTGCGACGCTCCCGGATGGCAGGCCTGCTCGACCTCGCCCTGAACGCGGTGCCGGGAGCCGCCGTCGCGCTGATCCTGGGTCTCGGACCCATCGGCGCCTTCGTGCTCGCGGGTGTCACCTACATCTCGTCGTCCGGGATCGTGGCGAAGGTCCTCGCCGATCTGGGGCGCCTCGGCAACCGAGAGACCCCGGTCGTCCTGTCGATCCTCATCTCGCGATGGCCGTCTACCTCCCGATCCTCACTGCGATCCTGGCGGGCGTGAGTCTGCTCGGCGGCCTCGAAGCCGTCGCGATCTCACTCGGTCTCGTCACCGTGGTGTTGGTGCTGGTGGTGCGATACGGGCGCTACGTCTCGGTCGTGCTCGACAGCCCCGATCGGGAAACACTGTTGCTCAAGCTGCTCGGCGCGGCATTGTTGGTGGCGGGGATCGCGTCGGCCCTGCAGGTGTCCGCGGCCGTGGGTGCCTTCCTGCTGGGCATCGCCATCTCCGGTTCGACGGCACACAACGCCGTCCGGGTCCTCGAACCGCTCCGCGACCTGTTCGCCGCCATCTTCTTCGTCTTCTTCGGACTCAACACCGATCCGACGGCGATACCGCCGGTGCTCGGCTGGGCGGTCCTGCTGGCCGTGCTGACCGCGCTGACGAAGCTCGTCACCGGATGGATCGCGTCGGCCCGTCACGGGATCGCTGTGATGGGCCGGGCGCGCGCCGGCGCGGCACTCATCGCCCGGGGAGAGTTCTCCATCGTGATCGCCGGGCTGGCCGTGGCCTCCGGTCACGTCGACAGTCGCCTCGCGGCGATCGCCTCGGCATACGTGATGATCACCGCGGTGCTCGGTCCGGTGGCCGCGCGGGTCGTCGAACCGGTGATGCGGTTCGCATCCACACGACTCCCCGGAGGCGACGAGCGACAGCGCCTTCCCGGAGACGAACCGGAGCTTCTCTAGCGGCCTTCTCCTGCGGACCCCGGGGTCCGGAACGAAGAACGAGGGCCACCCGATCGGATGGCCCTCGTTCTTCGTGACGGATGTCAGTCGAGGTAGTCGCGCAGCACCTGCGACCGCGACGGGTGACGCAGCTTCGACATGGTCTTCGACTCGATCTGGCGGATGCGCTCGCGCGTCACGCCGTAGACCTGACCGATCTCGTCGAGGGTGCGCGGCTGGCCGTCGGTGAGGCCGAAGCGCAGACGCACGACGCCCGCTTCGCGCTCGGACAGGGTCTCGAGCACCGACTGCAGCTGATCCTGCAGCAGGGTGAAGGAGACGGCGTCGACGGCCACGACGGCCTCGGAGTCCTCGATGAAGTCGCCGAGCTGGCTGTCGCCCTCGTCGCCGATCGTCTGGTCGAGGGAGATGGGCTCACGCGCGTACTGCTGGATCTCCAGCACCTTCTCCGGCGTGATGTCCATTTCCTTGGCGAGCTCCTCGGGCGTGGGCTCGCGGCCCAGATCCTGGAGCAGCTCGCGCTGGATACGACCGAGCTTGTTGATGACCTCGACCATGTGCACCGGGATACGGATGGTGCGGGCCTGGTCGGCCATGGCGCGGGTGATGGCCTGACGGATCCACCAGGTCGCGTAGGTGGAGAACTTGTAACCCTTGGTGTAGTCGAACTTCTCGACGGCGCGGATCAGACCGAGGTTGCCTTCCTGGATCAGGTCCAGGAACGCCATGCCGCGGCCGGTGTAGCGCTTGGCGAGCGAGACGACGAGACGGAGGTTCGCCTCGAGCAGGTGGTTCTTGGCCCGGTTGCCGTCGCGGCAGATCCAGTTCAGATCGCGGCGCTGGGCGACGGGGAGCTTCTCGCCCTTCTCCGCCAGCTGCTGCAGCATGTGGGTCGCGTACAGACCGGCCTCGATGCGCTTGGCGAGCTCGACCTCCTCCTCGGCATTGAGGAGGGCGACCTTGCCGATCTGCTTGAGGTAGGCGCGCACGGAGTCGGCCGAGGCGGTGAGCTCGGCGTCCTTGCGTGCCTGACGCAGCGCTTCGGACTCTTCCTCGTCCCAGACGAAGTCGCCCGAGGCCTTGTCCTTCTCGCTGGGCTCGTCGTCCTCGACCACCACATCCTCGGCGCCGGCGAGATCACCCTCCGAGACCTCGAGGTCTGCGAGGTCCGCTTCCTCGGTGGCGTCGAAGTCCTCGTCGCCCGAACCCGCAGCCTTCGTGGTCTTCTTTGCTGCCTTCTTCGCGGTGGTCTTCTTGGCGGCTGCCTTCTTCGCAGGAGCCTTCTTGGCGGCTGCCTTCTTCGCGGGGGCCTTCTTCGCAGCGGTCTTCTTCGCCGGCGGCTTGGCACCGGGAGCGGTGCCCTCCGCGGAGTCCGCAGCGCCTGCGACGCTCGAAGCGTCCGCAACGGGTGCCGATTCGTTGGCGGAATCAGCGGTGTGGATGTCGGTGGCTGCCACGTACGCCCTTTCGTGACGAGGTAGTGCGGCGTCGCGCCAGAGTGATTCCGGCGGAGAGGTCTGTCGGGATGAGGGCCGGTTCCGGCCTGCTGGGGACCATTGTAACGATCCCTCGGGCGGCCGATGCGCCGGACTCAGGGAGTGACACCTGTTTTCGCAGCATAAGCAGCCCCTACGATTCCCGCCGCGTTGCGCAGTTCGGCGGGAACCACGGGCGTGCGGTTGGTCAGGAGCGGGATCCACTTCTCGTGCTTGCGGCTGATGCCGCCGCCCGCGATGAACAGGTCGGGCCAGAGCAGATCCTCGAAGCGGGTGAGGACGCGGGAGACCTCCTTGGCCCACTGCTTGTACGACAGGTCGTTGCGCTCCTTGACCGACGAGGCGGCGCGGTGCTCGGCCTCCTTGCCGTCGACCTCCATGTGCCCGAACTCGGTGTTGGGCAGCAGTACACCGTTGTGCAGCACGGCCGAACCGATCCCGGTGCCGAAGGTCAGGAGGATCACCACGCCGTCGGTGTCCTTGGCGGCACCGAAGCGGTCCTCGGCGATTCCCGCGGCGTCCGCGTCGTTGAGCACCGAGACGTCCCGGCCGCCGAGCACCCGCGAGAAGAGGGACCCGGCGTCGGTGCCGATCCACGACTTGTCGATGTTGGCGGCGGTGCGGGCGACGCCTCCGGTGACCACGCTCGGCAAGGTCACACCGACGGGACCCGTCCAGCCGGCCTGTTCGACGATCTGTGCCACCGTCTTCGCCACGGCCTCGGGAGTGGACGGTTGCGGAGTGAGGATCTTGATGCGGTCGCCGACCAGGCGGCCCGTGTCGAGGTCCACCACGGCACCCTTGACGCCACTGCCCCCGATGTCGACTCCGAATCCGTGGTCGACGGGAGTCGATCGGTCCGTGGGGACGTCCTGTGCCATTGCGTACTTCCTCTCGCTGGGTCGTGCCGGCTGCTCCGCTCGTGTGGAAACGATAATGCCCGGTGTCACCGGGTGTGGGGTCGGTGGCGAAACCGTCGGCACTGTGTTCGGATCGGTTCGTGCACGCACAGAGAACACTCCCCGAATCCGAGTTGGCCGCGCTGAGGGATGTGGCGGTGACCGTCGCACGTGAGGCCGCCTCCTACGTCCGTGTGCGCCGGGTCGAGCTGTTCGGTCCTCCGGGCTCGGGGGAGGCCGCCCGCGTGGGGACGAAATCGACGGTGACCGATCCCGTCACAGCCGCCGACACCGAGAGTGAGGAACTCATCCGGCGCCGGCTCACGGAACTGCGGCCGGGCGACGCCTTCCTCGGCGAGGAGACCGGGGCCGACGGCGGGACGGCGACTGCCGCGAGCGGAGTCGTCTGGGTGGTCGATCCCATCGACGGCACCGTCAACTTCGTCTACGGACTCCCCGCCTCGGCGGTCTCGGTGGCCGCGCGGGTCGACGGACGCTCGGTGGCCGGTGCCGTCGTCGACATCGCCTCGGGGGAGACGTTCTCGGCGGCAGAGGGTCTCGGTGCCCATCTGGACCTCGACGGCACGCGGGTGCCGTTGCGATGCAATCCCGTGACGGATCCGCGACTGGCGCTCGTGGCGACCGGCTTCTCGTACTCGCCGGCACGACGCGCACGTCAGGGTGAGCTGGTGGCGGCGCTGCTACCGAGGGTGCGCGACATCCGGCGTGTCGGAGCGGCCGCTCTGGACCTGTGCATGGTCGCGGCCGGCAGGGTCGACGCCCACTACGAACACGGACTCGGTCCCTGGGACTGGGCGGCGGGGGCGCTCGTCGCTGCTGAAGCCGGTGCGGTGGTGCGTGTCCCGAGGGGCACCGGGGACGACGGGGAACTCACGGTCGCGGCCGCGCCGGGGATCGCGGCCGATTTCGAAACTCTGCTCGCCGAAATCGGAGCGCTCGACGCAATTCCGAATTGACCGTTTCGTCACATCATGAATTGTCGTTCGTCACCTTTTACCGCAACAGTGACGAAAAACAGGATGCACGGTCTGTGAAAAGATTCAGCACCGGGCATTGCGTGCGGCCGTGAGCAGATCGAGGTCGAGCGGAGCCGTCTCCTCGCCCACCGGGACCTCGCGTAGTGCCCGCAGGACCTCTTCGGCATCCGCCCCCGGGGAGATGTCCCGGAAGTAGGTTCCCAGCGCGAGGTCGACGGTGTCGTCCTCGCGTGTGTCCTGCACCAACTCGGCGCACGGGGCGAGCAACCACACCGAGGACGCAGCAGCGCGCCCGGCCTCGCCGAAGCGGATCTGCCCCTGGCACTGCATGTTCTGGTCGACGTAGACCGGATCGTTGCCGGCCTGCACGTCGGGCGGGCTCGAGAAACCGTAATCGCTCAGCTGAGCGGCCACGTGCGTGGCCTGGCCGCGTTCGCCGTTGGCGTTGTAGACGCGCACCCGGGTGGCCGCCAGGGGAGCGGGTTCGACCTCGAGCAGCGTCGACCGGTCCACGACCTCGCCGAGCGGAGCCGGTTGCGGGCCTTCGGGGTCGGTGGCCTCGGTCGGGGGAGCGTTGCACGCCACGGTGGTCGTGACGGGCTCGGACGAGGTGAACACGGAGGACCACACGACGATGGTGCCTGCGGCGAGGACGGCACCCGCCACGGCGGCCGGGACCACCCGGCGCCGACGGAACGGGCGGCCGCGGTCGTCGGTTGCGCTTCCTTCGGTGATCAGGGAAACCACGCGGCCCTGCCTCTCGTGTCATGCCGTGTTCGTCGCACTCACTGTAGAGGTCGCGGACGTGGTCGGTGGAACCGCCGACCCGAGGAAATGTCACGAGTCGTTGTGTTGTTGATGACGATTGCCAGACAATTCCCGGCGTTTCCACGCATCGATTGCATATTCGTGCGTGAGGTCGGCTATTGTTCGGCGGCCGAACCGTCCAAGAAGGGACGGTGCGGCGCGAAAACAGAGTGAATTCGGGTATGCCACAGCAATGGCACACCCGTCGGGAACTCCAACGGACGGCCGTGCGTTGCCCTGGCCGGGAGCACCGTCCGTGTCCCGGCCGGCTACCGGTACGAGTACTAGAAGGTAAGAGGAAATGGCGACTGACTACGACGCACCCCGGCGGACCGACAGCGACGATGTGTCGGAGGATTCACTCGAGGAACTGAAGGCCCGGCGCAACGAGGCCCAGTCCGCTGTGGTGGACGTCGACGAATCGGACACCGCCGAGTCCTTCGAGCTGCCCGGGGCGGATCTGTCCGGCGAAGAGCTGTCGGTGCGTGTCGTCCCGAAGCAGGCCGACGAGTTCACCTGCTCGAGCTGTTTCCTGGTGCATCACCGGAGCAGACTCGCGAGCGAGGAGAACGGTGTCATGATCTGCCGGGACTGCGCAGCGTGAGGACAGAGGGCAGCGTGAGGACATAGGTGCGAAACGAGGCCGGGTGACGACGGTGCGCCGTGGTCACCCGCGTCTTCCTCCTGCGTGCCCCGGCGCCGCGGCAGCCTGTGCTGTTCCCGGCATCCGGGGCCCTGTCGTATCCGGGCCCTGTCGTATACGGGGACCGATGCCCGTTCGAACAGCCCTACTTGCGGGTCGGATCGTCCTTGCGGCCCGACTCGTCGCAACCCAGCGCCGCGAGCAGTTCGGCAGGCCGCCGCGTGCTCACCAGCCAGTAGGGCGTCGGATCCTCCGGGTCGTCGAGCACGACGAGCGCCATGGTCCGCACCCAGGGACGGTGCTGGACGAACGCCGCCGGATCGAGCTGGCGTCCCATCGCGGCGCTCTTGGCCGACGCCGGAACCACCACACCCCGCGAGATCACGTCGACGGGCAGATGTGCGCGACCGACGACGAGTTCGCCGCCGACCACCTCGACCCGGCTGCGTGAGAGCCAGGTCAGGACCCAGATCGGGACCGGGAGCAGAAGGACGTAGGGAAGCCACGCGTACATCCCCGGGGCACCCATGTGCAGCTCGGCCGCGAGCAGGGCGGCCACACCGAGCCCGATCGGCCACCACCACCACGGCACCCACATCCGCTCCGAGAAGGTCGGAGCGTCGGCCGTCGGAGGGGTAGTCGGTGAGGTGCGCGAGGAACGGGACACACCGTAAGGATAGTCGCCTCGGTGGAGCGACCCGGCACGCGAGTAGTCTCGGACGACGTGACCGATCTTCCCCCGATACCGCTGCGCCGGCTCGATCCGGAGCTTCCCGTGCCCACTCGTGCCCACCCCGGTGACGCCGGTGTGGACCTGTGCACGTCGGTCGACGTGACCCTCGGCCCGGGGGAGCGGGCGCTCGTCGGCACCGGCATCGCCGTCGCGCTGCCCGTGGGCACGGTCGGCCTGATCCACCCGCGTTCGGGTCTCGCCGCCAAGTTCGGCCTGTCCGTCGTGAACACTCCCGGGACGGTCGACGCGGGCTACCGTGGAGAGATCAAGGTGTGCCTGATCAACCACGACACCGAGCGCGCCGTCGAACTCCGCCGAGGCGACCGCATCGCGCAGCTGCTCGTCCAGCGTGTCGAACTCGTCGATTTCGTCGAAGTGGACGAGCTCGACGACACGGCGCGGGGCAGTGGCGGATACGGATCGAGCGGCGGGCACGCCGGCCTCGTGAAGGAGGGTTCCTGACATGTTCGGACGACGCCGCAAGGACCGCGGGTCGAACGTCGAGGCGACCGACGCCGCTTCCGCCGGCGACCTCGGTGCGTACGACGAGCCCGCCGACGAGGAGTACGACGAGTACGCCACCGGAAGTGCGGCCGATTCCGGCCCGTACGACATCGACGAGGTCGACGAGGAGACGGTGACCGCCTCCCGTCTCGACCTCGGATCCGTGCTCGTACCGCTTCCGGCCGGTGGTCAGATCCAGGTCGAGATGGCTCCGAACGGGACGCCGCAGAACGTCCACCTCGTGACCCAGTTCGGGCGCATCACGGTCTCCGCGTACGCCGCACCGAAGTCGCCGGGACAGTGGCGCGAGGTCGCCGCCGAACTCGCGGAGACGCTGCGCAACGACAAGGCCGAGGTCAGCATCGAATCGGGGCCGTGGGGCCGTGAACTCCACGGCAGGACCGCGAACGCGGATCTCCGGTTCATCGGTGTCGACGGCTTCCGCTGGATGATCCGCTGCGTGGTCGCGGCGCCCTCGGGGAACGCCGGAGCCGACTCCGAACTCGTTCGGCTCGCGCGGTCGGTGATCTCCGGCACCGTCGTCCGTCGCGGATCCGAGCCCCATCCGGTCCGTACACCGCTGCCGATCGTGCTGCCCGAGGCGCTCACCCGACAGCTCGTCGCGGCGCAGCAACAACAGCAACAACAGGCCGCCGCGCAGCAACAACAGCAAGCCGCCGCGCAGCAACAACAGGGCGCGGCTCCGGCGCAACCCGCTCCGCGGACTGCCCCGCCGGAACAGCCCACCCAGCAGACGCAGCAGGTCCCGCCCACCCGGCAGACGCCGCCGCGCCGGGGCGAATCCGGTTCGGCGATGCAGCAACTCGGCTTCTGAGGCCGATACCGATCATCGGTTCGGGACGGGGGCGATCCTGTCGAGCGCGGCGAGGCACAACCTCCCGAGCACGGAGGGATCGTCCCCGACCTGTTCGAGTGTCACCGTCGCGAGTTCCGCGTGAGGGATCTCCCGCGCCCACTGCTGCCCCACCTCGAGCGGATGGACCGCGTCGTCCACCGCGGCGGCGATACCGACCGGCACGGTCACGGACCGCAACTCGTCGACGTCGAGTGCCCGGTAGTGCGCGGCCTCGTCCAGTGCGGACGGGAGATCGGGCCACTGGGCGCTCCACGATCGCGTCAATTCCCGCGCGAGCCAGGGCGGGCTCGACGCCGTCATCGCAGCGGTCACCGCATCGAGCCCGTGGGCGCGCAGTTCGGAGGCCGTCCACCGCGCGCTCGCGGCGGCCGGCGCCTCCCGCGGATCGCCGGTCCACGCAGGTAGGGCAGCGAGCACGCCGACGACCCGGTCCGGATTGTCGAATGCCCACCTCGAGGCGACGGCCGCACCGATCGACACCCCTCCGACGAGGATCGGCCCGTTCTCGGCCGCCTCGTCGAGCGCGGTGAGATAGCTCGCCACCACACGGCGCGGATCCGGATCGACGGCGATCGGGGTGATGCCCCGCCGTCGGAGTTCGGCGCCGAACGCCTTCTCGACGAAGCATGCGTCCGAACCCGTGCCGGGAAGCACGACCGCGGTGCCGGCGGTCGGGGGGACCGGGGATTCGCTGTGGGACATGCGGACGATCCTGCACCATCGGCCCCCGAAGACCGCGCTCACCTGCTCGCACAGCAGGACGAACGACAGCTGCACGTGCGTGTGCACAGGGCAACTTGTATCCGGCGAGAATGGGTCTACAGTGGCGGGCGAAGAAGAGTCCGGTGGCGCGAGATCCGTGCCCCTTCCGTACAGGAGCGTGTTATGGCTTCCCCGGCCGGCTACCTGCGTCGGCTCACACGGCGGCTCACCGAGGACATCGAAGAACTCGATGCCGAGGAGATGGCCGAATCCTCGCACTCCACGGGCGCCCTACCCGTCGTCGAATGCGCCCGCGGTCAGGAAGTGACCATGTACGGACGTCTTCGTAGTGTCGAGTCGTGTTCGCGTGCCGCTGCCGCCGTCGTCGAGGCGGAGTTCTTCGACGGGACCGACTCGATCCAGCTCGTGTGGATCGGTCGTCGGCGCATCCCGGGAATCGAGCCCGGGCGTACGTTGACGGTCCGCGGTCGTGTCGGCGAACGCGACGGACGCAAGGTGATCTACAACCCCTACTACGAGCTGCGCGAGCCCGCCTGACCTCTGTGCGTGCGGAGTGGTGCCTCTGGTGCACGCAGGGTCGTACCCCTGTGCCGGATGTGGCAGGCTCGTAGGAGTGAGCGACACCAACCAGCAGACGATGCTCGAACAACTCGGTGGGATCAGCGGGTTGATCTATTCGACGCTGCCGGTGCTGGTGTTCGTCCCCGTCAACAGCCTGTGGGGCCTCACCGTCGCCATCTGGTCCGCGCTGGGCGTCGCCCTTGCGGTGCTCGTGTGGCGCCTGATCCAGCGCACCCCGATCCAGCCCGCGATCTCGGGCTTCTTCGGAGTCGCCCTGTGTGCCTTCATCGCTCATCGCACCGGCGACGCGAAGGGATACTTCCTCTTCGGGATCTACGCGAGCCTGGTCTACGGGGGCGCATTCCTGTTGTCCGTGCTCGTCCGCAGACCGCTCGTGGGCGTGATCTGGGGGATGCTCAACGGACAGGGATCGCGGTGGCGTTCGCATCCCTCCGCGGTGCGCGCCTACGACGTCGCGACCATCGCGTGGACCCTGGTCTTCCTCGGTCGTTATCTCGTGCAGAACCACCTCTACGACGCGGACCGCACCGGCTGGCTCGCGGTGGCCCGGATCGGCATGGGCTGGCCGCTGACCGCTCTTGCCCTGCTCGTGACCCTCTGGGCGGTCCGGCGTGCCGACCGCATCGTCGAACCCGCGCCCGCGGAGACGGTCGACGACGCGCTGGCGACGGACGACGGGCTGTCGAGCAAACCCCACGACGAGCACGGGGCGCACGACGGGCAGCCTCGGCTCCCCGGCCAGCACCGGCTCCGCGACTAGCGGTTCACCGCCTGCCGGAGATCGTCCTCGACGTCCTCCGCCGTGACGAACAGCAGTTCGTCCCCGCCCTCGAGCGGATCGTCCGGCTGCGGGACGATCACCCGCCCGCCGCGCAGGATCGCCACCAGGGCCGTATCGCGCGGCAGTTCCAGTTTCCGGACCGGTTTCCCGGCGAGGGCGGTGGTGTCGCGCAGGGTGACCTCCACCAGGTTCGCGCCTTTGCGCAGCGTCATCAGCCGCACCAGATCGCCCACGGTGACGGCCTCCTCGACCAGCGCCGCGAGCATGCGTGGTGTGGACACCGCGACGTCCACACCCCACGATGCGTCGAACAGCCACTCGTTGCGGGGATCGTTGACGCGCGCCACGACCCGCGGAACACCGAACTCGGTGGTCGCGAGCAGGCTGAGGACCAGGTTGGCCTTGTCGTCGCCCGTCGCCGCGATCACGACGTCGTACTGCTCGAGTCCGGTGGATTCGAGCGAGCTGAGTTCGCAGGCGTCGGCGTGGACCCACGTCGCGTCCGGCACGGACTCGGGTTCGACGTGGTCGAGCTTGCGTTCGATGAGCATCACCTCGTGGGCGTTGCGCAGCAGTTCCCGCGCTATCGAGCGCCCCACTGCTCCGGCGCCGGCGATCGCCACCTTCATGTGGGCTTCCTCTCGGGTGGACGGGTCAGTTCTCGTCGACCGGCGGGTTCTCGGCGTGTGTGATCGCCTCCGAGACCGAACCTGACACGGCCGCGATGTAGACGGAATCGTCGGCCTGCAACACCGTCCTGCGGTCGGGCAGCAGCCCGGTGCCGAACCGGATCAGGAACGCGACGCGCGAACCCGTGGCCTCCTCGAGGTCGGTGACGCGTCGTCCGACCCACCCCTCGTGCACGTTCACCTCGGCGATGGCGACGGATCCGGTGGGATCGCGCCAGCGGGCGGTCTCGCTGTCGTGCGTGAGCGCATGCAGGAAACGGTCGGTGGTCCACGGCACGGTCGCCACGGTGGGGATGCCGAGTCGCTCGTACGCCGCGGCCCGCTTGGCGTCGTAGATCCTCGCGACGACGCGTTCGACGCCGAAGGTCTCGCGGGCCACGCGCGTCGAGATGATGTTCGAGTTGTCGCCGGAGGAGACCGCTGCGAAGGCGTCGGCACGTTCGATGCCGGCGGAGATCAGGACGTCGCGGTCGAAGCCCATGCCGAGCACGGTGTGCCCGGGGAAGTCCGGGCCGAGTCGTCCGAACGCGCTCGCGTCGCGGTCGATGACCGCGACCTCGTGACCGAGCCGGACGAGTGCGGTGGCCACCGCCGAACCGACCCGACCGCACCCCATCACCACCACGTACACCCCAGTGGACTCCGTTCCGGTCGATCTTTCCGAGACGGACCGCTGCGGACCGCCGATCCGAACGGTACCGCGTGACGATCTTCGAGAGGTCGTGACCCGGCCGAGGGGTACTTCGGGGCCGGAACCGCATAGGCTTTGCGCGTGTCCAAGCTTTCCACCGCGGCGAAGCGGCTCGTGCTGGGTCGCCCCTTCCGCAGCGACACTCTCGGGCACGAGTTGCTGCCCAAGCGCACCGCACTGCCGGTCTTCGCCTCCGACGCGCTGTCGTCGGTCGCCTACGCACCCGAGGAGATCTTCCTCGTCCTCTCCGTCGCGGGGTTGTCCGCCTACGCCTTCTCGCCGTGGATCGGGCTCGCTGTCGCCTTCGTGCTCGTGATCGTGATCGCCGGCTACCGCCAGACCGTGCGTGCCTACCCGTCCGGCGGCGGCGACTACGAGGTCGCCACGAAGAATCTCGGCCCCACGGCAGGATTGACCGTCGGCAGTGCGCTGCTCGTCGACTACGTCCTGACGGTCGCGGTGTCGCTGTCGTCCGCGGCGGCGACGGTCGGATCGGCCGTGCCGTTCGTCGCCCGGCACAAGGTGCTCTTCGTCGTCGTCGCGATCGTGCTGCTGACCGCGGTGAACCTGCGCGGACTCCGGCACGCCGGCCGGGCGTTCGCCGTCCTCACCTACACCTTCGTGGGCTGCATGCTGGTGATGCTCGGGGCCGGGTTGTTCCGGATCTTCGTCCTGGGCGACGACCTGCGTGCGGAGTCGGCGGACTTCGAACTCGTCGCCGAGCAGACGGATCTGACCGCGCTCGCCTTCGTCCTCCTGCTCGCGCGGGCTTTCTCGTCCGGCTGCGCGGCGCTGACGGGTGTCGAGGCGATCAGCACGGGTGTGCCGGCCTTCGAGAAACCGAAGGCACGCAACGCCGCGACGACCCTGCTGGTGCTCGGCGGCATCGCCGTCACGCTGTTCCTCGGGGTGGTCTTCCTCGCCGAGCGGCTCGGTGTGGTGGTGGCCGAGCATCCCGATACCCAGCTGCGCGGTGCACCCGAGGGTTACGAGCAGAAGACGCTGCTCTCCCAGCTGGCGCACACCGTCTTCGAGGGGGTGCCGGCCGCGTTCGTCCTGATCACGATCGTCACCGCCGTGATCCTCGTGCTCGCCGCGAACACGGCCTTCAACGGATTCCCGGTGCTCGGTTCGGTTCTCGCGCAGAACCGTTACCTGCCGCGTCAGTTCCACACTCGCGGCGACCGGCTCGCCTTCAGCAACGGCATCCTTTTCCTCGCCGGGATCGCCGTCGTCTTCGTGTGGGTCTTCGAGGCCGAGGTCACCCGGCTCATCCAGCTGTACATCGTGGGTGTCTTCGTCGCGTTCAGCCTGGGGCAGGCCGGCATGGTGCGGCACTGGACGCGGGAACTGAGCACCGAGACGGATCCGTCGGCGCGGGGCCGTATGGCCCGGTCGCGATTGATCAACGGTGTCGGATGCGTCTCCACATCGGTGGTGCTGCTGGTCGTGCTGACGGGCAAGTTCGCCGCCGGGGCGTGGATCGCGGTGGTGACCATGGTCGTCGCGTTCGGGCTCATGAAAGCGATCCGGCACCACTACGACACGGTCGCCGCCGAACTCGAGAGAGCGGACTGGGACGGGGTGCTGCCCAGCCGCACCCATTCGATCGTGCTCGTCTCGACCCTGCATCTGCCCACGATGCGCGCCCTCGCCTATGCGCGGGCGACCCGCCCCGACACCCTCGAGGCGATCACCGTGAACGTCGACGACGAGAGCACCCGGCGTCTCGTACTCGAATGGGAGAAGAGCGATCTCACCGTGCCGTTGAAGGTCGTCGAGTCGCCCTACCGGGAGATCACGCGGCCCGTCCTCGACTACGTCCGCCGGGTGCGGCGCGATTCTCCCCGCGACGTCGTGACCGTCTTCATCCCCGAGTACGTGGTGGGGCACTGGTGGGAGCAACTGCTCCACAACCAGAGCGCCCTGCGGCTCAAGAGCCGGCTCCTCTTTCAGCCGGGGGTGATGGTGACGAGCGTGCCCTGGCAGCTGCGCTCGTCCGCGGACACCGGTGCGGTGGGGCGGGCCGCCCCGAACGGGCAGGATCGACAGTTGGACAACGAGGAGGAACCGCGGTGAATCGTCAGGCACACCCGCGCACGGATTGGTCCGGCCGGAGGATCGAGGTGATCCTCGGCAATCCCGCCCACGGTGGTGCGTGTGTCGCTCGATTCGAGGGGCGCGTCGTGTTCGTGCGGCACGGACTGCCGGGGGAGCGGGTCTTCGCTCGGGTCACCGAGGATCGGGGCGGGTCGTTCTGCTTCGCCGACGTCGAGGACGTGCTCGAGGCGTCCGAGGACCGCATCGATCGGGTCTGCCCGATCTCCGGTCCGGGAGGGGCGGGTTGCTGCGACCTCGCGCACACGACCGTCGAGGCTCAACGCCGGTTCACGGGCGCGGTGGTGGCCGAGCAACTGCGCCGGCTCGGTGGGGTGGACCGCGAGGTGACGGTCGAGGAGGTGCCGGGCGGTGCGTCCAACGGCACTCTGTGGCGCACCCGGGTCCGGCTCGCGGTGGACGTGGTGGGGAACCCGGGATACCGCCGGTACCGCAGCAACGAGGTCGTCCCCGAACTGGCGTGCCCGCAGATCGATCCGCACGCCTACGTCGGCCTCACCGATCGTGTGTGGCAACCGGGAGCGGAGCTGCAGGTCGTGCTCGACGCAGACGGCCGGCGGCACGTGGTGGAGATCGCACCTCCGGTCCTCTCGGGTGGTGCGCGACGGCAGGGCCGGCGCGGCGCGGCGTCGCGGCGGGCGGCGGTGAACGCGCCCCGTCCGGAGAAGGTGATCGAAGGCTCGGGACGGGTGGTCGAGCGGGTCGGCGAGCGCGAGTGGCGGTTGGCGCCGACCGGTTTCTGGCAGGCTCATCGCGGCGCTGCGTCGACCTATTCGGCTGCGGTGGCCGACTGGGCGCAGGCCTCGGAGGGTGCGACGGCGTGGGATCTGTACGGCGGAGTGGGGGTGTTCGCGGCCGTGCTCGCCGAGCAGGTCGGTCCGTCCGGGCGGGTGGTGTCGGTCGAGTCGTCGAAGACCGCCGTGGACGACGGGATCGAGGCGCTCGCCGATTTCGGTCAGGTGTCCTTCCGTCACGGGCGTGTGGAGCGGATGATCCCCGACCTGCCGGCCCCCGAGGTGGTCGTCCTCGACCCGCCGCGCGCGGGGGCGGGCAAGGACGTGGTGGCCGCCGTGGCCGCGGCGGGACCGCGCCGGATCGTCCACGTGGGCTGCGATCCCGCGTCCTTCGGTCGGGACGTGGGTCTGTACCGGGACAACGGATTCGAGTTGGCGGACGTCCGGGCCTTCGCGGCGTTCCCCTCCACTCATCACGTGGAGTGCATCGGTCTGTTCACCCGTTGAACCGGGTTCCCGTCGCACCCGCCCGGGGTCCGTGCTGTGTGTGGTGTGGCGAGGTGTGACGGGGACCGCATCCGGGTAGTCGGTGTGACATGAAAAAGAGATTGCTTGTAGTACGCAACTAATCTGTATAGTTGCATGACGTAATCAATTAGTTCATTCCGACGGAGGTTCGCTGTGCCGGAAAAGGCTCAGGCCCACGAACTCGCCGACGCCATCTTCATGTTCGGTCGCACGCTGCGTGGTGCACTCGTGCACCACGACACCGATGTGCTTCCTTCCGCGCTCGTCGCGGTGCTGTTCGTGCTCGCACGGATGGGGGAGTGCCGGCCCAGCGAGCTCGCCGTCGAAATGTGCGTCAGCCAGTCGTCGTTGAGCAGACAGATCGCCGAACTCGTCGAGCGAGGCCTCGTGGATCGACATCCCGATCCCGACGATCGTCGTGCTCACCGGGTGAGTTGTTCGGTCGCGGGTATCGAGATCCTCGACCTCGTGAAGAAGCGCCGGACCGAACGGCTCTCCGCAGAACTCTCGGACTGGCACGAGGACGAGATCGCAGGCGCCATCACGACGCTCGAACGTCTCACCTCGTCCCTGGCTCCGCTCGTCATCGATACTCGAAGGACCAATTCATGACCACAGTCTCCGGACAGGGAGCGCAGCCGGATGCTCCGGCAGCCGAGGAGCAGATGACGCACCGCGAGATCCTCGTCGTGCTGTCGGGCCTCCTCGCCGCTCTCTTCACGGCGTTGCTGAGCAGCACCATCGTCTCGACCGCTCTGCCGACGATCATCGCGGATCTGAACGGTACCCAGACCCAGTACGCCTGGGTCATCACCACGGCGCTGCTCGCGAACGCCGCGTCGACGCCCATCTGGGGCAAGTTCGCCGACCTGTTCAACAAGAAGCTGCTCGTCCAGCTCGGGATCCTGGTCTTCGTGATCGGCTCGGTCCTGGCCGGCATCGCGCACAACGTGCCGGTCCTGCTCGCCGCCCGCGTGATCCAGGGCATCGGCATGGGTGGTCTGACCGCTCTCGTCGTCGCGATCATCGGCAGCATCATCCCGCCCCGCCAGCGCGGCCGGTACTCCGGCTACATGGGCGCCGTCATGGCCGTCGCCATGTCGGGTGGACCCGTGCTCGGTGGTGTCATCGTCGACCTCCTCGGCTGGCGCTGGTGCTTCTACGTCTGCGTGCCGATCGCCGTCGTCGCGCTGATCCTGCTGCAGCGCACGCTGCACGTCACGACCGTCCGCAAGGAGAACGTGAGCATCGACTGGTTCGGCGCCACGCTCATCACCGCCGCCGTGAGTGTCCTGCTCGTCTGGGTGTCCTTCGCCGGTAAGGCCGACTACTACGAGTGGTTCTCGGCCGAGTCCGCCCTCTACGTCGGTGCCGGCATCGTCCTGCTCGTCGCGACGCTGATCGTCGAGTCGAAGGTCGCCGATCCGATCATCCCGCTGAAGATCGTCACCGAACGCACCACCGGTCTCGCGATCATCGCGTCCGTGGCAGTCGGTATCGGCCTGTTCGGCGCCACCACCTTCCTCGGCCAGTACTTCCAGACCTCGCGGGCCTACAGCCCGACGGTCGCCGGTCTGCTCACTATCCCGATGGTCGCCGGCACACTCGTCTCGTCGATGCTTTCCGGTCAGCTCATCACGCGCTTCGGCAAGTGGAAGGGCTTCCTGGTCGGCGGCGCGATTCTGCAGATGGTCGGTTTCGGACTTCTCGGCACGGTCGACCACCTCACCTCGCTCACGCTCATCAGCGTGTACATCGCGATCGTGGGTCTGGGCACCGGCATGCTGATGCAGAACCTCGTCCTCGCCGTGCAGAACACCGTGAGCGTGCGCAACATCGGCGCCGCGAGCAGTTCCGTCGCCTTCTTCCGCACCTTCGGTGGCGCGATCGGTGTGTCGGTGCTCGGTTCGATCCTCGCGTCCCGTGTCGCGACGATCTCCGCCGACGGCCTCGCGAAGCTCGGTGTGGACACCTCCGGTGGCGGATCGGGTGGAACTCTCGACTTCTCCCAGTTGCCCGAGCCGGTGGCCGAAGTCATCCGTGCCGCCTACGGCGACGCGACGGCGACCCTCTTCCTCGTGGCGGCGGCGTTCGCGGTCGTTACCCTGGTGGCAGTGGTGCTGATCCCGAACCAGGCGTTGCGCACCACCATCGACCTCGTCGAGGAGAAGTCGCCGGCCGATCGCGCCGACATCTCCTCGTGAGGGTGACCTCGCTCACCGGCGGACGATCCGCCCGCCGGTGACCAGGAGATCACGCGGAAGCGAGGCGGTGGCGGGAGACGCTCCGTTCCCGCGCTCCGTAGACTGAGGAAATCACTCGCGCGACGAGCGTGAGGCACGAGCCGGAGGGAGCTGTTCCAGTTGGGTGTTCTGTCCCGCATCCAGTCGCCCGACGATCTACGTCGACTCTCCCCTGTGGAGCTCACCGAGCTTGCGGGGGAGATCCGGGAATTCCTGGTCGAGAAGGTCGCGGCGACCGGCGGTCACCTCGGGCCCAATCTCGGCGTCGTCGAGCTGACCATCGCTCTGCACCGGGTGTTCGATTCGCCACGCGATCCGATCCTCTTCGACACCGGTCATCAGGCCTACGTCCACAAGATCCTCACCGGTCGTCGCGACGAGTTCGACAGTCTCCGGCAGAAGGGTGGGTTGTCCGGCTACCCGTGCCGCGCGGAGAGCGAACACGACTGGATCGAGTCGTCGCACGCCTCGGCCGCCCTGTCGTACGCCGACGGACTCGCCAAGGCCTATTCGCTGTCCGGACAGTCCGATCGGACCGTGGTGGCCGTCGTGGGCGACGGCGCGCTGACCGGCGGTATGTGCTGGGAAGCGCTCAACAACATCGCCGCCGGGCAGAACCGCTCGATGGTGATCGTCGTCAACGACAACGGCCGCTCATACGCACCCACGATCGGCGGTCTCGCCGAGCACCTCGCGGCGCTGCGCCTCAAGCCCGGCTACGAGAAGGTGCTCGACAACAGTCGGCGCATCGTCAAGCGGATCCCCTGGATCGGCTCGGCGGCCTACTCGGTGCTGCACGGCATGAAGGCCGGTGTGAAGGACGCGGTCAGCCCGCAGGTGCTCTTCACCGATCTGGGCATCAAGTACCTCGGCCCGGTCGACGGGCACGACGAGCAGGCCATGGAATCGGCGCTGCGTCGCGCGAAGGCGTACGGCGGCCCGGTCCTCGTCCACGCCGTCACCCGCAAGGGAGCCGGCTACGCGCCCGCCGAGAACCACCTCGCCGATCAGATGCATGCCACGGGCGTGATGGATCCGCGCACGGGTCGGGCGAAGTCCACCTCCGCCCCCGACTGGACGTCGGTCTTCTCCGACGAACTCATCGCGCTGGGGGAGAAGCGGGAGGACGTCGTGGCGATCACCGCTGCGATGCCCGGACCGACCGGACTCGCCAAGTTCGGCGAACGGTTCCCCGAGCGCACCTTCGACGTCGGCATCGCCGAACAGCACGCGGTGACGTCGGCGGCGGGGCTCGCGCTCGGTGGGATGCATCCCGTCGTCGCCGTCTACTCGACCTTCCTCAACCGCGCGTTCGACCAGCTGCTCATGGACGTCGCACTGCTTCGGCAGCCGGTCACCGTGGTGCTCGACCGGGCGGGTGTCACGGGTTCCGACGGGGCCAGTCACAACGGCATGTGGGATCTGTCCCTGCTGGGCATCGTTCCCGGCATCCGGGTCGCCGCTCCGCGCGACGGGGCGACGCTGCGCGAGGAACTCGGTGAGGCGCTCGACGTCTCCGACGGCCCGACCGTCCTCCGGTTCCCCAAAGGCTCGGTGGGAGAAGACATCCCGGCGCTTGAGCGTCTCGACGGCACGGTCGACGTGCTGCGGATGCCGCCGTCGCGGCGAGGCGACGCACTGATCGTCGCGGTCGGCGCCTTCGCCGGTCTCGCGCTCGACGTCGCCGATCGTCTCTCCAAGCAGGGCATCGACGCCGCGGTCGTCGACCCGCGGTGGGTCTTCCCCGTGCCCGACGCGGTGGTCGACCTCGCACGCGGCTTCCGGATCGTCGTCACGATCGAGGACAGCGGCCTCCACGGTGGTGTCGGCTCGGCGGTCTCCGCCGCGCTGCGCCGCAACGACGTCGACGTGCCCACGCGCGATCTCGGGGTGCCGCAGCAGTTCCTCGATCACGCCTCCCGCAACGAGATCCACGCCGAACTCGGTCTGACGGCCCAGGATGTGGCGCGTCAGGTCACCGGCTGGGTCGCCGGCCTGGACAGCGAACCCGAGGAGCGGTCGCGACCCTCGGCGGTCGAGCAGTCCGACCGCGAAGCGGGCTGAGTCCGGCCCACGCAGACATACAGACGCCAGGGGCGGTATCCGGATCACCGGATACCGCCCCTGGCGTCTGTATCGACTAGCTCTGCATCTCCTCGAGTTCCATGCCCTTGGTCTCGGGGATCCTCGTCTTGACGAAGAAGAACGACAGCAGGGCGAAGAACGCGAACAGTCCGTACAGGAACCACAGCCCGACCGCGGAGGTGAGCGGCGGGAACGCCAGTGTCACCGTGAAATTCGCGATCCAGTTCGCCGCGGTGCTGATACCGAGGGCGACTGCGCGCATGCGGTTCGGGAACATCTCGCCGAGCATCACCCACATGATCGGGCCCCAGGTGGCGGCGAAGAAGATCACGAAGGCGTTCGCGCCGACGAGGGCGAGCGCACCCCACGGTGCCGGAAGTTCGACGTCCTCACCGCTGCCGACCGCCTGCGAGAAGGCGATCGCGGCGAGCAGCAGGCTGACGAACATGCCGATCGAACCGGTCATCAACAGCGGACGGCGACCGATCTTGTCGACGAACAGGATCGCGACGAACGTCATGAGCACGTTGATCACGGCGGTGATCACCGAGGTGGTGAACGACTGGTTCTCGGTGAAGCCCACCGACTTCCATAATGTCGTCGAGTAGTAGAAGATCGCATTGATACCGACGAACTGCTGGAAGACGGCCATCGTGATGCCGACCCACACCAGCGGCTGCAGACCGAAGACCGGGCCGCGGATGTCGCCGAAGGACGCCTTCGACTCGCGGCGCAGCGTCAGCCGGATCTCGCGGACACGCTCGTCGGGCCGAAGCTCGCCCGTGACGTTGGCCAGGACGGCCGCAGCCTCTTCGTCCATGTCCTTGCCGACGAGATAGCGGGGGGACTCCGGGATCGTCAGCGCCAGTACACCGTAGAGGACGGCGGGCGCGACGCCGACGAGGAACATCCACCGCCAGGCCTCGAGATTCCACCACAGCTCGTTCGACGCTCCACCGGCGGCGTTCTGCAGCACCGCGTCGGACAGCAGGGCCGCGAAGATGCCGAGAGTGATGGCGAGCTGCTGCAGTGATGCGAGGGCGCCGCGGTAGCGAGCGGGTGCGATCTCGGAGATGTAGGTCGGTGCGATGACCGACGCGATACCGATGCCGAGGCCGCCGAGCACACGCCACAGCATGAGATCGGGAACGCTGAAGGCCAGACCGGACCCGATCGACGAGATGACGAACAGGGCGGAGCCGAGGAGCATCACCCGCTTGCGGCCCCAACTGTCGGCGAGGCGTCCGGCGAACCACGCGCCGACGGCACAGCCGAGCAGGGCGATGGCGACGGCGAAACCGGTCACGAACGAACTGAGCGCGAAGTTGTCCTGGATGGAGTCGACGGCGCCGTTGATGACCGAGCTGTCGAAGCCGAACAGGAAACCGCCCACGGCCGCCGCGACGGTCACGGCGATGACTTTCGCGGCGTGTGCGGTCGATGGTTGGGTCACCGAGAAACTCCTGGATGGGACTGGCCGCGAGGGCGGAAAAAGGGCTGGACACAGTGTGTTTTCTTCAGGGGAACATTACGCCGGGATGAACGGCCGACTCGACGTTTCCGGCGAGAACTCGCCCACAGGGCGGACTGCGAACGGGACATCCACGGAGTGTGACGACACCTCCGATCGGGCAGGAAGTTAAGAAATATTCTCTCCGCGCCGTCGCTCTGCCTGCGACGTTCCCGTCCGGTGAGGACCTCCGCTTGACACTGTGTGATCTGGGAATACAGTCTCGTTCCATGACTCGGCGACGACCGGACGCGACGGTACAGGGTGTGGTGGGTGAAGCGGCGTTCCTGCTGACCTCACCTCGGAGGTTTCTCATGGAGATCGCTCTGCCTCCGGTGGGGCACGGTGTGGTGGAACACAGCAAGGCGCTCATGGATCCCGTCACACGCTTCCGGAACACGAGTGCGTACATCTTCCTCGTGGCGTTCGGCGACGACGAGGAACGACGCAGGGTGGTGCGTTTCGTCAACCGCGCCCACGCACCGGTCCGCTCCGGCGGATACAACGCCTTCGATCCGAAGCTCCAGTTGTGGATCGCCGCGGTGATGTTCCACGGCGGCCGCGACGTGTACGAGCGGTTCTTCGGCCGCGTCGACCGGGCCGAGGCCGAACGGCTCTACCGCGAGTTCGCGGTCTACGGCACGTCGTTGCAGGTACCTGAGGAGATGTGGCCCGCGGACCTCGACGCGTTCGATGCCTACTGGCACAGCGTCGTCGACGATCTCGAGATCGACGAGACCGTTCGTTCCTACGCACGCGCCCTGCTCTCCGGCGGCGACCTGCCGATCGTCGTCCGGCCGGCGATGGCGCTCAACAGGTTCTTCACCCTCGGCATGCTCGATCCCCGAATCCGTGAGGCCTACGGCTTCACGTGGACCGAGGCCCACCAGCGATGGTTCGACCGCCTCATGCGGATCGCGGTGCCCGCCTACCGAGCGCTGCCCGCGGCGGCGCGCCACCTGCCCAAGAAGCTGGTCCTGCGCGACGCGCGTAAGAGGTTCGCCGCGGTGCCCGCGCACGTCGCTGCTGGCTAGATGTACTGCCCGGGACGCGGAAGCGCCGGAACGAAGCAGTACGTAGGAGAGACGGCGGAGATCAGTTCTCCGCCGTCAGGGCCTTCGCGAGTCGCGGCACGGTCAACGCGCGCTGCCACGGACGTGCCCCGCCCTCGGCGAAGCGGCCGTCGATGTACTCCTCGACGTCGCCCCCGTCGGAGACGTCCCAGTCCCAGCACAGGCGCCGAACGAGTTCGGGACTGATCAGGTTCTCGACCGGAACGGCGACTTCCTCGCTCAGAGCGGCGAGTTCGCCGCGCGCGAGGGCGAGACGTGCGGCCTGTTCGGGGTGGTGGCGCGACCACCGGCCGGCAGGCGGAGGCCCGGTCAGCGGCGGCGTGAGGGGTGGGAGCCGGTCCTCCGGCAGTGCACGGGCCCGCTCGATCGCGTTGAGCCACGCGCGGGAGGAACGCCGCTGCCGCGGACCGCCGAAGACCGGAAGCTTCTGCAGCTGTTCGACGGTCGTGGGATTCGCCTCCGCGGCGGCGATGATCGCGGAGTCGGGAAGGATGCGCCCCGGCGCGATGTCGCGCCGGGCGGCGATCTCGTCGCGGGTGGTCCACAGTTCCCGGACGATCGCCAGGCGGCGTCGGTCCTTGATCGCGTGGATCTTGGACGTGCGGCGCCACCGATCGGGCTTCGGAGCGGGCGGCCCCGCGAGCCGGATGTGCTCGAATTCCTGAGCGGCCCACTCGGTCTTGTTCTGTCGCTCGAGTTCGCTCGCTATCGCGTCGCGGAGTTCCACGAGCGGTTCGACGTCGAGCGCGGCGTAGTTGAGCCACGAGTCGGGAAGCGGCCGCGTCGACCAGTCAGCCGCACCATGGCCTTTGCGCAGCTCGAGGCCGAGGGTCTCGGCCACGATCGCAGCGAGACCGACGCGGGGGAATCCGGCGAGGCGACCGGCGAGTTCGGTGTCGTACAACTTCGCCGGGCGGAGTCCGAGTTCGGCCAGGCCGGGGAGATCCTGGTCGGCGGAGTGCAGGACCCATTCGAGGTCGTTGATCACCTCGGCCAGGGGAGCAAGGTCGTCCCGTGTCGGAATGGGGTCGAGCAGCACCGTGCCGGCGCCCTCACGGCGGAGCTGTACGAGATAGGCGCGCGCGGAGTAGCGGTAGCCCGACGCGCGTTCGGCGTCGACGGCGAGCGGGCCGTGTCCCTGCGCCAGCATCGCTGCGGCCTCGGTGACCCCGCGCGCCGTGGTGACGACCTCCGGGACGCCGTCGCGCGGTTCGAGGAGCGGCACCGTCGTCACGCTCGTGCTCTTCTGCTCGTCCTCGTCGTTCTGTGCCGGCATGGGCGTGACTCTAGCGGTGTCGTCCCCGTGCGCAATTCCGTTCCTGTCCGGAACGTCCGATCGGCGGACACACACGGACCCGCTCGACGCCACGCGAACCCCCTCCGGGGTACCGCGTCACCCCTCCTGCGAGACGACGTCGTCGCTTTCCGCACCCGCCGCGAGGATGAGGTCCTCGAGGGCGGGGGAGAAGTCGTCGACGAGTTCCCACAGGTCGGGGACGAGATCGGGACACGAGATCAGGCCGATGTCGAGCCTGCCGTCGAGGGAGAGCACCGTCACGTTGAGCGCGGCGCCGTGGAAGATCGGGCCGAAGGGGTACATCGCCGTCATGCGCGCACCCAGGAAGTACAGCGGGACGGGCGGTCCGGGCACGTTGGAGATCACGAGGTTGTGGATCACCGGGTGCCGGTCGGCGAGTCGGAGTCCGGCGTAGGCGCGCATCGCGGGGGCGAAGACCGCCGCGCCGAGGAACTGCGACCAGTCCTGCAGCAGGTTCGCGCCGAGATCGGCGTTGTGCTCCTTGGCCACCGCGTTCGCTTCCGCGAGGGTCCGCAGCCGCTCGGCGGGGTCGGCGATGTGGGTGTGGAGGTCGGCGAACATCGCCGAGACCTGGTTGCGTCCCGGGCGATCCGACCTGCCGTGGACCGAGACCGGGATCATCCCGATGAGCGGGGAGTCGGGCAGCTCGCCGCGCCGCTCCAGATATCGGCGCAGCGCACCGGAGCACACGGCCATCACCACGTCGTTGACGGTGACGCCGAAGACGTTCTTCACCAGTTTCACGTCGTCGAGGTTCAACTCGGCGAAGCCGACGTTGCGGTGTCCGGTGATGGTGGAGTTGAACGGGGTGCGCGGCGCCGTGAACGGCGCGGGCATGGCGTCGCCGCGGCGGGCGCGCGCGATCCACGAGGTCAGCGATGTGACCGCGCCGGGGAGGATTCGCAGCAGGTGGAGAGGCCGGCGGGCGACGTTGAGGGCTCCGGCGATCGCGATGGCGAGGTCGTTCGCGTCGCCGGCACCCCACTGGACCGGTTCGGGCCGGGGCTCGGCCGGGTCGAGGCTGCACAGCTGCGCGATGAGTGCGGCACCGGAGACCCCGTCCACCCCGGCGTGGTGCATCTTCGCGATGACCGCAATCCTGCCGTCGTCGAGGCCGCCGACGAACCACATCTCCCACAGCGGCCGCGAGCGATCCAGCGGTTGTGCGGCGATGTGGCCGCACAGGTCCGCGAGCTCGGTCCGGCCGCCCGGGGCGGGCACGCCGACGTGGTGGACGTGCCGGTCGAGGTCGAAGTCGTGGTCGTCGACCCAGACCGGATGGTCGAGGTTGAATCTGCTGTCGGCGAGCTTCATCCGGAACTGGGGTACGGCGGTGAGGCGTGCTTCGAGTTCGTTGCGCAGGCTCACGTAGTCGTAGCCACCCGGGACGGTGGACGGATCCAGCACGATCAGCCCGCAGATGTGGAGGTGCTGACTGGGGGTCTCGAGATAGAGGAAACCGGCATCGAGCCCGCTGAGACGCTGCATGAACCAAGAATAGAACAGGTTCTAGAAATCCGGTCGGATTGCGCCGGTTTTCACCGCTGGAGTCGCGCGACCCCCGCCGGAGGCAGACCCGCGGCATATGCGAGGACGTCGCAGAACGCCTCCACGTGCGGGGTCAGCATGTCGGACTGCGGAGTCCACGACGCGCGCAGTTCCAGTTGGTGGGCGCGTCCCGGGCCCGCGATGTCCCCGAACCGTACGGAGGTCGTCGCGGTCACCGTGCCGCCGAGCGCCGTGAGCGGTTCACCGTGCGCGGCGAGGGCGTCGACGAGCCAACTCCACGCGACCTCCGGCAGCAGCGAGTCCGCTGCCAGGCTCTCGTCGACGTCGGCCTGGATGTACGAGACGAGCCGGGTGGTCCCGTGCCATGCCTCGTCGCCGTCGGGGTCGTAGAGAAGGATGAGGCGGCCGAACGCGTCGCCCTCGGACTGCTCGGGCACCCGGTCCGTCTCGTCGTGCAGGACCTCGGCGCCCAGTGCGTAGCTGTAGGGGGCGAGCCGTTGCGGGGGTCGGATCGGCCCGACCTCGATCTCCGGGCGCACGGTGGCCGCGTTCATCGCATCGACTGCGGAACGGAAGCGGGCCGGCTCGGCGGGCGAGGTGGTCACCGAGCGGAGGTTAGTGCCGGTGACGCATCGCACGCGGGAGGCGCGCCGATTCCGGCGAACGGCACGGGCGTGGCAGCATGGGCAGCGGGTCCGGACCACACGTCCTGTGTGCGACCCGGCAGACGCTGCCCTGCGCGACGGCGCGCAGTGCCCGAAGAACGAGGATCGATGACCGGCTTGGAGAACACGAACGTCGGATCTGCGGTGCCCGCGGAGTACCCCGCGCGGAGGATCCTGCCCCATGCGCCCCTGCTGGCGGCCGCGCGCGGTGAGAAGCCGGCCCACCGGCCCGTGTGGTTCATGCGCCAGGCCGGCCGCTCCCTGCCCGAGTACCGGGAGATCCGGGCCGGCATCGGCATGCTCGAATCGTGCTTCGACCCCGAACTGGTCTGCGAGATCACGATGCAGCCGGTGCGGCGGCACAAGGTCGACGCCGCCATCCTCTTCTCCGACATCGTCGTCCCGCTCAAGGCCGCCGGGATCGACCTCGACATCGTCGCCGGCACGGGCCCGGTCGTCGCGAACCCCGTCCGCACCGCCGCCGACGTCACCGCGCTGCCGACCCTCGAGGCCGAAGAGGTCGGAGCGGTCGCCCGCGCGGTCGGTCTGCTGACCCGCGAACTCGGCGACACCCCGCTCATCGGGTTCGCGGGCGCGCCCTTCACCTTGGCCTCATATCTCGTCGAAGGCGGCCCGAGCCGCAACCACGAGCGCACCAAGGCGCTCATGCACGCCGACCCGAAGACCTGGCACGCCCTCCTCGGCAAGCTCACCGACGTCGCCATCGCCTTCCTGCGCGCGCAGATCGGTGCCGGTGTCGACGCCGTCCAGCTCTTCGACTCGTGGGCCGGTGCCCTCTCGCTCGCCGACTACCGCGAGTACGTCCTGCCGCACTCCGAACGTGTCTTCGCCGAGATCGCCGGTGCGGGCGTGCCGCGCATCCACTTCGGTGTCGGCACCGGTGAGCTCCTCGGCGCCATGGGTGAGGCGGGCGCCGACGTGGTCGGCGTCGACTGGCGCATCCCGCTCGACGTCGCCGCGACCCGCGTCGGCCCGGGCAAGGCCCTGCAGGGCAATCTCGACCCTGCGATCCTGTTCGCGGGCCGGGAGGTCGTCGAACGCGAGGTGCGCCGCATCGTCGCCGAGGCCGACCGCGCTCTCGAGGCCGGCGCCATCGGCCACATCTTCAATCTCGGTCACGGCGTCCTGCCCGACACCGATCCCGACGCCATCACCCGAGTGGTCGAGCTGGTGCATTCGCTGTGACCCCGCCGACGGTCGCGGTCGTCGGCGGTGGGATCAGCGGGCTCGTCGCCGCGTATCGGCTGCGTCGTTCGCTCGGCGCCGCCGCGCGCATCGTCGTGCTCGAGCGATCGTCGCGGCTCGGCGGCAAGCTCCGCACGGTCCCGCTTGCGGGCGACCCCGTCGACGTCGGTGCCGAGGCGTTCATCGCACGCCGACCCGAGGTGCTCGCGCTCGTCGAGGAACTCGGCCTGAGCGACCACGTCGTCCACCCCTCGGCCGCCCGTCCGCTCCTGTACGCCGATGCGCGACTGCATCCGCTGCCGACGGGCACGCTGATGGGCATCCCCGCCTCCGCGCACTCCGTCGAAGGGCTCGTCGACGACGAGACGCTGGCGCGCATCACCGCCGAGCCCACCGTGCCGTTCCACTGGGACCGGGACTCCGACGTCTCCGTCGCGGATCTCGTCCGATCACGCTTCGGTGAGCAGGTGGTGCGGCGCAGCGTCGACCCGCTGCTCGGCGGGGTGTACTCGGGGCTGTCCGACACCGCGGGTGTCCGTGCCACCGTCCCGACGCTCGCCGCGGCCCTCGACGCCGGCGCGACGAGCCTGAGCGACGCCGTCGCCCGCGCTCTGCCACCGAAGTCGGACGCCCCGGTCTTCGGGACGCTGCGCGAGGGCTACGGCGTGTTGATCGAAGCCCTCGTCCGCGGGGCCGACGCCGAGTTCCTGTACGGCACGGCCGCATCCGGACTGAAGCGCAGCGGTGGCCGGTGGTCGGTCGATCCGCTCGGCGAGGTCGACGGTGTGGTGCTCGCCGTGCCCGCCCCGGATGCCGCCCGGCTGCTGGTCGACAGCGTGCGAGCCGCCGCACAGTGCGCAGCGCAGATCCCGCTCGCCTCGTCGGTGGTGGTCGCGCTCGCGTTGCCTCACGACGCCGGCCTGCCGCAGAACTCCGGGATCCTCGTCGCGACCGGGGAGAAACTGTCGGCGAAGGCCTTCACGCTGTCGAGCCGCAAGTGGCCGCACCTCGCCGAACGACCCGTCGCGCTCGCCCGCGCGTCGTTCGGGCGGTTCGGTGACGACGCGCTCGTCGACGCGTCCGAGGCCGACCTGATCGCGCTGGCCCGCGCGGATCTCGCGACCGTGACCGGAGTCGACGCCGAACCGGTGGCCGCCTTCGTGCAGCGGTGGCACGGCGGGCTGCCGCAGTACCGCGAACACCACGGCGAGATCGTCGCCGCCTTCGAGGCCGAGATCGCAGGGATCGACGGACTCGAGGTCGCCGGCGCGATGCTGCACGGTGTGGGCGTACCCGCATGTGTCGCAACAGGCACGGCCGCGGCCGCACGCCTGGCTGCACGAATGGAAGGATGAACCTCATGGCACGTCTCGACTACGACAAGCTCAATTCCACCCTCCGCTACGCGATGTGGTCGGTCTTCCAGGTCCGGCCCGGCGTCCTCGGCGACGACCGCGCCGCGGCGATCGAGGACGCGAAGGCGTTCTTCGCCCGCTTCGACGACACCGACGTGATCGTCCGCGGCATCTACGACGTGGCCGGCACCCGCGCGGATGCCGACTTCATGATCTGGACCCACGCCGAGCACATCGAGGATCTGCAGAAGCTGTACGCCGACTTCCGGCGCACCACGATCCTCGGTCGCGCGAGCACCCCGGTCTGGTCGAACACCGCACTGCACCGGCCCGCGGAGTTCAACAAGAGCCACCTGCCCGCCTTCATCGCGGGGGAGGAGCCGGGCAACTACGTCTGCGTGTACCCCTTCGTGCGGTCCTACGAGTGGTACCTGCTGCCCGACGAACAGCGTCGCAAGATGCTCGCCGACCACGGCATGGCGGCCCGCGGCTACCCCGACGTCCGCGCCAACACCGTTCCGGCCTTCGCGCTCGGCGACTACGAGTGGATCCTCGCCTTCGAGGCGCCGGAGCTGCACCGCATCGTCGATCTCATGCGCGACCTGCGTGCCACCGACGCGCGCCTGCACGTGCGGGAGGAGACCCCCTTCTTCACCGGGCCGCGGGTCGACGTCGAAGCCCTCGTCGCGTCGCTGCCCTGACGTGACCTCGACGAGCGCGGTGCCACCGGAGGGAGACGGTCGTCTGTTCTCCCAGATGGCGCACTGGGGCATGTTCTCGGCGCAGGCGCGCGACGGCGAGGTCGTCGCCGTGCAGCCCTACGCCGGGGACCGCGACCCCTCACCGATCCTGGGGAACATCCCCGGATCGGTGCGGCACCGTGCTCGCATCGCCGGGCCGGCCGTCCGCCGCGGCTGGCTCGAGAACGGACCGGGACCGAGCACACGACGCGGCGACGACGAGTACGTCGCCGTCTCGTGGGACGAACTCACCGAGATCCTCGCGGGCGAACTGCAGCGCGTGAAGGACCGGCACGGCAACCGGGCGATCTTCGGCGGCTCCTACGGCTGGTCCGCCCCGGGCCGGTTCCACCACGCACAGAGCCAGGTGCACCGCTTCCTGAAGATGTTCGGCGGCTACACCCGCTCGGTGCACTCCTACTCGCTCGGCGCGACCGGCGTGATCATGCCGCACGTCGTGGGCACCCACTGGAAACTGTTCGCGCGCTCGACCTCCTGGGAGGTCATCGCCCGCGACACCGATCTGATGGTGTGCTTCGGCGGGATCCCGCTCAAGAACACCGCTGTCAACGACGGCGGCACGAGCGATCACCCCACCCGCGACGCCCTCGACCGGATGCGGGCCCGCGGCGGACGGATCGTCTCGTTCAGCCCGATCCGCAGCGACGTGCACGATGAGCACGAGTGGCTCGCGCCCCGGCCGGGCACCGACGTCGCGATCATGCTCGCCCTCGGCTACGTCCTGGCCACCGAAGGTCTGGCCGACCGCGAGTTCCTCGACCGCTACTGCACCGGTTACGACCGCTTCGAGGAATATCTGCTCGGCCGCACCGACGGCGTCCCCAAGACCCCCGAGTGGGCCGCCGGACTGTCGGGCATCCCGTCCGGCACCCTCGTCGACCTCGCGCGACGCATGTCCCGCGGCCGCACCCTGGTGTCGGTCACATGGTCGCTGCAACGCGTGCGGCACGGCGAGCAGGCGCCCTGGGCGGGCGTGACCCTCGCCGCGATGCTCGGTCAACTCGGCGTTCCCGGAGGCGGTTTCGGCCACGGCTACGGGTCGATGAACGAACCCGGTCTCGCGCCCGTCCCGTATCCGCTGCCCACCCTGTTCCAGGGCAACAACGACGTCGAGGACTTCATCCCCGTCGCCGCGATCTCCGACCTGCTGTTGCGGCCCGGGGAGCAGTTCGACTACGACGGCCGTCGCCTGACCTTCCCGGACATCCGGCTCGTGTACTGGGCGGGTGGCAATCCCTTCCACCACCACCAGGACATCGGCCGGCTCCGCCGGGCCCTGCAGCGACCCGACACGATCGTCGTCCACGACCCGTACTGGACGCCGATGGCCAAGCACGCCGACATCGTCGTGCCGTCGACCACGGCGCTCGAGCGCGACGACCTGACGTGCACGCGCAACGATCCGCTGCTCGTCGCGATGCAGGCCGCCGTCCCGCGCTTCGCCGACGCCCGCGACGACTACGACACCTTCACCGCTCTCGCCCACCGCCTCGGCTTCGGCGAGCAGTTCACCGAGGGCCGGACGTCCCGGCAGTGGCTCGAACACCTCTACGAGCAGTGGCGCGGTTTCGTCCTCGCCGACGACCGGCGCGTCGAGGACCCGCCGCCCTTCGACGACTTCTGGTACGGCGGACCGGTCCGGATGCGGACCGAGGACGATCTGACGCTGTTCGAGGATTTCCGGTCCGACCCCGAGGCGAACCCGCTGCGGACTCCCAGCGGACGGCTCGAGATCTTCTCCGCCGACATCGACTCGTTCGGCTACGACGACTGTGCCGGGCACCCCACCTGGTACGAACCCGTCGAATGGCTCGGCTCCTCGCGGGTCGAACGGTTCCCACTGCACCTGATCGCCAACCAGCCGGCCACGCGCCTGCACGGGCAGCTCGATCACGGCTCGGTGAGCCAGTCATCGAAGATCCGTGGCCGCGAACCGATCCGGATGCGTCCCGACGACGCGGCCGCGCGAGGTCTGGAGGCCGGCGACATCGTCCGCGTCTTCAACGATCGTGGTTCGTGCCTTGCCGGGGTCGTCCTCGACGACGGTCTGCTGCCGAACGTCGTCCAGCTCGCGACGGGAGCCTGGTACGACCCGCTGGATCCGTCCGATCCCGGATCGATGTGCGTGCACGGGAACGCGAACGTGCTCACTCCCGACGTCGGCACATCGTCGCTGGCCCACGGTTGCACCGGGCAGCACGTGCTCGTCGACGTCGAGCGGTTCGACGGCGAGCTACCGCCCATCCGGGCCTACGATCCGCCGGTCGTCCGGCAGCGCTGAGTCCTCGCGGCCGAGCACATACGGCCGGAGCGTCACAGACCGAGGGACGACTGGACCTCGCGCAGGGTGGCCGCGGAGGCGGCCAGACCCGCCTCCTCCTCCGGCGACAACGGCACCTCGAGCACGGTGTGCGCGCCGCGCGCGTCGACGACGGTGGGAAGCGAGAGGCAGACGTCCTGCAGGCCGTGCCGCCCGATCTGCAGCGTCGACACCGCAAGCACCCGGCGCTGGTTCCGCAGCACGGCCTCCACGATGCGGGCACTCGACAGTCCGATCGCGAGATTCGTGGCGCCCTTGCCGCGGATGATCTCGTAGGCGCTGCGCACGACCTCCTCGAAGAGTGCGGCGCGGGTCTCCGGACCGAAGACGGGTCGTCCGTCGACGGCGAAGGACTCCACCGGCACACCCCCGATCGCCGCACCCGACCACAGCGCGACCTCCGAATCGCCGTGCTCACCGACGACGAACACGTGGACGTTCTCGATCGCGACGTCGGCGCGGTGGGCGAGCAGATACCGCAGCCGGCCGGAATCGAGCACCGTGCCCGACCCGAAGATCCGGCCGTCCGAGATGCCGGTCGCCGCGATCGCGGCGCGGGTGACGATGTCGACCGGATTGCTGACGAAGACGATTATCGCCTCGGGGGAGACGGACAGCAGGCCGGGCGTCAGGTCCCGTGCCAGGGCGACGTTCGCCGCCGCGAGATCCAGACGCGACTGGCCGGGATGCTGTTTGGCCCCTGCGGTCACGACGATCAGATCGGAACCGGCGGTGACCGCGATGTCGTCGCTGCCCTCGATCCGGCACGACGGCGCGAACTGGGTGCCGTGGTTCAGGTCCAGGACCTCCGCGCGCACCTTCGCGGAATTCGTGTCGAACAGCGCGATGGCGTCTGCCGAACCCCTGAGCAGACACGCATACGCCACCGCGGTACCGACGCTCCCGGCGCCGACGACGGACAGCTTCGTGTGTCGCCGGATTCTCGTACCCGTCTCACCCATGCGAGAAATTGTGGCGTATACAGGCCGCTCGGTCGGTAACCTCGGGCCACATGATTTCGGTCCGCATCGGGACATTCCCTGCGTGCGGCCGGCCCGACGCGATGGCAGCGACTGCTCGAGGAGATCTACCCGAGCCGACCTGCCGCTGTCGCGTAGCCGTTAGCCTCGGGACATGGCCGAGACTCCCTTCGATGCCGTCCTGTTCGACTTCTCCGGCACCCTGTTCCGGCTCGAGGAGGACGAGAGCTGGCTCGCGGACGTCACCGACCACGAGGGCAGACCCTTCGACGTGCACCGGCAGGCCGAACTCATGCGGCGGCTGACGCAACCCGTCGGGCAGCCCGTCGAGATGGACGCCGACGAGCACCACGCGTGGACCAACCGCGACCGCGAACCGCGCTGGCACCGCGAGGCCTACCTGACGGTGCTGCGCAGGTCGGGCGTGGCCGATCCCGAGCAGGCACAGGCGCTCTACGAGAAGGTGACCGACCCCGACTGCTGGACCGTCTATCCCGACACCGTCCCCGTCATCGAGGCGCTCGCCGGAGACGGGATCGCCGTCGGCGTGGTGAGCAACATCGCCTTCGACCTGCGGCCGGCCTTCGCGCGGCTCGGTATCGACGACCTCGTGTCGGTGTTCGCGCTGTCCTTCGAGGTGGGCGCCGTCAAGCCCGAACCGGAGATCTTCCGCTACGCCGTCGACAGACTCGGTGTCGACCCGCGACGGACGCTGATGATCGGCGACAGCGAGAAGGCGGACGGTGCCGCCCGGTCGATCGGATGTGCGTTCGAACTCGTCGAACCGACACCGACCACCGAGCGGCACGACGCACTGTGGACCGCGCTGGCCGCGGCCGGGATCACTCCGACGGAACCAGGCGCAGGGAGATCGAGTTGATGCAGTACCGCTGGTCGGTGGGCGTCGGGTAACCCTCGCCCTCGAAGACATGCCCGAGATGGCTGTGGCACGTCGCGCACACCACCTCGATGCGCCGCATGCCCAGCGAGTTGTCCTCGCGCAGGATGACGGCGTCGGAGTCGGCGGGGTCGAAGAACGACGGCCACCCGCAGTGGGAGTGGAACTTCTCGGTGCTGCGGAACAGTTCGGCACCGCACGCGCGGCATTCGTAGATGCCCTCGGTCTCGGTGTCGGTGTACTCGCCGACGAAGGGGCGCTCGGTGCCGGCCTGACGCAACACGGCGAATTCGGCGGGAGTGAGCTTCGCGCGCCATTCCTCGTCGGTGTGGACGACCTTGGGTGCGGGTTCGGATCGAGGAGCAGACGTCATGATCTCCACGCTAACCGCGCTCGGCGCACGCGTCACGTCTGCACCGGCACGGACGGATCACGTCCGTGCCGGCTGCTTCTCCTCGAGCAGGTGCGACGGCTCGATGCCGTCCGCCAGGCGCCCTTCGCGCTTCGCGACGAGGTAGCGGTCGAGCAGGACGGCGAAGACGACGACGAGCAGCAGCGACCAGCCGAAGGTGGTCTTCATGTACTCCGCCGCGCGCCCGGCCTCCACCCACCGGCTCGACAGCCACGAGTCGTAGCTCAGGAAGCCGTAGACGGCGAGCCAGGCGGGCCAGTTCCGCATCACGGAGTTCGGCAGCAGCACCGTCATCAGCAGCGGGAACAGCATCATCGAGTAGTACATCTGGCCGAGGGATCCGAGCAGGAACGAAGCGGCGAGCAACACACCACCGGCGGTGCACACGAAGAACACCTCGTCGTGGCGGCAGTAGCGGTAGAGCAACCACACCGACACCGCGACCATCACCGCGAGCGCCGCCCGCAGACCGAAGATCAGCCAGGCCGGGAGCCCGTAGTACATGCCGTTGCCGACGATCGCGCTGTTGAAGTAGTCGCGGGACTCGAGCAGGTACGGCACGGTGTGTTCGACGAACTGCCACGCGTCGACCGACAGGGGCCACGCGATGATCGTCAGCGCGATCGGGACACCCGCGGCGGTGATGAAGACCTTCCACTGTCCGCGCACGAGCGGGAGCAACAGCAGGGGAGCGAGGATCGGTTTGACGGCGAAGGTCAGGCCGAGCGCAGCCCCCGCCCACAGATCACGTCGTTTGAGCAGCAGCGTCAGGAACGCGATCTCGCCGAGCAGGACGAGACCGTTGATGTTCGTGAAGACGAGCGTGTTCGTCACCGTCTCGGACGCGAACGCGGCGAAGACCAGCACCGGCGCGATCGGCGAATCGAGTCGCAGACCGAACATGCGCAGCAACAGGTAGAGCGCGACGAGGATCGCGATCGCATTGGCGAGGATGAACAACCACCGCGACCGCTCGGGGTCGATCACCGCGATCGGGGCGATCAACAACGTGCCGGAAGGCGGATAGAGGTAGTGGGGATCGACCCACTGGAACTCGGCGGTGTACACCGGCCGGCGGTTGAGGAAGGCCAGCGCCGCGTTGTAGACCGGGGTGAAGTCGTCCGTCCGGAACCCGTTGACCGCTTTGATCACGACCCGGTGCAGAACCGTCAGTACGGCAAGGGGCCACATCACAGCCTTGACCACCTCGGCGGTCGTGCGTGCGGTCCGGGGTTCGAGACTTCTGAGGAACACTACGGCACGGTACACCGCGGGCCTGCGGACCCGTGCACACGCCCTGACCCCGGTCGGGGAACGTCACGCGGGGCACAGGCTCCCGTTGGGCGGAAGTTCCCCGCCGGACAGATAGGCCTCCACCCGGGCCTGCACACAACCCGAGTGCAGGACCGCCGAGTAACCGGCACCCTGCCACGACAGCGACGCCCAGGCGATACCGCCTGCGGTGAGCACACCGGTCACCGATTCCACGCCGGCATTGCCCACGACGGGGTCCGCGGCCCCCGAGGAGACGAGCACGGGCACGTCGAGCGCCGCCGGCAGCGGCGGGGGAGGCAGGCTCGGCCACGCCGCACACGCCGTCAGGCCCGTTGCCAGGTCCGCGCCGTACAGCGGATACAGGGTGGACCAGCTCCGGGCGAGATCGCCCGCGTGGGTCGGGGTCGGCCACCGCTGTCCGTCGCTGCACCGGGCGACGAACTGACCGTCCGTCGAGAGCCTCTCCTCGGCCGCACCGACCAGTTCGATGAGCGGCATGACATCGCCGTCCCGCGCGGCTGCGAGGACGTCCGCCACCTCACGGACGCGGGCCTGCAGATCGGCGCGCGGCGTGCCGAGGACACCCGTCAGCGCCGTGAGGAACGAATTGGCCGAGACCGGCGCGAGATCACCCTCGGTGGCCTGCTCGTGCAGATCCTCGATCGCCGCGCGGGGATCGTCGCCCAGGGCGCAGTCGAGGGCGGTGCACTGCCGGGCGAAGGCATCGACGGCGGCCTCCGCGCCGCGGGCCTGCGACTCGGCCATGAGTTCGGCGTCGGCGGTGGCCGCGGCGGGGGAATCGAGGACGAGACGGCCGACCGCGCCCGGATAGGCGGCGGCGTAGGCGAGCGCGACCGTCGCACCGTTCCCCACCCCGAGGAGACCGATCCGGTCCACGCCCCATGCCTGGCGGAGGCGTTCGATGTCGTCGGCGGCGTGTGATGCGCCGAACATCAGCTGCTGCGGCTGCAGGTAGTCGGTGCACGAGACGGTCGCCTGACGGCCCAGATCGGCGACACGTTCGGGTGCATCGCCGGTGCGGCCGAATTGTCCGAGATCGCCGAGACCGCGACGATCCGCGGGAAAGATGCAGTCGATTGCGAGCGAGTTGCCGATTCCGCGCCGATCCACCGCGATGATCGGGCGCATCGTCAGTGCACCGGACATCGGGCCGGTCGCCATGCCGGTCAGTGCGCGCGTCGACGCGATGTCGGCGCCGGTCGTGAGAACCAGCGGCGCCACGTCGGTGGGGGTGTCGGGCAACCGTGCGCGCATGACTGCCAGCGGGAAGGTGCCCGCCACGTTGCCGGCCGCATCGATCGGGGCGACGACCTCCGCGCACTCGAGAACGAGACCCTGGGGACCGGGCGGTGCGTCGAACGAGGAGAGCGTCTCGTCCGTGCAGTTCCGCCATGCCGGTTCGGCCGACGGCACCGGAAGTTCGGGTACCTCGGTCTCGTCCTGCGGGGTCCTGTCGACGGCGATACCGGGATCGTCGCGCACCACGGCGACGTCGGGACGTATCGACGGTCCTGCTCCGCACGCGGTCGACGCCGCGGCAACCGTGATCAACATCGCGGCGATCACTCCCGATCTGCGCATGCGCACAGCCTGCCAGGTTCACCGGCGGGCGCGTGCAACCGGTGGTGGAGGGGCCGATCCGAAGTGTCCTCCCGGTGCATGACGTCGAGGTGAACGCCGTGTGAAGTAGGTCGCATTCCGGATTCGAGTGAGGATCCGAGCATGATGCGGTCGTACCCTGGGCTAATGCACGAACGTCTCGTCGACCGCAATCCGGTGGTGCCTGCAGACCAGTTGGTGGCGCAGATGGTGCCCCCCGCGATGTTCGACGAGGTGAGCTTCGAGTCGTACATTCCGGATCCGAACGAGCCGAGCCAAGCGGCCGCGGTGAAGACCGCGGCCGAGTTCGTCGGCAAGATCGGGAAGATCCGCGGCGGCAAGCGCGGCCTGTTCGGCCGCCGCTCCCAGCCGCAGGGCGCCGGTCTCTACCTCGACGGCGGCTTCGGCGTGGGCAAGACCCACCTGCTCGCCTCGATCTTCCACAGCGCACCCGCGCCCAAGGCCTTCGGCACGTTCGTCGAGCTCACCCACGTCGTCGGCGCCCTCGGGTTCAACAAGGCCGTCGAGGAGCTGTCGAACCACAGCGTGCTGTGCATCGACGAGTTCGAACTCGACGATCCGGGCGACACCATGCTCGTCTCGCGTCTGCTGACCGAACTGTCGGCCCGCGGCGTCTCGATCGTCGCGACCTCCAACACGCTCCCCGGCCAGTTGGGTGAGGGACGGTTCGCGGCACAGGACTTCCTGCGCGAGATCAAGAAGCTCGCGGCGATCTTCGAGACCATCCGCGTCGACGGCCCCGACTACCGTCACCGCGACCTGCCGCCCGCACCCGATCCGGTCGACTCGGCCGAGCTCTCCGAGCGCGCCGATGCGATCCCGGGTGCCACGCTCGACGACTTCGACGAGCTGTGCGCGCACCTGAGCACGCTGCACCCGTCGCGTTACGGCAAGCTCGTCGAGGGTGTCCCCGCTGTCTTCCTCGAGGGTGTGCACCCGGCGAAGGACCAGTCGGTGGCCCTGCGTCTGGTGGTCCTCGCCGACCGCATGTACGACGCGAGCATTCCCGTGACGGTCTCCGGCGCCAAGCTCGACGAGATCTTCACGCCCGAGATGCTCGCGGGCGGCTACCGCAAGAAGTACCTGCGCGCGACGTCCCGCCTGCTGGCGCTGTCCCGTTTCGAGGTCGCCGCGGGCTGATCGGACACCCGGCGCGCGCATGCCCGCCGGGTCGACCTTCACCGCATCATCGGCTCACCGGCCGGCATCCGTTCGGAGGGTGCGCTGCATGACGAAATCGTCGTGCGTCTGCGCGCCCACGACGAACGTGCGCGTGCCCACCACCTCGAAGCCCTGCTTCTCGTAGAAACGCCGGGCGCGGGTGTTCTTCTGGTTGACGCCGAGCCACAGGCCGGCACGCCCGAGCGTGTGGGCCCGCGCGACGATCGCATCCATGAGCGCCGCAGAGATTCCGGAACCGTGATGGCCCGGCATCACGTACAGCTTGCTGATCTCGATCGCCGGCCGCGCCGTGATCATCGCGTCGATCGCCGGATCCTCCGGAGCGGCGTCCACTGCCATCAGATATCCGACGATCTCCTCACCCGCGCGCGCCTCGAGAACGATGCGTTCGGGAGAGGACAGGTACTCGGCGAACTTCTCCGCGCTGAGGGTGCGCTCGATGAAGTCGGCGATGTCGTCCTCGGCGGCGTCCGGAGGGCAGGCGAGCGGGAAGGTCGCGGCGGCGACCTGAGCGATCGCCTCGGCATCCCAGATGCCCGCCTCGTCGACGGAGACCGCTTCTTCGAGTGGTGGCATGGACATGCACACCAGTGAAGCACTCGGACAGGACGATCCGGCAGATGCCTCGCGTGTCGATGCGAGACGGAGACACGAGCCCGGACGCGAGACGGAAAAGGGTCCGGATATGGCTGAACCCCAGCCTTGGATGGGGGGTCATGGCTGGGGTTCGACACCATCGGGGGGATGGCAACATCCACGCTACATGAGGGATCCCTCAGGTTCCAGCGACCGTGGTCACGGTTGCGTCACACGGTCCCGTGCATGCGACTTGCACGAAATGTCGGGGCGTTGTACCGTCGCGGCTATGAAGCGCGTACTCGTAGTTCACCGCCGTAGCGGGGTCTGATTCGGACCGACCCCTCGCTGCGGGTCGTTGAGCTACGCGTCGGTCCTTCCTTCTCGTGGAAGACCACTACGAACGATGAACGCCTTCACCTCCTTCTCGGATTTCGCCCCGATGTTCCCCTTCGGCACCCCTGATGCCGATCCGTTCTTCGCCCGCTACGGACGTGCCCTTCCTCGGGGATTGCGCGAGGAAGCCTCCGGCATGAGCTGGGTGGAGTTCGAATCCACCTACGGTGCGCAGCACGGCCCGGTCCGCCTCGGTGGCTGGACCGCGACGGTCCTGGGTGCGGGACGCAGCGCCTTCGAGGCAACGATCGCGATCGGCGACACGATCCATACGGCATCCGCCACGACCTGCGGACCGATCGCCGCGATGACCGCGATGCTGTACGACCTCGGGCTGAACATCGAGATCCTGTCGTTCCACCGCCACGACCTCGGTGAGTTGTCCGCGACCTTCCTGCTGTGCCGTTCCGGCGAGCGCACGGTCTGGGTGATGGGCACGGGCGAGACCGGCAGCGAGTCGTCGCTGCGGGCCATGATCGCGGGGATCAACAAGCTCGGCGCGTGACGCGCCGGTCCGGTGCGGGGGAGTGCCTCTGCATCGGACTGCCCGCTGTCGGATCCTCACCGGGTGACCGGGACGATCGGCCGGCCCTGCGAACGGATGAAGGCCCCCTCCGAAATTCGAAGGGGGCCTTCATCTTCTGTGCGCGATACTGGGATTGAACCAGTGACCTCTTCCGTGTCAGGGAAGCGCTCTCCCGCTGAGCTAATCGCGCCGGCATGGTGATCGCCGGAGTGGAGCGGATGACGGGATTCGAACCCGCGACCCTCACCTTGGCAAGGTGATGCGCTACCAGCTGCGCTACATCCGCGTGTGCACGTTGTTTCGGTGAACCGGCTCGACCCACGTGCTGGTCGAACCTGGTGCGCGATACTGGGATTGAACCAGTGACCTCTTCCGTGTCAGGGAAGCGCTCTCCCGCTGAGCTAATCGCGCGAGGTGGAGACGGGAATCGAACCCGTGTGCACGGCTTTGCAGGCCGTTGCCTCACCACTCGGCCACTCCACCGTAAAAGGTCGAGTCCAACCTCTCGAGCGGATGACGGGATTCGAACCCGCGACCCTCACCTTGGCAAGGTGATGCGCTACCAGCTGCGCTACATCCGCATTCGCACCGTTCGGCGTCTTGCTCTCCGTGGTGCGGTTCAAAACAGTAGCCGAGCATCTACGAAACACACAAATCCGCAGGTCAACGGAAGAAAACCGGCAGATTTCGCGAAGGTGACGGGTCGGTGACCCCCGCGGGAGGCGACGAATCGGGCTTCGGAAGTCCAGCCCGCGTCCACCGCTCGTGTCGCTCCGGCGTGTCGCTCCGGCCGGCAAATGCGCCCTCCGGTCCTCCCGAGCGGAGGGCCGTCGACGTCCCGGGGCTCCGGGTGCGTCCTCTTGCCTCCTCGAGTACGGTCTCTTGCCCGCCCGTGTACGCGCTCTTGCCCGCCCGTGTACGCGCGCGAGGAGCCGCGCGGACGCGCTACCCGGAACATCGCGTCGAAACGCTGCGACCAGGCGATTCGTCTTCGTGGCGGGAGCGTGTTAGTGTTCCATCTCGTTCGAGCCGCTGCGAAGCGGCCCGGTCCCGTGGCTCAGTGGAAGAGCGTCCCGTTCACACCGGGGAGGTCGCTGGTTCGATCCCAGCCGGGACCACCGAGATCGACAGTGACGAAAGGCACCCCCGCAGGGGTGCCTTTTTTCGTACCTTGATGAAATCGTGGAGCGTGCGTGGCACCCGGTCGGGCGGGTCGCCCGCGAGCGCGTATTTCCTTCGAACCGCAACGGCCCCATCGGGCTCGACCACGCGTGTCGGGTGGGCACAGCTGTGGTGCTTGTGGCCGAAGTGCGCATAGTGATGGCAGGATCGTGGTCGTCGAGGAGGACACGTCCGGATGAGCGTTGCGGACAGCGAATGGCCGGTCGTGGGGGCGACCGGAGCGAGATTCGGATCCGGTCGGTCCCGTCGACGTCGGCGGCCGGCGGATCACGCCGTGCCGGTACGGAATCACCGCGAGCCGGGTCCCGTCGTGGACGAGGTCACGGCAGCCGAGATGTACCGGCCCGCAGCGCAGCCGGTCGACACAGCGCAGGCGGTCGGCGCAGCAGAGCCGGTCGACACAGCGCAGGCGGCCGGCCGGAATGCGGGCACCGGGACCAGTGTGGGAATCGAGGACATGAACCAGCCAGAGACGTCGTCGTTCGTGCGCCCGTTCGTGCGGAGCGGGGGACGCACCCGAGCCGAGGTGGAGCTGCCTCTCGAAGTGCTCGTGTCGGCCGTCCCCTCCGCGATGGGCAGCGAGTCCGGTCCGGCGATGGACGAGCATCGCCTCGTGCTGGCGTTGTGCGCCCAGCCGAGATCGATCATGGAGATCGCTGCCCTCGCGCAGATCCCACTCGGTGTCGCGCGCGTGCTCGTCGGGGATCTCGCGGCGACCGGCGAGATCACCGTGCACCGCACGGCCGACAAGGTGGGGCCGAACGTCGAACTGCTCGAACGGGTACTGACGGGTCTCAACCACCTCTGAGGACTTCGCGGCTCCCTGTGTTCGCGGTCCGCGCGGATGTCGATAGCATGAGGAAGTTGCCGTGTGCTCGCGGTCGTCGACCGCAGCACGTGCCCGGCGACGACCACGTATCAGGCATCGAGCCGAGGAGTCCGTCACAGTGACCACGCCCGCATCCGCGAAACCAGCCACGATCGTCCGGGTGCCCGCGGGGACCACTGCGGGCGCGGCGGTCCGTGACGCGGGTCTGCCCACCAAGGGACCCGAGACGATCGTGGTCGTCCGCGACTCCGAAGGCGCACTGCGCGATCTGTCCTGGACGCCCGAAGCGGACGTCGAGGTCGAGGCCGTCGGCGCCGACACCGAGGAAGGCCGCAGCGTCATCCGTCACTCGGCCGCCCACGTGCTCGCGCAGGCCGTGCAGCAGGAGTTCCCGGAGGCCAAGCTCGGCATCGGCCCGCCCATCCGCGACGGCTTCTACTACGACTTCCAGGTCGAACGTCCCTTCACGCCCGAGGATCTCGCGAAGCTCGAGAAGCGGATGAAGAAGATCGTCAAGGACGCCCAGCGCTTCGCGCGGCGCGTCGTCGACAGCCTCGAGGACGCCCGCGAGGAACTGAAGGACGAGCCGTTCAAGCTCGAACTCATCGACGACAAGTCCGGCATAGACGACCCCGAGGTGATGGAGGTCGGCGGCAAGGAACTGACCATCTACGACAACCTCAACCCGCGCACGGGTGAGCTCGTCTGGAAGGACCTGTGCCGCGGCCCGCACGTGCCCACCACCAAGTTCATCCCGGCCTTCAAGCTCACGCGCAGCTCCGCGGCCTACTGGCGCGGCGACCAGGACAACGCCGGCCTGCAGCGCATCTACGGCACGGCCTGGGAGTCCACCGAGGCCCTCGACGCGCACCTCGAGCTCCTCGCCGAGGCCGAACGCCGCGACCACCGCAAGCTCGGCAACGAGCTCGACCTGTTCTCGTTCCCCGACGAGCTCGGTTCGGGTCTGCCCGTCTTCCATCCCAAGGGCGGCATCATCCGCCAGGAGATGGAGAACTACTCGCGCCAGCGGCACGTCGAGGCCGGCTACGAGTTCGTGTACTCGCCGCACATCACCAAGGGCCAGCTGTACGAGGTCTCCGGTCACCTCGACTGGTACCGCGACGGCATGTTCCCGGCGATGCACATCGACGAGGAGCTCAACGAGGACGGCACCGTCCGCAAGCCGGGCCAGGACTACTACCTCAAGCCCATGAACTGCCCGATGCACGACCTGATCTTCCGGTCGCGCGGGCGTTCCTACCGCGAACTGCCGCTGCGCATGTTCGAGTTCGGTTCGGTCTACCGCTACGAGAAGTCCGGTGTCGTCCACGGTCTGACCCGCGTGCGCGGCATGACGCAGGACGACGCGCACATCTTCTGCACTCCCGAGCAGATGCGCGACGAGCTCACCAGCGTCCTGAACTTCATCCTCGACCTGCTCAAGGACTACGGGCTCGACGACTATTACCTCGAACTGTCCACGAAGAACCCCAAGAAGTTCGTCGGCAGCGACGAGCTGTGGGACGTCGCGACCGAGACGCTGCGGGAGGTCGGTGAGGCCTCCGGCCTGAACCTCGTGCCCGACCCGGGCGGAGCCGCCTTCTACGGCCCGAAGATCTCGGTGCAGGTCAAGGACGCGCTCGGCCGCAGCTGGCAGATGTCGACGATCCAGCTCGACTTCAACCTGCCCGAGCGGTTCGAGCTCGAGTACACCGGCGCCGACGGTGCCAAGCACCGCCCCGTCATGATCCACCGCGCCCTGTTCGGTTCCATCGAACGGTTCTTCGGTGTGCTCACCGAGCACTACGCCGGCGCTTTCCCCGCGTGGCTCTCGCCCGTGCAGGTCGTGGGCATTCCCGTGGCCGCCGATTTCGAGGGCCACCTGTTCGATGTCGTCGGCAAGCTGAAGGCACAGGGGATCCGCGCCGAGGTCGACGTCTCCGACGACCGCATGCAGAAGAAGATCCGCACCCACACCACGCAGAAGGTGCCGTTCATGCTGCTCGCCGGCGAGCGCGACGTCGCGGCCGGCGCGGTGAGCTTCCGCTTCCGTGACGGCACGCAGGTCAACGGCGTGCCCGTCGACGAGGCCGTGCGAATCGTCACCGAGTGGGTCCGCCGCCGCGAGAACGCCTCGCCCACCGCCGAACTCGTCGGTTCCGGCGGGGAAGGCAGCCCGTCGTGACGGGCGACCGTACCCCGGGGCCCGCCGACATCCCGGCGACCGACGACAGTCCCGCCTCGATGGTCGACCGCGGCGTGGGGGAGTCCGACCACCTGCAGCGCCTGTGGTCGCCCCATCGCATGTCGTACATCACCGAGTCCCCGCGGGGTCGCGACGAGCCGTACGAGCCCTTCACCGACATCCCCAAGATGTCCGACGAGGAGGGCCTCGTCGTCGCACGCGGCGAATTGGTGTACGCGGTGCTCAACCTGTACCCGTACAACCCGGGTCATCTGATGGTCGTACCGTATCGCCGGGTGGCCAACCTCGAAGATCTGACGCCCGAGGAGAGCGCCGAGCTCATGCAGTTCGCGCAGCGGGCGCTCCGCGTCATCAAGCGCGTCTCGCGTCCGCACGGCTTCAACGTCGGCCTCAACCTCGGCGCCGCAGCGGGAGGCTCGCTGGCCGAGCATCTCCACCTGCACGTCGTGCCGCGCTGGGGTGGGGACGCCAACTTCATCACCGTCCTCGGTGGGTCGAAGGTGATGGTGCAGCTGCTGCGCGACACCCGTGCACTGCTCGCCTCGGCATGGGACGAGTGACAGCCCTCCCAGAGTCGTCGCGATCGCAGCGCACGGCCGTGGTGCCGTTCGCATGCCGATCCGCCGCGGGCCGACTGCGCATTTCCGGCTCCACTCGTGGCAGGATCGGATTCCGGACACAACGGTCGGACAGGAAGACAGGGGTCGCGGGATGCTGAGCTTCTTCGGGCGTGCGTCGGTGTCGAAGGTCACCGCGCCGCTCGGTAAGGCGCTGATCCGTACCGGCCTGACTCCGGACGCCGTCACGCTCATCGGTACTGTCGCCACGATCGCCGCCGCCGTGACCCTGTTCCCCATGGGACACCTGTTCTGGGGTGCGATGGTCATCTGGGTGTTCGTCATGTTCGACATGCTCGACGGCGCCATGGCCCGGGCTCGCGGTGGCGGAACGCGCTTCGGAGCGGTCCTCGACGCGACCTGCGACCGGGTCGCCGACGGCGCGATCTTCGGTGGTCTGGCATGGTGGGCCGTCTACCACGAGCAGAGCCGCCCTTTGTTCGTCGCCACCCTGATCTGTCTCGCGACGTCGCAGGTCATCTCGTACGCTAAGGCGCGGGCCGAGGCGAGCGGACTGTCCGCCGACGGTGGTCTGATCGAGCGGCCCGACCGGCTCGTGATCGTGCTCGTGGGCGCCGGTCTCACCGGCCTCGGGCTCGACTGGGCGATCCACATCGCGATGTGGCTGCTCGTCGTCGGATCGGTGATCACCGTCTTCCAGCGGGTTCTCGCCGTCCGCAACTCCACGGGTGCGCGCGAACTGCTTCCCATCACACCACCGGTCGGCGGGACGACGGAGACCCGGGACGACGGGGGAGCGCAGTGAGTGTCGGCGAGAAGGCGTCCGATCTCGCGTACGCGGGGGGCTGGCGTCTGGTCCGGGCACTGCCCGACGGCGTCGCGCGACGGTTGTTCGACGCCGGCGCCGACTACGCGGCGCGGCGTGACGGCGGACCCCAGCAACTGCGACGCAACCTCGCGCGGGTGCTCGGGGTGCAGCCGCACGAGGTGCCCGACGATCTGATCCGCCGGTCGGTCCGGTCCTACGCGCGTTACTGGCGCGAGGCGTTCCGCCTGCCGGCGATGGATCTCGACGCGACCGCGAAGTCGATCGATTCGTCCATCGAGGGCCGCGAGCACATCGAGGCGGCGCTCGCCGCCGGTCGCGGCGCGATCCTGGCCCTGCCGCACAGCGGGAACTGGGATCTCGCCGGCGTGTGGTGCGTCCGCTACTTCGGCGGGCTGACCACGGTCGCCGAGCGCCTGCGACCCGAATCGCTCTACCGCCGTTTCCTCGACTACCGCGAGGGGCTCGGCTTCGAGATCTTCCCCTCGAGCGGCGGGGAGACGCCGCCGTTCGGGGAACTGGCCGCGCGGCTGCGCGGCAACCGGATCGTGTGCCTGCTCGGCGAACGCGACCTCGCCCGCAAGGGAGTGCCGGTCACCTTCTTCGGCGAACCCACCCGCATGCCCGCCGGACCGGCGAAACTGGCCATCGACACCGGTGCGGCACTGTTGCCGGTGCACTGCTGGTTCACCGAGGACGGCTGGGGGTTCCGCGTGGATCCGGAGCTCGACGTGAGCGCCGGGATCGACGCTGCCACACAGGCCCTCGCCGACCGGTTCGCCGCCAACATCGCCGCCCACCCCGAGGACTGGCACATGCTGCAACCGTTGTGGCTCGACGACCTGTCGGAGGCTCGCCGTGCCCGGATGGAGGCGTAGGTGAGGATCGGGATGGTCTGCCCGTACTCCTTCGACGTTCCCGGTGGAGTACAGGCGCACGTCGTAGATCTCGCGGAGGTCCTCATCGGCCGCGGGCACGAGGTGAGCGTGCTGGCACCGGCGTCGGAGACGACGCCCCTGCCCGACTTCGTGGTCTCCGCCGGTCGCGCCGTCGCGATCCCGTACAACGGGTCCGTCGCGCGCCTGAGCTTCGGTCCGGTCTCCTACGCCCGGGTCCGCCGCTGGATCAACGACAACGATTTCGACGTCCTCCACATCCACGAACCGAACGCGCCGAGCCTGTCGATGCTCGCGCTCAAGGTGGCGGAAGGCCCGATCGTGGCGACCTTCCACACATCGACGACGAAATCGCTGGTGCTCAGCACCTTCCAGGGCGTCCTACAGCCCTATCTCGAGAAGATCAGCGGCCGGATCGCGGTGTCCGAGCTGGCCCGGCGCTGGCAGGTCACCTCTCTCGGCGCCGACGCGGTCGAGATCCCCAACGGTGTCGACGTGCCGTTCTTCCGGCACGCCCCGCTGCTGCCCGACTATCCGCGACCGGGCCGTACGGTGCTCTTCCTCGGCCGGTACGACGAATCCCGCAAGGGCATGGATGTCCTGCTGGGCGCGCTGCCCGCACTCGTCGCGCGTCACCCCGACATCGAGATCCTCGTGGTCGGGCGCGGCGACGAGGACAGATTGCGGAAGGAAGCGGGACGCTACTTCCGGCACCTGCGCCTGCTCGGGCAGGTCGACGACGACGACAAGGCGTCCGCGATGCGCAGCGCGGATGTGTACTGCGCGCCGAACCTCGGTGGTGAGAGCTTCGGCATCGTGCTCGTCGAGGCCATGGCTGCAGGGACGGCGGTCGTCGCCTCCCAGCTCGACGCCTTCCGCCGGGTGCTGCGCGACGGGCAGGCCGGTGTCCTCGTCCCGGTCGGCGACGCAGACGCGCTCGCGCGCGGCATCCTCGAGGTCCTCGACGACGACGACCGCCGGCAGGCACTGGTCGACTTCGGATCCACGGTGGTCGAGGCGTACGACTGGCCGGTGGTCGCGGATCAGATCCTGCGGGTCTACGAGACCGTCACCGTCGGCGCCGGCCCGGTGCGGGAGGTCCGGTCGTGACCCTCAGTGCAGTGACGATCCTCGTCCTGTCGCTGATCGCCGCGGTGGTCGTGGCGATCGGTGTGTGGGCCTATTCCACCGCCAACCGACTCGACCGCCTCCACGTGCGCTCGGATCTGTCCTGGCAGGCACTCGATGCGGCCCTGGCGCGTCGCGCGGTGGTCGTGCGGAGCATCGCCGCGTCGATCCCCGTCCCGGAGGGACGCGCACTCGCGCTGCTCGCCGACACCGCGGAGCGGGCCGACCGCGACCGGCGCGAGGAGGCCGAGAACGCGTTGTCGGCCGCACTGGCACGGATCGAGACCGGCCGGCTGCGCCCCCAGCTCGTGGCCGAACTCGCCGACGCCGAGGCGCGGGTGCTCATCGCCCGCCGCTTCCACAACGACGCGGTACGCGACACCCTGGCGCTGCGCACCCGGCGACCGGTCCGCTGGTTGCACCTCGGGGGAACCGCGCCGCTGCCCACCTATTTCGAGATCGCCGAGCGGGCGGGTGCGGTCGCCACCGCGCCTCCCGCCGTTCCCGGCACGTCCCCTCCCTCGGACGCCGCCCCTACCTCCGGCACTGCCCTTGCCTCCGGCACTGCCACTGCTCCCGCTGCGCGGACCACCCCGGTGCCGGATCGGGCACGCACGTCCGCCCGCGTCGTGGTGCTCGACGAGGACGGCCGGGTCCTGCTCCTGCGCGGACATGACCCCGCAGTGCCCGAGCGGCACTTCTGGTTCACGATCGGCGGCGCCGTCGAACCCGGCGAGGACCTGGCGACGGCCGCGCTCCGGGAGCTCGCCGAAGAGACCGGCCTGCGGGTCGAGCGCGACCTGCTGTGCGGGCCGATGTGGCGACGCGTGGCCGTCTTCCCGTTCAACGGTGAGGTCCTGCACTCGGAGGAGCTGTTCTTCGCGGTGCGAGTGCCGTCCTTCGAACCCGCTGCGGACGGTTTCACCGATCTCGAGCGGAGCATGCGGCTCGAACATCGCTGGTTCGACGACGACGAACTGCAGACGCTGGTGCGGTCCGGGAACCCGGTCTACCCGAACGATCTGCCCGAGCTCCTCGATGAGGCGCGGCAGGTCGCGACGCGGCGGCTCGAGCCGGAGATCCGCGCGATCCACTGAGCCGAGCCGTGCCCGTCACACGAGCGTCGACCGGAACGACCAGGCGTCCTGCAGCCGGGCGTAGAGGCCACCCGTGGCGACGAGCTCGTCGTGCGTGCCGTCCTCGACGATCCGGCCGCGATCGAACACCAGGATGCGATCGGCGACCCGCGCACTGTGCAGGCGGTGGGCGATCGTCACCGTGGTGCGTCCACGCCCGATCGACGTCAGCGCCCGCTGCAGGCGCACGTCGGTGCCGGCGTCGACACCGCTGGTCGCCTCGTCGAGGACCAGCAGGTCGGGGTCGACGAGCGCGGTGCGTGCCAGCGCGACGAGCTGGCGTTCGCCGACCGACAGCGACTCACCCCGCTGGCCGGTGCGGGTGTCGAGACCGTGCGGTAGGTCGCGGGCCCAGTCGTCGAGCCCCAGCTCGGCGAGGATCGCTTCGACGTCGTGCCGGTCGGCTCCCGGACGGGCGATGGCGATGTTCTCGAGGACGCTGCGATCGAACAGGAAGGGATCCTGAGGAACCACGGCGACGCGCCGCGCGAGTGACGCGTCGTCGATGGTCGCGACGTCGATACCGGCGAAGCGGACGGTGCCGGTCGTGGGGTGCAGTTGCCGGGTGAGCAGCTTGGCGAAGGTGCTCTTGCCCGAACCGGTCTCGCCCACCACCGCGACCTGCTGTCCGGCACGGATCCGCAGGTCCAGCCCGGTCAGAACCGGGCGTCCGGGGACGTAGCCCACCTCGACGTCGTCGATGCCGACGTCGAACATCCCGGGTCGCAGCGGTGTCGCGACCTCCTCCGAGACCGTGTCCGTCTCCAGGTCGAGGACCGCGAGCACCCGGCGCAGTCCCGCCTCCGAGTTCTTCGCGTCGGCGAGCGTGTTGACGGCGAACTGCAGGGGCCGGACGAAGAACGTCACGAGGAAGACGAAGGCGACCACCGTCCCCACGGTGATCGACGAACCCACACCGGAGGTGCCGAGGCCGAGCGCAACACCGCCGCACATCACGGCGATGGTGATGAGCGTGTCGATGCTCTGGCCGACGGAGAACGACGCGCTCATCGGCAACAGCGTGCGGACCTGTGCGTCCGCCGTCCCGTCGATCCGCGAATGCAGCCGGGTTCGGACCCTGTCCACAGCATCGGCAGCCCGGATCGTGTCGATCCCGGTGAGGGTCTCGGCGAATGCCGCGTACAGCTGCCCGATCCGCGAGCGCACCACGTCGAACCGGCCAGCGATGATCCGCTGCACGTAGCGGCCGACGAGCGGCACGACGCACGCGACCAGCGCGGCCAGGATCGCCAGCGGCCACGAGTACACGGCCATGACGACGAACGCGATCGTCATCTGGGTCAGGTTCTGGACGAGGGTCATGCCGCCGCCCTGGGCGAACACCGTCACCGCATCGAGGTCGTCGGTGCTCCGGGCGACGAAGCTGCCCTGCGCGCCGGATTCCAGACGGGTGGGAGGCAGCCGCAGGGTGTGGTCGAGCACCCGGATCCGCAGGGCGGACACGACGTCCTCGACGGTCGAGATCAGGCGACGGTTCATCAGTGACGATCCGATGCCCGCGACGAGCACGGCCACCATTCCCGACAGCGCGCACGAGACCACGATCCGGGTGCGCTCCTCGGAGGTGACCGGGGTGAGCAGACCGTGATCGATCGTGTACTGCACCACGACGGGAACGACGATGCGTCCGACCGCCGCGAGCCCGGCGAAGGCCAGGGTGGCGGCCAGACCGGTCCGCACCGACGGGACGAGCCGGGCGGCGCAGCGGAGCAACGCGACGGTGCCGAGTCGTTCGGTGTCGGTCCGTTCGGTGTCCGGCTGTGCGGATGCGGTGGGGGACACCGTCATCGGGTCGCCTCCTCGAGTTCGGCCGTGTGTGCTCGGTCGTCGTAGGCCGTCACCAGATCGCGGTAGGCGGGTACCGATGCCGCGAGACCGGCGTGAGTGCCGGTCGCGACCACCCGGCCCTGATCGACGAAGACCACCTCGTCGGCGAGCGAGATCATCGCCGGGCGGTGTGCGACGACGAGGATCGTGGTCTCCGATCGTCCCTGTGAGAACTCCTCCCGCAGGTTGTCGACGACGGCACGCTCCACGGCGGGATCGAGCGCGGACGTCGCGTCGTCGAGGACGAGCACGCGGGGTCGCCGCACGAGTGCCCGCGCGAGGGCGATGCGCTGACGCTGGCCACCGGACAACCGGGCGTGACCATCGCCGATCATGGTGTCGAGACCGTCCGGCAGTTCGTCGACGAAGCCGGCCTCGGCGAGCGCGAGCGCGCGACGGACCGCCACCTCGTCGATCCCGTCGTCCCACAGGGTGAGGTTGTCGCGCACGGATCCGGCGAAGACGAACGGGGTCTGGGTGACGAGAGCGACGTGACGTGCCGTGTGACCGGGCGGTGTCGTGGCCAGGTCGACGTCGTCGAGGGTCACGGTGCCCGAGGTGGGCGGGAACAGGCGCGTGAGCAGCGCGACGAGGGTGGACTTGCCGGAGCCGTTACGCCCGACGAGCGCCACGATGCGTCCCGGACGCAGATCCAGGTCGACCGAGTCGACGGCGGGCCGGTCGGCGTCGGCGAAGCGATAGGAGGTGGCGTCGGCGCGCAGACGGGCCGGAGTGGCCGAGTGCGGGACGGAGGCCGAGCCGGACGGCTCCGGTTCGGCCTCGGCCAGTACCGCCTCGACCCGGCGACGACCGACCACACCGGCCGGCAGGACGGCGAGGAAGCGGCCGATGACGCCGAGCGGCATCGCCATGGTGAGCAGCAGGTAGACGACCGAGACCAGGGCGCCGATGGTCACCGCTCCCGCCTCGATCCGCACCACACCGACGAGCAGGACCACGAGGACCGCGAACGACGGGGTCAGTTCGATGAGCGGGTCGAAGATCGCCCCGACACGTCCCGCGGACCGATTGGCCTTCGCGAGTTCGTGTGCGGCGCCGGCGAATCGCCGTGTCTCGTCGTCGGTCGCTCCGAGCGTGCGGATGACCTGGGCGCCGGCGATCGCCTCGTGCGCGAGCGCGGCGACCTCGGCGCGGCGCGACTGCACCTGCCGGGCGCGCGGCGACAGGACCCGTTGGTAGACCACGTTCGTCGCGATGAGCGCGGGGATGAGCACGGCCGCGACCACACCGAGCTGGACGTCCGTGCCGAAGACCTGGACGAGCACCGCCAGGAGCATGCCGGTCATGCCGACCGCGAACGGGAAGTGCTGCATCGGGGCGTGGGCGGAGTCGGCATCGGAGACGGCATGGGCGAGCAGGCGACCGGTGGGATGACGTCGGTGCCAGCGCGATCCGGAATCGAGGTAGTGATCGGCCAGGCGCGTGCGCGTGCGGGCCAGTCCGCGGAACTGGACGGTTCCTCCCGAGAACGTCCGGGTCACGATGCTCAGGACGCGCAACAGTGCGACACCGATCAACGCCAGGGCCGTGGCAACGGCGACGCCGGTGGACAGTTCGCCGCGTTCGAAGCTCCCGAGGACGAGATCGTCGGTCGCCGAGCCGATCACGTCGGCGAACAGCACCGTGCACAGTCCATTGGCGATGCTCGCAACGATCGCGACCGCCCCGGGGACGGGGAATCGGCGACAGTCCTCGACCATCATCGCGATCCCTGCCCGGAATGTGGCTCCGCGGAGCGGTTCACGAGCAACAGGACGGTTCGGTGCCACGGGCATCCCAGCCTTTCGTCGGTTCCCGGACATCCGTGTGAACCCTCGAGGTGAAACGGCGGAGGGCGCCCACGGCCGTGGACGCACATCCCTCCCATCATGAGCATCGGCAACGATCCGGGCGACGGTTCGAGTCGGCGTGATCGAAACCTCCGGAGCCCGGCCCGGGAACGGATCGGGGGAGTGGATCGGCAGATGCAGTCCAGTTGTTGTCAACTGGCTATGTGAGTGGATCGGATACGGCCCTAGGCTGGGGTCCGCTGTCCGTCGCCCGTGCGCCGGAAGTATTCGCCGATCCGTCCACCGAGGAGGAATCCCCATCGTGACCAGCCCCGATACCGCCCCCGTCACCGGCACCGCCCGCGTCAAGCGCGGCATGGCCGAGATGCTCAAGGGCGGGGTGATCATGGACGTGGTGACCCCCGAGCAGGCGAAGATCGCCGAGGACGCCGGCGCGGTGGCGGTCATGGCCCTCGAACGCGTGCCCGCCGACATCCGCGCGCAGGGCGGCGTGTCGCGCATGAGTGATCCCGACATGATCGACGGCATCATCGAGGCCGTCTCGATCCCCGTCATGGCCAAGGCGCGCATCGGCCACTTCGTGGAGGCGCAGATCCTGCAGGCCCTCGGGGTCGACTACATCGACGAGTCGGAGGTGCTCACCCCCGCCGACTACGAGAACCACATCGACAAGTTCGCGTTCACCGTGCCGTTCGTGTGCGGCGCCACGAATCTCGGTGAGGCACTGCGCCGTATCAACGAGGGCGCGGCGATGATCCGCTCCAAGGGCGAGGCCGGCACCGGCGACGTCTCGAACGCCACGACCCACATGCGCCGGATCCGCCAGGAGATCCGCCGCCTGACCTCGCTTCCCGAGGACGAGCTCTACGTCGCCGCCAAGGAACTGCAGGCCCCCTACGACCTCGTCGTCGAGGTCGCCCGGGCCGGCAAGCTGCCCGTCACCCTCTTCACCGCCGGTGGCATCGCCACCCCCGCCGACGCGGCGATGATGATGCAGCTCGGCGCCGAGGGCGTGTTCGTCGGCTCCGGAATCTTCAAGTCGGGCAACCCCGCCCAGCGTGCGGCCGCAATCGTCAAGGCCACTACCTTCCACGACGATCCGGATGTGCTCGCGAAGGTCTCGCGTGGTCTCGGCGAGGCGATGGTCGGTATCAACGTCGACGAGATCCCGCAGCCGCACCGGCTCGCCGAACGCGGCTGGTGATCGTTCTACCGGGGTGCGTGCAGGGCGAGCAGGGCGACGTCGTCCTGCACGCCCGCCCCGAGCGTCGCGAGCGCCTCGCGGACGGCTCCGACCGCTTCCGCCGCGCTCGTCGGCTTCGATGCGCGGACGTGGTCGAGGAGCCGGTCCTCCCCGAAGCGTTCGCGGGTCTCACCGGAGACGAGGGCCTCGGTCACCCCGTCGGTGTACAGCAGCAGCGTGTCGCCTGGTCGCAGCGCGAAGGTGTGCTCGACGAGCCGCGGCGTGGGCAGCATTCCGATCAGCTGTCCGCCGATCGTGGGGAGATAGTCGACGTTGCCGTTCGCGCGCACGAGGAGCGGCGGCGGATGCCCACCCGAGGCGAGACGGATGTCGACCCGTCCCGTGTCCGGATCGGGCGCGACCGTGCCGAAGGTGAGCGTGCAGAAGGGAGCTCGCGTCTCGCTGTCGCGTTCGTCGAGCAGGGTGGTGTTGAGCGTCCTGAGCGCCGCGGACGGGAACGTCTCGTAGACCGCCGCTGCACGCAGCGTGTAGCGGACGATCGACGTCACCGCCGCTGCGCGAGCACCCTTTCCGCACACATCGCCGAGGAACAGCCCCCACGTGCCGGCGCGCGCGGGGAACAGGTCGTAGAAGTCGCCGCCGACCTCGTCGGGGGACGCGATGTGGTAGTACGCGTCGACCTCGAGTCCCGGTACCGCCGGCAGGCTCGGTGGAAGCAGGGTCGCCTGGAGCGTGGCGTTGATCGTGCGGAGCCGCTCACGCTCGAGTTCCGCCTCGCGACGGGCACGGAGCAGTTCCGTCTCGTAGGCGCGGCGCTCGCGGGCATCGAACAGCATCGTGCGGATCAGCGCGGGCCTGCCCTCGGCGTCCGGTTCGACCACCGAGGCGGCCAGGACCGGCAGCCGGGTCCGGTCGGCACGGACGAGTTCGAGGGCGATCCCGTTGATCTGGCCGTGCATGAGGAGGAGCGGCGCGTAGTGGGTCTCGTGGTAGATGCGGCCGCCCACGCTGAGCAGGTCCGAGAAGTACCGCTTGCCGACCAGTTCGTCGCTCGGGAACCCGAGCCAGTCCGTCAACGTCCGGTTCACCTCCGTGATCCGGCCGTCCGGGAGCGTCGTCAGGAATCCGCACGGCGCGTTGTCGTACAGCGCATCACCGTGTCGGATACGGGGATCGAGGGTCCGATCGGTCGTCGCCGTCACCCCGATCGGCGCGCGAACGCCGCGATCGCGGCTGCTGTCTCTTCGGGTGCGCTGAGCTGTGGGCAGTGGCCGGTCGCGTTCAGGGTCACGAGTTCGCTCCCGGGGATCTGCTCGTGAACGAAGGCACCGACCTCGCGCGGAGCGATCGCATCGTGGGCGCACTGGGCGACGAGCGTGGGCACCGACACCGCGGACAGATCGGAGCGGTTGTCGGCCAGGAAGGTCACCCGGGCGAAGACACGCGCCACCTCGGGATCCGTGCGGCAGAAGATCTCGGCGAGTTCGTCGCCGAGCGCCGGCCGATCGGGATTGCCCATGATGACCGGCGCCATCGACTCGGTCCAGCCCAGATAGTTCGCCTCAAGGGATTCGAGCAGCTCGTCGATGTCGTCGGCGCTGAACCCACCTCGGTAACCGGTGGCCGGATCGTCGATGAAGCACGGGGACGGTGCGAGCAGCACGAGACCGGAGAAGACCTCCGGGGCAGCCGCCGCCGCGAGGGCACCGATCGACGCGCTCACCGAGTGGCCGACGAAAAGCACCGGACCGAGACCCAGGCTCCGGCACAGGTCCACGACGTCCTCGGCGTAGGTCTCCATCCGCGAATAGCGCTGGGAGTCCCAGGCGGTCGCATCGGAACGCCCGGAGCCCACGTGATCGAACCGCACCACCGTGAAGTCGGGTTCGAGCAGCGGGATCACCAGGCGCCACAGGTGCTGGTCGCAGCCGAAACCGTGCGCGAGGACGACCACCGGGCCCTCTCGGTTGCCCGTGATCGTCACGCTGTTCCTGCGCACCACATCGGTGACTTGTCGCATTGCACCCCCTCCGTTCTCCCGAGGGTGCCATATGCGCTACGCGATAGCGATCCCGGTTTCCCCACCGCTTCCCGGGGACACGGCATTCGGTTCTCGTCCGTGCAGTTAGCCTTCTTGCGTACGGTGCACAGAAGGAGTTCCCATGGCGAAGATCGAGCAGATCCTGGCGCTCGAACAGATCGAGAACGACATCTTCCGGGGGATAGCGACGGAGACGTTGCTGCCGCGGACGTTCGGTGGTCAGGTCGCCGGTCAGGCGCTCGTGTCGGCGGTCCGCACCGTCGATCCCGCATTCGGGGTCCACTCGCTGCACGGCTACTTCCTCCGCCCGGGGAACCCGACGATGCAGATCGTCTACCTCGTCGACCGGATCCGCGACGGCCGCTCCTTCTGCACCCGGCGCGTGACGGCCGTCCAGGACGGCAAGGCGATCTTCACCATGTCGGCGTCGTTCCACGTGCGCGACGAGGGGATCGAGCACCAGGACACGATGCCGCGGGTGCCGGCTCCGGAGGAACTGCCCGACCCGGAGACCGTGGTCGACGACGCGACCCTGCTATGGGCGAAGAAGGAATGGGCCGAATGGGACTTCCGGTTCGTTCCCCGCGACCGGATGGACTCGTCGAGCAGGATGGCTGCGCAGCAGCAGTTGTGGTTCAAGTCCCGCGAGATCCTCCCCGACGATCCGGTCTTCCACGTGTGCACGCTCGCGTACATGAGCGACATGACGTTGCTCGGCTCGGCGAGCGTCGGCCACGACGACGAACGGACGCAGGGCGCATCCCTGGACCACGCGATGTGGTTCCTGCGCCCGTTCCGCGCCGACGACTGGCTGCTCTACGACCAGACGTCACCCTCCGCCGGGCTGGGGCGCGCACTCACCCAGGGGCGGATCTTCGATCGCAACGGCAACATGGTCGCGGCGGTGGTGCAGGAAGGACTCACGCGGTACCTGCGCGAGTCCTGAACGAGGACGTCCCCGACGAGGGCGTCCCCACAGAGTGCCTGCGCACCGGCGACCCCGAACGGACAGGCAGGCAACGGTGACCATTTCTTCCCCCACGATCGGCGTCCTGGCATTGCAGGGCGACGTTCGCGAACACCGCAGCGCCCTCGAGGCGGCGGGCGCGCGGACGATCGCGGTGCGGCGCGAGCGCGAACTCGACGAGGTCGACGGCATCGTCCTCCCCGGTGGGGAGTCCACGACGGTCAGCCGCCTGTTGCGCGTGTTCGACCTGCTCGAGCCGTTGCGGACCCGATTGAAGGCGGGCCTGCCCGCCTACGGTTCGTGCGCCGGCATGATCCTGCTCGCCTCCCGGGTGCTCGATACCACCGAGGACGCCGAACACCTCGACGCCCTCGACATCGTGGTGCGCCGCAACGCCTTCGGCAGACAGGTCGACTCGTTCGAGACCGACCTGCCGATGACGGGTCTCGACGACGGGCCGGTGCGCGCGGTGTTCATCCGAGCCCCGTGGGTGGAGGAGGTCGGGCCCGACGTGGAGGTCCTGGCCACGGTTCCGGACGGGCCGGCAGCGGGCCGGGTGGTCGCGGTGCGTCAGGGCGGCGTGATCGCGACCTCCTTCCATCCCGAGATCACCGGCGACCACCGCGTGCACCGGCTGTTCGTGGAGACCGTGCGCTCGGCGACCCGACCTCGGTGCGCCCGACGGCCTCGGCGACATGACGACACGGCCACCGTGCCGGTGGCTCATACCGGGAGCGAGTAGAATCGACGCTCCGACCTGTCGGTTGACGCCGACCACACTTCGCCGGAAGGGGCTCGAAGCGAATGAGCGGCCACTCCAAATGGGCCACCACCAAGCACAAGAAGGCGGTCATCGACGCCAAGCGCGGCAAGATGTTCGCGAAGCTCATCAAGAACATCGAGGTGGCGGCTCGGACCGGCGGTGGCGACCCGGCGGGTAACCCGACCCTGTTCGACGCCATCCAGAAGGCGAAGAAGAGCTCGGTCCCGAACGACAACATCGAGCGTGCCCGCAAGCGCGGCGGCGGTGAGGAAGCCGGCGGTGCCGACTGGCAGACCATCACCTACGAGGGCTACGGCCCCAACGGTGTCGCGCTGCTCATCGAGTGTCTGACCGACAACCGCAACCGCGCCGCCGGCGAGGTCCGCACGGCGATGACCCGCAACGGCGGCAACATGGCCGATCCGGGTTCGGTGGCCTACTTGTTCACCCGCAAGGGTGTCGTCGTGCTCGAGAAGAACGGCCGCTCCGAGGACGAGATCCTCGAGGTCGTCCTCGAAGCGGGTGCCGAGGAGATCAACGATCTCGGCGACTCCTTCGAGATCGTTTCCGAGGCGTCCGACCTGATCGCCGTGCGTACGGCTCTCGTCGACGCCGGCATCGACTACGACTCGGCCGACCCCGATTTCCGGGCGTCCGTCGAGGTGCCCGTCGACGCCGAGGGTGCACGCAAGGTCATGAAGCTGGTCGACGCGCTCGAGGACTGCGACGACGTGCAGAACGTCTACACGAACGTCGACATCCCCGACGACGTACTCGCCGAACTCGACGCCTGAGCGACGCTCTCGTCGTACTCGTCCACGAGCGACGCTCGTCGTACTCGTCCACGAGCGACGCTCGTCGTACTCGTCACAGCGGCCGGGGTCGCGTGTCGGTCTCCCGGCACCCGATCCCGGCCGCTATGCTCTCGAACAGGCGTTCGCAATCGTGCGAAGCGAGGTCGGGTCCGTCGGATGCATCGGAAACCGGCCGTATTCGGGTGTCGAGAGGTGAGTCGGGTGCGCGTGATGGGTGTCGACCCCGGTCTGACCCGCTGTGGTCTGGGGATGGTCGACACGGGACGCGGACGCGACGTGATCCCCGTCGCCGTCGGCGTCATCCGCACCTCGCCCGAACTCGACCTCGAGCACCGGCTCCTCAAGGTCTCCGACTCGGTCGAGGAGTGGATGGACCGCTACAAGCCCGACGTCGTCGCGATCGAGCGCGTGTTCTCCCAGCACAACGTGCGCACCGCGATGGGCACCGCGCAGGCCGGCGGCGTCGTCGCCCTGGCAGCGGCGCGTCGCTCGATCCCGGTCATGTTCCACACGCCGAGCGAGGTGAAGGCCGCGGTCACCGGCAGTGGCACGGCCGACAAGAAGCAGGTGACCACGATGATCACCCGCATCCTCAAGCTCGACGCCGCGCCGAAGCCCGCCGACGCCGCCGACGCGCTCGCGCTGGCCGTCGCACACTGTTGGCGGGCCCCGCTGCTCGCCAGACTCGCGGCCGCCGAAGCTGCGGCCGCCCAGCAGAAGAAACGCTACGAGGAGCGGCTGCGCGAACAGTCGGCCGCACGGAAGGCAGGTAGCCGGTGATCGCCTCGGTACACGGCGAGGTACTCGACATAGCCCTCGACCACGTGGTGATCGAGGCGGGTGGGATCGGCTATCGGATCAACACCACACCCGCGACCCTCGCCGGTCTCCGGCGCGGTGAGCAGGCCAGGCTCGCCACCGCGATGATCGTCCGCGAGGACTCCATGACGCTGTACGGCTTCGTCGACGCGGAGGCGCGCGAGCTGTTCGGCCTGCTGCAGACGGTCAGCGGCGTCGGTCCTCGGCTCGCCATGGCCACGCTCGCCGTCCTCGAACCCGATGCTCTGCGTGCGGCTCTCGCCGACGGCAACACCGCGGCGCTGACGCGGGTGCCCGGGATCGGCAAGCGCGGTGCCGAACGCATGATCGTCGAACTGCGCGACAAGGTCGCGGCCTTCGGCGCCACGGGGTCGTCGCCCGTCGCGGCCGGTGCCTCGCCGCTGCGCGACCAGATCGTCGAGGCGCTGGTCGGTCTCGGATTCACGCCGCGTCAGGCCGAGCCGGCCGCCGACAAGGTCCTCACCGAGGACCCGGGCGCCGACGTCTCGACGGCTCTGCGCTCGGCGCTCAAGCTGCTGGGCAGGTCGCGGTGACCGACGAGTACCGCGAATTCGATGCTGCATCGGCCGACCGCGAGCAGTCGCCGGTCACGGCGGAGCATCTGCCCTCCGACAGCGACATCGAGACGAGCCTGCGTCCGACCAGCCTCGACGACTTCATCGGCCAACCGCGGGTCCGCGAGCAGTTGCAGCTCGTCCTGCGAGGAGCGAAACTCCGCGGCGGCACTCCCGACCACATCCTCCTGTCCGGCCCGCCCGGTCTCGGCAAGACATCGATGGCGATGATCATCGCCGCCGAACTCGGCACGTCGCTGAGACTGACCTCCGGTCCCGCGCTCGAACGCGCCGGCGATCTCGCCGCGATGCTGTCGAATCTCGCCGAGGGCGACGTGCTGTTCATCGACGAGATCCACCGCATCGCCCGACCGGCCGAGGAGATGCTGTACCTCGCGATGGAGGACTTCCGCGTCGACGTCGTGGTAGGAAAGGGGCCCGGCGCGACATCCATCCCGCTCGAGGTCGCACCGTTCACCCTCGTCGGCGCGACCACCCGTTCCGGTGCCCTCACCGGCCCGCTCCGCGACCGGTTCGGTTTCACCGCGCACATGGACTTCTACGAGCCTCCCGAACTGCAGCGGATCCTGCACCGCTCCGCGTCGATCCTCGGTATCGATCTGCGCGACGACGCCGCAGCGGAGATCGCCGGTCGCTCCCGCGGGACGCCGCGTATCGCCAACCGGTTGCTCCGCCGTGTCCGCGACTACGCCGACGTGCGCGCCGACGGTGTCGTCACCCGGGCCGTCGCCCAGGCCGCGCTCGAGGTGTACGACGTCGACCCGATCGGTCTCGACCGTCTCGACCGCGCCGTCCTCGGCGCACTCGTCCGCAGTTTCGGTGGCGGCCCGGTCGGCGTGTCGACACTCGCCGTGGCCGTGGGGGAGGAGCCCGCAACCGTCGAGGAGGTGTGCGAGCCGTTCCTGGTCCGCGCCGGCATGGTCGCCCGCACCCCGCGCGGACGTGTCGCGACGCAGGCCGCCTGGTTGCAGCTCGGCCTCACCCCGCCGCCGGAGGCCGCCACCGGTGGCATCGAGGTGCGTGCACGCGAACCCCAGCTCGAGCTGTTCGAGGACGACCCCGCCGGCACCCTCGACGACGGCATCGATCCGTCCGACCCGGACGATCCGGACGTACGGCGGTAGGACGCTCGCCCGGGGAATGGCACACTGGTCTACTGCGTCGGTCCGTGGAGGCCGATCCCGATGTCGTGGTGCCGCATGCGCCACCACGACCCGCTGGTGTCGCTCGCGTCACCACCCACCGACAACGACCGAGGACTGACTTCAACGATGGAACTGCTCTTCCCTCTCCTGATCCTGGCACTGCTCGTCCCGACCTTCCTGGGCGTGCGGCGTCAGAAGAAGGAGATGCAGAAGGTGACGGCGCTGCAGGACTCCCTGCGCATCGGCGACCGCGTGATGACCACCGCGGGTCTGCACGCCACGGTGGCCGCGCTCGCCGACGACACCGTCGATCTCGAGATCGCGCCGGGTGTCGTGACGACCTGGTCGCGTCTGGTCATCCGGGAGCGCGTCGAGACTGCGACCCCGCAGGATCCGGATCTGCTCCGCAAGGACGACGATGCGAACCCGCCGGAGGGACGTCCGACCGAGTACTGACAGTCGATCCGCGACGCACGGTTTCGGCACCGGAGTCCTCCGGTGCCGGTGCCGAGCGCCGCGCGACTGCACCCGACCACCACTCACTCGCATCGAGGAGACTGACAGACCGTGGCACCTTCCAACGGATCGGTGCATCCCGTGCGCGCTCTCGCCCTGTTCGGGGTGATTCTCGCCGCGTTGTATGCACTGGTCTTCTTCACCGGGGACAAGTCGCCCACCCCGAAGCTGGGCATCGACCTGCAGGGTGGCACCCGTGTCACCCTCACCGCGCGAACCCCCGACGGGAGCAGCCCGAGTCCGGACAGCCTCCGCCAGGCCCAGCAGATCATCGAGACCCGCGTCAACGGGCTCGGTGTGTCGGGTTCGGAAGTGATCGTCGAGGGCGACAACCTCGTGATCACCGTCCCGGGTGAGGACAGCGCCCAGGCCAGGACTCTGGGCCAGACCGCCCGTCTGTACATCAGGCCGGTGATCGGGGGACCGATCGACGCGAACATGACCGCCGAGGATCTCGCCGAGCAGCCCGGCGCCGGCACGCCCGAGGGCGAGCTGCCCGCAGAACCGGCCCCCGCAGAACCGGCCCCCGCAGAACCGGCTCCCGGCGAACCCGCCCCGGCCGACGAGGCTCCGCCCGCCGACGCACCCGAACCGCAGGGACGTCCGTTCCCGGCGCAGGATCCCACCGCGCCCACCGATGCCCCGGCACCGGCCGAGACGCCCCAGGCTCCGGCCGAGCCCACCGGAGCCCCCGAGGCTCCCGAGAACGACGGCTCGCTCACGCCGCAGGAACAGGCGGCCGCCGACATCGCGGCGGCCAAGGCCACCCGTCAGAGCGAGGACCCCGCGGTGCAGCAGGCCGCGGCTCTCGCGCTCGACTGCTCCGCCGCCGACCCGCTCGCGGGCAACGACGATCCGGCGCTTCCGCTCGTCGCGTGCTCCACGGACAGTACCGCGATCTACCTGCTCGGCCCGAGCATCATCGACGGCCAGCAGATCGACGACGCGACCTCCGGCTTCAACCAGCAGCAGTCGCGCTACGAGGTCAGCCTGACCTTCGACAGCGAGGGCAGCAACACCTGGGCGCAGTTCACGGCCGCGAACATCGGTCAGCAGGCCGCCTTCGTGCTCGACTCGAAGGTCGTCAGTGCCCCCGTGATCCAGGGTGCGACGCCCGCCGGCAGTGCAACCTCGATCACCGGCCAGTTCACGAACACGCAGGCCGCCGAGCTCGCGAACACCCTCAAGTACGGCTCGCTGCCGCTGTCGTTCGTGGCGTCCGAAGCCGAGACCGTCTCCGCGACACTGGGTCTGGCCTCGCTCGAAGCCGGCCTGATCGCCGGTGCGGTGGGCCTGGCCCTCGTGCTGCTCTTCTGCCTCGCCTACTACCGGATGCTCGGACTGCTTACCGCACTGTCGCTCGTCCTGTCGGGCCTGGCGGTCTACGCGGTCATGGTGCTGCTCGGCAGATACATCGGGTTCACGCTCGACCTCGCCGGCGTCGCCGGTCTCATCATCGGTATCGGCATGACCGCCGACTCGTTCGTCGTGTTCTTCGAACGGATCAAGGACGAGATCCGTGAGGGGCGGAGTTTCCGTTCCGCGGTGCCGCGCGGTTGGGCCCGTGCCCGCCGGACGATCCTGTCCGGTAACGCGGTCAGCTTCATCGCCGCCGCCGTGCTCTACGTCCTGGCCGTCGGTCAGGTCCGCGGCTTCGCGTTCACCCTCGGCCTCACCACGATCCTCGACGTCGTCGTCGTGTTCCTGGTGACCTGGCCGCTGGTGTTCCTGGCCTCGAAGTCGAAGTTCTGGTCCAAGCCGAGCGTGAACGGTCTGGGCGCGATCCAGCAGGTGGCCGACGAGCGTCGTCTCGTCGCCGCGACCGCTGCGAAGGAGGCGTGACGATGACCGACACGACCACGACGACGGCCGCGCCGCAGCACAGCCGACTGTCCCGTCTGTACACCGGCACGGGCGCCTTCGAGATCGTCGGACGCCGCAAGCGGTGGTACATCGTCACCGCGGTGATCGTGCTGATCGCCCTGCTCAGCATGCTGCTGCGCGGATTCAGCTGGGGTATCGACTTCGAGGGCGGCACCCGCATCCAGATGCCGGCCGTGCCGGGCGTCTCCGTCGAGGACGTCGAGACCGTCTTCAGCGACACCATCGGCTTCGAACCCGAAGCGGTGCAGACCGTCGGCGCCGGCGACGGAGCGACCGTCCAGATCCGGTCGGAGACCCTCGACGGCGATCAGGTCGCGGAGCTGCAGACCGCGCTGTTCGAGGAGTTCCGGCCCGCCGGGCCGGACGGTGAGCCGTCCCGCAACTCGATCAGCGTCGCCGACGTCAGCGAGACGTGGGGAAGCCAGATCACCAACAAGGCGCTCATCGCGCTGGTGGTCTTCCTCGTCATCGTCAGCATCTACATCACGATCCGATACCAGCGGAACATGGCGATCTCAGCGATCGCCGCCCTGTTCTTCGACATCATCGTGACAGCAGGTGTCTACGCCCTCGTCGGATTCGAGGTCAGCCCTGCGACCGTCATCGGTCTGCTCACGATCCTCGGTTTCTCGCTCTACGACACGGTCGTCGTCTTCGACAAGGTCGAGGAGAACACCCGCGGCATCCTGCACCTGCATCGTCGCACCTACGCCGAGCAGGCCAACCTCGCCGTCAACCAGACGCTCATGCGCTCGATCAACACCACGATCATCTCGGTGTTGCCGGTGCTGGCGCTGATGGTCATCGCGGTGTGGCTCCTCGGTGTGGGCACGCTCAAGGACCTCGCCCTCGTCCAGTTGGTCGGCATCGTCGTCGGTACCTTCTCGTCGATCTTCTTCGCGACCCCGTTGCTGGTTACGCTCGAGGAATGGCGTGGTCCGGTCGCGAAGCACACCCGCAAGGTGCTCGCCAAGCGGGAGGAGGCCGCCGCCCGCGCGGCGAAGACCGGGACGACGGCCGGATCGCAGTCGGCCGACGCGGTCGACGCGAAGGTGGTGCCGACGGTGCAGGACGCCGGATCCCTGCCCGACCGGGCGACGGTCCGTCGCGGCCCCGCCCCAGGGGCACGACCCACCGGAAAGCGCGGCAAGAGAAGGTCCTGACATGGCGGTGAGCGAGCGGAACGACCCGACGACGACGCGGTCGCCGAGGCGCCGCGGCACGCTCCTCGCGTGCGCGGCGGTGGCCTCGACACTCGCGTTCTCCACCGTCGCGTGCGGCACGGACGAGGAACCGGTGCCCTCGATCGGGTACGCGATCGACAACACGGTGACGACCTACAACGCCAACACCGTCGACGGTGCGGCCTCGGGCGCGCGCCAGGCGTTCGCCCGGGTGCTGCCGGGCTTCGGCTACGTCGGTCCGTCGGGCCGGGTGATCGCGGACACCGACATCGGCACCGCCTCGGTCGTGCCCGGTGAGGGGCTCACCGTGCAGTACCGCCTGTCGCCGAATGCGGTCTACTCCGACGGTGTGCCCATGTCCTGCGACGACCTCGTCCTGGCCTGGGCCGCGTCGAGCGGACGCTTCACCGCTCCCGACGAGTCCGGCGAGCAGGTCCCGCTGTTCGACGCCGCCCATCGCGGTGGTTACGCCGACATCGACCGGGTCGACTGTCGGCCCGGCTCGAAGGAGGCCACCGTCGTCTTCCGGCCCGGTCGCGAGGACACGAACTGGAAGGCGCTGTTCGGGGCCACCGAGCTGATGCCGGCCCACGTGGCGGCAGGACGGTCGGGTGTGTCCGACCTGGTCGGAGCGATCACGGCGAACGACACCGACGCCGTCCGGCGCATCGCGGAGTTCTGGAACACCGGCTGGAGCCTCACCCCGGGTGAGATAGATCCGGCGCTGTTCCCGTCCGCGGGCCCGTACCGCATCGAGTCGTACACCGCCGAGGACGGCCTGACGCTCGTCGCGAACGAGCGGTGGTGGGGGAACGCCCCGGGCACCGACCGCATCGTCGTCTGGCCGCGTGGCACCGACACGTCCGCGGCCGCGGAGGACGGCCGCATCCACGTCGTCGACGTGGCCGAGGGATCCGTCGGTCACAGCAACCTCGGGGACGGCGCCGACGTCTCCACCGTCGTCTCACGCAACCTCGAACAACTGGTGTTCGCCACGAGCGGTGTCTTCCAGGACCCGGCGGCGCGCCGCGCCGTCGCCCTGTGCACGCCTCGCACACAGCTGTTCGACGAGCTCGGCGCATCCGACGAGTCGAACGGTGTCACGGGCCCGATCACCTCGCGGCTCCTGGCTCCCGACTCACCGCTGTACCCGCAGACCGTGCCGACCGCCGAACGCTACGCCGAGGTCGACATCGACGCCGCGCGTTCCGAACGTGAGGCCTCCGGTCAGGACCGCATGCAGGTCCGCATCGGCTATCTCGGACCGGACGAGCGCCGCGCGCGCACCGTCGAGCTGATCGGCGAGTCCTGCCGCGAGGCGGGCATCGAGATCGTCGACGCCGGCTCCGACAGCTTCACGCCGTCGCAACTGACGGCGGGGGAGGTCGATGCGATCCTCGTCGGGACGGCCACGGCGGCCGGTGCCGGTGGCGCCGCCGACATGGAGCACGCCCGCGGCGCACTGCACTCCGGCGCCGGCAGCAATGTCGGCGGCTATTCGATCGGCCGCGTCGACGAACTGCTCGACGGTCTGCTCGTGGCGAAGGACAACGCGGCCATCGCAGGACTCGCGACCGAGGCCGAACGCATCCTGTGGGGCGACGTCCCCACCCTGCCCCTGTTCGCGCAGCCCCGCACGATCGGGTTCGCGGCGGGAATGCATGCCGGGGTGCCCAACCCGACGACCGCGGGTGCGGGCTGGAACATGGACCGGTGGATACTCAGAGGATGAACGCTCAACGGATCGGCGACCCGCGGCTCGTCGAGGAAGCTGCCGGGGCCGTCGCCGAACACACCCGATGGGTCGACGACTTCCCGACCGCGGGTGTCCGTTTCGCCGACCTGACGCCCGTCTTCGCCGACGGACCGTCCTTCTCGGCCGTGATCGCGGCGCTGGCTTCCGCGGCTCCCGACGCCGAACTCGTCGCCGGCATCGATGCGCGCGGCTTCCTCCTCGGCGGCGGCATCGCCCGCACCCTCGGGGTGGGCGTGCTCGCCGTCCGCAAGGCGGGCAAACTCCCGCCGCCCGTCCAGACCTGTGAATACAGCCTCGAATACGGCACCGCTGCGATCGAGATCCCGGGCGACTGGATGGCCCTCCATGGCCGCAAGGTGCTCGTCGTCGACGACGTCCTCGCGACCGGCGGAACCCTCGCCGCGACCGTCGAACTGCTCGAACGCGTCGGCGCCGAGGTCGTCGGGATCACCGTCGTCACCGAGATCGAAGCCCTCGGCGGCCGGGCGCGACTGCAGAAGTACCCGCTCACGTCTCTCGTGCGGATCTGAGAGATAGAGTTGCCACAGGTGCCGGTGAACCCGCCGGACCCGTACGGTCCGGACATGCGCATCGGTGACGAACCGGGTTCGCAGCCGCGACGGGAGGTGGAGGCATGACCCAGAATCTCGATCGGTCCCACAATTCCGGTCAGAACCCGACCCCCACACCGGCATCGAGCTCCGCGTCGAGGCGGGTACGCGCCCGCCTGGCGCGACGCATCACCGGTCAGCGGGGCACGAGCCTCAAGCCGGTCCTCGAGCCGCTGGTCACCATCCACCGCGAGCTGTATCCCAAGGCCGACCTCTCGCAGCTGCAGCGCGCGTACGACGTCGCCGAGGAACGGCACGCCAGCCAGAAGCGCAAGTCCGGCGATCCGTACATCACCCACCCGCTGGCGGTCGCCACGATCCTCGCCGAACTCGGCATGGACACCACGACCCTCGTCGCGGCACTGCTCCACGACACCGTCGAGGACACCGGGTACACGCTCGAGCAGCTCACCGCCGAGTTCGGTGAAGAGGTCGCGCATCTCGTCGACGGCGTCACCAAACTCGACAAGGTCGTGCTCGGCTCGGCCGCCGAGGGCGAGACCATCCGCAAGATGATCATCGCGATGGCGCGCGACCCCCGGGTGCTCGTCATCAAGGTCGCCGACCGCCTGCACAACATGCGGACCATGCGCTTCCTGCCTCCCGAGAAGCAGGCCCGCAAGGCACGCGAGACCCTCGAGGTCATTGCCCCGCTGGCCCACCGACTCGGGATGGCGACGGTCAAGTGGGAGCTCGAGGACCTCGCCTTCGCGATCCTCCATCCGAAGAAGTACGAGGAGATCGTCCGGCTCGTCGCGACCCGCGCGCCGTCGCGCGACACCTATCTGGCCACCGTCCGCGACGAGATCGGGCGGACACTCGCGGCGTCGCGGATCGACGCGGTCGTCGAGGGCCGGCCCAAGCACTACTGGTCGATCTACCAGAAGATGATCGTCAAGGGCCGCGACTTCGACGACATCCACGACCTGGTCGGCGTGCGCATCCTGTGCAACGAGATCCGCGACTGCTACGCGGCCGTCGGTGTCGTGCACTCGCTGTGGCAGCCCATGGCGGGACGGTTCAAGGACTACATCGCGCAGCCCCGCTACGGCGTCTACCAGTCGCTGCACACCACCGTCATCGGTCCCGAGGGCAAGCCGCTCGAGGTGCAGATCCGCACGCACGAGATGCACCGCACCGCCGAGTTCGGCATCGCCGCGCACTGGCGGTACAAGGAGACCAAGGGACGCCACTCGGGTGATGTCGCCGAGCTCGACGACATGGCCTGGATGCGGCAGCTCCTCGACTGGCAGCGGGAAGCGGCCGACCCGGGGGAGTTCCTCGAATCGCTCCGCTACGACCTGGCGGTCAAGGAGATCTTCGTCTTCACGCCCAAGGGCGACGTGATCACCCTGCCCTCCGGCTCGACGCCCGTGGACTTCGCGTACGCCGTGCACACCGAGGTCGGGCACCGCTGCATCGGAGCCCGCGTCAACGGCCGACTCGTCGCCCTCGAACGCAAGCTCGAGAACGGCGAAGTCGTGGAGGTCTTCACCTCCAAGGACCCGAACGCCGGCCCGAGCCGCGACTGGCAGTCGTTCGTCGTCTCACCCCGCGCCAAGGCGAAGATCCGGCAGTGGTTCGCCAAGGAACGTCGCGAGGAGGCCCTCGAATCCGGCAAGGACGCCATCGCGAAGGAGGTCCGTCGCGTCGGTTTGCCGCTGCAGCGCCTGATGAACGCCGACCTGATGGTCGCGGTCGCCAAGGAACTGCGCTACGCCGACGTCTCGGCGCTGTACACCGCCGTCGGTGAGCACCACGTCTCGGCACACCACGTCGTGCAACGGCTGGTCGCGCTGCTCGGCGGGGTCGGTGGTGTCGAGGAGGAGCTGGCCGAGCGGTCGACCCCGTCGACCATCCCCACTCGCTCGCGGCACAGCGGCGACTCCGGTGTCCTCGTGCCGGGCGCACCGGGTACGGTCTCGAAGCTCGCCAAGTGCTGCACGCCCGTCCCCGGCGACGAAATCATGGGCTTCGTGACCCGCACCGGAGCGGTGAGCGTGCACCGCACCGACTGCACCAACGCCGGGTCGCTGCGGGAGCAGTCGGAGCGCATCATCGAGGTGCAGTGGGCGCCCTCGCCGTCGTCGGTCTTCCTCGTCGCGATCCAGATCGAGGCCCTCGATCGGCACCGCCTGCTGTCGGACGTCACGAAGGCGCTCGCCGACGAGAAGGTCAACATCCTGTCGGCCTCGGTGACGACCACGGGCGACCGGGTCGCGGTGAGCCGGTTCACCTTCGAGATGGGCGATCCGAAGCATCTCGGACACGTGCTCAACGTCGTCCGCAACGTCGAGGGCGTCTACGACGTCTACCGGGTGACCTCGGCTGCCTGATCGCCCCCGATCGGCCCCGTTCACGTCGCTGCGTCACCGTACGGCTCCGATCACGACGGGCGTCGTGGGTACGCCACCCCCGAGCGGGCTGGAACCGTCGTGTCCGTTCGCGGCGGCCGCGTCGAGCACCGGCATCCCGGCATCGGCGATGCGGCCGAAGGCCGTGAAGTCCGGTCGCAACAGCGAATCTCCGAGCAGCAGGAAGAACTGGCTGCCGTTGCTGTTCTCCACCCCGGCATTGGCCATCGCGATCGTGCCGCGCGGATACAGCACCGCCGGCGGGAGATAGGATGTCGCCGCCTCCGCATCGAACTGGGGCACCGGATACTCGTCCGCGAAGGTGTAGCCGGGACCGCCGGATCCCGTGCCGGTCGGGTCGCCGCACTGGTAGAGCTCACCGCCCGGATCGGTTGCGAGACGGTGGCAGGACGTGCCGTCGTAGAACCCGCGACGCGCGAGATCGACGAAGCTGTTGACCGTGCACGGCGCCTGGGCCCGGTCGAGCACGAGCGGGATCGCTCCGATCGACGTCTCGAGGGTGAGGTCGACGATGCCCACGGTCGATGCGGTCGACGGGGGACGAGCACCACCCTTGTCGACGTACTCGCACGTCACGGTCGGTGCCGGTGGGGCCGGGACCTCGGGGAGTCCGCGATAGATGGACAGATCGCGCGGGGGAGCCGACCGTGGCTGTGCGGCCTCGGTGACCTTCGTGGTCGCGGAACCGGCGTCCTGCGCACAACCGCCGAGCAACGCTGCGACGGCGACGAGACAGAGTGGAACAACGGTGCGGAGCCGGGACACGAACCGCCGCTCGGTGGTGTGGATCACAGAATCGGGACGCTATCGGAACCCTGCACGAACCGATAGGTGCCGAGTGCGGATCGGTGAACAATCACCCCCGAGATCACCCCGTGAGGTGATGGGGCCGGCGGATTTCGCGCCGGACGGCAGCATCCACGCCTTCGGAGCCCGGAAGACGCCGACGTCCCGCCCCGAAATCCGGGGCGGGACGTCCGTGCGTTGTGCGTGCAGGCGTGTGTCAGGACCCGACGGTCACCGACTCGATCTGCACCGCGCGGTTGGGGGCACCGCCGCCGGCCGCCATCGATCCGTCGTCGCCCTCTGCTGCGACCTCCTCGATCACGGCGAGTCCGGCTTCGTCGACCGTCCCGAAGACCGTGTAGGTGGGGGGAAGCTGCGAATCCTCGTAGACCAGGAAGAACTGGCTGCCGTTGCTGCCGGGCCGGCCGGTGTTGGCCATCGCGACCGTGCCGCGCGGGTAGATCACCGGCTGGCGCAGCTGGGCGTCGCCGGGTGCGTACACGTTCTCCGGGTACTCGGTGTCGAAGCCGTAGCCCGGCCCGCCCGTGCCGGTGCCCGTCGGGTCGCCGCACTGCAGCACCTGCAGACCCGGCGAGGTCACCAGCCGGTGGCAGGGCGTGTCGTCGAAGTAGCCCTGCTCGGCGAGGGACACGAAGCTGTTGACCGTGCACGGGGCCGCGGCCCGGTCGAGCTCCACACCGATCACGCCGACGCTGGTGGTGATCTGCGCGGCGGTGGTGCCGGTGGCGGAGACGTCGTCCGCGGACGGGGCGGTCACGTCGCGCGCGGCGTCACCCGAGGCGTTGTAGGTGCACGAGACGGGATCGCCACCGGCGGGGCGCTCCGGCAGTTCGCCCGTGTAGGCGGGGGACTCCCGGTCGGCGACGGACGCGGGTGCCGAGGAGGTCGCGGCGCTGTCGGTGGACGTGTCGTCGGAGCATCCCGTGAGCAGGAGTGCCAGCCCGGCGCCGGCGGCGAGGGTGGTGCGCAATCGGATCATCAGTCCATCCTGACCGACGTGAGGGTGGTCTCCAGCGCGGGGGCACCGTCGGCGGCTCCGCCTGCGACCCCGGCCGCGGCGATCTTGTCGAGGGTCGCGAGACCGGTCTCGTCGATCGTGCCGAAGACGGTGTACTGCGGCGGCAGCACCGAATCGCCGTACACCAGGAAGAACTGGCTGCCGTTGGTGTCCGGGCCGGCGTTGGCCATCGCGAGCGTGCCGCGCGGATAGGTCATCGGTTCCTGTGCCGCGGGATCGTCGGCGGCGAACTGGTCGGTCGGGAACTCGTTCGCGAACTGGTATCCCGGACCGCCCGACCCGCTACCCGACGGGTCGCCGCACTGCAGGACCTGCAGGGACGGCGAGGTGGTGAGCCGATGGCAGACCGTCTCGTCGAAGAAGTTCTGCGAGGCCAGCGACAGGAAGCTGTTGACGGTGCACGGCGAATCGTCGTTGTGCAGGATCAGGCCGATGTTCCCCTGGCTCGTCTCCACGCTGACGCTGATGTCCGTGTTGCCCTCGCCGGTGGTGCGGATGCCTTCGGTGCGCGGCGGCTCTGCCGGCTTCGACGGTTCGCGGCCGTCCGCGGGGTAGGAGCAGCTCACCGTCTCGGGCAACGGCTCGGACCGGCCCTCGGGGAGCGCGGCATACTCCATTTCCGAACCGGAGGTGTCGTTCGACGCCGCCTCGGTGGCCGTGTCGTCGCCCCGGTTGACCGCCCACAGAGCAACACCGGCGCCGACGACCACGATCACTCCGAGCGCGGACAGCGCGATCGTCATGCGGCGCCGCTTGCGCTCGCGTTCGGCTCGACGCTCGAGCTGCCGTTCGAGTTTGCGTTTCGCGGCCTGGCGCCGTTGTGCGTTGCTCGGCACTGCAGTAGTCCTCCCGTGAACGATCGATGTGGTCCAACCGACTTCGAAGCAGACCCGAGTCTGCCACCCGGGACCGGCAACCCGCGGGCAGGGCGCAACGCATAGTCTGTAGGAGACCTCGAAGGCTTCCACCCGTAGGAGCGATGCTCGTGCTCGTGACCGGATTCCCTGCCGGGATGTTCCAGACCAACTGCTACATCCTCGCGCAGGACAACGCGAAGGAGTGCGTCGTCGTCGATCCCGGCCAGGACGCCGCCGAGCCGCTCGTGGAGTTCCTCACCGGATCCGATCTCACGCCCCGCGCGGTGCTGCTCACGCACGGTCACCTCGACCACATGTGGTCGGCGCAGCCGGTGGCCGACCGGTACGGGATCCCCGTCTACATCCATCCGGACGACCGGATGATGCTCACCGATCCGCTGCAGGGCATGGGGTCGAGCCTTGCGCCCTTCCTCGACGGCGTCGAGTTCGTCGAACCGCAGCAGGTCGTGGAGTTCGCCGACGGGGACGAGATCGAACACGCCGGAATCGAGTTCGTCGTCGACCACACGCCCGGGCACACCCGCGGCTCGGTCGTCCTGCGCACCCGCACCACCACGCCCGACGGAGCCGTCCTGAACGTCGCTCTGACCGGCGACACCCTGTTCCAGGGATCGATCGGCCGCACCGACCTGCCCGGCGGCGATCACGCGCAACTGCTCGACTCGATCGCGCGCAAACTGCTCGTGCTCGACGACGGCACCAACATCCTCCCCGGACACGGCGGGGCGAGCACGATCGGGCAGGAACGGGTGTCGAATCCCTTCCTCACCGGCCTGGCAGAATCCCGCTGACGGCACGAACACCGACGCACGAACACTGACACATCGACACCGGCGCATCGATACCGACGCACGAACACCGCGATCCGTCCGGTGACCAACCGAGAGAATCCCGAGAGAAGGCAGTACCAGTGAGCAAGGCCTCCACGTTTTCGGCGCCGAAGGGTGTGCCCGATTACGTTCCCCCGCAGTCGGCGGAGTTCGTGGCGGTACGGGACGGTCTGACCCGTGCCGCACGCCTGGCGGGGTACGGGCACGTCGAGCTGCCCATCTTCGAGGACACCAGCTTGTTCGCTCGCGGCGTCGGCGAATCCACCGACGTCGTCACGAAGGAGATGTACACCTTCGCCGATCGCGGTGAGCGCTCGGTCACGCTGCGTCCCGAGGGCACCGCGGGCGTGATGCGCGCAGTGATCGAGCACGGCCTCGACCGTGGTCAGCTCCCCGTGAAGCTGTCCTATTCCGGACCGTTCTTCCGCTACGAGCGCCCCCAGGCGGGTCGCTACCGTCAGCTCCAGCAGGTCGGCGTCGAGGCGATCGGCATCGACGATCCCGCGCTCGACGCCGAGGTCATCGCGGTCGCCGACGCAGGATTCCGGTCGCTCGGACTCGACGGATTCCGCCTCGAGATCACGTCCCTCGGCGACGAGACCTGCCGCCCGCAGTACCGGGAGAAGCTGCAGCAGTTCCTGTTCTCGCTCCCGCTCGACGAGGAGACGCGCCGCCGCGCCGAGATCAACCCGCTGCGCGTGCTCGACGACAAGCGCCCGGAGGTCCGCGAGATGACCGCCGACGCACCGTTGATGCTCGACCATCTCTCGGACACCGCTCGCGCGCACTTCGACGAGGTGCTCGCGCACCTCGATGCGATCGGCGTTCCGTACGTCGTCAATCCGCGCATGGTGCGCGGCCTCGACTACTACACGAAGACCACCTTCGAGTTCGTCCACGACGGGCTCGGCGCCCAGTCCGGCATCGGTGGTGGTGGTCGCTACGACGGGCTCATGGAACAGCTCGGCGGCCAGCCGCTCTCGGGCATCGGATTCGGGATCGGCGTCGACCGCACGGTTCTCGCGCTCGCCGCTGAGGGCAAGACCGCCGGCAGTCCCGCGCGGTGCGAGGTCTACGGGGTGCCGATGGGCGACGCGGCCAAGGCCGCGCTCGTGCCCATCGCGCACAAGCTGCGCGCCGCGGGTGTCCGCGTCGACCTCGCCTACGGTGGCCGCGGCCTCAAGGGCGCCATGAAGGCGGCCGACAAGTCCGGTGCCGTCGTCGCCCTCGTGCTCGGCGACCGCGAACTCGAGGCGGGCGAGATCGTCGTCAAGGATCTGCGCAACGGCGAGCAGCACAACGTTGCACTCACGGACGTCGTCGCCCGTGTGGGTGAGGTCGTTGCCGGCGCATGACGACCGGGACGGTGCCGCCGTCCCGCTCGATCTGATCCCGTCCCGGCTGCTCCGGCCACGCGCCCGCAGGATCGCGCTGCTCGCACTCGCCGTCGGCGTCGTCCTCGGCGTTCTCGTCTGGATCGTCGCGCCCGGCTGGGTCGCGCTGCTCGTCGGGGCCGTCTTCGCGGTGCCGCCGGCCGTCGGTGCGTTCCTGGCGACGCGTCGGCACCTGCTGCTGCGCGGCACCGTCGTCACCCTGTCGGGGGCGTTCCGGTCGCGCAGTGTCGATCTCGCGCGACTCGCCGGGGTCGAACTGATCGTCCGGGTGGGTGGCGTGTCGCAGGCCGTCGTGCGCGTCAACGACGGCGAGCACAATCTCGTGTCGGTCCCGCTCGCCCTGTACGCCGACGGCGGCGGTCGCGAACTCGACGTGCTGGCCCTGCGAAAGCTCGCGGATGCGCTCGCCACCAGCGAGATCGCACCGGCGGCGGCGATCTCGTCGGTGCTCGTCGAACAGTTGCGGGCCGAGGCCCGCGACGCCGCGCTCGGCGAACGCCCGCTCTACCGGGCGATCGAACTCGCGCGCGGCGCCGGCCGGGTGCCGCAGACGACGCTGACCGACCACGAGGTCGCCTCGCTCGTGGACTGACGGCCCGTCGACCGGCAGCTGGCGCTCACCGGTCGTCGTGCGAACCGATCACCGCGGGAACGACCAACGGCAGTTCGCCGACGACCTCGGTGCCCTCCGCGGCGGCACTCAGCAGACGGGTGGGGGAGCGGTGCTCCTCGTCGTCGGATCCGCGAGCGGACGTCGCGGGGACCATCCCACCGGTCGAGGGTGCCCTTCCCATCGCGCTCGCGCCGGTCGTGGCCGGCGCACCCCCTCCCGAGCCCGGGGCGGTCGGAATCGGAGCGGCGGCAGGCACACCCGCAGTTCCGAACGCGGCCCCCGCGGTGCCGTGACCGGCAACCACTCCGGCCGACACCGTTCCGGCCGATCCCGCGACCGCTGCGCCGACGGTCGGAACCGCCGCGTGTGCGGTGGGCACGGTCGCGGCGTAGGCGGTGGGAGTGGTCGCGGCGTGCGCGGCGGCCGTGAACGGCGCTGCGACACTCGACGCGACATCGGTTGCGGCAGTGGCGACCGTGCGCATCTCCTGCACCCCGGCCACGGCGACCGGCGCGGGCACGGGAATCGGCGTGGTCAGCGCCGTCATCGCGACGGTGTGGACCGTCAGCTCGCCCCGGGTACGCGCGACGACGGCCAGTGCCGCCTGGAGATGCTGCGCGGCGGACGCCAACAGGGCGGCCTGACCCGGCGGCGTCGCGAGAGCGGGCGCGGCCGCCATCGCCGTGGCCACGAACGACTGTGCGATGCCGGTCAATTCGATGTTGCCGCGTTCGACGGTCGCCGTGGCGGCGCGGGTGACGTCGCCGATCCGGTCGCCGCGGTCGGCCAGTTCGAGAGCGGACTGCTGCGCGCGCACACCGTGACCTGCGGCCTCGTCGGCCGTCACGCCCTCCCACGACTCCGGAAGTGCGTGCAGCGCACTGCGTCCGAGCATCGTGGCGGTCTCGAGCAGACGCGACCCCTGCTGCAGGATCGCCGAGGGATCGAGCGAGTCGAGGATGCCGGTGCCGAACATCGAGCAGAGTTCGGTGAGCGGCCGCACGATCGTCTCGAGATCGGGCAGCACCGGTACCGGAATCGACTCGAGCAGCCCGACGATCGAATTCGCCTCGAGGACGGGCAGACCCGGCTCGGGAAGGACGGGTTCCGGTAGTACCGGAAGCGGTGCGTCGAGGACCGGTCCGATCGGAGACGCACGGAGAGCGTCGAGAACGGTCGGTGACGCGGCGGGTGTTGCGGTGTCGATGACCGATCCCTGCATCACAGTCCTCCCGCAGCGTCGGCCAGCGCCGAAGCCGTTCCGGTGTCGGTCGTTTCGTAACCGGTGGCCGACTCGTGTGCTGCGATGCCGTTGGACGCGTAGGCCCACGACAGTTGCGTGACGGCACGCGTGTGCTCGGACTGGGCCGCAGCGAACACCGCGAGGAACTCTCCGCCGATGAGTCCCAGAGCCGGGCTCAACGCGGAGATGTTGGCCTGCAGATCGAACGTCCCCGCCTGCGCCACCTGCTCGGCCGCACGAAGATTCGTGGCCCCGAACGCTCGAATACCGTCGGGCACCACCCGGATTCCGGCACCGGGAAACAGACCGCTCATCGAACCCCCCATCGAAGATCAGTGTGGCGAGCACTGTAACTCGAGCGCACCGGGCGAGCCACCGGACCCTCGGCTGCCTGTGGATGAACCGGCGGGAACGTCGATGTATTCGTTGCACCGCGGGTGCGCTCCGTCCGATCGACCACGATGTCGGACGATCTGTTGACAGCGAATAGCACACATGTTCGACTGGAGGGCATGCGGTGGGCGGGTCAGACTGTGGACGCGGACGACGGAGCTCTGCCGGGCCTCGAACGGGCCGGCCTCGTCCGTAGTGTCCGCACACCGGAGTTCGAGGGCGTCACCTTCCACGAGGTGCTGTGCAAGAGCGCGCTGAACAGGACGCCGGAGGCCTCCCGGTTGCCGTTCCGGTACACCGTCAACACCTTCCGGGGCTGCACCCACGCCTGCCGTTACTGCTTCGCCCGGCCCACGCACGAGTACCTCGATCTCGACGCCGGGCACGACTTCGACTCGCAACTGGTCGTCAAGACCAACGTCGCCGCCGTCCTGCGCCGCGAACTCGCGCGACGATCCTGGACCCGGGAACACGTGGCGCTCGGCACCAACACCGATCCCTACCAACGGGCAGAGGGGCGCTACCGGCTGATGCCCGGAGTCATCCGGGCGTTCGCCGAATCCGGCACCCCCTTCTCCATTCTCACGAAGGGCACGCTGCTGCGCCGCGATCTCCCGCTGCTGTCGCTGGCGGCCGGTCAGGTCGACGTCTCGGTCGCGGTGTCGCTCCCGATCGGCGATCCCGAACTGGCCGCGCACATCGAACCGGGCACGCCGTCACCGAAGGCCCGTCTCGATCTCGTGAAGGCGATCGTCGACGCCGGGTTGTCGTGCCACGTCATGGTCGCTCCGGTGCTGCCCTTCCTCACCGACTCGCGACAGCACCTCGACACGCTGTTCGGCTCCCTCGCCGCCGTCGGCGCGTCGGGGGTCACCGTGATACCGCTGCACTTGCGCGGCTCGACCCGCGGGTGGTTCCTGTCGTGGCTCGCGCAGGAGCATCCTGCCCTCATGCGACGCTATCGCCGCCTCTACGGACGGGGCGCCTACGTTGCTCCGGAGTACTCGCAGTGGTTGGACGAGCGGGTCGCGCCCCTGCTCGAACGTCACCGCCTCGGGGTCCGGGCGTCCGCTCGGCGCGAGGAGAAGAGTGCGCTACGCACCGACGAACACGCCCCCGAACCCGAGACGGCGCTCACCCTGTTCTGAGGCGGTTCGTGGGCGGCGCGTCAGTCGCCGTATGCGAGCCGGAACTTCTCGAACGCCACGCGCGATGCTTCGGGAACCGGTCGTGATCCGCCTTCGGCGGCGGTGCCGACGTCCACCGAGTCGGCGAGTGCGACGCACCGGCCGTGCTGGAACAGGGCCGAGCCGATCACCACCGACGACGTCCCGATGCGGTGGACACCGGTGGCAATGACGATGTCGTGCGGATAGAACACCTCGGCCAGGAAGTTGATCTCGATCTTCGCGAGTACCGCACGCTCGAAGGGGTGGGTACCGCCCAGGGTCGACGACACGGCCTCCATGACGAGGACGCGGGCCTGCTCGAAGTAGCGGGCGATCGAGACGTTGTTGATGTGCCCGAGCGCGTCCGTGTCGCCGAACAGGGGCGTGATCGTGCGCTGCAACGGATACAGGTCGAGCGAGGTGCGTCGCGGGTCGTACCGCATGGGAGGTACCGCCTTCGGAGGTCGTGACTGTGACCCGGTCAACATATCCGTGATCCACCGGCGTCCCGCTCCGGAGGTGCGGACGGAGTTCGCCTCGGGGCGAAGGCCTACCGTCTGCCGTCGATCATGCGATCGCGCATGCGAGCGAAGGCCTCGGTCATGGGGGCGATGTCGGCGGGAGAGAGCAGGTCGAACATGTTCGCGCGGACCGCCCCGACGTGGCCGGGGCCCGCCTCGGCGAGTCTCGCGTAGCCGACGTCCGTGAGTTCGGCCCACGCGCCGCGTCGGTCGGATTCGCACTCCACGCGCCGCACCCATCCCGCGTTCTCCATGCGGGAGACGGCGCGGGTGATGCCACTGCGGGTCGTGGTGCTCGCGTCCGCGAGGTCGCGCATGCGCATCCGGCGGTCGGGTGCCTCGGACAGCAGGACCAGGATTTCGAAGTCGGTGAAGGAGATGTCGGAGTCCCGCAGCAGCTGCTTGTCGAGATTCTGGAACAGCAGGCGCGTCGCATCCAGATACGCGCGCCACAGGCGCTGTTCGTCGTCGCTGAGCCACTTCGCTTCTCCCATGATCTCCAGTGTACCCGCGTTAGTTGACTACGCAATCAAATGTGACACACTGGACGGGTCGACCGACGGACCACCGAGAGGAGTCGAGCGACATGAGCAACACCGACACCCGTCCCGAGGAAATCCACTGCCGGACGGAGGACCTCCCGATCCGCAACCCGCTCCGCCCCCGCGTGGAGATCATCACCTCGCGTGAGGTCCCGCTCGGCGGCCCCCGGGCGATGCCCGTGCGCCGCACGCTTCCGCAACGGCAGCGTTCGCTGATCGGCGCGTGGTGCTTCGTCGACCACTACGGCCCCGACGACGTCTCCCGTACCGGCGGCATGGACGTCGCACCGCACCCCCACACCGGACTGCAGACGGTGTCGTGGCTGTTCACCGGCGAGATCGAACACCGCGACAGTCACGGCGTGCACGCGATGGTCCGGCCGGGGGAGTTGAACCTCATGACCGGAGGCCACGGGATCTGTCACTCCGAGGTCTCCACCTCCGCGACCACGACGCTGCACGGCGTGCAGTTGTGGGTGGCACTGCCCGACGCACATCGCGATGCGCCCCGCGACTTCCAGCGCCACGTGCCGCCGGTCGTCCGGGTGCCCGGTGCCGACGTCAAGGTCTTCCTCGGTTCGCTCGCCGGCCAGGAGTCGCCCGTGACGACGTACACCCCGCTGCTCGGCGCGGAGATCGTCCTGGACCCCGCGGCGAGCATCACCCTCGACGTCGATCCGTCGTTCGAGCACGGGGTGCTCGTCGACACCGGTACGGTCGCGCTGTTCGGCGCCGTGCTCACACGTGCCGCGCTCGGCTACATCGGAACCGGCGTGCCGGCCCTCGAACTGACCAACACCACCGACGAACCCGCACGTATCGTCCTCCTCGGCGGAACACCCCTCGGCGAGGAGATCGTGATGTGGTGGAACTTCGTCGGCCGCGACCACGACGAGATCGTCGCCTACCGGGACGCCTGGGAACGTGGGTTCGATCGGTTCGGCAGCGTCTCCGGCTACACCGGCAAGGTCGAGCGCCTCCCGGCGCCGCCCCTGCCCCAGGCGCGTATCCGCCCCCGCCGCAATCCACCCACCGCAGATCCGAACTGCCCGACACAGGACCCCGCATGAGCACCGCACCGATTCTCGACGTCCGCCGCGCGAACGACCGCCTCCACACGAAGATCGACTGGCTCGACTCGAGGCACTCCTTCTCGTTCGGCCACCACTACGATCCCGACAACACGCATTTCGGGATGCTGATGGTCAACAACGACGACATCGTCCGTCCGGGAAGCGGTTTCGACACCCACCCGCACCGCGACATGGAAATCGTCACCTGGGTGCTCCGCGGATCGCTCGTGCACCAGGACTCGACGGGGCATTCCGGGGTGATCTACCCGGGTCTCGCGCAGCGCATGAGCGCGGGCTCCGGGATCCTCCACTCCGAGAAGAACGACTCGTGGCGTTATCCCGGTGCCACCGCGTCGTATGCCGCCGAGCACGACGAACCGGTGCGGTTCGTGCAGATGTGGGTGCTGCCGGACGAAGCCGGGATCGAGCCGGGATACGAGCAACTCGAGATCGACGACGAACTGCTCTCCGGCGGACTCGTGCCGGTCGCATCCGGAATGGATGCCTACGCCGACCATTCCGCCATCCGCATCCGCAACAGATATGCCGCCATGCACGTCGCGCGGATGCGTCCGGATCGCCCCGTGACGCTGCCGGACGCACCCTTCGTGCACCTCTTCGTCGCCCGGGGCGAAGCCGCACTCGAGGGAGCCGGACCTCTCGCCGAAGGAGACGCGGTGCGGATCGCCGGCGGTGGTGGCCGACAGCTCACCACAGCCACCGGTGCCGAGGTCATCGTCTGGGAGATGCACGCCGCACTCGGACATTCCTGAACACCGACACTCCCGACCGGTCCGGCGGACCGGAAGCGGCGACAGGCCCGCCCCGAGGATCCGGGACGGGCCTGTCGCCGTCGTGGGTCAGCTCGCGGCGCCGCTCATCGGCAGCAGCCGGGCCAGGACGTCCGAGAGGGTGATCAACCCGACGATCCGTCCGTTCTCGGTGACGGTGACCAGGTGGTTCCTGGTCTCCCGCATCGTCGTCAGCGCCTCGTAGACCGGCGTCGCGGCATCGATCGTCAGCGCGGGGCGCATCAGTTCGGTCGCCGTGGTTCCGGGTGCGGCCTGGAGGCTGTCGCGCACGTGCACGACACCGTCCACGTGTCCGTTGGCGCGCACGAGCAACCGGAGGTGTCCGGTGCGATGGGCCGTCTCACGGATCTCGACGGCCGTCGAGGTCGGCTTCACGCTGCTCGGCTCGGCCTGCGGCGTGACGATCTCGCCGAGCGTGAGCGTCTCGAGCTCCAGCGCGCTGCTCAGATGCCCGTGATAACGCTCGTCGAGCGTGCCGACGGTGGCCGAGTGCTCGACCAGATGCCGCAGCGCATCGGGATCCTGACCTTCGGCGACCTGATCCACGGGATCCACACCGACCTTCCGCAGGCACCAGTTCGCCATGTGGTTCAACCGGACGAGCAGCGGCCGGGTCACCCACATGAACGCCCGCATGGGCAGCGCCAGCATCGTTGCCGACTTCTCCGGGTGGGCGATCGCCCACGACTTCGGTGCCATCTCGCCGACGACGAGGTGCAGGAACGTCACGATGATCAGCGCAAGGACGAAGCCGGCCACGTCCGCGAGCCACAGCGGCGCGCCCCAGTTCTCGAACAACGGTGTGAGCCAGTGGTGCACTGCGGGTTTGGTCGTCGCACCGAGTGCGAGCGTGCACACCGTGATACCGAGCTGGGATCCCGCGAGGAGCACCGACAGTTCGGACGCGCTGCGCAGGGCGGCCCGCGCGGAGCGGCTCGACGTCGCTGCGTCCTCCAGTCGGTGTCGTCGTGCCGCGATGAGCGCGAACTCGACCGCGACGAAGAACGCGCTGGCGGCGATCAGGCCGATCGTCACGACCGCGACAACCACAGGATTACTCATTGCCGGTCACCTCGTCCGTCAGAACGGTCACGCGCACGGACGACGGCACGTGCTTGTCGATGTCGCGTACCTCGGCCACCAGGATCCTGTGGATCGGGCCGTCCTCGTTCAGCAGTTCGGCGGGATCCGGATCCAGCGTGATCCGGACGGTGTCACCCACCTCGGGGAGGCCGCCGAACTCGGTGATGACCAAGCCGGCGAGCGTCTCGTAGTCGCCCTCGGGCAGTTCGTGGTCGAGGGTGCGGGCCACCTCGTCGATGTGTGCGTCGCCGCGGACGATCCAGCCGTCGCCCTCGGGGCGGATGACCTCGACGGCCATCGCCGAATCGTGCTCGTCGGCGATCTCGCCGACCAGTTCCTCCGCGATGTCCTCGAGGGTGACGACGCCGGCGAAACCGCCGTACTCGTCGATCACCAGTGCCATCTCGTCCTCGGCCCGGGCCAGTTCGGTGAGAACCTCCGGCAGTGCCAGCGTGGCCGGCACGATCACGGGCGGGCGGCAGACCTCCGCGGCCGTGCCCGTCGGGGTGTCGAGGCCGAGGAGGTCGTGCAGGTGCACGACACCGCGCAGATCGTCGGACGAGGTGCCCACCACCGGGTATCGGGTGTGCCCCTCGCTCATCTTGTCGAGGATGGTGGCGACCGGCTCGTCCAGTTCGACGACGTCGACCCGCGACCGCGGGATCATCGCGTGTTCGGCGGTCCGGGTCGGGAACTCGAGGATCCGGTCGAGGAGGGTGGACAATTCCGGCGGAAGTTCGCCGGTCTCGCGGGACGCAGCGACGATGTGTTCGAGGTCGCGCGGTGTCGCGGAGTGCTCGACGTCGTGTACCGGCTCGATGCGCAGTGCGCGCAGCAGGAGATTCGACGACGCGTCGAACAGTTTGATCAGCCATCCGAAGACGGCGAGATAGGCGTTCGTCGACAGGGCGAGACGGCGGGCGACCGGCTCGGGACGGGCGATGGCGAGATTCTTCGGTACCAGTTCACCGAAGACCATCTGGACCACCGTCGAGAAGAGCACGGCCAGCACGGTGCCGACGGCGACACCCACGGCGGTGGGGATGCCGACACCGCCCAACAGTTCGCCGAGACCGCTACCGATCAGCGGTTCCGCGACGTAACCGACGAGCAGACCGGTGACGGTGATGCCGAGCTGGGCGCCCGAAAGCATGAAGGAGGTGCGGCGGGTGACCGCCAGTGCGCGGGCCGCAGCCGAGTCACCGCCTTCGGCGCGGGCCTTCAGGCGGGAGCGGTCGACGGCCATGTACGCGAATTCCTGCGCGACGAAGTAGCCGGTCAGAGCAGTGATGGCGAGAACGACAAGAATGCCGGCCGCGATTCCGAGGGCGGTCAGCACTTCGGGGACCGGGCTCGGGTGACGAGCAGAGCGTCATATCTGGGCGGGACGGGTCTTCGAGGTTTTCGCTTGGGGGGTTTCATGACTCCCTCGGGTCGGGTCGGGACGGGTGCATTCACAGGATAGGACGAACGGACAGGGGTGGAAGTTCCACACCCGGGGTGGAGGTATGGTCACAAGGCGATCTTGTAATCTCCCGGATTATCATCCGAATGGACCGGATTGTCCGTCGCGGGTATTTCCGAGCGATTACGACATTTCTGACCGATTTTCTCAAATATCTCGCTGTTTCCGCTGGTAGAGAGTTTTTGTGGCCTGGATAACAAATCTATGTGCTGCGCTGGCGTGGAATGCAGGTAACAATTGGATCGCGTGTCGACGCGCGTCGTCACAACTTCGTTGTTGTTCCATTGATGGGAGAAGCCCGTGCCTGCACTCGAGTTCCTTGTCGACCTCTTCGGTAACCTCGCCGACCTGTTCGACGTGCTGAACTTCTTCACCGGTTCCGCTGATGCGGCCGGCGATGCGTTCGGCAGCAGCCAGGCCTGAGCCTCGCAGACTCGAAGGCCCGTGGGTTGATCCCGCGGGCCTTCGTCGTGTCCGGACACGGTCGTGTCCGTCCGGTCAGGGGGTGAAGTACCGCGCCCGCCCTCGACCGCCGTTCTCGACCTCTGTCCTCGAACACGGAAACCGACGTTTGGGTTCGTTCGGTCACGGCTAACCGGGGGATGTAATTCGGACCACTCAACCCAAACGGACGTTCGGTGAGAGGACGCGAAACATGACATCTCGAACCCCAAGCCCCGGCCGTGGCTCGATGACGGCAACGCCGGTGCAGACTGCGGCGCTCGTGGTGGGCGCTGTCTTCCTCCTGGTGGGCATCCTCGGCTTCATCCCGGGGGTCACGTCGGACTACGACCAGCTCTCGGGCGCAGGCCATCATTCCGAGGCCATGCTCCTGGGGATCTTCCAGGTCTCCATCCTGCACAACATCGTGCACCTGTTGTTCGGTGTCCTGGGGCTCGCTGCGGCCCGGGCCGTGGCAACCGCCCGCAGTTTCCTCATCATCGGCGGTGCGATCTACCTGGTGCTCTGGATCTACGGCCTGATCATCGACAAGGACAGTGGCGCCAACTTCGTGCCGGTGAACTCCGCGGACGACTGGCTGCACTTCGTCCTGGGCGTGGGCATGATCGCGCTCGGTGTGCTCCTGACACGCACGCGGACCACCCCGGGCACGGTTCGCCCCTGACCCGTACCCACCCGTCGTGATGACGGGATCCGGAGAACCCGTGGCCCCTCACGCCACGGGTTCTTCGGCATGGGTAGGTACGGACTCTGCCGGTGCGGGGTCGTCGACCTTCAGCACCCCCGACTCGGCGACCGCGGCGAGCGACAGTGTCCGATAACCCTCGCTGTCGAACAGGACGGTGACGCGATCGTGCTCGCAGGTCATCACCACTCCCGGTCCCCACTCGGCATGCACGACATGCGTGTTCGGGGCGAACGCCGACGTCTCGCAGTCCACCTGGGCAGTATCGGCGCCCGGAAGCACGGACACTGTGGCGACCTCGTCGGACGCGCCGTCCCGGCAGGTGTCGCACCGGCCGCAGGGGTCGGACAGCGTCTCGCCGAAGTACCCGAGCAGGAACCGGCGGCGGCAACCGCGGGTCTCGGCGTAGCCGCGCATCATCTCGACCCGCGATCGGTCCAGTCGCTCGCCCGACGCGGCCGTCTCGCGTGCGCGCTCGACCGCCTTCCGTCGGGGGATGTCGGCGGCGGACAGTCCACGCCGGCCGGAGACGAGAGCTCCGCACCGTTCGAGCAGGTTCACCGCGTTGGCCAGTCTCCGCCCCCGCACGTCGAGCTCGGTACGCAGCCGTCCGAGCTTCATCGGCGACGCGGAGTGGACCGCCGAGAACACCCGGCCGATCAACTCCTCGTCGGGGTTGTGGGTGGTGAAGAAGGTCGCGAGCGACAGATCCTCGGGGCGGTAGAACATCAGGACGGTGGCCGGTTCGCCGTCGCGTCCGGCGCGCCCGATCTGCTGGTAGTAGGAATCGACCGAGTCCGGTATCGAGGCGTGCACGACGAAACGCACGTCCGGCTTGTCGATGCCCATGCCGAAGGCGGAGGTCGCCACCACGACATCACAGCGACCGTCGAGGAAGCCGAGGTGGACGTCCTCGCGCTCGGCCGCGCGCATCCCGGCGTGATACGGGCACGCATCGATCCCGCGTTCACGCAGGGCCTCGGCGTATCGCTCGGTGTCCTTGCGGGTCGCGGCGTACAGGATGCCGGGCCCGGGCAGGGACGCCACGGCCTCGACGACGGCGCGTCGCTTCTCGCCGTCGTCGGTGTGCCTGCGCACCTCGATGTCGAGATTCGGCCGGTCGAAACCACCGGCGACGACGAGCGGGTCCCGCATGCGCAACGCCTCGACGATGTCCTCGCGGACCGGGGGTGAGGCGGTGGCGGTGAGCGCGACGACGGGTGGCCGGCCCAGGGCCTCGGCCACGTCTCCCAGGCGTAGATATTCAGGCCTGAAGTCGTGGCCCCACATGGCGACACAGTGCGCTTCGTCGACGACGAGGAGCGAGACCTCCACGCTTCTCAGGCGCTCCAGGACCTCGTCCTTGGCGAGCTGCTCGGGAGCGAGGAAGACGTAGTCGGCGTCGTGTTCGAGCACGGCCTGCCAGTTCGCCTCGTTCTCCGACTCGCGCTGGCGCGAATTGATCGCGACCGCCTCGGGTGCCTCCGAGTGGTCCAGACCGGCGATCTGATCGTTCTGGAGCGCGATCAAGGGGGAGACGACGACCGTCACCCCCGGTAGCAGCAGTGAGGGCACCTGATAGATCGCGGACTTCCCGGAGCCGGTGGCCATCACGGCGAGGACGTCGCGTCCGCCCAGCAGCGGAACCATCGCGTCCAGCTGTTCGGGACGCAGCGTGTCCCAGCCGAACACCTTCTGCGCGGCGACGCAGAGTTCCTCGCGTGCATTCTCCGATGCTTTGTCGGACGACGACCGATACATCTTGTGCTGCAAGTGGACTCCAGAATTCGGAAGGGACTGCGCGTGAAGGTGCGAGCGCAGGGTGCCCTCCGCATACCCGAGGACGTGCCCGCCCCAAACGGTTGCGCACCCGGAGCCGGAACAGTCGTGAGATCCCGGTGCCGTGTCGACCCCGAGCGGTGTGGGTACCCGCGTGCCATACGTGCCGAGGAGGAGATATGAACGACGCTCGACCTCTCGCTCTGGTGACCGGAGCATCGCGAGGCATAGGCCGGGAACTGGCGGTCCTGTTCGCGGCCGACGGATACGACCTCGTGCTCGCGGCGAGATCGGATGCTCTGGACGAGGTCGCCGCAGACCTGCGGACGTCCGGTGCGGAGGTGGTGTCGGTCCACGCGGATCTGAGGACTCCGGAAGGGGTCCGGGCGGTCCACGAGGCCGCGACGGCCGGAGGTCGCGTCCCGGCGGCGGCTGCGCTCAACGCCGGTGTCGGGATCGGCGGAGCGTTCGTCGACGCAGAGCTCGAGGATGTCCTCTCGGTCGTCGACGTCAACGTGCGCTCGACGGTGCATTTGGCGCATCTGCTGCTGAACGACATGCTGCGGGTGGGCTCGGGCCGAATGCTCGTCACCTCGTCGGTGGTGTCGAAGATGCCCGGCCCCTACCAGGCCGTGTACAACGCGTCCAAGGCCTTCGTGCAGTCCTTCACCGACGGCGTCCGCAAGGAACTCGACGGCAGCGGGGTCACGCTCACCGCGATGCTGCCCGGAGCCACCGACACCCACTTCTTCGCACGTGCCGGGATGCTCGACACGATCCTCGGGAAGGCGCCCAAGGACGATCCCGCGCACGTCGCGCGCGACGGTTATGCCGCTCTGATGCGCGGCGAGGCGAACGCGGTGCCCGGCTCCGTGCTCGCGAAATCCATGGCAGTCTTCGGAACGGTGGCGCCCGACGCGGTGACCTCGGCCGTTCACCGGGTCCTGGCCAAACCTCGATCGGGGCGATGATCCGCGACGGCAGGACCGCTCAGTCGGATCGCGTCCGCACTGCCGGGCGGGTGGGGTGGTCGTAGCGCACCAGGACGTCCGCGTCCGCTCCTGAATGGTCGAGCATTGCATGTTCGAGCACCGCGTCATGTTCGAGCACCGCGTCGATCGTCCAGTGATCCTCGGGGCGTGTGCGCCTTTCGAGCGCGCCCCGGGACATCGTCAGGACGACGGTGACATCGAAGTCGAGACCACGGCCGAGAAGCATGGGGCCGGCGACGACGAGGATCTGGTCCTCCGCCGCTCGCCGCGGGCGCTCGCGCGCCGAACGGTCGGTGCGTTCGTCCCACAGCCGCGGAAGCCATCGTCGATGTTCGCGTACCGCGCGCAGCACCTCCCGGTCGACCGCGGCGTAGTCGAACCAGTCGTGGCGGTAGCTGTACGGATCGGTCCGTCCGTGCTCGAGCCGGAGCGATGCGGGCCGGACGAAATCGTGGAGATCGACGACGTCCGCTGCGCGGCCCCGCGTTCTCAGTTCCGTCGCGACACGCTGTGCGAATTCCACCGGGTCTGCCGCGTCCGGTGCGCTCACGGCGATGCACACGCTTGCGGTCAGCGCCTCGGCGCGATCGGCGACGGAGGCCGTGAGTATCTCGGGGGTCAGGGGAGTGAAGGCGGGCATCGCTCGCCGTTCACGCCCTTCCGCGTGTGGGGGTCACCAGGGCGGTGTGTCGTTCCCGTCCGGTACCGGTGTGTCGAGAAGCCGGTCGAGCCAGAGCACCGCCTCGACCAACGCTTCCATCTGCGACGCCCAGTCCATCGCGAAGACCACTTCGTCGAGGTCGCTGCGGGCCGCGACCGAGTCGCCGGCGAGCGCGTCGACGACCGCTTTCATCACGGTGCTCTCCGGCTGCGGGAGTTCCTCCGGCCGGACGTGACGGCCGCTCTCGGTCCGGATGGTCAGTTCGAAGCTCTCGTCGCCGCGCACCTGCGGGCCGATCTTGTCGACGACGACGTCGGCGATCGTCGAAACCGTCCACCTCAGCACGCCCCCGTAGAGCGGGGGAGTGATCTGTGACGGCGAGTCCGAACCGGCGCTCGACACCAGCGCCGCGACCTCTTCGGTCAGTTCGCTGTAGCCGTTCTCGTGTGCGAGAGCGAGAAGGCGTCCTCCCATCACCGCGTCGCTGCGTGTGATTCCGGCTCGTTCTTCGTGCATGCAGAACGAATGCCCCGTTTTGTGTCCCATCACACATCGCGGTCGCGACGGGTGTGCGAGCGCCGTCGTCACGAGAGTGAGGAAAATCACATTCGCGGGCTATCCTGAGGTCATGAAGCACATCGCCACTGGTCCGAAAGATGTCACGGTCGGTGTCGGGGACACGATCGAGTTGCACCTACCCGAGAACACCTCCCGGGACTACTGCTGGTCGACGTCGAGGGTCGGAGAGGGGCTCGTCCTTCGCGACATCCGATTCCTGCCGTCGAAGAACCCGTTGCCGGGAGGGACCGGCGAGCGGGTCTTCTGTTTCAAGGCGCGCCGCGCCGGTACCTGGCCCATCTCGCTGCGCATGCGGAAGCATGCCGACCTGGTCGCCGACCGCGCGAACATGACCGTCACCGTCGCGTGACGGCGTCCCGGCGCTCGCCCTGCGGTGCGGGGCTCAGCGCAGGGCGGGCGGGTTGTCGAGATCGCGCGCCGAGTAGGTGTCGCACGCGTCGACCCGGCCGGTGCGGTATCCGGCCAGGAACCAGGCCTGACGCTGCTCCGACGACCCGTGAGTCCAGCCCTCCGGGTTCACCCGACCGGTGGCGGCCCGCTGGATCCGGTCGTCGCCGACGGCCGATGCGGCCGACAGTGCGTCGCGGATGTCGGTGTCGGTGAGCGGCACGAGGAAGGGCTCTCCGGTGGTCGGCTCGGGCAGCTTGTCGGCGTGGTAGGCCCACACCCCGGCGTAGCAGTCGGCCTGCAGTTCCGTACGTACGGCGCCGGATTCGGGGCCGCGCGGGTCGGCCTGCGCGCGACCGAGATCGCCGAGCTGGTTCTGCAGGTGGTGCCCGAACTCGTGGGCGACGACGTATTCCTGCGCGAGCGGACCGCCGCTGGCGCCGAACCGCGTCTCGAGTTCGTCGAAGAAGCTGGTGTCGAAGTAGGCGGTCTGATCCGCCGGGCAGTAGAACGGCCCGATGTCGCTGGTGGCGTTGCCGCACCCGGTGGACGTGGCCGACGTGAAGATCTCGACCTCCGGCTGCACGTAGGCCACGCCGGTCTGGGTCGCGAACTGCTGCTCCCACACCGAGTCGAGCGACCCGACGGTGTAGAGCACCCGGCAGTCGACGTTCTCGTTCGCGGCGCTGCCACCGACCTCGCACTGTTCGAGTGCGCTCTCGGCCTGCGGATCGCCGGAGGTGTCGGGCACTCCCGAGCCGAGCAGCGAGGACGGATCGCCGCCGAACAGCAACGCCAGGATGATGACGATCAGGCCACCGGCCCCGCCACCGAGAGCGAGCTTCCCGCCGCGGCCACCGCCGCCGGTACGGACACGGCCCGCATCCATGCGTGCACCTTCTCTGAACGTCATCGCCGCCGCTTTCTCCTGTGTTCGTCGGATTCGGACAAGCTTGGCACGAACTATTCGGTACGGGTGCGCTCGGGCCGATCGTGTCTTTCGTAGGATTACAGCCGACGAACCCGTCGCTGATCGTTTCGAAAGGAATTCCGTGCTGCGCACCCATCTCGCCGGCTCGTTGCGAGCCGAGCACGCCGAGCAGACAGTCACCCTCACCGGTTGGGTTGCCCGGCGACGCGATCACGGCGGGGTCATCTTCATCGACCTGCGTGACGCCTCGGGTGTCTCGCAGGTGGTCTTCCGCAGCGCCGGCGTCCTCGAGCAGGCGCACCGGCTTCGCGCGGAGTACTGCGTCCGGATCACCGGCAAGGTGGAGGTCCGCCCCGAGGGCAACCAGAACTTCGAGATCCCGACCGGTGCGATCGAGGTCGACGCCTCCGAGCTCGTGGTTCTCAACGAGGCCGCCCCGCTGCCGTTCCAGCTCGACGACCAGGTCGGTGAGGAAGCGCGCCTGAAGTACCGCTACCTGGATCTGCGTCGCGAGAAGCCCGGCAAGACCATCCGTCTGCGCAGCAAGGTCAACGCCGCGGCCCGCGCGGTGCTTGCCCACCACGAGTTCGTGGAGGTCGAGACCCCGACCCTCACCCGCTCCACACCGGAGGGTGCGCGCGACTTCCTGGTGCCGGCCCGCCTGCAGCCCGGCAACTTCTACGCTCTGCCGCAGTCCCCGCAGCTGTTCAAGCAGCTGCTCATGGTCGGCGGCATCGAGCGCTACTACCAGATCGCCCGCTGCTACCGCGACGAGGACTTCCGCGCCGACCGTCAGCCCGAGTTCACCCAGCTCGACATCGAGATGGCGTTCGTCAACCAGGACGACGTGATCCTCCTCGCCGAGGAGGTGCTGCACGCGCTGTGGCGCCTGGTGGGCTACGAACTCGAGACCCCGATCCCGCGGATGACCTACGCCGAGGCCATGCGCCGTTTCGGCACCGACAAGCCGGATCTGCGTTTCGGCATCGAACTCGTGGAGTGCAAGGAGTTCTTCAAGGACACCACCTTCCGCGTCTTCCAGGCCGAGTACGTCGGTGCCGTCGTCATGCCCGGTGGCGCGAGCCAGCCGCGTCGTCAGCTCGACGCATGGCAGGAGTGGGCCAAGCAGCGCGGTGCCAAGGGTCTCGCCTACGTGCTCGTCGGTGAGGACGGCACGTTGAGCGGTCCGGTCGCCAAGAACCTCACCGACACCGAGCGCGAGGGTCTCGCTGCGCATGTGGGCGCGAACCCCGGCGACTGCATCTTCTTCGCCGCCGGTCCCACCAAGCAGATGCGCGCACTGCTCGGCGCCGCCCGCGACGAGATCGCCCGCAAGCTCGATCTGATCGATCCGAACGCATGGGCGTTCGTGTGGGTGGTCGACGCCCCGCTGTTCGAGCCGGCGGCCGATGCGACCGCGAGCGGCGATGTGGCCCTCGGTCATTCGGCGTGGACCGCGGTGCACCACGCGTTCACCTCACCCAAGCCCGAGTACATCGACACCTTCGACACCGATCCGGGTTCGGCGCTGGCGTACGCCTACGACATCGTCTGCAACGGCAACGAGATCGGTGGCGGCTCGATCCGTATCCACCGCCCCGACATCCAGGAGCGGGTGTTCAAGGTGATGGGCATCTCGGAGGAGGAGGCGAACGAGAAGTTCGGCTTCCTGCTCGAGGCGTTCAAGTACGGCGCGCCCCCGCACGGTGGCATCGCCTTCGGCTGGGACCGCATCACCGCGCTGCTCGCCGGGGTGGACTCGATCCGCGAGGTCATCGCGTTCCCCAAGTCCGGTGGCGGTGTCGATCCGCTGACCGATGCTCCCGGCCCGATCACGCCGGAGCAGCGCAAGGAGACGGGCATCGACTTCGTGCCCGAACCCGAGACCGAGGGCGCCGACAAGGCCTGATCCCCCGTAGCTGTCGATGGCGCGGTGTCGCCCGTCTCCGGACGGAGGCACCGCGCCGTCGTGTGTGCCGTCCGGCGGTGTTCCCGGGTGAGGTTCGTGGGCTCGATGAGGTTTGTGAGGATCGAGCCCGGGTATTCCGTCGGTCCGGCGCCAACGGGGGCGACGGATCGAGGAGGTATCCATGGCCGACGCACGCGTGATCTTCTACAAGCCGCTCGCTCTCGCAGCCAGTGTGGGAGGTGGCATCCTCGCCGGAGCCGTCTTCAACCAGGTGTGGAAGAAGGTCGGCGGCAGTGACGAACGGCCCGAACCTCAGGATCTGTCGCAGCGCACCCGGGACGTGCTGATCGCGGCCGCCCTTCAGGGTCTGATCTTCGGTGTCGTGAAGGCTGCGGTGGATCGTGGCACCGCCCGTGGTTTTCAGAAGGTGACACACGTTTCACCGGAATGATCGTGACGTGTCCCGATCGTGATCGGCGCCCGAGGCGCGGAGCGGCCGGAGCGGGAACGGGGACACGCCCGGATGAACAGCGATTTTCCCTCGCAAAGCAGACAAAAGCGACCTGGTGGGCCGGGCACGGGTGAAGAAGGTCCTGCTCGATCCGAGCATTGTGGAGGACCTCGTCGTGACCGAGAACCTGTAGATTGGGCAGTGATGACCGCAACATTGGCAGACCCCGTGTCCGAGGTGGTTCACGCCGCCGAAGCGCTGCTCACCCGCCGTACCGGCGCCACGGTGACCCTGACCGATCCCGTGGATCTCGGAGGCAGTGGACGTTCGGTGGTCGTACGGGTACGAGTGGCCGCCAATCCGTTCTCGCTCCCGCGCACCCTGGTCGTCAAGCAGGTGCCGCCCTCGCGCGGTACAGGTCACGTCGACTTCCGTGGTTCCGAGACGGACGAGCAGGTCGCCTTCCTCCGTGAGGCGGTCTCCTACCAGTTCACGACGGCCCTCGCGAAGGATCACCGCCCGGGCGCCGAGCTGCTCGCCTACGACTTCGACGCCCGCCTGCTGGTGCTCAGCGACCTCGGCGACGCGACCACTCTGTCGGAGGTGCTCCGCAACAGTTCCGAGGCCGCGGGGAACACCCTGATGGCCCTGGCCCAGGCACTCGGACGCATGCATGCGGCGACCGTCGGTCGCGAGGAGGACTTCGCGGCGCTGCTGCGGCGCGCCGATGTCGCGCGGGTCGCCGACGCCGTGTCCCAGCAGGCCCTCGATGCCGTGCGGGGTGTGCCCGAACTCCTCGAGGCCGACTTCGGCCTGTCGGTGCCCGAGTCGGTGCGCGAGCGTGCCGAGCGGGCGTCCAAACTGTTCACCGGCGGGCGTTTCCGGGCCTTCAGCCCGTCCGACCTGTGCCCCGACAACATCGTGGTCGGCGACGAGGGTGTGCAATTCCTCGACTACGAATGGGGCGGCTTCCGCGACGCGACCCTCGACATCGCGTACGCACTCAGCTCCTTCCCGCTGTGCCTGTGTTCGGTGCCGCTGTCCGTCGATCGCATCCGTGCGATGGCCGACGCGTGGCGCGCCGAGGTCGTCGCCATGTGGCCGCAGCTGGCCTACGACGAGGTACTCGAGGAGCGGCTGCTCGACGCCCTGCTCGCATGCATCTGGCTGAGCACGCACCTGTTCCTGCCCGAGGACCATGCGCGGATCGCCTCGGTACGCGAACACGGACTGTCTGTGCCGCGCATCCCGGCGCTCCGCGCCCGCTGGTCGCTGCTCGCCGAGTTCGCCACCGCGACAGGCCACGACGACGTCGCCGCGCACGCCCGCGACGTGCTCGCTCACCTCGAGGACCGCGCCGCCGGTTAGAGCGGTCGATCGGGCAGGCGCCGACCGGCGTCTACGCCAGCGGAGCGGCGGGCTCGATCTTCGTCGCGCCGTCGGCCACCCGGTATCCCGCGACGCGGCGCGCGGCCGCGTTCGGATCCGTGCGCTCGCCGATGAAGAACCACTCCATCTGCGTCGCGTCTGGAGTCACGTCGAGTACCCCGTAACCGTGCGAATCGAGTTCGACGAACCGCACGTGCCGGTTGGTCGCGGTCGCCGTCGCCTCCAGCGCGGGAGACAGGCTCCGCGGGGGCACACCGAGCAACTCGTCGATGTTCGCCGACGTCACCGACGGAACCACGAACTCCGTGGCGACGGTGCCGGCACCGGGGTAGTCGGCGGCGTCCACCGGGACGTCCATCGCCCACGAGGTGTGGATGTCGCCCGTGAGGAAGACGACGTTGCGCAGTCCCGCCGCCGTGATGGTGTCGATCAACCGTCGACGGTCGGCGGTGTAACCGTCCCACTGGTCGGTGTTGAAGGGCAGACCTCCGGCCGGCATTCCGACGAGTTCGGTCAGTGCTCCGGTGGTCCGCGGATCGAGGGGCGGCAACACGATCGGCGAGAACATCACCGAATTGCCGATCAACTGCCACCGGGTGGGGGAGCTCGCCAGGCCGGCGGTGAGCCACTCCATCTGGTCCCGTCCGGTCATCGTGCGACCCGGATCGTCGACCTGCCGTCCGGCTCCGAGGACCTGCTCGGAGCGATAACTCCGCAGATCCAGCATCGACAGTTCGGCGAGCTGTCCGTACCGCAGGCGCCGGTAGAGCCGTCCGCCGTTCGGGCGAACCGGCATCCACTCGTCGTAGGCCTGCACCGATGCGGCCTTGCGGGACGCCCAGTCGCCCTCGACGAGGGGATCGTGATTCTCCGCCCCGCCCGCCCAGGCGTTGTTCGCCGACTCGTGGTCGTCCCAGATCACGATCCACGGCACCTTCGCGTGCAACGCCTGCAGGTTCGGATCGGTCTTGTACTGCGCGTGCCGGATCCGGTAGTCGGCGAGACTCACGATCTCGTGGGCGGGCTCGTGCGTCCGGACGCCCCGGCCACCGGCGACGGGGAACTTCCCGGCCGCGTACTCGTACAGATAGTCGCCGAGGTGCACCACGGCGTCGAGATCGTCGCGTGCGGCCAGGTGGCGGTAGGAGGAGAAGAAGCCGCCCTCCCAGTCGGCGCACGACACGACCCCGAAGCGCAGGCGTGCGACCGCAGCATCGTGCGAGGGCGCGGTGAACGTCCTGCCGGTCGGGGAGACGGCACCGCCGGCGCGGAATCGATAGAAGTAGGTCGTGCCCGGTGTGAGCCCGCGGGCGTCGACCTTGACCGTGTGGTCGGAGACGGAACTCGCCGTCACCGTCCCACTCGCGATCACGGCGTCGAAGCTGCTGCTGCGGGCGAGTTCCCAGGTGACCGGGACGTCCGGTCCCGCACCCGAGCCGGGCGTCGCCTCCGGCGAGGGTGTCACCCGCGTCCACAGGATCACCGCGTCGGGCAACGGATCTCCCGATGCCACGCCGTGCGCGAAGACGGCGGGGGATGCCTGCGCGTGCTGCGAGGTCGAGGCGAAGGCCGCAACACCGGCGGCGAGGATCGACGACCGGAGCACGGCGCGGCGGGACACATGATCGGCGGTCGGTGTCGTGGGCACGATCAAGATCCGACCACACGGTCGGTCATCCGTCCATGCGAACGACGAACACCGCCGCCGACCGGGCGTCGGCGCGAGCTTGTAGCGTCGGATGCGTGAGTGATCTTTTCGGGGCGAACGACCCGTCTGCCGAACCGGACGCCCTGTTCGAGGCGCCACGCGAACCGGAACCCGAGGGCGAACCGCAGGTCCGCCGGCAACCCGTCGCGGCCGGCGGGGCGAACGCGCCGCTCGCTGCGCGCATGCGACCGGCGAGTCTCGACGAGGTGGTCGGGCAACAGCACCTGCTCGAACCGGGGGCGCCGTTGCGGCGGCTCGTCGAGGGATCGGGTGCGGCCTCCGTGGTGCTCTACGGTCCGCCCGGTACCGGGAAGACGACCCTGGCCTCACTGATCTCCGGAGCCACCGGACGCCGGTTCGAAGCGCTGTCCGCCCTGTCTGCGGGCGTCAAGGACGTGCGTGCCGTCATCGATCTGGCACGCCGGCGCCTCACCCACGGCGAACAGACCGTGCTGTTCATCGACGAGGTCCACCGCTTCTCCAAGACCCAGCAGGACGCGCTGCTCGCCGCCGTCGAGAACCGCATCGTGCTGCTCGTCGCCGCGACGACCGAGAATCCGTCGTTCTCCGTGGTCGCCCCGCTGCTGTCCCGCTCGCTGGTGCTGCAGCTCCAGCCGCTCGGGCCCGACGACATCCGGGCACTGCTCGAACGTGCGCGTACCGACGCCCGTGGACTCGCCGGTGCGGTCGAGATCGACGACGACGCACTCGACCACCTCGTCCGGCTCGCCGGCGGCGACGCCCGCCGTGCCCTGACGGCGCTCGAGGCCTCCGCCGACACCGCGCTCGCCGTCTCCGGTGGCGACGCGGCCGTCATCGACCTCGTGACCGTGGAGTCGAGTATCGACGAGGCCGCCGTCCGTTACGACCGCGACGGCGATCAGCACTTCGACGTCGCGAGCGCCTTCATCAAGTCGCTGCGCGGCTCCGACGTCGACGCGGCACTGCACTATCTGGCACGGATGATCGTCGCGGGGGAGGACCCGCGCTTCATCGCCCGCCGCCTCATGATCCAGGCCAGCGAGGAGGTGGGCATGGCCGATCCCACCGCTCTGCAGACGGCGGTCGCCGCAGCGCAGGTCGTGCAGCAGGTCGGAATGCCCGAAGCCCAGCTCGCGCTCGCCCAGGCCACCATCCACATCGCCACCGCCCCCAAATCGGGTTCGGTCACCGCAGCCCTCGGCGCCGCGATCGCCGACGTGAAGGCCGGTAAGGCCGGGCCGGTACCCGCTCACCTGCGCGACGGTCATTATCAGGGCGCGCAGAAGCTCGGCAACGCGATCGGCTACAAGTTCCCGCACGTGCACCCCGACGGCGTGCTCGCGCAGCAGTACGCCCCGGACGAGCTGGTCGGCGTCGACTACTACGAGCCGACCGGTCGCGGTGTGGAACGGGAGCTGTCGGCCCGCCTGCCCAAGCTGCGCCGCATCGTGCGCGGTGAGCGGTGACGCCGTCCGCCGAGTACTCACGGCGCCGTACCGAGGCCACTTTCGGCGGCGCGATAAGCTGAAGAACGGCCGATCGACAGGATCGACCGCCCGTCCCGGGTAGTTCACACCATCGCCAGACCACAAAGGACCATCGACGTGCAGACCCACGAGATCCGCAGGCGCTTTCTCGATCACTTCGTGAAGGCGGGACACACCGAGGTGCCCAGCGCGTCGCTGATCCTCGCCGATCCCAACCTGCTGTTCGTCAACGCCGGCATGGTCCCCTTCGTGCCCTACTTCCTCGGGCAGCAGACTCCGCCCTACACCCGCGCCACGTCGGTGCAGAAGTGTGTGCGCACCCTCGACATCGAGGAGGTCGGCAAGACCACCCGCCACAACACCTTCTTCCAGATGGCCGGCAACTTCTCGTTCGGCGACTACTTCAAGGAAGAGGCCATCACCTTCGCGTGGTCGCTGCTCACCGGCTCCGTCGAGGACGGCGGCTACGGAATCGACCCCGAGAAGCTGTGGGCGACGGTCTATCTCGACGACGACGAAGCGTTCTCGATCTGGCGCGACAAGGTCGGCGTGCCCGAGGAGCGCATCCAGCGTCGCGGCATGAAGGACAACTACTGGTCGATGGGCATCCCCGGCCCGTGCGGCCCGTGCTCCGAGATCTTCTACGACCGCGGCCCCGACTATGGCGTCGAAGGCGGCCCCGAGGCCGACGAGGACCGCTACATCGAGATCTGGAATCTCGTGTTCATGCAGAACGAGCGCGGTGAGGGCGGTGCCAAGGACGACTACCCGATCCTCGGCCCGCTGCCGAAGAAGAACATCGACACCGGCATGGGTGTCGAGCGCGTCGCCTTCCTGCTCCAGGGCGTCGAGAACGTCTACGAGACCGACCTGCTGCGCCCCGTGATCGACAAGGCCGCCGAACTCACCGGCGCCGTCTACGGCGCGAAGCACGACGACGACGTGCGCTTCCGCGTCATCGCCGACCACGCCCGCACCGCGGCGATGCTCATCGTCGACGGCGTCAACCCCGGCAACGACGGCCGCGGCTACGTGCTGCGCCGCCTGCTCCGCCGCATCGTGCGCTCGGCGCGTCTGCTCGGCGCCGACAAGCCCACCATGCGCGAGTTCATGGCGGTCGTGCGCGACACCATGGCCCCGTCCTATCCCGAACTCGACACCGACTTCTCGCGCATCGAGACCGTCGCGGTGGGCGAGGAGACGGCCTTCCTCAAGACCCTCGGTACCGGCAGCAAGCTGTTCGAAGGCGCCGTCGAGACCGTGAAGTCGCAGGGCACGAATGTGCTCGGTGGCACCGAGGCGTTCACCCTCCACGACACCTACGGGTTCCCGATCGACCTCACCCTCGAGATGGCGGCCGAGGCGGGCCTGACCGTCGACGAGGAGGGCTTCCGGTCGCTCATGGCCGAGCAGCGCCAGCGCGCCAAGGACGACGCCCGCGCCCGCAAGCACGCCCACGCCGACCTGACCGTCTACAAGGAACTCCTCGACCGCGGTCCGACGGAGTTCACCGGCTTCAGCGAGCTGGTGACCGAGGCGCACGTGCTCGCCGTCATCACCGGTGGCGAGCGCCTGCACGCGGCGAGCGCGGGCCAGCAGGTCGAGCTCATCCTCGACCGCAGCCCCCTCTACGCGGAGTCCGGCGGCCAGATCGCCGACATCGGCACCATCACCGGCCCCGGGCTGAAGATCAAGGTCGACGACGTCCAGAAGATCGCCAAGCAACTGTGGACCCACAAGGTCACAGTGCTCGAGGGTCAGGTCGTCGAAGGCGACGCCGTCCTCGTGCAGGTCGATCCCGAGTGGCGCAAGGGCGCAACCCAGGGTCACTCCGGGACCCACCTGGTCCACGCCGCGCTGCGCGAGGTGCTCGGCCCCAACGCCGTGCAGGCCGGTTCGCTCAACAAGCCCGGCTACCTGCGCTTCGACTTCTCGTGGCCCGGCGCCCTGTCCGAGCAGCAGAAGCAGGACATCGAGGCCGTCACCAACGAGGCCGTCGCGGCGAACTATCCCGTCAACACCTTCGTCACCGACCTCGACAAGGCCAAGAAGATGGGTGCGATGGCCCTGTTCGGCGAGAACTACGGCGACGAGGTCCGCGTCGTCGAGATCGGTGGCCCGTTCTCGATGGAGCTGTGCGGCGGCACACACGTGCAGCACTCCTCGCACGTCGGCACCGTCACCCTCCTCGGTGAGCAGTCCGTCGGTTCCGGCATCCGCCGCGTCGAGGCGTACGTCGGTCTCGACTCCTACCGCCACCTGGCGAAGGAACGCGCGCTGCTCGCGGGCCTGTCCTCGACCCTGAGGGTTCCCTCCGAGGAGGTGCCCGGACGTGTCGAGGCCTTGCTCGACCGGCTCAAGGCCGCGGAGAAGGAGCTCGAGAAGACCCGCGCCGCGAACGTCGCCGCCGCAGCCGGAACGTACGCGGGCAAGGCGCAGCGCGTCGGCGACGTGCTCGTCGTGGCCGAGGCAGCGCCGGAGGGTGTCGCCGGCAACGACCTGCGCACGCTGGCGTCCGACGTCCGTGGGCGGCTCGGCACCGAGCCCGCCGTGGTGCTGCTGCTCGGCAACGCCGGCGGCAAGGTGCCCTTCGTCGTGGCCACCACGAAGGCTGCGCAGGAGAAGGGCATCAAGGCAGGCGACCTCGTCACGAGCTTCGGTCCCGCGATCGGTGGTCGCGGTGGCGGCAAGCCCGACATGGCTCAGGGCGCAGGGTCGGATCCGGCCGGTATCCCGGCCGCACTCGATGCCTTCCGTGCCCGTTTGAGCGAGCTGGCCGGCTGAGCGTGGCCGAACCGCCGCGCCCCGATCGTCCCGGAGTGGACGATCCCGGCCGTGGTCGCCGCATCGCAGTCGACGTCGGCAGCGTCCGGATCGGGGTCGCCTCCAGCGACCCCGACGGGATCCTCGCCACCCCGGTCGAGACGGTGCCGCGGTCCAAGGAACGCGGACCCGACGCACCCGATATCCGGCGCATCGTCGAGATCGTTAGGGAATACGAGGCTGTTGAGGTTATCGTCGGGCTGCCGCAGACACTGCGCGGTGAGCCCGGCAAGGCTGCGAAACTGGCGAGCGATTTCGCGCGTCGACTTCGCCGTGCCCTACCCGACGTTCCCGTGCGCCTGGCCGACGAACGTTTCACGACGGTCACTGCGGCGCGCGCCCTCCGCGAGAGCGGGGTGAGTGCGCGAGGTGCGCGGCCGGTCATCGACCAGGCTGCCGCCGTGGCCATCTTGCAGGGTTGGTTGGACGAGCGGAGTTCGGTAGTGAACGAGTCGGGGCGTGACGCAGGGGGCAGCCGGTGAGCCGGCACGGACGACACGACGACCATTCGGAGAACGCACGGCAGGATCTGTTCGCGGATCCTTACGCCGGTGGGTACACGGAACCTCCAGTGGATCGCACCGGATCCGAGGATCCCTATCGCACCGGATCCGAGGATCCCTATCGCACCGGATCCGAGGATCCGTATCGATCCGACCCGCGGTACCGGTACGACGATCCGTACGCATCCGACCCCCAGGGTCACGATGCGTACGGGCACGCCCCGTACGGCAACGACTCCCACGGCCGTGATCCGTACGGCGGTGTTGCGTACGAGGGCGTCCCGGGTGGGCACCCGGAGGCCCGTCGACCCGATCCCGACGATCACGAGACCACGGTCCTGAACTTCGGACCGGGTGTATTCGACGGCCCGCCGCCCGGTCACCCCGAACAGGGTTACGGCGAGCAGGGGTACGCCGAGGAACATCAGGGGTACGTCGAGCAGGGCTACAGCGACGGAGGTTACGCAGGATCCGGGTACGAGCACGACGGATCCACCGGCGCCGATCCCGGACACGCTCCGGTCGATCACCCCGAGGGTGGACATCTCGACGACGAGTACCCGGGCGGATACTCCTACGCCGCACGCGACGCCTACCGCGACGACGACTCCGCCGACGACGCGGTCGCAGCGGAGGAGGTCACCGCCGAGCAGCGTGCGGTCCCCCTCGCGGTCGATGGTTCGGAACGCGCCGCACGTCGCAATCCGAAGGCGAGCGGGCGCAAGAAGCGCGGACGTGTCGTGGGCGCGCTCGCCGCCGCGGTGCTCCTGCTCGTCGTCGTGGGTGGCGGTTATCTCGCCTACGACCGGTTCCTCGGCACCGATCTTCCGCCGGACTTCACCGGACCTCCCGGACCGGCCGTCGTCGTCCAGGTCAACCCCGGCGAGACCGCCGGGGAGATCGGCAGCGAGTTCGTCGACAAGGGTGTCGTCGCGAGTTCCGCTGCCTTCTACGAAGCGGCCGTGCAGAACTCGGGGATGAATTCGCTGCAGCCCGGCTTCTACCAGGTGGGCACCAACATCCCGGCTGTCGACGCCGTCGCCGCCCTCGTCGACCCGGCCAGCCGGGTCGGTGCGCTCGTGATCTCCGAGGGACGTCAGCTCCACGACATCCGCGACGTCAACACCGGTGCCGTCCGCAAGGGCATCTACACACTCATCGCCGAGGCGAGCTGCCACGGCGATCCGGCCGCGGAGAACTGCGTCACCTACGAGGAACTCGACGCGGCCGGTGCCACCCCGGACCTGCAGGCGCTCGGCGTTCCGGAATGGGCGCGCGACGCGGTCGCGAACGTGCCCGACCGCAGGCGACAGCTCGAAGGCCTCATCGCCGCGGGCAGCTGGGATTTCGATCCGACGGCCGAACCCGTCGACATCCTCGCCCGCCTCGTGTCGGAAAGTGCTGCCAGCTACGACGCGACGGGGATCACCGACGCGGCCGCACGCGTGGGCCTGACCCCGTACGAGATGCTCATCTCCGCATCGCTCGTCGAACGCGAGGCCCTGCCACAGGATTTCGCGAAGGTCGCCCGCGTGATCCTCAACCGCCTCGAGATCGACCAGATGCTCCAGTTCGACTCGACCGTCAACTACGAACTCGACGAGACCGAACTCGCGACCACCGACGCCGACCGCGCGCGGGTGACCCCCTGGAACACCTACGCCATGGTCGGTCTGCCGGCGACGCCCATCTCGTCACCGAGCATCGGTGCGCTGCAGGCGATGGAGAACCCGGAACCGGGGGAATGGATCTACTTCGTGACGATCGACGACAAGGGCACCACGCTCTTCGCGAATTCCTACGAGGAGCACCTGCAGAACACCGAACTGGCACTCGCGAGCGGGATCCTCGACAGTGGGCGCTGATCCGAACGGGGGTGTCCGGAGGGCCGCGGTCCTCGGGAAACCCATCGCGCACTCGAAGTCGCCCCTGTTGCATCTCGCGGCGTACCGGGCACTCGGACTGACCGAGTGGACCTACGAACGCATCGAATGCACCGGTGAGCAGCTGCCGGGACTCGTGTCCTCACTCGGTGAGGAATGGGTGGGTCTGTCCGTCACGATGCCCGGCAAGTTCGCGGCACTGGAGTTCGCCACCGAACGCACCGAGCGGGCCGTCAGGATCGGATCGGCCAACACCCTCGTCCGCATCGAGAGCGGGTGGCGCGCCGACTGCACCGACGTCGACGGCGTGTCCGGAGCACTGCGTTCGGTCGGCGTCGGCGATCTGTCCGGCGCGTCGGCGGTCGTCGTGGGCTCGGGTGGCACCGCCCGACCGGCGCTCGTCGGTCTCACCGACCTCGGTGTGCGCTCGGTGACCGTGGTCGCGCGGTCCGAAGAGAAGGCCCGCGCGACGTTCGATTGTCTCGACGACGACATCGACGCCCGATGGCTGTCGTTCGACGCACCCGAACTCGGCCGGGTCTGCGCCGAGGCCGGTGCGCTCGTGAGCACCGTGCCCGCACCCGCAGCAGCCCCGTACGCGGAGGCTCTCGCACAGGCCCCGTGCATCCTCGATGCGATCTACGACCCCTGGCCCACGCCGCTGGCGACAGCGGCCGAGGTACGCGACGTCCGCGTCGTCAGCGGTCTGCACATGCTGCTGAACCAGGCCTTCGGGCAGGTCGAGCAGTTCACGGGTCTGCCCGCCCCGCGCGCGGAGATGGCGCGTGCCGTCGGGCTCGACCTGAATTCTCCGCACCCGGCCTGAGATCCCGCACGCTCCTCGATCCATAGATACGGGTGAGGGGTCCGATACCGAACAAGAATGGTCCGCGAGCACTTTCCGGCCCGTTCGCGAAGTAGTGTCGGACCCGTCCGACGGCCGTGACGGCCGTCACCGCTGTCGCCTGCGGGTCGAGAGGGAGCAAACATGAGTGCAGTGATCGTCCAGGCCGTGCGCACACCTGTCGGCAGGAGAAACGGCGGCCTGTCCGGCGTGCACCCGGCACAACTGTCCGCTGTGGTGCTGAACGCGCTGGTCGAGCGCGCCGGCATCGATCCGGAGGTCGTCGAGGATGTCATCTGGGGTTGCGTGCAGCAGGCCGGCGAGCAGGCCATCGACATCGCCCGCACCGCGGTGCTCACAGCGGGCTGGCCGGAGTCCGTGCCCGGCGTGACCATCGACCGGCAGTGCGGCTCGAGCCAGCAGGCGCTGAACTTCGCGATCGCGAGCGTCGAAGCGGGACACTACGACGTCGTCGTCGCCGGTGGCGTCGAGGTGATGTCGCGGGTGCCCATGGGCACCTCGACCTCCGTGGGCGGGTCGCCCTACCCCGAGGCCTTCCTCGAGCGGTACGACGGGGCGCGGCCGAACCAGGGCATCGGCGCCGAGATGATCGCCGAGAAGTGGGGTCTGAGCCGCACCGACGTGGACGCCTTCTCCGCGCGCTCGCACGAACGGGCCGCCGCCGCCCAGGACGCCGGACTGTTCGCCGACCAGATCGTGCCGGTCACCACCCCGGACGGAACCGTCGTCTCGCAGGACGAGGGCATCCGCCGCGGCACCACCGTCGAGAAGCTCGCCGGCCTGAAGACCGTCTTCAAGGAGGACGGTGTCATCCACGCCGGGAACTCCTCGCAGATCTCCGACGGATCCGCCGCACTGCTGATCATGAGCGAGGAGGCCGCCGCGAAGCACGGCCTGACTCCGCTCGCGAAGATCCACACCGCCGTCGTGACCGGCTCCGACCCGGTCATCATGCTCACCGCACCGATCCCGGCGACGGAGAAGGCACTCGCGAAGTCCGGCCTGTCCGTCGACGACATCGGCGTCTTCGAGGTCAACGAGGCGTTCGCTCCGGTGCCCATGGCCTGGCAGAAGGAGATCGGCGCACCCGAGGACAAGCTCAACCCCAACGGTGGTGCGATCGCCCTCGGTCACCCGCTCGGGGGCTCCGGTGCCCGCATCCTCACCGACATGATCTCCCACATGCGCCGCAACAACCTCCGCTACGGCCTGCAGACCATGTGCGAAGGCGGTGGCCAGGCCAACGCCACCATCCTCGAACTCGTCGCGCAGTAGCCGCACCCGACACCGTCCGCTGTCCACCCGCGATGCCTGAGCGGGTGGACAGCGGATTTCTCCGCGCAAGTGTCGAATCGGCGCCCTACCGTTCGTGTAGAGGGTGAGAGGCCGGAACCGCCGGCCGCCGAGGGGAAGGATCCCGACATGGCGCAGTACCTGCTGAGCATCTACCAACCCGACGGTGAACCGCCGTCACCGGAGTTCCTCGACCCGATCATGAAGAAGGTCGCGGCGTGGCAGAACGAGATCCGGGAGGCAGGGATCTGGGTGTTCTCCGGCGGCTTGCACCCGCCGGACACGGCGACGGTCGTGCGCACGGACGAGGGGCGCACGGTGACGACCGACGGTCCGTACATCGAGGGCAAGGAGCATCTCGGCGGCTTCGACGTCATCGACGTGCCCGACCTCGACGAGGCGCTGAAGTGGGCGCGCGGTCTCGCCGACGCCACCACACTGCCCATCGAGGTGCGGCCCCTGGAGTTCGGATCCTGCGCCGGATGACCTACGTACCTCGATGACCGGGCCGTCCACCGCCGACATCGGTCGCATCTTCCGTGAGGAGTACGGCCGCGCGGTCGCCGTGCTCACCCGCGTCCTCGGCGACATCGACGTCGCCGAGGACGCGGTGCAGGACGCCTTCTCGACTGCCGTCGAACGATGGCCCGGGGAAGGCATCCCACCGAGCCCGGCCGGATGGATCATCACCACCGCCCGTCGCCGGGCGATCGACAGGGCACGACGGGAGGCCGCACGATCGGTCAAGCACGCCGAGGCGGACCTGCTCCACCCGGCATCCGGCGTCGCGTTCGACCCCGAGGCGGTCGTCTCGCCCGAGATCCCCGATGACCGCCTCCGTCTGATCTTCACCTGTTGTCACCCGGCGCTCGCGCCGGAGGCGCGAGTCGCGCTGACATTGCGTCTGCTCGGCGGGCTCACCACCACGCAGATCGCCCGGGCCTTCCTCGTGCCGGAAACGACGATGGGGCAACGGATCTCCCGCGCCAAGCGAAAGATCCGCGACGCGCGCATCCCGTTCCGCATCCCGTCCCCGGACGAGTTTCCCGAACGCCTCGCCGCGGTGCGGTCCGTGCTCTATCTCGTGTACACGGAGGGCCACACGGCGAGCACCGGACCCGAACTCGCCGACACGGACCTGTGTTCGGAGGCGGTGCGGTTGGCCCGCTTGCTGGCAGGGCTCGTTCCCGACGATCCCGAGACCACGGGACTTCTCGCCCTGATGCTCCTCGGCGAATCCCGGCGCGACGCGCGGACAGGACCCGGCGGCGAACTCGTCCTGCTCGCAGACCAGGACCGCTCGCGGTGGGACCGCGCGCTGATCGACGAAGGACAGGCGCTCGTGCGGTGCACCCTGCGCTGGAACAGGCCGGGGCCCTACCAGATCCAGGCCGCGATCGCCGCGGTGCACGCCGACGCGCCCACCTTCGAGGACACCGATTGGGCGCAGATCGTCGCGCTCTACGACCTGCTGATGGCCGCGGATCCCACACCGGTCGTCGCGTTGCACCGGGCCGTCGCACTCGCCGAAGTGGAGGGTCCCGCAGCGGCTCTCGGGCTCGTCGACCGCCTCGACCTCGAGCGGTACCACGTCTTCCACGCCGTCCGGGCCGACCTGCTCGCCCGCCTCGGCCGGATCACCGAGGCGAGCGAGGCGTACACCACCGCCGCGGCGCGCACGGAGAACGCGGTCGAACGCGCACATCTCCTACGTCGCCGCGACGACCTGCGGGACGCGCTCAGGTAGCCGGTGTCGTGCCGGTCGTCGTCTCGGCCTCGGGAACCGAACGCTGCCACGGCCACCGGCCGTCGATCTCCAGCTGCAGCGACCAGCTCAGGAAGGTACGGATGAGCACGATGACCGCCAGCACACCCACCGACGTGAAGGTCGGCGTGACGGCGACGGTCTTGATGATGTCGGCGGCGACCAGGAATTCGAGGCCGAGCAGGATCGACCGGCCGAGATTGCGCCGGTACGGCTCGTAGATCTCCGAACCCGGTCCGTGCCGCCGCGCGGTCGCCGCGATCCACGTCGCCGCCACTGCGCCGATCACCATGGCGCCGACTCCGACGACGTCGATGGCCGTGCCCACGTGTTCGAGCAGCGACGAAATCTCCATTCGACCAGAACCTTCCGACCGGAACCGACAGACTCCGGCAATCCTCGCAGGACGATCGCCGCACCGTGGGGCTTTGTCCACAGGAGGTGTGCCTGTCCACAGGACCGGGCCGGACACCGCGCGAACGCCCTGCCGACGTGTGCGGATGGGGGATGCTCCGGGTCGTGGCAGGGGAGACGGTGGGTGGGCTCGCGATGGTGGTCCTCGGCGTGGGTGTGGGAGCGATCGTGCGCGTGGTGGCGGGAAGAACGGCCGGTCGTCGGCCGCCCCCGGGTTCGTGCGAGGCGGCATGCGCGGCAGCCGCACTCGTCGCGGTCTCGATCACCACGGGCGCCGCGGTCGTCGGAGCAGCGATGTTCGGATGGTGGTGCGTGTGCCTGAGCACCGTGGACCTGCTCGTGCGGCGTCTGCCGAACGTGCTGACGCTCGGGGGAGCGGGCACGATCCTCGGCGTGGCCGCGGCGACGGGGCACGGCCGGGCGGCGTTCGCCGGTGCACTTCTGCTCGCGGCACCGTTGTTGATCACCCACCTCGCGGTACCGCGATCGGTGGGTGCGGGCGACGTCAAACTCGCCCTCGGACTCGGTGCCGTCACCGGACTCGCCGGCCCCTCGGCAGTGCTCCTCGGTGCACTGCTCCCACCCGTCCTCACCGCAGGTGCGGCCCTGATTCTGCGACTCCGGGAGGCCCGCTGCGGGGAAGCGCATGCCGCTCCGCGCGTGCTTCCGCACGGACCGTCGATGTGCGCCGCCGCGGCACTGGCGGCGATCTCGACGGGTTGACCAGGGGCGGCATGTCGAGTCGGCGGACGAACATGGAAGGATGGACCTGTGCTGCGTTGGATAACTGCTGGAGAATCCCATGGTCCCGCCCTCGTCGCGATGCTCGAGGGGATGGTCGCCGGAGTCGAGGTGACGTCGAACGACATCTCGGAGCAACTTGCGCGACGGCGACTGGGCTACGGCCGCGGCGCACGCATGAAGTTCGAGGCCGACAAGGTCACCGTGATCGGTGGCGTCCGGCACGGACGCACCCTGGGCGGCCCGATCGCGATCGAGATCGGCAACACCGAATGGCCCAAGTGGGAAACCATCATGGCCGCCGACCCGGTCGATGCCGAACTGCTCGAAGGCCAGGCGCGCAACGCGCCGCTGACCCGCCCCCGGCCCGGCCACGCCGACTTCGCGGGCATGCTCAAGTACGGCTTCGACGACGCGCGTCCCGTCCTCGAGCGCGCCAGCGCCCGGGAGACCGCAGCACGCGTGGCGGCCGGCACCGTCGCCCGGAACTTCCTGCGCCAGGCGTTCGGCGCCGAGGTCGTCTCGCACGTCATCTCCATCGGCGCATCCGATCCCTATGTCGGCCCCGAACCCGGTGCCGATGATCTCGCCGCGATCGACGCGAGCCCCGTGCGCGCCTACGACAAGGCCGCCGAGGAATCCATGATCGCCGAGATCGAGGCCGCGAAGCGCGACGGCGACACCCTCGGCGGCATCGTCGAGGTCGTGGTGCACGGGCTGCCCGTGGGCCTCGGTTCGTTCGTCAGCGGTGCCGATCGCCTCGACGCGCGACTGGCCGCGGCCCTCATGGGAATCCAGGCCATCAAGGGTGTCGAGGTCGGCGACGGTTTCGAGACCGCGCGCCGACGCGGCAGCGCCGCCCACGACGAGATGAAGCCCGGTCCCGACGGTGTGCTCCGCTCGAGCAACCGTGCCGGTGGCATCGAAGGCGGCATGACCAACGGTGAGGCCCTGCGCGTGCGGGCGGCGATGAAGCCGATTTCGACCGTGCCGCGCGCCCTGTCGACGGTCGACATGACCACCGGCGACGAGGCCGTCGCGATCCACCAGCGTTCCGACGTGTGCGCGGTGCCCGCGGCGGGTGTCGTCGCCGAGGCGATGGTCGCCCTCGTCGTCGCGCAGGCCGCCCTCGAGAAGTTCGGTGGCGACTCGCTCGCCGAGACCGTGAGCAACATCGACCACTACCTGAAGGGCATCGCGGCGCGGCCGCCGCGGTGATCTCATGTCGCCTCGCGTGGTACTCATCGGCCCGCCGGGAGCGGGCAAGTCGACGATCGGTCGTCGGGTCGCGAATGCACTCGACCTGCCGTTGCTCGACACCGACGCCGAGATCGAGCGTGTGACCGGCCGGACCATCCCCGAGATCTTCTCCCAGGACGGCGAACCGGCCTTCCGGGAGGTCGAGGAGGAGGTCGTCGCGCGCGCCCTCGACACCCACGACGGTGTGGTGTCCCTGGGCGGGGGAGCGATCCTCTCGGAGCGCACCCGCGCGCGACTGGCCGGACACACCGTCGTCTATCTCGAGATCAGTGTGGCGGAAGGACTGCGTCGCACCGGCGCGGTCGGCGCCGCCGGAACCAGGCCGTTGCTGGCCGGCGGTGATCCGGCCCAGAAGTACCGCGACCTCATGCGTCGCCGCCGCCCGCTGTACCGCCAGGCGGCGACCATCCGGGTGCGCACCGACGGCCGCAGCCCCGGGCGGGTCGTCCAGCAGGTGCTCGCCAAACTCGAAGCGGCGGACGCCGCGACCAGCCAGACCATCAGCGAGGATCGGAGCCCCACACCGTGACCGAACCGGTACGCATCGACGTCGAGACCGCCCAGCCCTATCCGGTGATCATCGGCCGGGGACTGCTCGGCGACGTCGTCGAAGAACTGTCCGGCACGCGGACCGTCGCGATCTTCCACCAGCCGACGCTCACCGCGACGGCCGAGGCCGTGCGGGAGGCGCTCGCCGAGAGCGGCATCGACGCCCACCGCATCGAGATCCCCGACGCCGAGGACGGCAAGGAACTGGCCGTCGCCGGATTCTGCTGGGAGGTGCTCGGCCGCATCGGCCTGACCCGTTCGGACGCCGTCATCAGCCTCGGCGGCGGTGCCGCCACCGACCTCGCAGGCTTCGTGGCCGCGACGTGGATGCGCGGCGTGCGGGTCTACCACATTCCCACCACGCTGTTGGCGATGGTCGACGCCGCGGTGGGCGGCAAGACCGGCATCAACACCGAGGCGGGCAAGAACCTCGTCGGTTCGTTCCACGAGCCCTCGGCGGTCTTCGTCGACCTTGCGACCCTCGAGACGGTGCCGCGCAACGAGATCGTGGCCGGACTCGCCGAGGTGATCAAGACCGGCTTCATCGCCGATCCGGTGATCCTCGACCTGATCGAGGAGAACCCCGAGGCCGCGCTCGATCCCGCCGGGACGGTGCTGCCCGAGCTGATCCGTCGATCGGTCGAGGTCAAGGCGAAGGTGGTCGCGGCCGACCTCAAGGAGTCGAGCCTGCGCGAGATCCTCAACTACGGCCACACCCTCGGCCACGCCATCGAGCGCCGCGAGCGGTATCGCTGGCGTCACGGCGCCGCCGTATCGGTGGGCCTGGTCTTCGCCGCCGAACTCGGCCGGCTCGCCGGGCGTCTCGACGACGTCACCGCCGACCGGCACCGCGCGATCCTCGAATCCGTCGGCCTGCCCACCACCTACGATCCCGATGCCTTCGCCGACCTGCTCAAGGGCATGCAGACCGACAAGAAGAACCGCGCCGGCATGCTCCGGTTCGTCGTCCTCGACGGGCTCGCGAAGCCCGGCAGGCTCGAGGGACCCGACCCGACCCTGCTCGCGGCGGCCTACTCCGAGGTCGCGCGTCAGGGCAAGGCCGACGCGGGAACCGTACTGCTCTGACCGCCGCCTGGTCGACCGCCTGGTTCTATGCGGGCGGTCTCCACGACGGGTCGCGCCCGGTGAGTCCGATCAGGCGTTCCAGCGGCGGGGCGTCGTCGCCCACCCGCACGGCCGGACCGAACAGCCCGCCCCCGTCGGCGACGCGTTCCTCGTCGGTGATGCTCTCCGCGAATGCGGTACACGCGGCGATCTCGTCGGGCTCGCAGGAGTACTGCTGTCCCGTGGCCACGGCGAGATCCCAGCCGTGCACGACGAGTTCGTCGAGCGTGACGAGTCCGGCGACCGGCGCGGGCAGGTCGAGGCCGCCTGCGCGCGTCATGCCGTCCCAGGCCGCGCGATCGCTCCACGCTCCGCGGAGGTCGCCGAGCCGGTCGGGAACGAGACGCCGCCAGTCCGGCGGCAGTTCGCTCGTGAGTTGCGGGGGAGTGTCGGTGAACGGGCCGATGTCCTTGCGGGCCGCGGCCGTGAACGCGAGCGACAGGCCCAGCACGTGATCGACGAGTGCACCGACGGAGGTCTCGGAACACGGTGTGGGCCCCGACAACTGTGCGTCGTCGATTCCCGCCAGAATGCGCTCCATGCGGCGGGTCGCCGGAGTCAGGTCGAGTGTCTCGGTGGTGTCGGTCATGGTCGTCTCCTCGAGGTCGGCTACCTCTACCGACCGTCACAACCCGGAAAACTGAGCACCCGCCCCCGATGTGCGGGGGCGGGTGGTCTCACTGCTGTGGTTTCGCTACTCGGGTCTCACTGTTTCGGATCGATCCTCGGGAACACCTCGGTGGGCGAGTCGTCGCTGCGCCAGGCGGGATCGGCCTGCTGCGCGGATTTCGCGGACGCCGAACCCGCCGACGCGGCCGCTCCGACGCCTGCGGGCGCGTGGTGCTCGCGGTGGACGGACCAGTCGTCGTCGCGGGCGGCCTTGCGCTCGTTCCGGCGCGCGAAGAACCGGCCCAGCGTCACCGCCGCCATCGCCGGCAGGAACACCAGGAGCACGGTGAACGCGGCACCGGAAGTGATCTCGAAGAACAGGGACGTCACGCCCACCGGGATCGGGGTGACGGTGTCGACGAGCCAGGTGAGGACCCCGCCGACCAGGCCGGTGACCGCACCGGCGGCGAGCCACCGCATCGTCAGGTCGTCGCCCTCGTCGGGTTCGGGATGGGCGCGGTGGTCGCGGATGCCGTCGAGACCGGCCCAGACGAACGCTGCGACGACCACCACGGCGAAGCCCAGCCAGCGCAGTACCGATCCCTGCAACGGCCACTGGATGAGAGCGGCACCGAGCAGGACGCGCACGACCACGTGGACCAGGGCGAGCCCGAGTCCGCGGAGCAACCAGGGTTTCATGTACCTCAGCGTAACGGGTGGCGAAGCCGACAGTGTGTTCCGTCCCACAGCTGTGATCGCGGTAGGTTGAGCGATATGTCTGCCGACCACGCCTCCCGCCGTCGAGCGCTGCGTGCGCTGCTCGCCGAACGTAAACTCGATGCGCTGCTGGTGACCGATCTGACCTGTATCCGGTACCTCACGGGCTTCACGGGATCCAACGCGGCGCTGATCGTCTCCACCGAGGACGACGAGGACGAGACACGCACCGTCGTCTGCACCGACGGCCGCTACGTCACGCAGGTGGGGGAGCAGGTCCCGGACCTGCGGGCCGTGATCGCCCGGTCGTCGGCCGCGCACCTCGTCACCGAGTTCGGAACAGGTTCTGCGCGTTGGGGATTCGAGAGTCACGTCGTCACGGTCGACGAACGGTCGCGGTGGGACGAGCTCGGCGTGTCCGTCCGCTTCGCTCCCGCTCCCGGGCTCGTCGAACAACTGCGGGCCGTGAAGGACGAACACGAGATCGGCCTGTTGCGCGAGGCGTGCGGTGCGGCCGATCGCGCACTGGCGGACCTGATCGCGGCGGGCGGTCTGCGTCCCGGGCGAACCGAGAAGGAGGTCGCCCGCGACCTCGAATGGCGCATGTTCGAGCACGGCGCCGACGGCATCTCCTTCGAGACGATCGTCGCCGCCGGCGCCAATTCGGCGATCCCGCACCATCGCCCGACCGGCGCGATCCTCGCGGAGGGCGACTTCGTGAAGCTCGACTTCGGGGCGCAGATCGGCGGCTACCACTCCGACATGACGCGCACCTACGTGCTGAGCCGTGTCGCGGACTGGCAGCGCGACCTGTACGAGCTGGTCCTGCGCGCGCAGCAGGCCGGACGCGAAGCGCTCGCGCCCGGTGTCGACTGCGCCGCGGTGGACGCCGCCGCGCGCACCATGATCGCCGAGGCCGGCTACGCCGACCTGTTCCTGCACGGGCTCGGCCACGGAGTCGGCCTCGAGATCCACGAAGCGCCCGGAATCGGCGCCGCGGCGACCGGTACACTTGTCGCCGGTGCGGCGGTGACCGTCGAGCCGGGCGTGTACTTCTCGGGGCGCGGAGGCGTGCGGATCGAAGACACGCTCGTGGTGCGGGAGCATACTCCGGAGTTGCTCACGCTCACCGACAAGACATTGACCGTCGTTTGAGGGCGGTTCCTCGACCCTAGGAGACACGAACCAAGTGGCTGATACCAGTGACTTCAAGAACGGCCTCGTTCTGAAAATCGACGGACAGCTCTGGCAGATCATCGAGTTCCAGCACGTCAAGCCGGGCAAGGGCCCCGCTTTCGTGCGCACGAAGCTCAAGAATGTGACGTCGGGCAAGACCGTCGACAAGACCTGGAATGCCGGTGTCAAGGTCGAGACCGCCACCGTCGATCGCCGCGACATGACCTACCTCTACAACGACGGCACCGACTACGTCTTCATGGACGGCGAGACCTACGACCAGATCACCATCTCGCCCGAGCTGCTCGGCGACAGCGCCAACTTCCTCCTCGAGAACATGCCCGTGCAGGTCGCCACGCACGAGGATGTCCCGCTGTTCGTCGAGCTCCCGGTCACGGTCGAACTCGTCGTCCAGCACACCGATCCGGGCCTGCAGGGCGACCGCTCCACCGGCGGCACCAAGCCCGCGACCCTCGAGACCGGCGCCGAGATCCAGGTCCCGCTGTTCATCAACACCGGCGACAAGCTCAAAGTCGATTCCCGCGACGGCAGCTACCTCGGGCGAGTGAATTCCTGAGTGTCCGGTAACCAGAAGAAGCTCGGGGCCCGCCACAAGGCCCGCAAGCGCGCCGTGGACCTGCTCTTCGAGGCGGAGGCCCGCGACGTGCACCCCGTCGACCTCGCCGCCGATCGCGTCGAACTCGCGATCGACGACGATCAGGTCGCGCCGGTGCCGGCATACGCGCAGACCATCATCCGCGGTGTCGCCGACAACCTCGACGAGACCGACCGGGTGATCGCCGATCACCTGCACGAATGGACGCTGGACCGCCTTCCCGCCGTCGACCGCGCGATCCTGCGCATCGCGGTGTGGGAGCTCTTCCACGCGACCGACGTGCCGCCCGTGGTGGCCGTCGACGAGGCGGTCGAGCTGGCGAAGCAGCTGTCCACCGACGATTCGCCGGCCTTCGTCAACGGGGTGCTCGGTCAGATCGTCACTGTCGCCGACCAGGTGCGTGCAGCAGCCGCTGCCACCCTCGTCCGGCCGGCGCAGGAGTCGCAGGACCAGGGCTCGGACGAGTCCTGAGTTCGTCACCCTCTTCGGGTGAGCGACGACACGAGGCTCCGTGAGCGGGCCCGGTGGGAGTCTTCCCGCCGGGCCCGCTCACGCATCCGGGCCTGTGTTGCGCTTCACCCGTCATCGGTGCCGGGGCGGACGTCGACGCTGATAGGCTCGACAACTGTCAGGCATCCTTTAACGATCCGTCCAGTGAGGCGGAGAAGGAGGTCGCTGCATGGCCGTGTCCGAGGACGGGTCCACAGCTTCTACCCCCACTACGTCTTCCGGTACCGGCGTGCCGGCGCGTGAGCTGCTCTCCGCTGCCGACGTCCACCGGACGATCTCGCGCATCGCGCACCAGATCATCGAGAAGACCGCTCTCGACACCCCCGAGGACGCGCCGCGTGTCGTGCTCCTGGGCATCCCCACCCGCGGGATCACCCTCGCCCAGCGCCTCGCCGACCGCATCGAGGAATTCGCGGGTGTGCGTGTCCCGGTCGGCTCGCTCGACATCACGCTCTACCGCGACGATCTCCGCACGAAGCCGCACCGCCCGCTGGAGCGCACCTCGGTGCCCGAGGGCGGCGTCGACAACACCCTCGTCGTCCTCGTCGACGACGTCCTGTTCTCGGGACGCTCCGTCCGCGCCGCGCTCGACGCCCTGCGCGATCTCGGACGACCCCGCGCGGTGCAACTCGCGGTCCTCGTCGACCGCGGCCACCGCGAACTGCCGCTGCGGGCCGACTACGTCGGCAAGAACGTCCCCACCGCGCGCAGCGAGGACGTCCGCGTACTGCTGACCGAACACGACGGGCGCGACGCCGTCGAGATCTCCGGAGGCAAGTCCCAGTGAAACACCTGCTCACCATCGCGGATCTGACGAAGGACTCCGCGACGGGGCTTCTCGACGAGGCCGAGCGGTTCGAGCAGGCACTGCTCGGGCGTGAGGTGCGCAAACTCCCCACACTGCGCGGCCGCACCATCATGACCGTCTTCTACGAGAACTCCACCCGCACCCGCGTGTCCTTCGAGGTCGCCGGCAAGTGGATGAGCGCCGACGTCATCAACGTCTCGGCGTCCAGTTCGTCGGTGAAGAAGGGCGAATCGCTGCGCGACACCGCGCTGACCCTGCACGCCGCCGGCGCCGACGCGCTGGTGGTCCGTCACTCCGCCTCCGGTGCCGCGCACCGGATCGCGCAGTGGACCAACGAATCCGGCTCCGGACCGGCCGTCGTCAACGCCGGTGACGGCACCCATGAACATCCCACCCAGGCATTGCTCGACGCGCTCACCCTGCGCCAGCGTCTCGGTTCGCTCGAAGGCCGCCGGATCGGCATCGTCGGCGACGTGCTGCACAGCCGTGTCGCCCGGTCGAACGCGCTGCTGCTGAGCATGCTCGGCGCCGAGGTCGTACTCGTCGCTCCCCGCACCCTGCTGCCGGTAGGGGTGGAGACCTGGCCGGTGACGGTCGCCGATTCGCTCGACGCCGAACTTCCCACCCTCGACGCGGTCATGATGCTGCGGGTGCAGGCCGAGCGCATGAACGGCGGGTTCTTCCCGTCCGCCCGCGAGTACTCGATCCGATACGGACTCAACGCCAAGCGCGCGGCGTTGCTGCCGGAGCACGCCGTGATCCTGCATCCCGGCCCGATGCTCCGCGGCATGGAGATCGGCTTCCCCGTCGCCGACGCCCCGCAGAGCGCTGTGCTGCAGCAGGTGAGCAACGGTGTCCACGTGCGGATGGCGGTGCTCTTCCGCCTGCTCGTGGGCACGGAAGGGAACCTGTCGTGACCCACACTTCCCATCCGGGAGACACAGGAACAGGAGTGACACAGGTGACGCCGCAGGTGCTCATCCGCAACGTCCGCCTCTACGGCGAGGGCGACCCGGTCGACGTGCTGCTCGGCGACGAGCAGATCCTCGCGATCGGCGCCGACCTCGAGGCCGACGCCGACGCGGAGATCGTCGACGGTACCGGACAGATCGTGCTCCCGGGCTTCGTCGACCTGCACACGCACCTGCGCGAACCGGGCCGCGAGGACACCGAGACCGTCGACTCGGGCTCGGCCGCCGCGGCGCGCGGCGGGTACACCGCGGTGTTCGCGATGGCCAACACCGATCCGGTCGCCGACTCGGTGGTCGTCACCGATCACGTGTGGCGCCGCGGCCGCGAGGTCGGGCTCGTCGACGTCCACCCCGTGGGTGCGGTCACCGTCGGACTCGAGGGCAAGCAGCTCGCCGAGATGGGCACGATGGCCGCCGGTGTCGGTGGCGTGCGGATGTTCTCCGACGACGGCAAGTGCGTCTACGACCCGCTGCTCATGCGTCGCGCGCTCGAGTACTCGGCCTCGCTCGGTGTCCTCATCGCCCAGCACGCAGAGGAGCCGCGGCTGACCGTCGGTGCCGTCGCGCACGAAGGACCGACCGCGGCGCGTCTCGGCCTCACCGGCTGGCCCCGTGCCGCCGAGGAGTCCATCGTCGCCCGCGACGCGCTGCTCGCCCGCGACGCCGGAGCGCGCGTGCACATCTGCCACGCATCGACGGCCGGCACCGTCGAGCTCGTTCGGTGGGCACGCTCGCAGGGCATCTCGATCAGCGCCGAGGTCACGCCGCACCACCTGCTCCTCGACGACTCGCGTCTCGAGAGCTACGACGGCATCAACCGGGTCAATCCGCCGCTGCGCGAGAGATCCGACGTCGAAGCACTGCGCCGCGGCCTCGCGGACGGGACCATCGACTGTGTGGCCACCGACCACGCCCCGCACGCCGAACAGGACAAGTGCTGCGAGTTCTCACAGGCACGTCCGGGAATGCTCGGACTCGAGACGGCGTTGTCCGTCGTGATCGAGACGATGGTCCGGCCTGGCCTGCTGGACTGGCGCGGCGTCGCGAAGGTCATGAGCGAGCGTCCCGCGGAGATCGTGGGCCTCGACGACCAGGGCAGGCCGCTCGAGGTGGGCGAACCCGCGAACATCGTGCTCGTGGACCCGGACACCGAGTGGACGGTGCACGGTCCCGACCTCGCGAGCATCTCCCACAACACGCCCTACGAGGACATGACCCTGCCGGGCCGGGTCACCACCACCGTGTTGCGCGGACGGATCACCGCCCGCGACGGTGCGGTGTTCCCGCGCTCGACCGAAAGGTAGGAACCGACATGGATCGCTTTCTCATCACCGTCGGTTTCCTCGCGCTCTGGGTGGTGCTCGTCCTGCTGATGTGGAAGGGCTGGAAGGGACGCGCCCGACGCCAGCAGGATGCGGTCGGCGAACTGCCGACCGTGCCCGCGGAGCTGGGGGAGCGGCTCGTCGAGCCGAGCACGGGCCTGTACGTCGGCAGCACCCTCGCGCCGAGCTGGCAGGACCGCGTCGCGGTCGGCGACCTCGGACACCGCGCGAACGCGGAACTGTCGCGCTACCGATCCGGTGCGCTGCTCGAACGCGACGGTGCATCCCCGATCTGGATCCCGCAGGACTCGATCCGTGCGATCCGCACCGAGCGCGGGCTGGCCGGCAAGGTCATGTCCCAGGACGGGCTGCTGGTCATCCGCTGGCAGCTGCCTTCTGGAACGGAGGTCGACACCGGCTTCCGCGGAGACGACAAGTCGATCTACCCGCTCTGGACGAACGGGAACGACGAAAAATCTTGAGACGGTGACGATCACAACGACGATGACGATCACGACGAACAACACGACGATCACGACACGCGAGATCTCAGCCCGTGCGGCCGGCTCTGGTGCGGTCGATAAGAACGGAGACAACGCATGAGCGGCAGAACATTCGGCGGCGGCACGGCTGTGCTGGTCCTCGAGGACGGACGGGTCTTCCGCGGCATCCCCTTCGGTGCGGTCGGACAGACCCTCGGCGAGGCCGTCTTCAGCACGGGCATGACCGGCTACCAGGAGACCCTCACCGACCCCAGCTACCACCGGCAGATCGTGGTGGCCACGGCACCGCAGATCGGCAACACCGGCTGGAACCACGAGGACAACGAGTCCGTCGGCCCCACCGGCGATCACGCCGAGTCCAAGATCTGGGTGGCCGGCTTCATCGTCCGCGACCCCTCGCGTCGCGTGTCGAGCTGGCGCGCCACCGGCTCGCTGCAGGACGAACTCGAGCGGCAGAACATCGTGGGTCTCGCGGGCATCGACACCCGCGCACTCGTGCGGCACCTGCGCACCCGCGGTTCGATGCGCGCCGGGATCTTCTCCGGCGACGCCCTCGCCTGGAAGGGTGACGACCTCGACATCGACGTCCTGCTCGACCGTGTGAAGAGCCAGCCCTCGATGCTCGGCGCCGACCTCGCCGGCGAGGTGAGCACCTCCTCCGGTTACGTCGTCGAACCGACCGACGGCGAGGCCCGCTTCACCGTCGCGGCCATCGACCTCGGCATCAAGACCAACACCCCGCGCATGTTCGCCCAGCGCGGCATCCGCGTGCACGTGCTGCCGTCCACCGCGACGCTGCACGACATCCTCGACCTGAAGGCCGACGGCGTCTTCCTGTCCAACGGGCCGGGCGACCCGGCGACCGCCGACGGCGCGGTGCACCTGACCAAGGAGGTGCTCGGCCAGGGTCTGCCCCTGTTCGGCATCTGCTTCGGCAACCAGATCCTCGGCCGCGCGCTCGGCCTGGGCACCTACAAGATGAAGTTCGGTCACCGCGGCATCAACATCCCGGTGGTCGAGCACGAGACCGGCCGCATCGCGATCACCGCGCAGAACCACGGGTTCGCGCTCGAAGGCGAGGCCGGCCAGGAGTTCGACACCCCGTTCGGTCGCGCGGTCGTCAGCCACACCTGCGCCAACGACGGTGCGGTCGAGGGCGTCAAGCTCCTCGACGGCCGTGCCTTCTCCGTGCAGTACCACCCCGAAGCGGCGGCCGGACCGCACGACGCCGCCTACCTGTTCGATCGTTTCACCCGCATGCTCGAGGGAGAGAAGAACTGATGCCACGCCGTACCGACCTCTCCCACGTCCTGGTCATCGGGTCCGGCCCGATCGTCATCGGACAGGCCTGTGAGTTCGACTACTCGGGCACCCAGGCGTGCCGGGTGCTCCGCGAGGAGGGCCTGCGCGTCTCCCTGGTCAACTCGAACCCGGCCACGATCATGACCGACCCCGAGTTCGCCGACTCGACCTACATCGAGCCGATCACCGCCGACTACGTCGAGAAGGTCATCGCGACCGAGCAGGCCAACGGCACCCCGATCGACGCGGTGCTCGCAACCCTCGGCGGCCAGACCGCCCTCAACACCGCCGTCGCCCTGTCCGAGCGTGGCATCCTCGACAAGTACGACGTCGAACTCATCGGCGCCGACTTCGACGCGATCCAGCGCGGCGAGGACCGGCAGAAGTTCAAGGACATCGTCGCCAAGTGCGGTGGCGAGTCCGCCCGCTCGGCCGTCTGCTACACGATGGACGAAGTCCGCGCGACCGTCGCCGAGCTCGGCTTCCCGGTCGTCGTGCGCCCCTCCTTCACGATGGGTGGCCTCGGCTCCGGCATGGCCTACGACGACGCCGACCTCGAGCGCATCGCCGGCGGCGGCCTCGCGGCCTCGCCCACCGCGAACGTGCTCATCGAGGAGTCCATCCTCGGCTGGAAGGAATACGAGCTCGAGCTCATGCGCGACGGCGCCGACAACGTCGTCATCGTCTGCTCGATCGAGAACGTCGACCCGGTCGGTGTGCACACCGGTGACTCGGTGACCGTCGCTCCCGCGATGACCCTCACCGACCGCGAGTACCAGAAGATGCGCGACCTCTCGATCGCCATCCTGCGCGAGGTCGGTGTCGACACCGGCGGCTGCAACATTCAGTTCGCGATGGATCCGCGCGACGGCCGGCTCGTCGTCATCGAGATGAACCCGCGCGTGTCGCGGTCGTCGGCACTCGCGTCGAAGGCCACCGGCTACCCGATCGCGAAGATGGCCGCCAAGCTCGCCATCGGCTACACGCTCGACGAGATCGTCAACGACATCACCAAGGAGACCCCGGCCTGCTTCGAACCGAGCCTCGACTACGTCGTGGTCAAGGCCCCGCGGTTCGCCTTCGAGAAGTTCCCCGGCGCCGACGGCACTCTCACCACCACCATGAAGTCGGTCGGTGAGGCCATGTCGATCGGCCGCAACTTCTCCGAGGCCTTCGGCAAGGTGCTGCGCTCGCTCGAGACGAAGTCCGCGGGCTTCTGGACGGGCCCCGAGATCGAGGGCACCCTCGACGAGATCCTCGAGGAGATCCGCACCCCCACGGACGGCCGGTTCTACCGGATCGCCCGGGCCCTGGAGCTCGGTGCGACCGTCGAGCAGCTCTTCGACGCCACGAAGATCGACCCGTGGTTCCTCGAGCAGTTCGCGCACATCGTCGAGCTGGGCGAGGACGTCCGCAACGCCGAGCGGTTCGGTGCCACCGAGCTGCGCTACGCCAAGCACCACGGGTTCTCCGACCGGCAGATCGCGGCCCTGCGCCCGGCGCAGTTCGCCTCCGAGGACGACGTGCGCGCCCTGCGTCAGGAGCTGGGCATCCACCCGGTCTACAAGACCGTGGACACCTGTGCCGCCGAGTTCGAGGCCAAGACGCCGTACCACTACTCGACCTACGAGCTCGACCCCGCCGCCGAGTCCGAGGTCGCGGAGCAGCGCGACAAGCCGAAGGTGCTCATCCTCGGCTCCGGCCCCAACCGCATCGGTCAGGGCATCGAGTTCGACTACTCGTGCGTCCACGCCGCGCTGACGCTGTCCGAGGCCGGCTACGAGACCGTGATGGTCAACTGCAACCCCGAGACGGTCTCGACCGACTACGACACCGCCGATCGCCTGTACTTCGAGCCGCTGACCTTCGAGGACGTCCTCGAGGTCTACCGCGCCGAGTGCGAGTCCGGCACCGTCGCCGGCGTCATCGTCCAGCTGGGCGGCCAGACCCCGCTTGGCCTGGCGCGTCGCCTGAAGGCCGCCGGGGTGCCGATCGTCGGTACCTCGCCCGAGGCTATCGACCTCGCGGAGGATCGCGGCGAGTTCGGGCGCGTGCTCGAGGAGGCCGACCTGCCGGCTGCGAAGTACGGCACGGCCACCACCTTCGAGGGTGCGCGCGAGATCGCCGCCGGCATCGGATACCCGGTGCTGGTGCGCCCGTCCTACGTGCTCGGTGGTCGCGGCATGGAGATCGTCTACGACGAGAAGGCGCTCGAGACCTACATCTCCAACGCCACCGAGATCTCCGACGACCGCCCCGTGCTCGTCGACCGCTTCCTCGACGACGCCGTCGAGATCGACGTCGACGCGCTGTGCGACGGCACCGACGTGTACATCGGCGGGATCATGGAGCACATCGAGGAGGCCGGCATCCACTCCGGCGACTCGGCCTGTGCACTGCCGCCGATCACTCTGGGCCGCGCCGACATCGAGAACGTGCGCCGCTCGACGGCCGCGCTCGCGAAGGGCATCGGCGTCAAGGGCCTGCTCAACGTCCAGTACGCGCTCAAGGACGACATCCTCTACGTCCTCGAGGCGAACCCCCGTGCCTCCCGAACGGTGCCGTTCGTGTCGAAGGCGACCGCGGTGCAGCTCGCCAAGGCCTGCGCCCGGGTGATGCTCGGCGAGTCCATCGCCGAGCTGCGTGCCGCGGGCATCCTCCCGGCCGAGGGCGACGGCAGCGACATCCCGCTCGACGCACCGGTCGCGGTGAAGGAAGCGGTGCTGCCCTTCAACCGGTTCCGGCGTGCCGACGGCACGGGCATCGACACCCTGCTCAGCCCGGAGATGAAGTCCACCGGTGAGGTCATGGGCCTCGACGACGACTTCGGAACCGCGTTCGCGAAGAGCCAGACCGCCGCCTACGGTTCCCTGCCGACCTCCGGCACGGTCTTCGTCTCGCTCGCGAACAAGGACAAGCGGTCGATGATCTTCCCGGTCAAGCACCTCGCCGACCTGGGCTTCCACATCATGGCCACCGTGGGAACAGCAGAAGTGCTGCGCCGCAACGGTGTTCCGTGCGAGCAGGTCTACAAGGTCTCCGGCGAGGACAAGCCGGAAGGCGCACTCGACGTCGTCGACCGTATCCGCGCCGGCGATGTGGACATGGTCATCAACACCCCTTGGGGCAACGCCGGTCCGCGCGTGGACGGTTACGAGATCCGCAGCGCGGCGGTCGCCGCGAACATCCCGTGCGTCACCACGGTGCAGGGTGCCTCCGCGGCCGTGCAGGGTATCGAGGCGGCACTGCGCGGCGAGATCGGAGTCAGCTCGATCCAGCGGATGCACGCGCGGCTGCGCGGCGTGCCCGCCGAACAGGCGTGACGCCCTTCGGGCAGCGACTCGCGGACGCTCTCGGGCGCCGCGGGCCGCTGTGCGTGGGCATCGACCCGCATCCAGGGCTCCTCACCGCGTGGGGGCTCGCCGACGACGTCGACGGCCTGGCTCGGTTCGGTGAACTGTGCGTCGAGGCCTTCGGCGACACCGTCGCGGTCGTCAAGCCGCAGGTGGCGTTCTTCGAGGCCTACGGCTCCGCCGGTCTCGCGGTTCTCGAACGCACCATCGCGCACCTGGGGGAGGCGGGGGCGCTCGTCCTCGCCGACGCCAAGCGCGGTGACATCGGCTCCACGATGGACGCCTATGCGCGCACCTGGCTGTCGGACGGCTCTCCGCTGTGCTCGGACGCGGTGACCGTCTCCCCGTATCTGGGTTTCGGTTCGCTCGCCCCGGCGCTCGATCTGGCCGCCGGAACGGGCCGCGGGGTGTTCGTGCTCGCGGCGACCTCCAATCCCGAGGGTGCCCAGTTCCAACGCGCGCGGCTGGACGACGGGCGCACCGTCGCGCAGGCCGTGGTGGACGAGTGCGCTGCTCGCAACAGCGCTGCCCCCACGGACGGGGCCGCAGGGCTCGGCTCCGTGGGTGTGGTGGTCGGTGCGACCCTCACCGAGGCACCGGACCTGTCCGACCTCCACGGGCCCATCCTGATGCCCGGAGTGGGGGCCCAGGGCGGCACCGCCGACGATGTGCGACGACTCGCAGGCGACCACCTGCGGGCGGTCGTGCCCAACGTCTCACGCGACGTGCTGCGGGCCGGCCCGTCCGTCGCCGACCTGCGGGCCGCCGTCGCCCGCACCCTGGACGGCTTCGCCTTCCTGACGAACTGAGACGTTCGACTCTCGTGCCCGGATCGCCACGCGCGATCCGGGCACGAGTCGTACATATCGCTCGTATGCACTCTGACCTGCGCTCGGAGTGGCGCGACACGCGGAATGGGAAAAAAATTTCTCGGCCCGCCGAAGCGCCGGAGCAGCGGGTCGGTGAGCCGGGGAGCCGCCCGACCCGATGTGGCCCGCTCTGTCGCATCGAATACCCGGTGACCTGCGGTTTTTCACTGTTCGAGCAGTTCGTGGCGATGTCTCGACGCCGATCGGAGGGTGCGAGATCCACTGCGGAAACGGCGTGCACTACCGCACGGATTTTCGAGCGGATCGCCGGGGGGTGGGTTCGCATTCGTCGGTGGTCGTGAGTACGGTCGCTATCGCCGCTGGTTACAGCGGTGAAGACTCGAAAGCCAACGATGAGACGGAGGAACCGTGGCCCTTCCCCAGCTGACCGATGAGCAGCGCGCCGCTGCTCTGGAGAAGGCGGCTGCTGCCCGTCGTGCCCGGGCTGAGCTCAAGGAGCGCCTCAAGCGCGGCGGCACCGACCTCAAGCAGGTGCTCAAGGACGCCGAGAACGACGAGATCCTCGGCAAGATGAAGGTGTCGGCTCTGCTCGAGGCCCTGCCGAAGGTCGGCAAGGTCAAGGCGCAGGAAATCATGACCGAGCTGGAGATCGCCCCGACCCGCCGTCTGCGCGGCCTCGGCGACCGTCAGCGCAAGGCCCTGCTCGCCAGGTTCGATTTCGACGCCTGAGCACGTGGTAGCTGACGCACGACCCGTGACGGACAGCGCACCCGCAACGCGGAGGGGCCGGCTGGTGGTACTGGCCGGACCCTCCGCGGTGGGTAAGTCGACCGTCGTACGCCTTCTGCGGAGCCGGATCCCGGATCTGCACTTCAGTGTCTCGGCCACCACCCGGGACCCGCGACCGGGCGAGGTGGACGGAGTGGACTACCACTTCGTCGGCCGCGCCGAGTTCGACCGGATGATCGAAGCCGGCGAACTGCTCGAATGGGCCGACATCCACGGCGGCCTGCAGCGATCGGGCACGCCGGCCAAGCCGGTGCTCGACGCACTCGCCGAGGGACATCCGGTGCTCGTGGAGGTCGACCTCGCGGGTGCGCGGGCCGTCCGTGCAGCGATGCAGGACGCAGTCCTCGCCTTCCTCGCCCCGCCCAGTTGGGAGGTGCTCGTCGAGCGCCTCACCGGCCGAGGCACCGAAACCGACGAGGTCGTCGCTCGCAGGCTCGATACCGCCCGCAGCGAACTGGCCGCGCAGGACGAGTTCGATGTCGTGATCATCAACGACGATGTCGACCGGGCCTGCGATGAATTGGTATCCTTGTTGGTTGGACCCGGAGCCGACTGACCGTCCGCGCCTCGAGCGCGTCCGGCTGCCGGTTCCGGCGCCCTCCCATCCCGCGACATCTCAGGAGAACACCGAGTGAGCAGCATCCAGGCAGCCGCGACCGACCTCGAGGGCAACACCCTTCCGGTCTACGACACCCCCACGGGTATCACCAACCCGCCTATCGACGAGCTGCTCGAGCGCGCCTCCTCGAAGTACGCGCTGGTGATCTACGCCGCCAAGCGGGCACGCCAGATCAACGACTACTACAACCAGCTCGGCGACGGCATCCTCGAGTACGTCGGCCCCCTCGTGGAGCCGGGTCTGCAGGAGAAGCCGCTGTCGATCGCCATGCGCGAGATCCACTCGGATCTGCTCGAGCACACCGAAGGCGAGTGAGCAACCCCGCTTCGAGCGGCGAGGCCGGATCCGTGCAGCGCCGCCGCATCGTCGTCGGTGTCGCCGGTGGCATCGCCGCCTACAAGTCCTGCGCACTGATCCGTGCCTTCACCGAGAGCGGACACCACGTGCGGGTCGTCCCGACGGAGTCCGCCCTCGAATTCGTCGGGCGCGCCACCTTCGAGGCGCTCTCCGGCAATCCCGTGCAGACCGGGGTGTTCGCCGAGGTGCCGCAGGTGCAGCACGTCCGGCTCGGGCAGGAGGCCGACCTCGTCGTCATCGCTCCGGCCACCGCCGACCTCATGGCACGGGCGGTCGCGGGTCGCGCCGACGACCTCCTCACGGCCACCCTGCTCACCGCGCGGTGCCCCGTGATGTTCGTGCCCGCGATGCACACCGAGATGTGGGAGCATCCCGCGACCGTCGACAACGTCGCGACGCTGCGTCGCCGCGGTGCCGTGGTCGTCGAACCGGCCTCGGGTCGGCTGACAGGCAAGGACACCGGTGCCGGGCGCATGCCCGAACCCGACGAGATCTTCAATCTGGCCTCCTTGTTGCTCGAGCGGGCCGACGCGCTGCCCCGCGACCTCGTCGGTCGCCGCATCGTCGTGTCCGCCGGCGGTACCCGCGAGCCCCTCGACCCGGTGCGCTTCCTCGGCAACCGGTCGTCCGGCAAGCAGGGCTACGCTCTCGCCCGTCTCGCCGCCCAGCGCGGCGCCGACGTCACGCTCGTCGCCGGCAGCATCGCGGGGCTCGACGACCCGGCCGCGGTCGACGTCGTGCGGGTCCAGACGGCCGCGCAGATGCAGGACGCCGTCGCCAAGCACGCCTCGGGTGCGGACGCGGTCATCATGTCCGCGGCCGTCGCCGATTTCCGGCCCTCCACCTTCGCGACCAGCAAGATCAAGAAGGGTGAGGGCGAGCCCGACTCCATCGCGCTGACGAAGAACGACGACATCCTCGCCGGTCTCGTCCGGGCGCGTGCCGAAGGCGGCCTGTCCGCCGAGACGGTCATCGTCGGGTTCGCGGCGGAGACCGGCGACGAACACGGCGACGTGCTCACCTACGCCCGCGAGAAGCTCGCCCGCAAGGGATGCGATCTGCTCGTCGTCAACGCCGTCGGCGAAGGCAAGGCGTTCGAGGTCGACGACAACAACGGCTGGTTGCTGTCCGCGGACGGTTCGGAAACCGCCCTCGCCCACGGCTCGAAGGCCCTCATGGCCAGCCGCGTGCTCGATGCACTGGGACCTCTGCTGGCGGAACGCAGCAGAATCGGGTGATTTCAATACTCGCGCCGACGCCTGCGGAGCAGTAGCGTCGGCACTGCGATCGGGTCTCTCCGGCCCGATCGGGGAGCGCATGCTCCATACGGTTTGTCCGTCCAGCGCTTGGCGCACAGTCGAGAGGGAGTTTCGTGAGCAAGACCGGCGGTCGTCTTTTCACCAGTGAGTCCGTGACCGAAGGGCATCCGGACAAGATCTGTGACGCGATCAGCGACTCGGTTCTCGACGCGCTCCTCACCGAGGATCCTCGTGCCCGGGTAGCTGTGGAAACCCTCGTCACCACGGGCCAGGTGCACGTGGTCGGTGAGGTCACCACCTCGGCGTACGCCGACATCCCCAAGATCGTCCGCGATCGGGTGCTCGAGATCGGCTACGACTCGTCGTCGAAAGGCTTCGACGGCAACTCCTGCGGTGTCAACATCGCGATCGGCGCGCAGTCGCCCGAGATCGCCGGCGGCGTCGACGTCTCGCACGAGGCGCGCAGCGGTGTGCTCACCGACGACGAGGTCGCCCGCCAGGGCGCCGGCGACCAGGGCCTGATGTTCGGCTACGCGTGCTCCGACACGCCCGAACTCATGCCGTTGCCGATCTCCCTCGCACATCGCCTGTCGCGCCGGCTCACCGAGGTCCGCAAGTCTGCGGTCCTGCCGTACCTGCGTCCCGACGGCAAGACCCAGGTCACTATCGAGTACGACGGCGACAAGCCCGTCCGCCTCGACACGATCGTCATCTCGACGCAGCACGCCGCCGACATCGATCTGAACAACCTGCTCACGCCGGATCTGCGCACCCACGTCGTCGACGCGGTGCTCGCCGACCCGAACCTGGCCGACCTCGACACGGCCGACGTGCGTCTGCTGGTCAACCCGTCCGGATCGTTCGTCCTCGGCGGCCCGATGGGCGACGCCGGCCTCACCGGCCGCAAGATCATCGTCGACACCTACGGTGGCATGGCCCGTCACGGTGGTGGCGCGTTCTCCGGCAAGGATCCGTCGAAGGTCGACCGTTCGGCCGCCTACGCGATGCGCTGGGTCGCCAAGACCGCCGTCGCCGCCGGTCTCGCCGACCGCATCGAGGTGCAGGTCGCCTACGCGATCGGCAAGGCGGCTCCGGTGGGTCTGTTCGTCGAGACCTTCGGCACCGAGAAGACCGACCCGGCCCGCATCCAGCAGGCCATCGGCGAGGTCTTCGACCTGCGTCCGGGCGCGATCATCCGCGACCTCGACCTGCTGCGCCCGATCTACGCGCAGACCGCTGCGTACGGCCACTTCGGCCGTACCGACATCGAGCTGCCGTGGGAGAACACCGACCGCGCCGACAAGCTGCGCGCGGCCGCCGGTCTGTAGATTCCGATCGGGCCCGGGTGGCTGCTGATTTCGACGCCGCCGAGGTCGATCCGGTCGCGCGGGTTCTCCCGCTGCTACCGGTTCCGCACCTCGACCGGGAGTTCGACTACCTGATCCCGCGCGACCTGGACGCGGACGCCCGCCCGGGCGTCCGCGTCCGCGTCCGCTTCGCCGGACGTCTGGTCGACGGTTTCCTGCTCGCACGCGCCGCGACGAGCGATCACACCGGCAAGCTCGGCCGGCTCGACCGGGTCGTCTCGTCCGAACAGGTCCTCACGCCCGAGATCGCTGCTCTGGCAGAGGAAGTCGCGACCCGCTATGCCGGGACCAGGGCCGACGTGCTGCGTCTGGCGGTACCTCCGCGACACGCACGTGTCGAAGCCGAGGCACCGCGCACACCGGAACCACCGCCTGTTCCGGAGATCGATCCCGCCGCGTGGGGCCGGTACCGGCACGGCGAGAACTTCCTCGAAGCGCTCGGCGGCGGCCGCGCCCCGCGCGCGGCCTGGCAGGCGCTGCCCGGTGAGGACTGGCCCCGACGGCTCGCCGAACTCGCCGCGCTGACCCTCGCCTCGGGGAAGGCGGCCGTGCTCGTCGTTCCCGATCAGCGCGACCTCGACCGTCTCGTGAAGGCGTGTGCAGACGTCGCCGGCGCCGATCACGTCGTCGGCCTCGCCGCCGGCCTCGGGCCGGCCGAGCGGTATCGGCGCTGGCTCGCGGCGCTGCGCGGATCCGCGCGCATCGTCGTCGGGACCCGGGCAGCGGCCTTCGCCCCGACCCCCGATCTCGGGCTCCTCGTGGTGTGGGACGACGGCGACGACCTGCACTGCGAACCACGGTCCCCGTATCCGCACGCCCGCGAAGTGGCTGCTCTGCGCGCCCACGCCGTCGGTGCCGCCATCGTGATCGCCGGGCACGCCCGTACCGCGGAGACCCAGGCGCTCGTCGACGCCGGTTGGGCACACGATCTCGTGGCACCCCGCGACGTCGTACGGTCGTGCGCGCCGAAGGTCACGGCCCTCGCCGACAGCGACCACGCACTCGCACGGGATCCGGCCGCGCGTGCCGCGCGACTGCCTGCCATCGCGTTCGCCGCCGCCCGATCCGCCCTCGCGGCCGACCGTCCGGTGCTCGTGCAGGTACCGCGGCGCGGATACGTGCCCGCGCTCGCGTGCGGAAAGTGCCGGGCACCCGCCCGGTGCCGGCACTGCAACGGCCCGCTCGCACTGCCCACGGCGGCCGGTCCCGACGGCGCCGCGATCCCTGCGTGCCGCTGGTGCGGTGTCGCCGATGCGCGCCACCATTGCCACGCGTGCGGCGCGCGCTCGTTGCGGGCCGTGGTGGTCGGGGCGGCTCGCACCGCCGAAGAACTGGGCCGCGCCTTCCCCGGTGTGCCGGTCGTGACCTCCGGCGGCAACGACGTGAAGCACACCGTGCCCGGTTCGGCGTCGCTCGTCGTCTCCACTGTGGGTGCCGAACCCGTCGCCGAGGGCGGTTACGGGGCGGCGCTGCTCCTGGACGGGTGGGCGCTGCTCGGCCGGGCCGATCTGCGCGCTACCGAGGAGACGATGCGCCGCTGGCTCACCGCGTCGGCGCTCGTGCGGTCGTTCGCCGACGGGGGACAGGTCGTGGTCGTCGCCGATTCCGGCATCCCCACCGTGCAAGCTCTTGTGCGCTGGGATCCCGTGGGACACGCCCAGTCCGAGGTCTCCGAACGAGCCGAGGTCGGTTTTCCGCCCGCGGTCCACATGGCCGCGATCGACGGGGCGTCCGCGGCTGTCGCCGAACTCCTCGAAGCCACACATCTGCCCGAGGGAGCCGAGCTGCTCGGGCCCGTGCCGCTCCCGCCGGGTCAACGACTGCCGTTCGGGTCCGAGGGACCGGAACCGGAGAACGTGCACCGGATGATCGTGCGGGTCGCACGCGAGCGCGGTCGCGCACTCGGTCGCGCCCTGCGCGACGCCCAGGCCACCCGCACGGCGCGTCGCGCGGACGGTCCGCTGCGGGTCCAGGTGGATCCGCCGCGTATCGGCTGACCGGCCGCGGAGGAGGCGCGGATCTCCGCTGCCCGACCTAGGCTGCTTTCGGAATCGGTTGCGACGGAATGGATGCGGCGTCCGTACCTTTCCAGAGCGCCGCGAAGTCGTGGCGATGGCGTATGCCGAGGATGTGCAGCAGGACGAAGCGCGGTACGGGCGGTACGAGATGCACGACGTGATCGCGCGAGGAGTCGTCGAGACCGTCGATCAGCCAGTTCCCTTCCTTGCCGAGCTGCTGCACCCCTTTCGGTTTGATGTTGAACTCGTCGTCCCACGCCCGCCACTGCGCATCGGTGATACTGGTCGAGACCAGCGGCATCATCTCCCGCTCCTCGCGTTCGAGATGGGGTAGTAGCACCTCGGACAGGCGGGACAGTGCTGCACCGAGTGCCTCCCCGGAACCGGGGCGGTCGGCGCGGAAATCCCGGGCGGCGTCCTCGACGGCGGCGATCGCAGGCTCGATGGTGCGGTGGTCGGCGTTCATTCTCTCCACGAGCGGCGCCGCGTCGGGATTGCACTGCACCACGCGCGGATAGAGCCCACGGTCCTCGGACTCGTGGTGATGGTGCAGGAAATCCATCATCCACAACACGTGATCGGCGAGAGCCACTCGGTGAGTCTCCTGCCATGTCTTCGTCGAGGTGGCGACCTCGATGCGGAGGAGGTCGCGGCGGAGGGCGGAATGCACGATTCCCATGATTCGGGTATCGGCAGGTCCGTCGGGATCGGTGATCATGACGACTCCCGTGAATCGACGAGCAACGAGACCTGCGGAGCGCAGGCGGGGATCTGCGAGGACGGTGCGGGGCACCGTGTTCGCACCGTGGAGTTTCCGTCGACGGAGGCTGTTCCCAGTGTCGATCCGGCACGGACCGAGCGCAAGACCGCCCGCTGCTGTCCTACATATGTACGACAGCGACACGCGTTGCCGGAGATATTATTTGTCACAGTAACGGAGCCGGTGATTGTGACCGATCTCTTCCGTAGGTGCCGGGGAGACACAGGAGGAGAGGGCGGACGAATGGGTGCCGGGCGGAGTGTCGGTGGTGTCGTCGGAGCGTGTGTCGTCGCGATGCTGACTGTGGGTACGGCGGCACTGACTGCGGGCGCAGCGGCGGCGCAGCCGCTCCCGTCCGACGACGGACCGATCCTCGGTCTCGGGGAGGGGTCGTACAGCAGCGTGCCCGTCCCGGCGGGACCGGTGGCCACCGGGCACGCCGAAGCGGCCGAATACGCCGAGAACAACCCCGATGTCGCCCCCGCCGGTAGCAACGACTTCGCGTGTGTTCCGTCCGAGGAGCACCCTCGTCCGGTGGTGCTCGCGCACGGCACCGATTCCAACGCCTACTCCGACTTCGCTGCTCTCTCACCGCTGCTCGCCGCGTCAGGCTGGTGCGTGTTCGCCCTGAACTACGGGTTCGCCGACGGTGCCGAGGACTACGGCACGGGCGACATCCGGGTCTCCGCAGCACAGTTCGGTGAGTTCGTCACCGAGGTTCTCGACGCCACCGGTGCGGTGGAGGTCGATGTCGTCGGCTACTCGCAGGGAGCCACCGTGGCCCGCTACTACATCAACGAACTCGGAGGTGCCGAGGTCGTCGACCGGTGGGTCGGGATCGCGTCGCCGAGCTACGGAGGCACCTTCTACGGCATCGGGGCCGCCTTCGCCGCGCTGCCCGGAGCGACCGACATCGTCGAGGGCGAGTTCTCCGTCGCCCTCGTGCAGCAGCTTCAGGGGTCGGAACTGCTCACCGAGCTCAACACACCCACCGACACCGTGCCCGGTGTGCGCTACACGACCATCGGCAGCGAGGTCGACGAGGTCATCCAGCCCGCCGGCAATGTCGCACTCCATGGTGAGGGCGCCGTCAACCACGTGATCCAGGAGCTGTGCCCGCAGGATCTGACCGGTCACTTCAACATGGTCTACGACCCGTTCTCGCTGCAGCTCGCGCGGCACGCGCTCGATCCCGACCGGTACGCGATCGGCGAGTGCACCCCTGTCGCGCTCGGCACCGGCATCCCCGAACTGATCCTCCAGTCCAACACCTGAACGCAGACACCCGAGTTCCGAGACCTGAGCTCCACGCTCTCCGGTGTCGGCCTCCGCGAGGTGACCGCCCGGCGCGGTGATGCAGGTCGCACGACGTCGACTCCCTAGACTGTGAGAGGTCATCGCCGTCGAGAACTGGAGCAGCATCCGTGACATCCCCGCACAGTCCACACGCAGCGCCTCCCACCTCCTGCCCGGCGGTGCTCTGACATGCGCGTGGTCTTCGCGGGAACGCCGGAACCCGCCGTCCCGTCGCTGCTCCGCCTCATCGAGTCGTCGCGCCACGAGGTCGTCGCGGTGGTCACCCGCCCCGACACCACCGCCGGTCGCGGCCGGAAGGTCGTGCGATCCGCTGTGGGGCAGATCGCCGACGAACACGGCATCGAGGTCCTCACGCCGCGCTCGGCGCGCGACCCCGAGTTCGTCGCGCGACTGACCGAACTCGCACCCGACTGCTGCCCCGTGGTGGCCTACGGCGCCCTGATCCCGCAGGACGTCCTGGACATCCCTGTGCACGGATGGGTGAACCTCCACTTCTCGTTGTTGCCCGCCTGGCGCGGCGCGGCGCCCGTGCAGGCGGCGATCGCTGCCGGTGACGAGATCACCGGAGCGAGCACCTTCCGGCTCGAGGCCGGACTCGACACCGGTCCGGTCTACGGCGTCGTCACCGAGACGATCCGTCCCACCGACACTGCCGGCGACCTGCTCGGCCGCCTCGCCGAGGCCGGTGCGACGCTGCTCGAATCCACCCTCGACGGTCTCGAGGACGGCATCCTCACGCCTGCGCCGCAGCCGGCCGACGGTGTCTCACACGCGCCCAAGGTCACCGTCGAGGCAGCCCAGGTGCAGTGGACCCTCCCCGCACACGTCGTCGACCGGCGAATTCGCGCCGTCACCCCCGCTCCGGGTGCGTGGACGATGATCGGCGACCTGCGCGTGAAGATCGGTCCCGTGACGGTGACCGACGAGACCCTCGAGCCCGGTGAGCTCGACATCCGCAAGGACGGCGTGCTCGTCGGTACCGCTACCACTGCCGTCCGGCTCGGGACGGTGCAACCGCCCGGGAAGAAGGCGATGGCAGCCACGGACTGGGCGCGCGGCGCCCGTCTCGACCCGAAGGTGCGTGCGCGATGAGCGAATCCGGCAGGCCCCCGCGGGGCAAGCGCAATCCCGGAGGACGGAACCCCGCAGGTCGCGGTGGACGCAACGGCGGAGGGAAGCCGAACCGCAATCCGGCGTCCGAACACGCCCGCCGACCGTCGAAGCCACCCGCCGACCCCGCACGCGTCGCCGCGCGGGACGTACTGCGCGCCGTGCGCGAACGGGACGCCTACGCCAACCTCGTTCTCCCATCGCTGCTCCGGGAGCGGCATCTCGACGCGCGCGACGCTGCCCTGGCCACCGAGCTCACCTACGGTGCGGCCCGCGCCCGAGGCCTGCTGGACGCCGTGATCGCCGACGCCGCGAACCGTCCCGTCGACGAGATCGACGGCGCGTTGCTCGACGTACTGCGTCTGGGTGCCTACCAGTTGCTGCGCACGCGCGTCGCCCCGCACGCCGCCGTCGCCACGAGCGTCGACCTCGTCCGGGCCGAATTCGAATCGGGCCGAGCAGGTTTCGTCAACGCGGTGCTTCGTCGTGTGGGTGAGCGTTCGGAGGAGGAGTGGATCACGCTGCTCGCCCCCGATCCGGACCGCGACCCGGTGGGTCACCTGGCCTTCCGGTACGCCCACCCTCTGTGGATCGCGCAGGCGTTCGCCCACGCGCTCGGATCGGACGCCTCCGAACTCGCCGACGTCCTCGCCGCCGACGACGCGCGCCCGATCGTCCACCTCGTCGCTCGCCCGGGGGTCATCACCGCGGAGGAACTCGCGCTCGTCACCGGAGGTGAGATCGGACCGTGGTCGCCCTATGCGGTGCACCTCGAGCACGGTGATCCCGGCCGCCTCGAACCCGTCCGGGAGGGTATGGCCGCGGTCCAGGACGAAGGTAGTCAGCTCGTCGCACGTGCCCTCACCCTCGCGCCCCTCGTCGGCGAGGATCGGGGCCGCTGGCTCGATCTGTGCGCGGGACCGGGTGGAAAGGCGGCACTGCTCGGCGCCATCGCCGCGATCGACGGGTTCGCCGTGGACGCGGTCGAACCGGTCGAACATCGCGCGGAGCTGGTCCGCAAGACCGCCCGCGACCTGCCGGTGACCGTGCACGTCGCCGACGGTCGCGAGCCCGGACTCGAACCGGGCTACGACCGGATCCTCGTGGACGCGCCCTGCACGGGACTCGGCGCGTTGCGTCGGCGTCCCGAGGCGCGGTGGCGCAGGCAACCCGGCGACGTCGCCGAACTGGTGCGATTGCAGAAGGAACTGCTCGCATCGGCGATCGGACTGCTGCGTCCCGGTGGTGTGGTGCTCTATTCGACGTGTTCGCCGCACGTCTCGGAGACGGTCGCCGTCGTGTCCGACGCGGTGCGCCGCCACGGTGTCGAACAGCTCGACACGCGCGAACTCGTCCCCGGCGTGCCGCAGATCGGGGAGGGGCCCGGAGTCCAGCTCTGGCCGCACCGCCACGGCACCGACGCCATGTTCATGGCTGCGCTGCGTAAACCCGAGCGCTGACCGCGCTGCGCTGATCGCGACGGCCGGACACGGATCGTCGTGTCCGGCGTCGGGAAGATGAAAGTCTTCTCATCCGGTCTTCACGATCGATTCACTCCGGTGCAGGATGCTGTTCCCCATGCCGGTGATGAAACGCATGCTCGTGATCGCAGCGCTGCTGCTGATCCCGGCGGCCCTCGCGTGGGGGAGCCAGGTCCTGACACGACCGGCGGGCTCGCCCGAGATCGGTGACGCATCGGTCACCGTCTCCGTCGTGCCGACCACGACCGAGTCCGCGGCGCCGTCCCCCGGGGTCGAAGCCTCCGAGGTACGACCCGAACCCGAGCCGGAGTCGGCGCCCGCACCGTCGGTCCCCGACACGCAGACACCCCCGCCCGCCGTGGTTCCGGCCCCGGTTCCCGATCCGGGTTGGTCCGACGTCGCACGCCAGCCCCTGCCGACCCCTCAGGTCGACTGGGACGACGACTGGGACGACGACGACTTGGGCGACGACGACTGGGACGACGACGGCGACAGCGGGGACGACGACTGGGACGACGATGACGACTGAGTCGGGGAAACAGGCCGGCACGCAGCGCACCGGTCACCTCCGCATCCCTCACCCCGGTCGCGGATCCGCGCTCCCTGCCCGATGGCGCATCCTCAGCTGGATCCTGCTGACCACGGCCGTCGCGCTCGTCGCCGTCGTCGTCACCGCGCGAGTGCTGCTCCTCAACCACGTCGACCGCGACGCGAACGCCGACATCACCCAGGAGATCGACGAATTCCGGGCGTTCGCCGCCGAAGGCGTCGACCCCACCACGACGTTCCCGTTCACCTCCGTGGAGCGGATGCTCGAGGTCTATCTCAACCGCCAGCACACCTCGGAGGGCGAGGTGATCGTCGGCGTCGTCGACGGTTCGTTGCTCTTCGACCGCCGTATCGCGGTGGACCGGCCCGACCTGCCGGCGAACCTCACCGAGGACGGTGTGCTGTTCGAGCGCATCCTCAACGCCCCCACAGGCTCGGGCGTCCACGAGGTGGACGGTGGACAGATGCGCTGGGCCCGCGCCGACGTCACCTCCGGAGACGACCGGGGCGCGCTGATCGTCGCCGTGTTCACCGCCGAGCAACGCGCGAAGGTCGCCGACACCGCCCGCACCATCGGGCTGGTCGCGATCGGCGGCCTCGGTCTCACGGCGATCATCGGCTGGCTGGTCGCAGGGCAGATCCTCGCCCCGATCCGCCAGGTGCGCGAGGTGGCCGCCGCCATCGGCGAGAAGGATCTGACGAGTCGGGTGCCCGTGCACGGACGCGACGACATCGCCGCCCTGGCCCAGACTTTCAACTCGATGCTCGACCGCCTCGAACAGGCCTACACCACGCAGCAGCAGTTCGTCGACGACGCCGGCCACGAACTGCGGACACCGATCACCGTGATCCGCGGGCACCTCGAACTCATGGATCTCGGTCACGCCGACGACGCGACACGCGAGGAGACGATCCGGCTCGTCGAGGACGAACTCGACCGGATGGCGCGGATCGTCACCGACCTGCTCGTCCTCGCCAAGGCCGAACGCCCCGACTTCGTGCAGCGACGACCGGTCGACGTCACCGACCTCATGCTCGACGTCGAGGCCAAGGCGCAGATGCTCGGCACCCGCGACTGGCAGCTCATGGAGATCGCCGAGGGCACGGCCGACATCGACGCCCAACGCGTCACCCAGGCCGTGCTGCAGTACGCGACCAATGCCGTCACCCACACCCGACCCGGGGACGTCATCCAGCTCGGATCCGCCTTCGTCGAACACGACGGTATCGAGCACCTCCGGATCTGGGTCCGGGACACCGGACCCGGGGTCGCACCGGACGACGCGGCACGCATCTTCGAACGCTTCCGCCGCGGACGCACCGTCCCCGGCGACCGGCACGGACCCGCCGCCGAACGAGGCGGGGCGGGTCTCGGACTCGCCATCGTCCGCGCCATCGCCGACGCGCACCACGGCTCGGCCTGGGTCGAGAGCACGGTCGGACACGGCGCGACGTTCGGCATCGACCTCCCCGTACGAGACCCCGCAGGCACCACCGGCACGACCGACACGACCTGCACGGCCGGTTCCCCCGGTACAGCCGAGACTCGAAGGACCGCATCACAGTGAGCAGAATCCTCATCGCCGAAGACGACACCCGCATCACCGCCTTTCTCGAGAAGGGGCTGCGCGCAGCGGGATACACCACCACCGACGCCACCGACGGCGAGACCGCACTGATGCTCGCTCGCAGCGGCGCTTTCGACCTGGTGATCCTCGACATCGGGTTGCCCCGCATGGACGGCTTCACCGTCCTCGAGAGGCTGCGCGGTGAAGGTGTGCGGACCCCGGTGATCGTGCTGACCGCGCGGGACAGCGTCACCGATACCGTCGCGGGACTCGAAGGCGGTGCCAACGACTATGTGAGCAAACCGTTCCAGTTCGCCGAACTGCTCGCCCGCATCCGGTTGCGCATCGGCGACAGCAGCTCGGCGGCCGATCCGGCAGCGGTGATCCGCGACGGCGACATGGCTCTGGACCTGCGGGCTCGACGCGCCGAGATCGCCGGGGAGAGCGTCGATCTCACCAGCCGCGAGTTCGCCCTGTTCGAAGTGTTCCTGCGTCACCGCGGGCAGGTGCTCTCCCGCGAACAGATCCTCGGGCACGTGTGGGGATACGACTTCGATCCCGCGTCCAATGTCGTCGACGTCTACGTGCGCGCGCTGCGCAACAAGATCGGGGGAGACCGGGTCGAGACGATCCGCGGCGCGGGGTACCGGTTGCGATGACCTTCCACGCCACCGTTCCGCCGAGCGTCGTTGCGCCGCAGCCGCGCCCGCCGCGCAGACACGCGATCCCGGCGCCCGGCCGGATCGTCGCGGTCGGGATTCTCGCCGGCACCGTCGGTCTCCTCGTGTATCTCACGCGCACCGACCCAGACCTGACGACTCCGGCCGCCGTCACCATGATCGTGTTCGCCGTGGCCGTCTGGCTGTGGGTGTTCACGAAAATCGACGACACCTATGTGGCGCTCGGCGCTGCCGCGGCCCTCACGGTCGTCGGTGTCATCGACGCGGAGGCACTGTTCGCGACCCTCGGCGACGACGTCGTGTGGCTCCTGTTGTCCGCCTTCGTGATCGCCTCCGGTGTGGCGTCGTCGGGTCTGGCGACGCGGGGCGCGGCCTTCCTGGTGACGGGGGCGCGCAGCCCGCGGGCGCTCGTGCACCTGGTGACGGCGGCACTGATCGTCACCGCTTTCGCGGTGCCGTCGACCTCCGGTCGCGCCGCACTGGTGCTCCCGGTGTTCGTGGCGCTCGCGACGGTCCTCGCCGACCGGCCACGACTGGTGCGGGCACTCGCGTTGCTCTTCCCCACGGTGATCCTGCTGTCGGCGGTGGCGTCGCTGCTCGGCGCCGGTGCGCACCTGATCACCTCGCAGATCCTCGTCACCGCGACCGGCACCGGATTCGACTTCGCGACCTGGATGATCCTCGGCCTGCCGCTGGCGATCGTCTCGTCGCACGCCGCCGCCGAGCTGGTGCTGCTGCTGTTCACCTCCGCCGACGATCGGCGCGGACGCCTCACCGTCACCGCCGCCGACATCGGCGCGCAGACCGACACCCCGGTCTCCGGGCCGCTCTCCGTCGCCGAATCCCGCGCCGCCCTTCTTCTGGTCGTGGTGATGGTGCTGTGGTGCACCGAACCCGTCCACGGCATCCACCCGGCGGTGGTGGCGCTGCTCGGTGCGCTCGTCGCGACCTCTCCGCGGTACGGTTCCGTGCGCCTCGCGCCCGCACTGAAGACCGTGCCGTGGCCCCTGCTGCTGTTCATGGCGGCGACGCTGTCGATCGGTACCGCGCTGACGACGAGCGGCGCGGCGGACTGGCTCGCATCGACGGCCTTCGGCCCGCTCACCTCGCGCGGAGAGGGTGCCGGACCACTGTTCGTGATCGTCGTGGTCGTGATCTCCACCGCGGCCCACCTGGTCATCCAGTCGCGCTCGGCCCGCTCCGCCGTTCTCGTTCCCGTCGTGGTGGCACTCGCCCCGAGCGTCGGTGTCGATCCGCTCGCCGCGGCCTTCGTCTCGACGGCCGCCGCAGGCTTCTGCCACACCCTGCCGTCGTCGGCCAAGCCCGTGACGCTGTTCGCGGACGTGCCCGGCACCCCCACCTACTCGACCTCGGATCTGCTGCGCCTGGCGGCGTGGCTCGGTCCGCTCCTCGCCACGCTGGTCCTGCTGTTCGCGTGGTTCGTCTGGCCGCTGCTCGGCCTGTCGCTGTTCGTCTGATCCCTGTTCCGTCCCCAGTTGTCCCGTTCCACGATCGGAGTCGTCATGGCGTTGAAGGTTCCTCATCGCGTGCTCGTCGCGCCCAGCGGTTTCAAGGAGAGTCTCGACGCGCCAGGCGTCGCTGCCGCGATCGGTGCGGGAGTCCGCCGGGCGCTACCGTGCGCCGCCGTCGACCTCGTGCCCGTTCCCGACGGTGGGGAGGGCACCGCCGAGATCCTCGCCGAGGCCACCGGCGGCTCGCTCGTCCCGGTCACCGTGACCGGTCCCGTCGGCGAGCCGGTGCGGGCGAGCTGGGCGCGTCTCGGCGGTGCCACCCGCGGGACGGCGGTCGTCGAGATGGCCTCGGCTGCCGGCCTTCGGCTCGTGCCCGCCGATCGCCGTGATCCCGGTGCCACCACCACCCGCGGGGTCGGTGAACTCATTGCCGCGGCACTCGACGACGGCATCCGCCGCATCGTGATCGGCTGCGGCGACTCGGGCACCAGTGACGGCGGAGCCGGGGCCCTGCGAGCACTCGGCGCCCGGATCCTCGACGCCGACGGCGACGAACTACCCGACGGCGGACGGCACCTCGCGCGCGCCGCGCATCTCGATCTCGACGGTCTGCACCCGGCGCTCGCCGACACCGAGATCGTGCTGGCCTGCAACGTCCACAACGTCCTGTGCGGTCCGACCGGCGTGGCTCGGGTCTTCGGCCCGCAGAAGGGTGCGACACCCGCGCAGGTCGAGGAGCTGTCCGCTGCTCTGGAGCGCTGGGCGAAGGTGCTCGAGCGGGACGGGCGGGCACACGGGCTGGATGTGCGGTTCGGGGCGGGCACCGGCGCCTCCGGCGGCCTCGGTGCCGGTCTGGCCGCGGGCATCGGCGCCCGGATCGCCTCCCGGTTCGACGTGCTGCTCGACAGTGGCCTGTCGGGTATCGATCTCGACTCCCTGATCGCGCGTGCCGACCTGATCATCACCGCCGAGGGCAGCATCGACTTCCAGACCCCGCGCGGCAAGGTACCTGCGGAGGTCGCCCGCCGCGCCCAGCGTGCGGGCGTTCCGGTGCTCGCCATCGCCGGATCGCTCGGCGAGGGGGCGCGCGATGTCCACGAGGTCGGGATCGGCGCGATCGCGTCGATCATCCCCGTCCCGATGCGCCTCGAGGACGCCGTCGCCAACGGTCACGACCTGCTCGTCGACGCCGCGGCGCGGTCCATGCGTCTGCTGATGCTCGGCTCCGCCGTGGCGAGTCGCAGCAAGGGCCGGGCGAAGAAGCGCAAGCACCGAGCGCCGGCGGCGTGACCAGAAGTTCCGCGCGCCGGCGGGTGGGTCCGAATAGGGTTCCGGTCATGCCCGAGATCGTCACCCTGACCATGAACCCGGCACTCGACGTCACGACCTTCACCGACGCGGTGGTGCCCACACGCAAGCTCCGCTGCGACGAGCCGTTCTACGACGCCGGCGGGGGAGGAGTGAACGTCGCGAAGGTCGCGCGTGTACTCGGTGCCTCGGCCGCCGCCGTCTATCCGGCCGGTGGTGCGCGGGGTGAACAGATGAGCGGTCTGCTCGACGACGACGATGTCGAGGAGCACATCGTCCCCATCGCCGGGTCCACCCGCGAGTGCTTCACGGCGATCGACCGCCGCAGCGGTCAGGAATACCGTTTCGTCACACCCGGTCCCGAGCTGACGGACGAGGAGCAGGAACGCTGCCTCGCAACACTCGAGAAGGTCGCCGAAGGCGCGAAGTACGTGGTGGCGAGCGGCAGCTTCCCGCCCGGTGTACCCGGCACCTTCGTCCGGCGCATCGCCGCGGCGGCGCACGAGGCCGGCGCGCGATTCGTCCTCGACTCGTCGGGCGATGCGCTGACCAGCATCGATTCGGGTGTCTACCTCGTCAAACCGAGCCTGGACGAGTTGTGCGAGTGGACCGGGCGGGAGTTGGCCACCGACGACGAGCAGATCACGGCCGCGCGCGAACTCGTCACCTCCGGTGTCACGGAGATCGTGGTCGTCTCGCTCGGCGCCGACGGGGCGATCATGGTGACCGCCGACGAGGCCGTGCGGGTGCCGGCCCTGGCGGCCAAGGTGCGCAGCGCTGTCGGAGCCGGCGACAGCATGGTCGCCGGACTCGTCGTCGGACTGCTGCAGGAACGATCGTTGCGGGACGCGCTCGCCCTCGGGATCGCCTGCGGCACAGCGGCCCTGCTCACCGCCGGAAGCCACGTCTGCCGCCGCGAGGACATCGATCGTTTCGACGCCCTCGCCCGCGGGGTCTGACGACCCGCCGTTCACACCGCGCGGGACCGTGGATCCCGCAGGGTGTGAACGGCTTCGGTGAGTGTCGAGTGGATGTACCCGAGCTCCGGACTCGCAACGTCCGACCGGTTCGCTGACTCGTCCGTCGCTGCGTCGTCCGTCCACGCGGATGTGTCGGCGCCGGGATCGTGCCGCTGGATCCATCAGAGATTGCCGGACGGATCCGAGAACCGGGCGACGACATCGCCGAAGAAAGCCGTCGGCCGTGTGACGATCTCCGCGCCGTGTTGCGTGGCACGTTCGAGGACGGCGACGAGGAAGTCGACGAGTTCGGCTGCGCGGTCGGAGATCAGGAAGGTGTCGACGGTGTCCGATCCGTCCGGTCGGGGAGGGAGGGATTCGCGGTGATGGAGAGCGGTCACGATGATCCTTTCGATCGGGTGACTGCCACAGCCTTCCGGGCATAACGGCCACGTGATGGCACCAATGCGCCCGAGAGCGGACATTCCCGGCGGGTTCGGCTGCGGACCGCCGGTCCGACGCAGGTCCGACCCGGTGGAGGGCGCCGACTAGACTCGTCGGTTGTGGCCCACCCGATGATCGCTCCGTCCATCCTGTCCGCGGATTTCGCTCGTCTCGCCGACGAGGCGCAGGCCGTCGCCGGTGCCGACTGGCTCCACGTCGACGTCATGGACGCCCATTTCGTTCCGAACCTGACGCTCGGTCTCCCGGTCGTCGAGTCGCTGCTGAAGGCGACCGACATCCCGCTCGACTGTCACCTCATGATCGAGAATCCCGGCCGATGGGCACCGCCCTACGCCGAGGCCGGTGCCCACAACGTCACCTTCCACGCCGAGGCGACCGACGACCCGGTCGCCGTGGCCCGCGACATCCGCGCGGCCGGCGGCAAGGCCGGGCTGTCCGTCAAGCCCGGCACCCCCATCGAGCCCTATCTCGAGATCCTGAAGGAATTCGACACGTTGCTCGTGATGAGCGTCGAGCCGGGCTTCGGTGGTCAGTCCTTCATCCCGGACGTCCTCGACAAGGCCCGCCAGGTGCGCCGCCTCGTCGACTCGGGTGAACTGCGTCTGCTCGTCGAGATCGACGGCGGCATCAACACCGACACCATCGAAGCCGCCGCGGAAGCCGGTGTGGACTGCTTCGTTGCCGGGTCCGCCGTCTACGGCGCCGCCGATCCCGGTGAGGCGGTCCGCAAGCTGCGGGCGCAGGCCGGGGCCGCGTCCCCGCACCTGACGCTCGCGCCGTGACCGCACCCGAGGTCGCCGAAGCCCTCCAGTTCGCGCTCGATGCCTCGGAGGCCGTACGGGGTACGACCAGCCCCAACCCGCCTGTCGGCGCGGTGATCCTCGACGCGGACGGCGCGGTGGCAGGTGTCGGGGCCACCGCACCACCCGGAGGTCCGCACGCGGAGGTCCGGGCACTCGAGGCAGCGGGCGAACGCGCGCGCGGCGGCACCGCCGTCGTCACCCTCGAACCGTGCAACCACACCGGCCGCACCGGCCCGTGCGCGCAGGCCCTCATCGAGGCGGGGATCGCGACGGTGTACTACTCCGTCGCCGACCCGAATCCCGTCGCCGGGGGAGGCGCCGACACCCTCCGCGCCGCGGGCATCACCGTGCATCCCGGTCTCGGTGCCGAGGCCGTCGCCCGCGGCCCGCTGCGGGCATGGTTGCACCGGCAGCGCACCGGCCGGCCGCACGTGACGTGGAAGTACGCCGCGTCGATGGACGGTCGCAGCGCGGCGGCAGACGGCACGAGCAAGTGGATCTCCGGTCCCGAATCGCGTGCGCGCGTGCACGACCAGCGGAGCCGGCTCGACGCGATCATCGTCGGAACCGGCACCGTCCTCGCCGACGACCCGTGGCTGACCGCCCGTCTGCCCGACGGTGAACTCGCGCCGCACCAGCCGCTGCGGGTTGTCGTCGGTATGCGTGAGATTCCCACCTCTGCAAGGGTTCTCGACGACGCGGCGCCGACGCTGGTGCTGCGCACCCACGACATCGGGGAGGTGCTCGACGCGCTCGGCGATCGACCCGACGTGCTGCTCGAGGGCGGCCCCCGGCTCGCGGGCGCGTTCCTCGCAGCGGGCTGCGTCGACCGCATCCAGGCATATCTGGCGCCCGTCGTGCTCGGAGCCGGTGAGGCCGCCGTCGAGGACACCGGCGTGGGCACGATCTCCGACGCGTTACGGTTCCGCCGGGAACGGGTCGAGACCGTCGGCTCGGACATTCTGTTGACACTCGTCCCGGACCGGGACAACTGAATCGGACCCGGTCGCGGATCGGGAGCTAAGGAGCGGAACATGTTCACCGGCATCGTCGAGGAACTCGGTGAGATCGTCGCGAAGGAGGACCTCGCCGACGCGGCACGCTTCACCGTGCGCGGACCGCTGGTCACCTCCGACGCCAAGCACGGCGATTCGATCGCGGTCAACGGGGTGTGCCTGACGGTCGTCGACGTGCTCGACGGTGGGTCCTTCACCGCCGATGTGATGCAGGAGACGCTGAACCGGTCGTCGCTCGGACAGCTCACCCTCGGCAGCTCCGTCAACCTCGAACGCGCCGCCGCACTGAACAGCCGCCTCGGCGGCCACCTCGTGCAGGGTCACGTCGACGCCACCGGCGCCGTCGTCTCCCGCACACCCTCGGAGAACTGGACCGTGGTGCGTATCTCGCTCCCGGCCGAAATCTCCCGCTACGTCGTCGAAAAGGGCTCGATCACCGTCGACGGTGTCTCGCTGACGGTCTCGGGTCTCGGAGGGGAACGCGGACAGGAGTGGTTCGAGATCTCGCTCATCCCGACCACCCTGTCGCTGACGACACTCGGCACCGCCGAGCCGGGCACCCTCGTCAACCTCGAGGTCGACGTGATCGCCAAGTACGTGGAGCGCCTGCAGAACGCGCGCTGACGCGTCGTACTGTGGAGATCGACAGTGGACGCGGAGCACGAGTCGTCCGGATACGAGAGTTGGAGTCCAGGGAAGTGACGAGGTTCGACACCATCGAGCGCGCGGTCGCCGACATCGCCGCCGGTAAGGCGGTCGTCGTGGTCGACGACGAAGACCGTGAAAACGAGGGCGACCTCATCTTCGCCGCGGAGAAGGCAACGCCGGAACTCGTGGCGTTCATGGTCCGCTACACATCCGGGTACCTGTGCGTACCCTTGGACGGCGAGGACTGCGACCGTCTCGGTCTGCCTCCCATGTACAGCGTCAACCAGGACAAGCACGGCACCGCCTACACGGTCACCGTCGACGCGAAGGAAGGCATCGGCACGGGTATCTCCGCGTCCGACCGCGCCGCCACCATGCGGCTGCTCGCCGACCCGAACTCCACCGCCCAGGACTTCACGCGTCCCGGTCACGTGGTGCCGCTGCGCGCCAAGGAGGGTGGCGTCCTGCGCCGGCCCGGACACACCGAAGCCGCCGTCGACCTCGCGCGCATGGCCGACCTGCGCCCGGCCGGCGTCATCTGCGAGATCGTCTCGCAGAAGGACGAAGGCGAGATGGCCCGCACCGACGAACTGCGCGTCTTCGCCGACGAGCACGAACTCGCCCTGATCTCGATCGCGGATCTCATCGCGTGGCGCCGCAAGCACGAGAAGCACGTCGTGCGCGTCGCCGAGGCCCGCATCCCCACCCGGCACGGCGACTTCACGGCCGTCGGCTACCAGAGCGTCTACGACGAGGTCGAACACGTCGCGCTCGTCCGCGGCGACATCGCCGGCCCGGACGGCGACGGCGCCGACGTGCTCGTGCGCGTGCACTCCGAATGCCTGACCGGCGACGTCTTCGGGTCGCTGCGCTGCGACTGCGGTCCGCAGCTCGACGCCGCCCTCGAGATGGTGGCCGAGGAAGGCCGCGGCGTCGTGCTCTATATGCGCGGCCACGAGGGACGCGGCATCGGCCTGATGCACAAGCTGCAGGCCTACCAGCTGCAGGACTCCGGTTCCGACACCGTCGACGCCAACCTGCAGCTCGGCCTTCCCGCCGACGCCCGCGACTACGGCATCGGCGCTCAGATCCTCGTCGACCTCGGTATCTCGTCGATGCGGCTGCTGACCAACAACCCGGCCAAGCGCGTCGGTCTCGACGGCTACGGCCTGCAGATCACCGAGCGTGTCCCGATGCCGTTGCGTGCGAACCGCGAGAACATCTCGTACCTGCGCACCAAGCGTGATCGTATGGGCCACGACCTGATCGGTCTCGACGAGTTCGACGAGGGAGACGCCTGATGAGCGGCGAAGGCCTGCCCGACCTGCAGCTCGCCGACGCCGCGGGGCTGAGCCTCGCGATCGTCGCCGGTCGCTGGCACACCGAGATCTCCGACGCCCTCATCGCCGGCGCACAGCGTGTCGCCGAGCAGGCGGGTATCACCGAGGTCACCCTCGAGCGGGTCGCCGGAGCGATCGAACTTCCCGTCGTCGCGCAGCAGCTCGCCCGCACCCACGACGCGGTCGTCGCGCTCGGCGTGGTGATCCGCGGCGGCACGCCGCACTTCGAGTACGTGTGCGACGCCGTGACCTACGGGCTCACCCGGATCGCGCTCGACGAGGGCACCCCGGTGGGCAACGGTGTCCTCACCACCGACACCGAACAGCAGGCCCGCGACCGCGCCGGTCTGCCCGGCTCCGCGGAGGACAAGGGTGGCCAGGCCTGCGCGGCCGCGCTCGACACCGCCGTGACACTGCGGCGGCTGCGGAAGGCGGCGCGTTGACCCGCGACGAGACCGGCTGGGATCTCGAGGTACGCCCGGAGAAGATGCGGCGCTGGGTCGTCGTGGCGGCGGTCGTCGTCATGGCCGTCCACATCTTCGCGGCGCTCGTGCTCCGCGGGGGCGGCGACACCGGCGTGAACCTGCGGGTCGTCGACCAGATCGCGATCCTCGCCATCGGCGTCGTGCTCACCGGAGGCGTCCTGCTGTTCACCCGGCCGCGGCTGCGGGCGGGTGCCGACGGCGTCTCCGTCCGCAACGTGGTCGCCGAACGACACATCCCGTGGACCGACGTGCGCGGGCTGTTCTTCGACCACGGCGCACCCTGGGCCCGCCTCGAGCTGCCGTTCGACGAGTACGTGCCCGTCGTCGCCATCCAGGCGCGCGACGGGGAACGCGCCGTGGACGCGCTCGAGCGTTTCCGCGAACTGGAGTCCCACTACACCGGCGGCGCCGTCAGTGACGACAACGACGGCGGAGCCGTCAGACGCAATGACGACGGCGGAGCCGTCAGACGCAATGACGACGGCGGAGCCGTCAGGGGCGACGACTAGCCTGGACCTGTGCCCGACCCCTCGACATATCGCCCAGCCCCCGGTTCCATTCCCACGGAGCCGGGGGTCTACAAGTTCCGCGACCCGCACGGCCGGGTCGTCTACGTCGGCAAGGCGAAGAACCTCCGGTCCCGCCTGAACTCGTATTTCGCCGACATCGCCTCGCTGCATCCGCGCACCCGTCAGATGGTGACCACCGCGGGCCGGGTCGAGTGGACGGTGGTGCGCACCGAGGTCGAGGCACTCCAGCTCGAGTACAACTGGATCAAGGAGTTCGACCCCCGGTTCAACGTCCGCTACCGCGACGACAAGACGTACCCGATGCTCGCGGTCACGTTGAACGAGGAATATCCCCGCCTGTTCGTCTATCGCGGGCCGCGCCGCAAGGGCGTGCGCTATTTCGGTCCCTACTCGCACGCCTGGGCGATCCGAGAGACCCTCGACCTGCTGCTGCGGGTGTTCCCGTCGCGCACGTGCTCGGCCGGGGTCTTCAAGCGGCACGCGCAGATCGGCCGCCCGTGCCTGCTCGGCTACATCGACAAGTGCTCCGCGCCGTGCGTCGGACGCGTCTCCGCCGACGAACACCGCCGCATCGTCGAGGACTTCTGCGACTTCCTCGCCGGTCGCACCGACAAACTCGTCCGCGATGTCGAGAAGCGGATGCAGGCCGCCGCGGAGGAGCTCGACTTCGAGACCGCAGCCCGACTGCGTGACGATCTCGGGGCGCTGCGCAAGGCCCTCGAGAAGCAGGCCGTCGTGCTCGGCGACGGCACCGACGCCGACCTCGTGGCGTTCGCCGGCGACGACCTCGAGGTGGCCGTCCAGGTCTTCCACGTGCGCGGCGGTCGCGTGCGCGGTCAACGCGGCTGGGTCGTCGAGAAGTCCGGCGACGTGCTCGACCGTCCCGAGGACCGCGACGTCGAAGGCGTCGAGGCCGCCGAGGGGACCGACGACGTCGAAGAACTCTCCCTGCTCGTCGAACAGTTCCTCACCCAGTTCTACGGCGAGGAGGCCGCACTCGGCACCGATGACGCGGACGCCACCAGCGCCGTGCCGCGCGAGGTGCTCGTCCCCGCGCTGCCGCCCGACCCGGACGAGATGAGCCGCTGGCTCGGGCGTCTGCGCGGCGGTCCCGTGCGTCTGCGCATCCCGCAGCGCGGCGACAAGAAGGCACTGGCCGACACGGTCGAGCGCAACGCCAAGGAAGCGCTCGCCCAGCACAAGCTGCGGCGCGCGGGCGACTTCAATGCCCGATCGGCGGCATTGCAGGGCATCCAGGACGTCCTCGACCTCGATTCGGCGCCGCTGCGCATCGAATGCGTCGACATCAGCCACGTGCAGGGCACCGACGTCGTCGCATCGCTGGTCGTCTTCGAGGACGGACTGCCCCGCAAGTCCGACTACCGGCACTACGCCATCAAGCACGCCGCGGGTGACGGGCACTCCAACGACGTCGCCTCGATCGCCGAGGTCACCCGCCGGCGTTTCCTCCGCCACAACCGCGACCTCGCCCGACAGGCCGATCCGGACGGATCCGCTCCGGAGGGAGGCGACGGCGGGGACCTCGCGCCCGAGGCGGCACTGGACCCGGCGACGGGCCGTCCGCGCCGGTTCGCCTACCCGCCGAACCTGTTCGTCGTCGACGGTGGTGCGCCGCAGGTCGCGGCCGCGGCCGAGGTCCTCGACGAACTCGGCATCACGGATGTCGCGGTCGTCGGGCTCGCCAAGCGTCTCGAGGAGGTGTGGGTGCCGGGGGAGGAGGATCCGGTGATCCTTCCGCGCACGAGTGAGTCGCTGTTCCTGCTGCAACGCATCCGCGACGAGGCGCACCGTTTCGCGATCACCTACCACCGCAGCAAGCGGTCCAAACGCATGACCGCCTCCGCTCTCGACGGGGTCCGTGGTCTCGGCGACACCCGGCGCAAGGCACTCGTCACCCACTTCGGGTCGGTCGCGCGGCTACGCGAGGCGAGCGTCGAGGAGATCACCGCGGTGCCCGGGATCGGGCAAGCCACGGCGCAGGCCGTCCTCGAGGCGCTGCGGGGCGACGCACCGGCTTCGGCCGAGTCGCCGCAGGACACCGACGCCCCGACCGTCGCGGACGCGAGTAATCCGGCTGCGGCACCTGCGGGCGACCCGACTGCCGCGGATGCGGGCGACACGCCGGTAGGCGATGATGGCTCAGTCGGCGTGTCGGGAGTACGAGCGGAGTCGGAACAGTGACCGAAGTGGGTCGGATCCCGGGGATGGCGGACGGTTCGGAACAGGGTGTCGACGGGGAACGGCCGGCGCAGGCCGAGGTCATCGTCGTCACCGGCCTGTCCGGAGCCGGACTGAGTACGGCGGCGACCGCCCTCGAGGATCTCGGGTGGTACGTCGCGGAGAACCTCCCGCCCCAGTTGGTGCTGTCGATGATCGATCTCGCGGTGCAGGCCGAACCTCCGCTGCAACGCCTCGCCGTGGTGATGGACGTGCGCAGCCGGTTGTTCACCGGCGACCTCGAACGCGTGGTCACCGATCTGGCGGCCCGCCCGGTCAACACCCGGGTGCTCTTCCTCGAAGCCGCCGACTCGGTGCTCGTCCGGCGGTTCGAGCAGGTGCGCCGCAGCCATCCGCTGCAGTCCGACACGGCCGACCGCACGCTCACCGACGGCATCGCCGTCGAACGCGAGCAGCTCGCTCCCGTCAAGGCCGCGGCCGACCTCGTCATCGACACGTCCGCGCTGTCCGGGCCCGATCTGCGTCGCAAGATCGATGCGGCCTTCGGCGACGCCGCATCCGACACCATCCGGGTGACCGTGGAGTCGTTCGGCTTCAAGTACGGCCTGCCCATGGACTCCGACGTCGTGTGCGACGTGCGGTTCCTGCCGAACCCCCACTGGATCGCCGAACTGCGTCCGCACACCGGGCAGGACGCGGCGGTGCGCGACTATGTACTCTCCCGCGACGGTGCCGAGGACTATCTCGCCACCTATCACCGGCTGCTCGATCTGACGACTGCCGGTTACCGTCGGGAGGGGAAGCGCTACATGACGATTGCAGTGGGCTGCACCGGAGGGAAACACCGGAGCGTGGCGATGGCCGAGGCCCTCGCCGCACGCCTCGAGCAGGCACCGGATCTGACGGTGAACGTGGTGCACCGGGATCTGGGGCGCGAGTGAACGCCGAGACTCCGAACTCCGACAGCGCTCCGGACTCCGACAGCGCTCCGGACTCCGACAGCGCTCCGAACCCCGGGGCAGCGCCCGGACCTGCGATCACCGCTCTCGGCGGCGGACACGGTCTGTACGCGACGCTCAGTGCCGTCCGGCGCCTCACCGACCGGGTCACCGCCGTCGTGACCGTCGCCGACGACGGAGGTTCCTCGGGACGGCTGCGCGCCGAACTCGGTGTCGTCCCACCCGGCGACCTGCGCATGGCCCTCGCCGCACTCGCCGGCCGCGACGACGAGGTCCGGGTGTGGACCGAGACCGTCCAACACCGCTTCGGCGGCACAGGTGCACTCGCCGGGCACTCCGTCGGCAACCTGATCCTCGCCGGGCTCGCCGAGGTGGCGGGCGACACCGTCACTGCTCTCGACATGCTCGCTCGCGTCCTCGACGTACGCGGTCGGGTACTGCCCATGTCGCCGATCCCCCTCGACATCGAAGCCGACGTCTCGGGACTCGAATCCGACCCGCGGGTGAGCCGCTGCATCCGGGGACAGGTCGCGGTGGCGACCACCCCGGGCAAGGTGCGCCGGGTCCGCCTGATCCCCGCCGATCCGCCGGCCTGTCCGTCGGCGCTCGACGCGGTGTGCGAGGCCGATCTCGTGGTGCTCGGCCCGGGATCCTGGTTCTCGAGCGTCATCCCGCACGTGCTCGTCCCGGACCTGCACGAGGCGCTGGTCCACACGACGGCGCTCAAGGTCCTCGTGCTCAACCTTGCGGCGGAACCGGGGGAGACGGCAGGCTTCTCCGCGGAACGTCACCTGCACGTTCTCGCCCAGCACGCCCCCGATTTCCGTGTCGACCACGTCGTCGTGGATGCTGCCTCGGTACCGGAAGGACGCGAGCGCGAGCACCTGAGCCGGTCCGCGGCCCGATTCGGAGCGGACGTCTCGTTCGTCGACGTCGCCGAGACCGGTACGCATCGACACGACCCCGCCAAGTTGGCGGGGGCACTGGAAACATGTCTGTCCTCGCGCGGTGGAGTCCGTGCCACACGCGGGGGCGGGAGGGAGAGCGTCTCGTGGCAATGACAGCGGAGGTCAAGGACGAGCTGAGCAGGTTGTCGGTCACCAGGATCAGCAACCGCAAGGCCGAGGTGTCCGCCCTCCTGCGCTTCGCCGGGGGATTGCACATCGTCGCCGGACGAGTGGTCGTCGAGGCCGAGGTCGACCTCGGATCGATCGCACGTCGCCTCCGCCGCGAGATCTTCGAGCTCTACAGCTATCCCGCCGAGATCCAGGTGCTCGGCGCGGGTGGGCTGCGCAAGAGCTCGCGGTACATCGTCCGCGTCGGCAAGGACGGTGAGGCGCTGGCCCGCCGCACCGGCCTGCTCGACGGTCGCGGACGACCCGTGCGCGGACTGCCCGCACAGGTGGTCGGCGGCAGTGTCTCCGACTCCGCCGCGGCGTGGCGCGGGGCGTTCCTCGCCCATGGTTCGCTCACCGAACCGGGCCGTTCCTCGGCGCTCGAGGTGAGCTGCCCCGGCCCGGAGGCCGCCCTCGCGCTCGTCGGCGCCGCCCGCCGGCTCGGCGTCACCGCCAAGGCGCGTGAGGTGCGCGGCGCCGACCGCGTGGTGATCCGCGACGGCGAGGCCATCGGCGCGCTGCTCACCCACATGGGCGCGCAGGACACCCGGCTGGTCTGGGAGGAGCGCCGCATGCGCCGAGAGGTGCGGGCGACCGCGAACCGTCTCGCCAACTTCGACGACGCCAATCTGCGCCGGTCCGCACGCGCCGCCGTGGCAGCGGCTGCGCGGGTCGAGCGGGCGCTGGCGATCCTGGGCGCCGACGTGCCCGACCACCTCGCCGCCGCCGGCGCGCTGCGCGTGCAGCACCGACAGGCGTCGCTCGAGGAGCTCGGCCAGCTCGCCGATCCGCCCATGACCAAGGACGCCGTCGCAGGACGGATCCGCCGCCTGCTGTCGATGGCGGATCGTCGCGCGAAGGAACTCGGGATCCCCGATACGGAATCGGCCGTCACCGCTGAGTTGCTGGACGAGGCATAGCGGGGCAGGCTTGCAAGGGAGTTCGCGCCACGACCGGGCGGCTCCCCACAGTACGACCGAACCCCACTAGGGTGAAGGGCACACGAGCACGACCATCGGAATACTGGACAAAGGAGCTTCATTGTGACTGTCCGCGTAGGCGTGAACGGATTCGGACGCATCGGGCGCAACTTCTTCCGGGCGGTCGAGGCGCAGAAGGCACTCGGCACCACCGACATCGAGATCGTTGCCGTCAACGACCTCACCGACAACGACACCCTCGCGACGCTCCTGAAGTACGACTCGATCCTGGGGCGCCTCGACAAGGACGTGCATGTCGAGGGCGACGACATCGTCGTCGGCGACCGGAAGATCAAGGCCCTCTCGATCAAGGAAGGCCCCTCCGCTCTTCCGTGGGGCGACCTCGGTGTCGACGTCGTCGTCGAGTCCACCGGCATCTTCACCAACGCCGCGAAGGCGAAGGGGCACATCGATGCCGGCGCCAAGAAGGTCATCATCTCGGCGCCCGCCACCGACGAGGACATCACCATCGTCATGGGCGTCAACCACGACAAGTACGACGGCACGCAGAACATCATCTCCAACGCCTCGTGCACCACGAACTGCCTCGGCCCCCTCGCCAAGGTGCTGAACGACGAGTTCGGCATCGAGAAGGGCCTGATGACCACGATCCACGCCTACACCCAGGACCAGAACCTGCAGGATGGACCGCACAAGGATCTGCGTCGCGCCCGCGCCGCTGCCCTGAACATCGTCCCCACCGGCACAGGCGCCGCCAAGGCCATCGGCCTCGTGCTCCCCGAGCTGCGCGGCAAGCTCGACGGCTACGCGCTGCGCGTCCCGGTCCCGACCGGCTCGGTCACCGACCTCACCGCGACCCTCACCAAGAAGGCCACCGCCGACGAGGTCAACGCCGCACTGAAGGCTGCTGCGGAGGGTCCGCTGAAGGGCATCCTGAAGTACAACACCGATCCGATCGTCTCCTCGGACATCGTCACCGACCCGCACTCGTCGATCTTCGACGCGCCTCTGACCAAGGTCATCGACGAGCAGGTCAAGGTCGTCTCGTGGTACGACAACGAGTGGGGCTACTCGAATCGTCTTGCCGACCTCGTCGGTCTCGTCGGCAAGTCTCTCTGAAACTCGTAGAACAGGACATTTGAACAGTGGCAGTTCAGACCCTCGAGGATCTGCTCGACGCAGGTGTGGAGGGTCGGGGCGTACTCGTGCGCTCCGACCTCAACGTCCCGCTCGACGGCGACACGATCACCGACGCCGGCCGCATCCTCGCGTCCGCGCCCACCATCCGCACGCTCGCGGAGGCCGGGGCCAAGGTCGTCGTGACCGCGCATCTCGGCCGCCCCAAGGGCGAGCCGGATCCGAAGTACTCGCTCGCGCCCGTCGCAGCGAAGCTCGGTGAGGTGCTCGGCCGCAACGTCCAGCTCGCCTCCGACGTCGTCGGCCAGGATGCGCTGGCGCGTTCCGAAGGGCTGACCGACGGCGACATCCTCCTGCTCGAGAACGTCCGCTTCGACGCTCGCGAGACCAGCAAGGACGATGCCGAGCGGCTCGCCTTCGCCCGTGAGCTCGTCGAGCTCGTCGGCGACGACGGCGCATTCGTCTCCGACGGCTTCGGTGTCGTGCACCGCAAGCAGGCGTCGGTCTACGACGTCGCGACGCTGCTCCCGCACTACGCGGGTGGTCTCGTCGCGGCCGAGGTCGACGTGCTCGCCAAGCTCACCACCGACACCGAGCGTCCGTACGCCGTGGTGCTCGGCGGCTCGAAGGTCTCCGACAAGCTCGGGGTCATCGAAGCGCTCGCACCCAAGGTCGACACGCTCGTCATCGGTGGCGGCATGTGCTTCACCTTCCTTGCGGCACAGGGCTACTCGGTCGGCACGTCGCTGCTCGAGGAGTCGATGATCGACACCTGCAAGCAGCTGCTCGAACGCTTCGGCGACGTCATCCACATCCCGCAGGACGTGGTGGTGGCCGACAAGTTCGCGGCCGACGCCCAGTCGCAGACCGTCGCGGCCGACTCCATCCCCGACGGATGGATGGGCCTCGACATCGGACCGGAATCCGTGCAGCGCTTCGCCTCGCTCCTCGGCTCGGCGAAGACGGTGTTCTGGAACGGCCCGATGGGCGTGTTCGAGTTCGAGAACTTCGCGGCCGGCACGAAGGGTGTCGCGGAAGCGATCATCGAGGCCACCGGCAAGGGCGCGTTCAGCGTCGTCGGCGGCGGCGACTCCGCTGCGGCCGTGCGGTCGCTCGGACTCGGTGAGGACCGTTTCTCGCACATCTCCACCGGTGGTGGCGCCTCCCTCGAGTACCTCGAGGGCAAGGAACTGCCCGGCATCGCAGTTCTGGAGGGCTGACGGTCATGGCACGGACACCGCTCATCGCGGGCAACTGGAAGATGAACCTCAACCACCTCGAGGCCATCGCCCTGGTGCAGAAGATCGCGTTCACCCTTCCCGAGAAGTACCTCGAGAAGGTGGACGTGACGGTCATCCCGCCGTTCACCGACATCCGCTCGGTGCAGACCCTCGTCGAGGGCGACAAGCTCGGCATCACCTACGGAGCCCAGGACATCTCGGTCCACGACTCCGGCGCCTACACCGGTGAGATCTCCGGCGCGATGCTCGCGAAGCTCGGCTGCACCTACGTGGTCGTCGGGCACTCCGAGCGTCGCACCCTGCACGGCGAGACCGACGAGATCGTCCGCGACAAGACCAAGGCCGCTCTGCGGCACGGTCTCACTCCGATCGTGTGCATCGGCGAAGGACTCGACGTCCGCGAAGCCGGCAACCACGTCGAGTACAACGTCGAGCAGTTGAAGAACTCGCTCGCCGGCCTGTCCGCCGACGAGATCGCGAAGATCGTCGTCGCGTACGAGCCGGTCTGGGCCATCGGCACGGGCAAGGTTGCCTCGGCGGCCGACGCACAGGAGGTGTGCGCCGCGGTGCGCAACACCCTCGCCGAACTGGCCTCGCCCGAGGTCGCGGCATCGGTCCGCGTCCTGTACGGCGGGTCGGTCAACGCCAAGAACGTCGGTGAGCTCATCGCTCAGACCGACATCGACGGCGGCCTCGTGGGAGGCGCCTCCCTCAAGGCCGACGAATTCGCTCAGCTGTCGGCGATCGCCGCAGGCGGCCCGCTCCTCTAGAGCGACCGGCATCAGGTGGGGTGCAGGATCGACGAGACCCTGCACCCCACCCGCGTTTCGCCTCAGCGCAGTGTTGCCGTCTCGACCCGCGTAGCCACGACGACCGTCCCCGGCACACCCGCAGCATCCCCATATGGCGAGCGGGTAAGCTGACGCCGACGTCGCCCACCATCCGAAGGACATCGAACACCGACATGGAACTGTTCCTGGACATCCTCCTGATCGTCACGAGCCTGTTGCTCATCCTGCTGGTGCTGCTGCACCGCGGTAAGGGCGGTGGTCTGTCCAGCCTGTTCGGTGGTGGAGTCCAGTCCAATCTCTCGGGCTCGACGGTGGCGGAGAAGAACCTCGACCGTCTCACCGTCTTCACCGGCATCATCTGGGTGATCTCGATCCTCGGCATCGGACTGCAGATCAAGTTCAGCTGATCCCCGCACGTGCACGGCCGCTGCCGCGGTCGCGCCCCGGCCGCCGGGCACAGATACTGGCCGTATGACGGACACTGTGCCTGCCTCTGCGACCGAACCCCTCCGCGAGGACATCCGCCTGCTCGGTGGCATCCTCGGCAACGTCATCCGTGAGCAGGCGGGACCCGAGACCTTCGACCTGGTCGAATCGGCCCGGGTGGAGAGTTTCCGGATCCGGCGCTCCGAGATCGACCGCACCGAACTCGCCGAACGCTTCGCCGACGTCGCCACCGACGACCTGATTCCCGTCGCCCGGGCGTTCAGCCATTTCGGTCTGCTCGCCAATCTCGCCGAGGATCTGCACCGCGAACGACGTCGAGCCCTGCACGTGCGCGCAGGCGACCGACCGCAGGACAGCAGCCTCGCCGCCACCTATGCCAAACTCGACGCCGCCGGCCCGGGCCTCGACGCCGACACCGTGACCGACGCGCTCGCATCGGCTCTCGTCGCCCCCGTCATCACCGCTCATCCCACCGAGACCCGCCGACGCACCGTCTTCGACGTCCAGACCGCCGTCACCGAGCTCATGCGGCGCCGGGAGAGGACCGACGAATCCGCCGCGATCGAGGAAATCGACCGCGCCCTGTACCGGCACATCCTGACCCTCTGGGACACCGCGCTCATCCGGCTCGCGCGCCTGAGGATCATCGACGAGGTCGACAACGGTCTGCGCTACTACGACCTCGCACTGTTCGACGTCGTTCCTGCCCTCAACGCCGAAGTGCGACGCGAACTCCGGCGACGCTGGCCGGACGCGGCGGTGCTGACCGAACCTCTGGTCCGTCCCGGAACGTGGATCGGCGGCGACCGCGACGGCAACCCCAACGTCGACGGCGAGGTCGTCACCACCGCCGCGAATCGCGCCTGTGAGACCGCGCTGCGACACCACCTCACCGAACTGGCCGCGCTCGAACGCGAACTGTCCATGTCCGAACGCACCGCGACCATCAGCAGCGCCCTGAGGAAGCTCGCCGACGACTCGGGCGACGACAATCCCGCCCACAGCGACGAGCCGTACCGACGCGCCGTGCACGGTATCCGCGCTCGCCTCACCGCGACCGCGGACAGGCTGCTGCCCGGCGTGGATCTGCCCCACACGGTGCGTATCCCGTGCGAGCCCTATGCCACTCCGGCCCGCCTGCACACCGACCTGAACATCGTCGACGCCTCGCTGCGTGCCGGTGGCGCGGCCGTGATCGCCGACGATCGACTCGCGCACCTGCGCAGCGCCGTCGAGGTCTTCGGCTTCCACCTCGCGCCGCTCGACCTGCGTCAGAATTCCGAGGTCCACGAGAACGTCGTCGCCGAACTGCTCTCCTGGGCGGGGGTGACCGACCGCTACCGCGACCTGCCGGAGGACGACAAGGTCGCGCTGCTCACCGCGGAGTTGCGGATCCGCCGTCCGCTCACCGCTCCCGACGCCCACCTGTCGGACGAGACGGCCAAGGAACTCGGCATCCTGCGCGCCGCCGCCGACGTGGTCCGTCGCATCGGACCGGCCGCCATCGAGCATTACATCATCAGCATGTGCACCTCGGTGTCCGACCTGCTCGAGGTCGAGGTCCTGCTCAAGGAGGTCGGGCTGCTCGACCTCGACCGCGGTTATCCGCGCAGCACGGTGCAGGTCATCCCGTTGTTCGAGACGATCGACGACCTGCGCGGTGGTGCCGCCACGTTGACCGCCGCCCTCGCCGTGCCCGAGTTCCGCAGCCTCGTCGACGGACACGACGGACTGCAGGAGATCATGCTGGGCTACTCCGATTCCAACAAGGACGGCGGCTATCTCACCGCCAACTGGGCGCTCTACCGCGCGGAACTCGACCTCGTCGACGCTGCGCGCACCGCCGGGATCCGGCTGCGCCTGTTCCACGGTCGCGGCGGCACCGTCGGACGTGGTGGCGGACCGAGCTACGACGCCATCCTCGCCCAGCCGCCCGGCGCGGTCCAGGGCTCGTTGCGTCTGACCGAGCAAGGCGAGGTCATCGCCGCGAAGTACCGCGAACCGGTGCTCGCCCGCCGCAACCTCGAGGCGCTCGTCTCGGCGACCCTCGAGTCGAGCCTGCTCGATGTCGAAGGCCTCGGGAAGGACGCACCGGAGGCCTACCGGATCCTCGACGAACTCGCCGACCTCGCTCGCGCCGCCTACAGCCGACTCGTGCACGAGACACCGGGTTTCGTCGAGTACTTCACCACCGCGACGCCGGTCTCGGAGATCGGTGCCCTCAACATCGGCAGTCGTCCCGCATCCCGCAAGCAGACGAAGGCGATCAGCGACCTGCGGGCCATCCCGTGGGTGCTCTCGTGGACCCAGAGTCGCGTGATGCTCCCCGGCTGGTACGGCACGGGAACGGCTGTGCAGGACTGGGTCGCCGGTGATCCGGACCGGTTGGCGACCCTGCAGGATCTCTACCGTCGCTGGCCGTTCTTCCGTTCGGTGCTGTCGAACATGGCGCAGGTGCTCGCCAAGTCCGATCTCGGCCTGGCCGCCCGGTACTCCGAACTCGTCGAGGACACCGAACTGCGCGAGCGGGTGTTCGGCAGCATCGTCGACGAGCACGCCCGCACGGTCGACGCCTACCGGCAGATCACGGGATACGACTCGCTCGTCGCGGACAATCCGGCGCTCGAGCGGTCGCTGCACAACCGCTTCCCGTATCTCGAACCGCTCAACCACCTCCAGGTCGAGTTGCTGCGCCGGTTCCGTGCCGGTGAGGACACCGACCGGGTCCGGCGCGGTATCCAGATCACGATGAACGGTCTCGCCACGGCATTGCGCAACAGCGGCTAGAAAATTTTCTCGTCGGGTTGTCGATACGGCAGGTGCCCGTTCGTCGTGATGGTGTAGGACGAACACCACACAGACGGGAGCGACCGCCATGAAGTACATGCTGCTGATCTACGCATCCACGACCGACGAGCCCACCTGCACCATCGAGGACTGGCAGGACTACGAGAAGGCGATGCGCGATGCGGGTGTCCTCGTGTCCGGGCACGCCCTGCAGGATCTCGTCACCGCGACGACCGTGCAGGTCGGCGCGGACGGACGACGCACGGTGACCGACGGGCCGTTCGGCGAGAGCCGTGAGGTTCTCGGCGGATACGACGTCATCGACGTCGGCAGCCTCGACGAGGCACTCGACTGGGCGGCGCGTTGCCCCGGATCGCGGGACGGCGGCACGGTCGTCGTGCGACCGATCGCCGACTTCGGAGACTGAGCGATGGGGGAGCCGGCCGCGACCGTCGAGTCGGTGTTCCGCGAGGAACACGGCCGGCTCCTCGCCGCGCTCGTCCATCGATTCGGCGACCTCGACCTTGCCGAGGAGGTCGCATCGGACGCGCTCGAGGCGGCGCTCGTGCACTGGCCGGTCGACGGTGTGCCCGAGCGTCCGGGCGCCTGGCTGCTCACCACGGCCAGGCGCCGAGCGCTGGACCGGGTGCGCCGCGACCGCGTGTACGCGACGCGACTGGCGGAGCTCGCCGTCGACACCGAACGTCGCGCGTCGTACGAACCGCCCGAGGCCGGGGAACTGCCGGACGACCGCCTCGAACTGTTCTTCACGTGCGCCCACCCCGCCCTCGCGGCGGACGACCGCGTAGCGCTGATCCTGCGCTGCCTCGGCGGCCTCACGACGAACGAGGTCGCGCGGGCCTTCCTCGTCCCGTCGCCGACGATGGCCCAGCGGATCGTGCGGGCCAAGAAGAAGATCCGCGGTGCCCGCATCCCGTTCCGGGTGCCCGGACCGGACGAACTGCCGGAGCGCCTGCCGGTGGTGCTCGCGGCGCTGTACTCGATCTTCACCGAGGGCTACGCCGCGAGCAGCGGCGAGCATCTGCAACGCCCCGACCTCGCGGAGGAGGCAATCCGCCTCACGCGCATCCTGCACCGTCTGATGCCGGCGGAACGGGAGGTGAGCGGGTTGCTCGCGCTGATGCTGCTCGTCCACGCCCGCCGAGACGCGCGCACCGATCCATCCGGCGCCGTGATGCTGCTCGACGCGCAGGACCGCGCCCGATGGGACCGCGCGATGATCGAGGAGGGCAGCACACTGGTGGTCGCCGCGCTCACCGGAGGACCACCCGGCCCGTACGGGGTACAGGCCGCGATAGCCGCGTTGCACGACGAGGCAAGCGACGTCGACAGCACCGACTGGCCGCAGATCGTCGCCCTCTACGACGTACTGACCGCCCTGAGCCCGTCACCGATCGTCGCACTGAACCGCGCCGTGGCGGTGGCAATGCGCGACGGGTCTGCGGCCGGACTCGAACTCCTCGACGGACTCGCCGAGGAGCCGAGTCTGCGCGACTACGGGCCGTACGTGGTGGCGCGAGCCGAGTTGCTGGGCCGGGTCGGCCGGAAAGGCGAAGCGGCCGAAGCGTATCGGCGGGCGCTCGAGCTCGCCGGTACCGAACCCGAGCGGCGCCACCTCAGGGCGAGGTCGGCGGAGTTGTCGCGTTCGCGGGAGTTGTGACCGATCCCGGTGCGCCGAGACCTCCGATCGGGGCGGAGCGGCGCGGTCCGGCGGTTCGTATAGCCGGGTACCTCGAGGTCGTAGCGCTTCGGCGTGTACCACTCCGGATCGACCCAATGCGGATTCCGTAGCCGGGTCGCCAGACCGTCCTCCCGGAGCTTGACGCTCTCGTGGATCTTCAGTCCTTCGGGAGATCGTGCCCCGAGAATCTCACGAGTTCCTCGCCCGATGAGCCACCAGATGCGGCTCATCCGGGTCGGCGTCGCCGTCGCGCTCGTCTGTTCCGGTCTCGGAAGCTGCCGCAGGCTCACCGTTCGGCGCAGGAGCACGCCGTGGTCGAGGGCGCCCTCGAGGACCCAGCGGAGCGAGATGTCCGCGAGTCGGCAGTCCTCGAATCCACCGCCGACGTCGGAGTGGACGCCCGTGAACCAGACCTCCTCGATCCGGTCGTTGGCGACCTCGTCCACCTTGTACGGCCTGCGGTACTCGTCGATGGAGATCGCGTGCCGGCCGGCTTCCACGTTCGGCAACTCCGCCGTCTTCTCGAAGTGGTGGTCCTTCTCGAAGATCCCGGGTGCGCTGACGCTGTCCCAGATCCCGAGGTAGTGCACGGGGACGGAGAACGTCCCGTTCGACGCGCGGCACACGGTCGTCGCGAACTGTTCGGCGCACGCGAAGTCGTCGGAGCCCCAGGACCTGCGACGGGCATACGCGGCGATCGCGTACTGCACGAGATTCTCGGACGACGATCGTGGAAGTCCGACGAGATGCAACATCGCCGCGAAGGCACGTGCTGTGTGGGCACCCCGGCTGAACCCGAAGAGATAGATCCGATCGCCGGGTTCCCACTGCTTCATCAGGAACGTGTAGGCCTCTGCGAGGTTCGTCGTGATACCGACACCGAACGCGAGGCCGAGCGTGCGGGAGATCCTCTGTCCCACACGCGTCGAGGCCCCGGCGGAGGAGAAGGTACCGACGCCGGGGTCGTAGTAGGTGACCTGTTCGCCTGTCGTGTTCTCGAGCGCACGGAACAGGCGGACGACGTTGGTGTTCCCCTTCGCCCGAATTTCGTTTCCCGTGCCGTCGAAGCACAGGACGATGTTCTTCGACCCCTTCCTTCTGACGACCTTCTGCGCGATCTCTGTCGGTGGTGTGTTCGTTCCGGGCTGCGGCATAGTGGTGCTCCCTGAATGCGACCGGCTGGTGGATTCGACGCTAGGAGGCGACTCGGGAGGTCTCACGGGTAGTGCGCTACTCGAATCCGGCGGTGCTCGTCGGGCGGATCACTGCAGCGAAAGGCGCCGGTCAGCGGTATTCGTCGACCAGGTCGAGGTAGTCGTCCCACGACGGCGGGCGGGTGCCGGCCAGTGCTGCGTCGAGACGGTCGAGGTAGTACTGCCACCCCGGCCCGATCTCTCCGGCCTCCGAGCGCGGGACGTGCCGGTGTGTGAACTCGAGGGTGGTGACCTTCCCGACTTGGCGCAGCACCACCTCGAGCTGCCACCCGTCCACGTCGACGGCGAATCCCTCCGGGGGAGAACACCGGAGGACGTCGACGTAGGTGGTGGCCGAGTCGTGGTCGTCCGTCATGGTCAGGCGCACACGGCCCGTGGCGGGGTCGCCGGTGTACGTGCCGTACCAACGACCCAGCTTCTCCGAGTCGGTGAGTGCCGCCCAGACCTCACCGATCGGGAGCAGGAAGTTGCGGTGGTAGATCAGCCGCACCAGCGACGAGTCGCTCGGGCAATCACGCTCCGGGCTCACTTCGCCTGTGATCGTCCTCGGCGTGCTCATCACGGCTCCTCTCGATGGGCGCTCGCCTTATCGGAATTGTCCTGCATCCGGCTGCCTCCGCGGTCCGTTTCACCGCGATGGTTCCTCCGCTGTGGCGAAGGAGGTGCGCAGCCGTTGGTTCGGCAGCAGCGCGACTGCGACGAGTCCGACGACGGACAGCACCGACAGCAGGAGGAAGACCCGGCCGGTGCCGCGGTCGCGGCTTCAGCCTGCGTCGCAGTGCGACCAGTGCCACGGCGGCCGGTGCCGCGGGAACGAGGAAGCAGGCCCGCCAGCCGAGGGCGTATCGACGAGGGCTCCGCCGAGGAGCGGACCGCCGGCCATCGACACCGCCATGACCACGGCGCCGTACCCGGAATAACGACCCTGTTCCCGCGGCGGGATGAGCGCGCCGAGCACCGCGACGGTGACGGCCACGACGCCGCCGAGGCCGATCCCTTGCACCACGCGGCCGGCGAGGAGAACGGACAGGGCCGGAGCGCAGGCCGAGATTACCGATCCCGCTGTCAGCGTCAACAGCGCCGCCTGAACGAGAAGGCGTGTGTCGTAGCGGTCGGATATCGATCCCCAGACCGGGGTGGTGGTCGCATTGGCCAGGAGAGCGACCGTGATGATCCAGGTCATGCCTACGGACCCGCCACCGAGTTCTGCCGTGACGGCGGGCAGTGCCGGGATTGCAACGGTGCCGGAGAGTAAGGCCGCGAACAGCGCGGCGAGCAGGGGAAGCAGCACCGCGAGAATGTCGCGATGTGTGGGAGGTGGATCGACGGAGGTCGGTGACGAGAGCTGCGGAACCGCAGCATGGTGCGAGGACATGACGGGGTCCTTGGAAGAAGTCGGCGCTCGACGGAGTCGAGGGCAGGGCCGGAACGGAATGCAACACGAAGTGAGGGCACGCCGGGATCGGACCGCCGGAAGGCGGGATCACCGATGCGATACTCGTCGCTCCGTGTTCTGCATTCGCATGACTTCTCCTCGGACGGGTGGACGCTTCCGTGTCCACCGTATCGATATCCCAGTGTGCGCCATCGACAAGCATCGGCACGAGTAGTGCGCTACTCGAATCCGTTCACAGGATCGTCTCGATTCGGTACGGCGGGGTGAACCGTCGGTACAGGAAAGGGATCCGCGAATTCGGACGGCGGCAGTCGTGAAGGTCGTTGTCCGGCACTTCGGTCCTCACGGATGCCGGTTCACCTTTCCGGTCGAGCCGGATGTACCGGCCCGAGACCAGGGTCCGGTCCCGCCAGGTGCGTATGTAGGTGATCCACTCGTCGTCACACAGGGCGGTGACGAGAAGTTCCAGACGGTTTTCGGCGTCTGCGGGCGACTCGTTACGACGGGCGACCGCCTCGACCAACGCCTTACGGTGGGCGCATCTCTGCCGGGCCGCCAGGAGGTCGGTCGCGCTACGAATGCCCAGTGCGCGCAGGTCGGACTGCACTCTCGCGCCCTCGGGATCCGTCTCGGTGGTCGAATCCACGATGTGGAGTCGCAGGATCGCCTGATCGACCCAGTCGACGAGGCGGCCGACCGGAATCCGTGTCTCGAGCAGCAGATCGACGAGATCGTGATGCGCAAGGGCTTCGACGTTGGGCACACCCTCGTCGATCAGTCGTGCCCGGTCGTAGAGGTCTAATCCCTCGATGTCGGTGAGCGGTAGTTGCTCTTCGAGCATGCGGCGTTTCTTGGTGAGGGCGAAGCGCCGCAGGGTGTCGCGCAGCAGCACCATCGCGGTTTCGGGAAGCACGCCGATCACGAACGCCAACGGGAGCACGGTGGCGTCGTAGACCCGCGACTCCGGTGATTCGACGACGGCCTGGAGCAAGCAGGCAAGGATGACGACGGTGATCACTCGCACGGTGATCGCACTGTATGCCTTGGGCCGTAAGTCGTTCCGTGAATACCGGCGCAGGCAGGTGTTGAGGGAGAAGAAGTACGCGCCCAGGAATGCGAACGCGAGCGGATCGGCAAGCGCAGTGAAGAGACTCGTATCGGGCGTGCCGGACGACGCGGGGGAGTACAGCGCCATGGTCCAGCCCAACGCGATGGTGACGGTGGAAACGAGGATGGGCCACAGTCGCTGAGTGGCGTTCACCGTAGTGGTCCGTTCGTCTGCGGCGTAGAAGACCTCGTCCATTTGTCCGCCGTACTTGGCCTGCACGTCTGCCAACGTGTGGACGTTCGGGTCCAGGCGGAAGATCTGCCATTCGAAGCGGTCGCGGAGCGTACTCAGACGTTGACGGTCGAACAGGAAGAACAACAGGCCCGGCAACATGGTTGCCACGGCGACAAATGCGACTGCGACGACGGGCGCCGCCGCGATGCTCACCAGTCCGGTAGCGAATGCCGAGACAGGCACCGCCACGCTGATCACGAGCATGCACCACAACGTGACCGTGTGGAGTTGACGGCGGGAACGAGCCTTGGTGCCGTCGAGGGGTGTATCCGTTGTGGCGTGCAAGGGGACGACATATCCGTGGCGGATCAGGCCTTCCCAGGGCCACTGTCGCTCCGGGTCGGTTGGGACGCGGCGTTCGAGCGGTGCGAACACGAGCGTCCGACCGTCCGCGTGGGTGATGTGCAAGCGGGAAGGCGTCGCATTGCGCAGCTCCGCAGGTGCTGTGTCCGGGGCCGGCGCGGGGGCGCCGCCGTGGCTATCGTTGCCGGGACGGGTAGCGAGAGCATCGTCCAGGCTTCGGAGTGTCTTCAGGACAGACGCGAACCGGTTGCTCTTCCTCTTCTGCAACATGATTCTCACCCCGTTGCATCGTTCGGCCGTGTTCGAATCCTGCGCGCCTCGGGTGCGCCCGGCACGGGTAGCGAGCTACCCGTTTCCGGCGATCGCTCCGCCGGTCCGTGCGACCGAGGGGCGATTCGGACGAAATACCGCAACCGTTCCGTGACATCTCGTACGCTGCACCACGGAAACGACGAGGGGGCGACGTGGACGACCCGCAGCAGGGGTACTGGAACAGGCGGCGTTTTCTCGCCGGGATGGCCGCGACGATGGCAGCGTTGGTCGGCACCGCAGGCGTGTTCGCGCGGGAGGTGAACGCGAGTCCGCTGAGCGAGACGCCTCCCGTGCGCGACACGATCAACGGGGTGCTCGCGTTCGTCGTACCCGGCAACGATCCGTACTCGCACCAGCAGGGCGTGTGGACCGACCGGCCCGGCGGCGTCACCGTCGGCACGGCGGAATCGCTCGAGCGAACCCTGGACCAGGCGTCGCCGATGCCGCTGCTCGGACCCGAGGCGGGCAACCTGCCCGGCGCTGCGGCGATCGCGGTGCTGCTCAACACCTTCGGTGTCACCGCCGACCCGCGTTCGGTGAGCGGACCGTTCGCGGCGCCGTTCGCGAACCTGAGTCATGCCGCGAAGGCGCAAGTCTTCGAATGGCTCGACACCGACCCGCGTTTCGAAGGTCTGGTACTGAAATTCGTGGTCAACGCGATTCCCACCCTGGCGGCCTTCGCGGCGTTCTCGGAGGTCTCCGCGTACGACCGCGCTCGGCGTGAGGTCACCGGGCGCCCGGTCGGCTGGGAGTTGAGCCGCTATGCCGGGCCGAGTGACGGGTGGGACGAGTTCCTGGGCTACTACGGCGGAATCGACGAGGTGGAGAAATAGATGACCGACGTCATCGTCATCGGGGCGGGCGGCGGCGGGCCCGTCGTGGCCAAGGAACTCGCGGCTCGCGGTCTCGACGTGCTCGTTCTCGAGGCAGGACCCCGTTTCGCCGACCCGGAGAACGAATGGACCCACTTCGAGGACGACATCAACAATCCGATCACCGGGCTGTTCCGCCACGGGCCCGGAGACCGCTCGGGCACGCCGTGGCTGCGTGATCTGCCCCAGAACTCGTTCGTGTGGCAGGTATCCGGTGTCGGTGGTACCACGCTGCACTTCTTCGGCAACTCGCCGCGGGCGGCACCCGGCGCGTTCTCCGGATACGACGGCGCCGACCGCGACATGTACGACACGGCGCACCTGTTCCCCTTCGGATACGACGAGCTGCGTCCCTACTACGAGTGGGTGGAGGCCACGCTGCCCGTGCAGACCGCACCGATGGGCGCCAAGGAACAGGTGTTCCTGCGGGGTGCAGCGGCCATGGGGCTGCCGCATCAGACCTCGCTCGACACGACCGGGGCAGCTCACCGCGCCCAGCAGAACGCGATCCTCCAGCCCGGTGGCACCGCCGGCCGCACCCGCGACCGCGCGCGTCTGCACCATCCCGAAGCGCGGGGTTGCACGATGTGCGGGCACTGTTATCAGGGCTGTTTCCTGCCGCTGGGGGCGCCGCGAAATCTCAAGGCCAAACGGTCCACCGACAACTCGTACGTCCCGATGATGCTCACCGCAGACGCGTGGTCACCCCAGGGGCGTGCCGTCACCCTGATCGCCGATGCGGTGGTCTCCGAGATCCTCGTCGAAGAAGTGAACGGGGAGACCGTGGCACGCGGCGTGCGGTTCACGACAGCGGGGGAGGAGCACGAGGCGACCGCGCCGGTGGTGGTGCTGGCGGCCGGGTGCATCGAAAGCCCGAGATTGTGGCTGAACTCGACGCTGCCCGATCCGAACGGATGGGTCGGCCGCGGCCTCACCGACCACCACATGGACGCGGTCTTCGGCGTCTTCGACGAGTACACCGGGCAGACGCGCGGACCGGGATCCAACGCGCGCGTCGATCTGCCCGGCTACGGCGGGATCGAGCAGGTCGGCCTGCCCCCGGCGTTGATCGCGTACGCGCTGAACTTCAGCGACTCCGGCATCCACGGGTACGGACGTGCCGGAGGTGTCGTCGATTCCGCGGGGGCCGACAGTGTGGGTCGGCTCGTCGGACGCGACCTGCTCGACACGATGGCCGACACCGACCGCGTCCTCGCGGCGCTCGTCATCTCGGACGACGACGTCGAACCGGACAACCGCGTGACGCTCTCGCCGATCCTGTATCCGGACGAAGGAGGTCTGGCGCCGCGCGTGACCGTGCAGCATCGTAGGCGCTCGGCTCGTACCCGCCGCAATCGTGACTACGCGACCCGCAAGGCCGTCGAGTTGATGAGGGCGGCGGGCGCGAAGAGGGTGCATCGCTGCGACTGGCCACCGCTGATCCTGCACTCGCAGTCGAGCATGAGGATGGGGGTGAGCGACCGGGATTCGGTGCTCGACGCCGATGCGGAGGCCCGGTGGGTGAAAAGGCTCTTCGTCGCCGACAACTCGGCGCTCGCCAACAGTCTCGGAGGCCCGAACCCGACGTTGACGACACAGGCGATCGCCACCCGCACGGCGGAGAAGATCTTCGCGAAGTACTTCGGTGGCGATCCCTGGGTGGCACGGGAGAACCCCGTGTCGTCGATCGACGACCGCGTCACCGCTGCTGTGATCGAACGGGGTATCTGACGGCTCGATCCCGGATCGGAACGGTCGATTTCGTCCCGAGTGGAACCGTCGGGCGTCCTGGCGCGTCGAACGAGACAGAGGGCCGTGACGACAGCGGTCCACGACGGGAGGAGCTCACCGGCATGGACCCACGAACGGTGCGATGTGTCCCGGGTCGATCACCACTGCGCGCGTTGCGTTCGACGGCAGGGCCGCGTTCGATGAATCGGATGCGGTGCGTGCGAACCGGTCTCGACGACCATGGCGTCGACGAATCCTCCGGAAATCCACGGGCGGAGACGGACGAGGCCGACGATCCCGACTTCGACGGCGCCGGCGCGTGACGGCCGGATCGCCGGTCACGGCGTCAGGATGCCACCGTCACGTCGGCGAGGACCGTACGTCAGAACTCCTCGAGGACTGCGACGTCGTCGGGATCGACGAGACGGTTGTGCGCTACGGCGATACGGCACTTTCCGGGACCCGACTCGCCGATGGTGACCTCGACGCGGGTGCCGTCGCCGAGGGCGCACCGCCAATATCGCCACTTCGTTGTCGACGAGACCGACGGTTCGCCGACCACGATGCGACCGGCGAAGTCACCGCGGTCGCGCACGGCGGTCTGCCAGCCGGCGAGCGCCTCGTCGAGAGTGCCGGTGACGGTGCGGCCCACACCCGCCGAGAACGTGCCGTCGGCCTGCTGGCCCGGCACGCGGCGGCCGATGTGCTGTTCGTAACCGACGGTGATCGACTGGGCCCACCAGCCCGCGTTCTCGATGCCGAGGTCCTCGAGATCGCGCTGGATGTGGGGAACGATCTCGGCGTGGCGCAGTTCGGCGGCGCCGAGATCGGTGAGCCGCGCGATCCAGCTGTCCCAACTGCGGCCGGTGGCGCGTTCGACGGCACCGGTATTCGTCGGGCGGATCCCGCGGCTCTGTTCGGTCATGAGGCCGGGAGTTGCGCTGCGGCAGCCGGATCGAGGAACCACACCGTGCGTTCGGTGCCGCGGGCACCGGCGGAGGGGAAATCCTCCGGTGCGGCGCCGCCCACAGCCGCTGCGACGGCCTCCGCCTTGGCATCACCGGTGACCAGCAACCAGACCTGCCGCGCCCGCTGCACGGCAGGCAGCGTCAGCGTCACCCGCGCCGGCGGCGGTTTCGGGGAGTCGTCGACACCCACCACGAAACGCTCGGACTCGCGCACCGCGTCGGTGTGGGGAAACAGCGAATTGATGTGTCCCTCACCGCCCATGCCGAGCAGGTGCACGTCGAAGACCGGTGCGGTGCCGTCGGGGGAGTGCGCCGCGAGGAGTTCGGTGTACCGCTGGGCCGAGTCCTGCGGTGTGCTGCACCCGTCCTCGCCGAGCGCCGGCATGGTGTGGATGCGGGCCGGGTCGATCGGCACGTGGTCGAGCAGAGCCTCACGGGCCTGCACCTCGTTGCGATCCGGATCGCCGGGCGGCAGGAAACGCTCGTCGCCGAAGTAGACGTTCACCGCCGACCAATCGATGGCGCCCTGGTCGCGCCGCACGTTCTCGAGCATCGCGATACCGGTACCGCCGCCGGTGAGCACGACGTGGGCCTGCACCCGCTCGCGCTGCGCGGCGACGACGGCATCGACGAAGGCGGACGCCGCGGCGCGGGCGACCTCGTCGGCGTCGGCGAAACGCCGGATCTCGGACGGAGTGCGGACCGTGTCAGACATAATCCACCTTCGGCAGGGCCGACAACGCGGCTTCGTAGACTTCGTCGGGGTCGAGGCGACGCAGTTCCTCGGCGAGACATTCGGCCGAGTTCCGGCGTGCCAGGCTGATCAGCGAATCGGGCTTGTGGGTGCGTTCGAGGGTCGCCACGCGACCTTCCTGCGGGCGTTCCAGGGCGATCGTCTGCGACGCCGTGCGCAGTTCCACCCTCAGCTCGCCGACGGATCGTTCGACGGGGCAGTCGAGGCGGCTCGCGAGCCAGCCCGCGATCAGATCGACGGCCGGTTCGGTCCGCAGCCCCGACACGCGTGCCGAGAGCACCGGCTCGTAGGGCGGCTGATCGAGTGCCGAGACCAGCAGGGCCCGCCAGTAGGTGATGCGAGCCCAGGCCAGATCCGTGTCGCCCGGCCGGTAACCGGACAGGCGGGTCGCGAGATCGGCACGCGGGTCGTCGGAGTTGGTCACGTCGGTGATGCGGCGAACGGCGAGGCGTCCCACCGGGTCCTCGGCCGGGACCGCGGGGGCCTGGTTGGGCCACCACGCAACGACGGGGGTGTCCGGCAGCAGGAAGGGCACCACGACCGATTCCTGATGTTCACCGAGTTCGCCGTGCAGGGCGAGGATCAAGGCTTCGGAGGCGCCCGCTTCACCGGCGACCCGGATCTCCGCGTCGAGCCGTGATGGGCCGTCCTGCCGGCCGCGACCGACGACGATGACGCGGCAGGGATGTTCCTTCGACGCCTCGGTGGCGGCCGTGATCGCGGCGTCGAGGCCCCGCGCATCGCCGGCGCACACGATGAACGTGAGAACACGTCCCTGCGTGACCATTCCGCTCGACCGTCGCAGCTCCACCAGCTTGCGGCTGATGGCGTTGGCGGAGGTGTTGCGCAACTGGATCCTCACGGACGCCTCCATTCCCGACCGGTACGCCGCAGCATCTCGTCGGCCGAATGCGGACCCCAGGTGCCGGACTCGTAGGGCTCCGGTCGCCCGTTCGCCGCCCAGTGCTCGAGCACCGGATCGAGGATCTTCCAGGACAATTCGACTTCCTCGTCCACCGGGAACAGCGACGGGACGCCGAGGAGCACGTCGAGGATCAGCCGCTCGTAGGCTTCGGGGGAGGAGACCGTGAACGCTTGGCCGTAACTGAAGTCCATGTTCACGTCCCGGACCTCCATCTCGGAGCCGGGAACCTTCGAGCCGAAGCGCATCGTGATGCCCTCGTCGGGCTGCACGCGGATCACCAGCGCGTTCTGACCGAGCTCCTCGGTCATGGTCTTGTCGAACGGCAGGTGCGGGGCCCGCTTGAAGACCACCGCGATCTCGGTGACGCGGCGGCCGAGACGCTTGCCGGTGCGCAGGTAGAAAGGCACACCCGCCCAGCGGCGGGTGTCGACCTCGAGGGTGATGGCCGCGTACGTCTCGGTGGTCGAATCCGCTGCGAAACCCTTCTCCTCGAGCAGGCCGACGACCTTCTCGCCGCCCTGCCACCCGGAGGCGTACTGGCCGCGCGCGGTGGTCTCGTCGAACGGCTCGGCCGGCCGGGTCGCGGACAGCACCTTGATCTTCTCTGCGTGCAGCTCCGACGCCGCGAAGCTCACCGGCTCCTCCATCGCGGTGAAGGCGAGCAGCTGCAGGAGGTGGTTCTGGATCACGTCGCGCGCCGCGCCGATACCGTCGTAGTAGCCGGCGCGACCACCGAGGCCGATGTCCTCGGCCATCGTAATCTGCACGTGGTCGACGTAGTGCGCGTTCCACACCGGCTCGAACATCTGGTTCGCGAACCGCAACGCGAGGATGTTCTGGACCGTCTCCTTGCCGAGATAGTGATCGATGCGGAAGACGGATTCCTCGGAGAACACCTCACCGACAACCGAATTGAGCTCGCGCGCACTCTCGAGGTCGTGCCCGAACGGCTTCTCGATCACGACGCGGCTCCACGAGCCGTTGCGTTGCGCGGCCAGACCCGAACGCGACAGCTGCCCGCACACCACGGGGAAGGCGTCCGGAGGGACCGACAGGTAGAACGCGTGGTTGCCACCCGTACCGCGCTCGCGGTCGAGCTTCTCGAGGGTCGTCGCGAGTTCCGCGAACGCCGCATCGTCGTCGAAGGTGCCCTGCACGAAGCGGATCCCCTCCGCGAGGCGCTGCCAGACCTCCTCACGGAAGGGGGTACGCGAATGCTCGCGTACCGCGTCGTGGACCACCTGACCGAAGTCCTCGTCGGCCCAGTCCCTCCGGGCGAAACCGACGAGCGCGAATCCGGGTGGCAGGAGGCCGCGGTTGGCGAGATCGTAGACGGCAGGCATCAACTTGCGCCGGGCCAGATCGCCGGTCACACCGAAGATCACCAGCGCACACGGGCCGGCGATACGGGGCAATCTGCGATCTCTGTTGTCCCGGAGCGGATTCACCCACTCCGCCGCACCGGATTCGGGCACGTTCAGCCCTCCGCGCCCGGCGCGTGAGCCGCGAGCTGTTCCGCCGTCGCCGCGAGCAGGTCCTTCCACGACACGACGAACTTCTCCACACCCTCGTCCTCGAGCTTGCGGAAGACGTCGGGAAGATCCACACCGACCGATGCCAGCGCGTCGAAGACCTGCTGGGAGGAGGCGATGTTGCGGGTGACGGTGTCGCCCGTGACCTCACCGTGGTCGGCGACGGCCTCGAGGGTCTTCTCCGGCATCGTGTTCACGGTGTTCGGCGCGACCAGCTCGGTGACGTAGAGGGTGTCGGGGTAGTCGGGGTTCTTCACACCCGTCGACGCCCACAGCGCACGCTGGGGAACGGCACCCGCCTCGGTGAGCTGCTCGAACCGCGTCCCGCCCTCGAACGCGCGCTGGTAGGCGCCGTACGCGAGCCGCGCGTTGGCGAGACCGGCCTTGCCGCGCAGCGCCAGCGCCTGATCGGTGCCGATCTCCTCGAGGCGCGGGTCGATCTCGGTGTCGACACGCGAGACGAAGAACGACGCGACCGAGCGGATCTTCGACAGGTCGTGACCGGAGGCCTTCGCCGCGGTCAGGCCGTCGAGGTAGGCCTCGATGACCCGCTCGTAGCGCTCGACCGAGAAGATCAGCGTGACGTTGACGCTGACACCCTCGCCGATCACCCGGGCGATGGCCGGCAGACCCGCCACCGTCGCCGGGATCTTGATGAACAGGTTCGGGCGGTCGACGATGCGCCACAGCTCGAGGGCCTGCTGGACGGTGTCGTCCGTCTTGTGCGCCAGACGCGGGTCGACCTCGATCGACACCCGTCCGTCGAGGCCGTCCGTGGCCTCGAACACCGGCGCGAGGACGTCGCAGGCCGCGCGCACGTCGTCGGTGGTGACGGTGCGGATCGCCTCGGTGGCGTCGGCACCGGCGGCAGCGAGGTCGCGGATCTGCGCGTCGTAGGCATGGCCCTTCGACAGGGCGGCCTGGAAGATCGACGGGTTGGTCGTCACACCCACGACACTGCGGGTCGCGACGAGCTCGGCGAGCTTGCCGGAGTCGATGAGGTCGCGGGACAGGTCGTCCAGCCACACCGAGACACCCTGGGCGGACAGTTCGGCCAGCGCAGCGTTCTGCGTGGAGGTCTGCTGGGTCATCGGATCATCCCTTCACTCGGGTCAGCGAGCGACGCGCGGCGTCGACGACGGCCTCGGCAGTGATGCCGAACTCGCGGTACAGGGTCTTGTAGTCGGCGGAGGCGCCGTAGTGCTCGAGCGAGACCGGCTCACCGGCGTCGCCGATGAGGCGGTACCACGGCATCGCGAGACCGGCCTCGACGGACACGCGGGCGCGCACCGACGGGGGCAGCACCTCGTCGCGGTAGGCCTGGTCCTGCTCGAGGAACCGGTCGAGCACCGGCACGGAGACGACGCGGGTGGCCACACCGTCGGCCTCGAGGGTCTCGCGGGCGGCGACGGCGAGCTGGACCTCGGAACCGGTCGCGAGGATCACGACCTCCGGGGTGCCCGACGAGGCCTCGGCCAGGATGTAGGCGCCGCGGGCGACACCCTCGGCGGCCTTCTCCCGCGTGCCCTCGAGCACCGGCACGTTCTGACGGGTCAGCGCCAGGGCGGTCGGGCCGGTGCGGTTCTCCAGCGCGGCCTTCCACGCGAACGACGTCTCGTTGGCGTCGGCCGGGCGGATCACGGCGAGATTCGGGATCGCGCGCAGCGCCGCGAGGTGCTCGATCGGCTGGTGCGTCGGGCCGTCCTCACCGAGACCGATCGAGTCGTGCGTCCACACGTAGATCGCCGGGGTCTGCATGAGGGCCGCGAGACGCACCGCGGGCCGCATGTAGTCGGAGAAGACGAGGAAGGTTCCGCCGTAGGGGCGGGTCGGGCCGTGCAGGGCGATGCCGTTGAGGATCGATCCCATCGCATGCTCGCGGACACCGAAGTGCAGGGTGCGTCCGTAGGGCTGCGCGTTCCAGTCCTTCGTGGAGATCGACTCGGGACCGAAGGAGTCGGAACCGGGGATCGTCGTGTTGTTGCTGCCGGCGAGGTCGGCGGAACCGCCCCACAGCTCGGGCAGCACCGGTCCGAGCGCGGCGAGGGCCTTGCCGGACGCCGAGCGGGTCGCGGGACCGCTCTCGGTGGGCTCGTAGGTCGGCAGTGCGTCGACCCAGCCCTCCGGGAACTCACCGGCGTGCAGGCGGTCGAACAGTTCCTTGCGCTGCGGCTCGCGGGAGGCCCACGCGTCGAAGTCGGCCTGCCATGCGGCACGCGCCTCGGTGCCGCGCGTCACGACCTGCCGGGCGTGCTCGATCACGGCGGGGTCGACATCGAAGTTCTTCTCGGGGTCGAAACCGAGGATCTTCTTGATCTCGGCGACCTCGTCGGCGCCGAGCGCGGCACCGTGCGCGTCGCCGCTGTTCATCTTCGTCGGCGCCGGGTAGCCGATGATCGTGCGGACGGAGATGAAGGACGGTCGGTCGGTGACGGCCTTCGCGGCCTCGACGGCCTCGAGCAGCGCGGTGACGTTCTCGCCGCCCTCGACGGTCTGCACGTGCCAGCCGTAGGCCTCGTAGCGCTTGGAGACGTCCTCACCGAGAGCGATCGCGGTGTCGTGCTCGATGGAGATCTTGTTGTCGTCGTAGAAGACGATCAGGTTGCCGAGCTGCTGGACACCGGCGAGCGAGGACGCCTCGGAGGTCACGCCCTCCTCGATGTCGCCGTCGGAGGCGATCACGTAGACGTAGTGGTCGAACGGGCTCGAGCCGGCGGGCGCCTCGGGATCGAACAGACCGCGCTCGCGGCGGGCGGCCATCGCCATACCCACGGCGGAGGCCAGACCCTGACCGAGCGGGCCGGTGGTCATCTCGACGCCGGCGGTGTGGCCGTACTCGGGGTGGCCCGGGGTGAGCGAACCCCACGTGCGCAGCGCTTCGAGGTCGGCGAGCTCGAGTCCGTAGCCGGACAGGTACAGCTGGGTGTACAGTGTCAGGCTCGAATGTCCGCACGAGAGCACGAAGCGGTCGCGGCCGACCCACTCGGGGTCGGTCGGATCGTGGCGCATCACACGCTGGAAGAGGGTGTATGCGAGCGGAGCGAGGCTCATCGCGGTACCGGGATGCCCGTTTCCGACCTTCTGCACGGCGTCGGCGGCGAGCACGCGCGCGGTGTCGACGGCCTTGGTGTCCAGGTCGGTCCAGTCGGCAGGATGCGCAGGCTGGGTGAGGGTGCGGATCTCGTCTGTGATCGACACGAGCTTGAAGTCTCCTGACATGGGTGTACGGGGTCCCGGCGGGTGGAAGTCGGCCCGCGCGCTACTTCAGACTAGTGCGCTGCTCCGAACGGGTCGATTCGGTCCGGGCAACGGTCCGGTCTACCATCGTTCGTAGTAGAGGAGCGTCCGGAACCGGGCGACCGTGAACGGGCGAAACGAAGGTGCGGATCCGCGTGGGACAAGGAGACAGTGTGCGGGCAGGGCGACGGCCGGGAGGACACGGCTTCGGCGCCCCCGAAGCGCCGAGCGCCCCGCGCCCCGACACCGCGTGGGGCCGGATCTCCGGCACCGTCCTCGCCTACATCGCGTTGACCAAGCCGCGGGTGATCGAACTCCTGCTGGTCGCGACCATTCCCGCGATGCTGTTCGCCGACCGCGGCAACGTCGACATCGTGCTCATCCTGAGCACCCTGTTCGGCGGCTGGATGGGGGCGGCGAGCGCCAACTCGCTCAACTGCGTCGTCGACGCCGACATCGACAAGGTGATGAAACGCACGGCGTTGCGTCCTCTTGCCCGGCAGACGGTGCCGACGCGTAACGCCTTCGTCTTCGGCATGGTGCTCGGGATCGCGTCGTTCGCGTGGCTGTGGTGGCGGGCGAATCTGCTGGCCGGACTGTTGGTCGTGGCGACGATCGCGTTCTACGTGCTCGTGTACACGATGGTGCTCAAACGCCGAACCTGGCAGAACGTGGTCTGGGGCGGGGCTGCCGGATGTATGCCCGTGATGGTCGGCTGGGCCGCCGTGACGGGTTCGCTGAGCTGGGAACCCATCGTGTTGTTCCTGGTCATCTTCTTCTGGACGCCGCCGCACACCTGGGCGCTCGCGATGCGTTACAAGGAGGACTACAAGGCCGCCGGCGTGCCGATGTTGCCGGTCATCGCCACCGAGCAGCACGTCACCAAGCAGATCGTGTTCTACACGTGGGCGACCGTGATCGCGACGCTGGTGATCGTCCCGGCCGCCGGTGTGATCTACGCGGCTGTTGCGCTGCTCGCGGGTGCCTGGTTCCTGATCGTCGCGCACCAGCTGTTCAACAGCGTGCGCGGTGGGGCGTCGGTCAAGCCGCTCAAGCTGTTCCTGCAGTCCAACAACTACCTCGCGGTGGTGTGCCTGGGCCTGGCGATCGACTCCGTGCTCGCACTGCCGACGATCGGCTCGTACTTCTGATCCACGCTTCACGACGAACGCCCCGGCCGATCGGCCGGGGCGTTCGTCGTGTCGAGTCGGGAGATCACGGGATCAGGACGATCGATCCGGTGGTCCGCCGTCCTTCGAGATCGGCGTGGGCGCGGGCGGCTTCGGCGAGGGGATAGCTCGCTCCCACCCGGAGCTTCAGCGACCCGTCGGCGAGCGCCGCGAGCACGTCGCCCGCCCGCCACAGCAGCTCCTCGCGGTCTCGGGTGTAGTGCACGAGGGTCGGCCGTGTGACGAACAGCGAACCCGCCGGGTTCAGCCGCTGCAGGTCGAAGGGCGGGACGGGTCCGCTCGCGGCGCCGAACAGTGCGACCGTGCCGCGCACGCGGACGGACGCGAGCGACGCCTCGAAGGTCGCGGCACCGACACCGTCGTAGGCCGCGGCCACCCCCTCACCATCGGTGAGCTCGCGCACCTTCTCGGCGAGGTCGTCGCCGTAGCGCAGCACCTCCGCGGCGCCGGCCTCCCGCGACAGGGCCTCCTTCTCGTCGGAGGACACGGTGGTGATCACCCGCACGCCCTTCGCGACGGCGAGTTGCGTCAGGATCAGCCCCACACCCCCGGCACCGGCGTGGACGAGAACCGTCTCGCCGGGCTGTGCCGGGTGGACGGAGTTCAGCAGGTAGTGCGCGGTCATGCCCTGCAGGAGGACCGAAGCGGCCTGCTCGGCCGGCACCGAGTCCGGGACCGGCACGGCGACCTGCCCGCGGACGCGGACCAGTTCGGCGTACGAGCCGGGTGCATCGCACCACGACACCCGGTCGCCGACCGCCGTGTCCCGCACACCCTCGCCCACCGCGACGACCGTGCCCGTGCCCTCCGAGCCCGGGATGTACGGCAGCTCCGTGCCGTAGAGGCCGGTGCGGAAGTAGGTGTCGATGAAGTTGACGCCGATCGCGTCGGTGCGGACCAGCAGCTCACCCGGTCCGGGCGAGGGGTCGGGTCGTTCGACGGGGACGAGGACGTCGGGGCCTCCGTGCTGTGTCACTTCGATTGCGTGCATAGCGCTCACAGTATTCTGCAGACATGAGCGTCGAAACACAGGTCGTGGCCGCACCGGCCGACATCGTCTCGTCCATCCGCAGCTTCGTCGCCGAGCACGGAGGTTCCGGGAAGGCAGTGCTGCAGCCGATCGGTCTGTCCGGCGTCCGGATCACCGTGGTCGCCGCCGACGGCACCCTCGGCGACCGCGTCGCGAAGGACCTCCCGACGGCGCGTGCCATCGTCGAGGAGATCCCCGACGTCACCGTCTCCGAGTGGGACCGCGAGGTCACCAGCATCGCCAACCCGCAGAAGGGTCACTGGGCGAAGATGGCCGGCTGGGTGGCACGCCAGACGAAGTTCCCGAAGGCCCGCAACGAGCGCTGACCGACCCGACACCCGTACGACGACACGCGGTCCCTCTCCGGAAATCCGGGGAGGGGCCGCGCCGTCGAACGGTCAGGCCGGAACGGGTTCGCGATCCGGTGCGGTCGTGCGCGTCCGTCCGGCCGCCCAGACCGCGGCGGTCGCCGCCGTGCACAGTCCGGCGCCGGCAACGTGGAAGACGACCAGCACGGCGGGCACGTCCGTCCAGAACTGGACGAGGCCGATGCCTGCCTGTGCGACCACCAGTGCGAGAACGACCTTCAGACGCAGCGTGACGGCTCGGGGTGCATGGACCGCGTAGACGGCGAAGGTGAGGCCGATCAGCAGCGCGAGATAGCCGACGAGTGCTTCGGCGTGCAGGTGGACGAGATTGGTGATGTCGAGCGCGAGGCGCGGGACGGGTCTGTCGACACTCTTGTCTCCGGCGTGCGGGCCGGCGCCGGTGACCATCGTGCCCAGCACGAGGACCACGGCGAGCGCGACACCCGTCAGAGCGGTGAGCCGGCGCAACGGCTGAGGCAGTACCTGCACCACCGTGCCGTCGTCCGGCTCGCTCACCTTCGCGTAGAGCACTGTCGCCAGCCACACCATGAGCATCGACGCGAGCAGGTGGATCGCGACCGTCCACCAGGCGAGACCGGCCAGGACGGTGATACCGCCGATGATCGCCTGCAGCACGGTGCCCGCGGGCATCACCCACGCCCAGGCGATGACCTCCTTGCGGCGCCGTGCGCGGGTGACGGCCAGGACGATCGCGGCTGCGACGGCCACGACCACGAAGGTCAGCAGCCGGTTGCCGAACTCGACCACCTGGTGCAGGGTGTTCACCCCGCTCGACACACCCACCGGGACCAACGACCCGGGGAAGCACTGCGGCCAGGTCGGGCAACCCAGTCCGGAGGCGGTGACGCGGACGACCGAACCGGTCACGGCGATGCCGCCCTGGGTGAGAATCGTGAGGAACGCGATGATCTTCTGCGTCCGCAGCGACGGCAGGGGGAGACGGTCGACAAGGCTCAGGTAGCCGCGATACAACACGGTTCGATGGTACGGCGTGAACCACTACACGCTGTAGTTGGGTCGTGCCCGATCGGGCCGCCACGACTCAGGTGAAGCGGAACCAGCGCGCCGCGGCCGTGCCGCCGATCACCGTCCACATGAGCAGCGAGACGATCGACAACCAGTCGAACACACCCGAGGTGGCGTTCTCGAGCGCGAGCGTCAACGCCCCCGACGGCACGATCCGCAGCAGGTGGACCACCGCTTCGGGGATCACGTCGCCGAGCACCACGACGCTGCCGATGCCCAACAGCACGAACCACACGATGTTCGCGAGAGCGAGCACGATCTCGGCGCGCAGGGTTCCGCCGAGCAGCAGCCCCAGTGTCGCGAACATCACCGTGCCCAGGGCGATGACGACCGCCCCGATGAGCAGGTCGACGGGGGAGGGGCGCCAGCCGAGGGCAAGCCCGATGGCACCGAGCAATACGGCCTGCAGGACGACGACGATGCCCACTGCCGCGCTCTTGCCCGCGATGATTCCCCATTTGGGCAGCGCGGTCGCGCCGATCCGCTTGAGGGCGCCGTAGCGGCGGTCGAAGCCCACCGCGATCGCCTGACCGGTGAACGCAGTCGACATCACGGCCACCATCATCACCGCGGGCAGCACGCTGTCGACCCGCGAGTCGCCGAGATCGCCGATGGGCAGCAGCGACAGGCCGATCAACAGCGTGATCGGGATGAACATCGTCAGCAGGAGCTGCTCGCCGTTGCGCAGCAGCAGCTTGAGTTCCATGGCGGTCTGCGCCGCGAGCATCTTCGACGGTGAGTTCGGCTGCGGTCGCGGGGTGAAGGTCCCCTCCGCGAACCGGTTGTTCGCCAGACGATCGTGGGTCACGCTCACCCTCTCAACTCCCGACCGGTCAACTCGAGGAATACGTCCTCGAGGCTGCGCTGATCCACCCGGATCTCGGTTGCCAGTGCGCCCAGGTTCGCGCACCAGGTGGCTGCCGTCGCGACGACGGACGGTTCGATCGTGCCCTCGACGAGATACCGCCCGGGGTTGTCCTCCCGGACCCGGTGGGTGCCGGCCAGAGCGGACTGCAGGGCGCTCAGGTCGAGGCCCGGAGGCGCGGTCAGCCACAGCTGGCCCTCGGCGCCGTCACGGGTGACCTCGTCGGGCGTTCCCGCGGCGACCACCCGGCCGTGATCGATGATGACGATCTCGTCGGCGAGCTCTTCGGCCTCGTCCATGAGGTGGGTGGTGAGCAGCACGCTCACGCCGTCGCGGCGCAGCGCGTCGATCAGTTCCCACACGAGCAGCCGGGCCTGCGCGTCGAGACCCGCCGTCGGTTCGTCGAGGAACACCAGTTCGGGGCGCCCGACCAGCGCGCATGCGAGCGCGAGGCGTTGCTGTTGTCCGCCCGACAGTCGTCGGTAGGGAGTGCGGCGGGCGTCTGTGAGCCCGAGGCGCCGGAGCAGCCAGTCGGGGTCGAGGGGGTCGGCCGAGTAGGCCGCCACCAGGTCGAGCATCTCGCCGGCGCGAGAACCCGGATATGCGCCGCCACCCTGCAGCATCACGCCGATCCGGGGGCGGAGGGCGTCGGAATCGGCGACGGGATCGAGACCCAGGACGCGGACCGTGCCGGCGTCGGGAGTGACGAATCCCTCGCACATTTCCACGGTGGTGGTCTTACCGGCGCCGTTCGGGCCGAGGAGGGCGAGCACCTGAGCGCGTTCGACGGTCAGGTCCAGACCGTTCACGGCGGTGACGCCCCCGTAGGTCTTGACGACGCCGTTCAGGCGCACAGCCGGTACCGCACCGGCGGGAGAACTCGGGGTCACGGGGTTCCAGCCTAGGCGTCCGCGGTTTCCGCCGGACGCGGTGGTGTGCGCTCCTGCAGCCGCCACGGCAGCCGGGAGCGCGTGGCGACGATGATCAGCCCGACCACCACGATGGTCGCGATCGACGCCTGGACGATGATGAACGGTTGGTATTCGCTGCCGTTGGGCATGAGGATCATGCCGACCACCGATGAGAACGCGATGGTGGGGACCCGGAAGACCGGGCGGGTGGCCCAGGCCGCGAGCGGGATCACCGCCCACAGCAGGTACCACGGTTGCACGACCGGGAAGAGCAGCACGATCGCGCCCAGCGAGACCCCCAGCGCGCCGACGGGATGGATCCGTCCCATGAGCACCGCGAGCAGCATGCGCACCGTGACGAAGGCGGCCACCAGCGCGGCGATGGGGCGAGTGATGGACAGCACGGCCGTCGTGTGGTCGCCGAGACCGAGCAGCACGCCCCCGAGGCCGGTACCCATGCCGAGCAGTGTCGGGATCGACATCCAGCTGCGGACCTCCGTGGCGGTGCCCAGGGTCTTCGTCCAGCCGAAGCCCAGCCCGCTGCCCCAGCTCACAGCGCCGATGACGACGCAGGTCCCGATGCCGAGGATCGCGGCAGCAGCGATCACGGCGCGGAAGCCGCCACCCCACTTGCGGGCAAGGGCCATGCCGACGAATCCGAGCGCGAGCAGCGAGGGCACCTTGATCATCGACGACAGGGCGATCAGCGCGGTGCCGGCCGCGAGCCACCCCGCGAGACGCAGGCGCGAGGCCGCCTCGTCGTCCGGGTGGACGGCCCGCAGCGCGAGTTCGACACCGGCGAGCATGAGCCCGAGCATCAGGGCCTCGTTGTGAATGCCCGCCACCAGGTGGAAGAGCAACAGCGGGTTCGCGGCACCGAGCCACAACGCGCTCACCGACGCGACGCCGCACCGGCGGGCGAGCCGCGGCAGCGCCCACACGATCAGGGCCACACCCACGAGCGCGAGCAGCCGGTGGACGAAGATGCCGGCCACGATGTTCTCGCCCGTGAGATACGTGATCTTCTCGCCGATCCACAGGAAGGCCGGGCCGTAGGGGGCAGAGGTGTCGCGCCAGATGTTCGGCACAGTCCGGGTCAGGACGTGGTCGACCCCCAGCGCGCCGGCCGGACCGATGGCGTAGGGATCGAGCCCGCGCGCCGCGATCTCGCTCTGTGCGAGATACGAGTAGACGTCCTTGCTGAACATCGGCGGCGCGACGACCAGCGGAAGGATCCACAGCAGCAAGGTGCGGTCGAGCTGCGACCGGGACAGTCGGCGCACGGGACCGTCCGGTGCGCCCCGGCCGATCGCGAACCGGCCGAGCAGCAACCAGGCGAGGATCACCAGCGCCGTGCCGATCATGGTCGTCGTGAGGGCGGCGCTCGGCATGCGTGCCGCCAACCCGAGGGCGCGGACGCCCTGCACGGGGTTCTGCAGGACCGGCTGGGCGCCGGCGCCGAGCGCTCCGACGGCCATGAGGACGGCACCGGTGGCGCCGAGCAATCGGATGCGGTGGAGATAGATGTTCTCGATCGCATCGAGTCCGCGACCTTCGGTCTCGTCGCCGTGCAGGACGACCGAGACATCGGCGTGTGGGCCCGGGGCGTCGAGGCCCAGGGCGCGTCGGATCCACACGTGCAGCCGTTCGCGGACCCCGTATCGGCCCGGCGACGGAGACGTCGTGCGCGGGGCGCACAGGGGAGGAGTCGACGGCACGTCAGAAGCGTAACGGGACGGCGAGGGTGGTCTTCGACGGCTCCGTCATGAGGTGTAACAAAGGGCACCCTTGGTGGACCGTGCTTCCGAATTCCGTCACACTGGTGTTGTGAAATACCGGTCCGACACCACCGACACCGCAGAACGCGCAGGTCACGCACCTGCCGCGACGGTGTCGCGCGTCGAGGACACCCGCAGGAATCCTGCTTCGACGGGCCGCGAGATCCCGGAGGGTCAAACCCGCGCCGCCGTCGTGCAGCTACTGCTCGAAGAAGGTCCCATCACCGCGCCGGAGATCGGCGAGCGTCTGGGGCTCAGCGCAGCGGGCGTGCGACGCCATCTCGACGCGCTCATCGAGTCCGGTGAAGCGCAGGCCGCCGCGCCGCCGCGCAGGCAGGGACGCGGTCGTGGCCGCCCCGCCCGCCGCTTCCAGCTCACCGCCGTCGGGCGTGCCCGCCTCGGGCACTCCTACGACGATCTCGCCACCGCCGCGATGCGGCACCTGCGCGAACTCGGAGGCGACGCTGCCGTCGAGGACTTCGCGCGGCGCCGCGTGGACTCGATCCTCGGCACCATCGCACCCGCCGACGAGAATGTCGACGACGTCGAGAGCGTCGCCGAGGAGATCGCCGGGGCGTTCACCGCCTCCGGTTTCGCCGCCTCGACCCGCCGCGTCGGCACCGGCGTGCAGATCTGCCAGCACCACTGCCCGGTCTCGCACGTCGCGGAGCAGTTCCCCGAACTGTGCGAGGCGGAGCAGGAGGCCTTCGTGCGGATCCTCGGAACCCACGTGCAACGCCTCGCGACGATCGCGAACGGCGACGCCTTCTGCACGACACACGTGCCCGTTCTCCCCAGAGCGGATGTGCCCCGTCCGGAGCCGCCCACGTGACGATCCCACCGCGAGTGCTCCGCGAACCAGGGCACACCAGGAAGACATCCACCCACCCGTCGACCGTCGACGCACAGCCCGCGCCGACGCCCACCAGACTCCGGAAGGAGCTCGCATGACCGTCGCATCGGATCAGACGTCCGGAACCGCGCCGCTGACGCAGGAAGAGACGATCGATTCTCTCGGCCACTACGAATACGGCTGGGCGGACCCCGACACCGCCGGCGCCACGGCGCAGCGCGGCCTGTCCGAAGAGGTCGTGCGGGACATCTCCGCCAAGAAGAACGAGCCCGAGTGGATGCTCGACATCCGCCTCAAGGCGCTGCGCACCTTCGACAAGAAGCCGATGCCGGTGTGGGGCTCGAACCTCGACGGAATCGACTTCGACAACATCAAGTACTTCGTGCGCTCGACGGAGAAGCAGGCCGCGAGCTGGGACGAGCTCCCCGAGGACATCAAGAACACCTACGACAAGTTGGGCATCCCGGAGGCGGAGAAGCAGCGCCTCATCGCCGGTGTCGCCGCCCAGTACGAGTCCGAGGTGGTCTACCACCAGATCCGCGAGGACCTCGAGAGCCAGGGCGTGATCTTCCTCGACACCGACTCGGGTCTGCGCGAGCACCCCGAGCTGTTCAAGGAGTACTTCGGCACGGTCATCCCGGCCGGCGACAACAAGTTCTCCGCCCTGAACACCGCGGTGTGGTCGGGTGGCTCGTTCATCTACGTCCCGCCGGGTGTGCACGTCGACATCCCGCTGCAGGCCTACTTCCGCATCAACACGGAGAACATGGGCCAGTTCGAGCGGACCCTGATCATCGTCGACGAGGGCGCCTCGGTGCACTACGTCGAGGGCTGCACCGCGCCGATCTACAAGTCCGACTCACTGCACTCCGCGGTCGTCGAGATCATCGTCAAGAAGGGCGGCCACTGCCGCTACACGACCATCCAGAACTGGTCGAACAACGTCTACAACCTGGTGACCAAGCGCACCAAGGTCGAGGCCGGCGGCTCGATGGAATGGATCGACGGCAACATCGGTTCCAAGGTGACGATGAAGTACCCGGCCGTGTGGATGATGGGCGAGCACGCTCGCGGTGAGGTGCTCTCCGTCGCCTTCGCCGGCGAGGGCCAGCACCAGGACACCGGCGCGAAGATGCTGCACCTGGCTCCGCACACCTCCTCGACCATCGTGTCGAAGTCGGTGGCGCGCGGCGGTGGACGTGCCTCCTACCGCGGCCTCGTGCAGGTCAACAAGGGCGCTCACGGCTCGAAGTCGACGGTCAAGTGCGACGCGCTGCTCGTCGACCAGATCAGCCGCTCCGACACCTACCCGTACGTCGACATCCGTGAGGACGACGTCACGATGGGGCACGAGGCGACCGTCTCGAAGGTGAGCGACGACCAGCTGTTCTACCTGATGAGCCGCGGACTCGACGAGGACGAGGCCATGGCGATGGTGGTGCGCGGATTCGTCGAGCCCATCGCCAAGGAACTGCCGATGGAGTACGCCCTCGAACTCAACCGCCTGATCGAACTGCAGATGGAAGGGGCAGTCGGCTAAATGACTGCGGAAGCGAAGAACACTCCGGCTACCGGAGTGCAGGATGCCGTGCGCGCCGAGAATCGTGCCCCGGCGGTCAAGACCGCCGGCAAGCCGGCAATCAACAAGGGTGAGGTCTTCACGTCGTTCGATGTGCATGCCTTCGAGATTCCGTCGGGTCGCGACGAGGTGTGGCGGTTCACCCCGCTGCGCCGCCTGCGCGGTCTGCACGACGGCACCGCTCCCGCGACCGGCACCGCGACCGTCGAGGTCACCCCGGTCGACGGCGTGCAGGTCGAGACCGTGGCGCGCGACGACGCGCGACTCGGACAGGCCGGTGTGCCGTTCGACCGGATCGCAGCACAGGCGTACTCGTCGTTCGAGACCGCGACCGTCCTGACCGTCGGCCGCGAGGTCGAGGTCGCTGAGCCCGTCACCGTGACGATCACGGGACCGGGCGAGGGCGCTGTCGCCTACGGACACGTGCAGATCCGGCTCGAGGCGTTCGCCAACGTCACGCTCGTCATCGATCAGCGCGGCAGCGGCACCTACGCCGAGAACATCGAGTTCGTGCTCGGCGACAGCGCACAGCTGAAGGTCGTCGCGGTGCAGGACTGGGCCGACGACGCCGTACACGTCGCCGCGCATCACGCTCGCCTCGGCCGCGATGCCGTGCTGCGCCACTTCACCGTGGCGCTCGGCGGCGATCTCGTGCGCGTGTCGGCGACCACCAAGTACGACGGCCCCGGCGGCGACGCCGAACTGCTCGGCCTGTACTTCGCCGACGCCGGTCAGCACTTCGAGCAGCGCCTGCTCGTCGACCACTCGCAGCCGAACTGCAAGTCGAACGTCGTGTACAAGGGTGCGCTGCAGGGCGATCCGGCCTCCGGCAAGCCCGACGCGCACACCGTGTGGATCGGCGACGTGCTCATCCGCGCCGAGGCCGAGGGCACCGACACCTTCGAGCTCAACCGCAACCTGGTGCTCACCGACGGTGCGCGCGCCGACTCGGTGCCGAACCTCGAGATCGAGACCGGTGAGATCGTCGGTGCCGGACACGCGTCGGCGACCGGCCGCTTCGACGACGAGCAGCTGTTCTACCTGCGTGCTCGCGGCATCCCCGAGGAGGAAGCGCGTCGCCTCGTCGTCCGCGGCTTCTTCCACGAGCTGCTCGAGCGCATCACGGTCACCGAGGTCCGCGAACGGCTCGAGGCCGCCATCGAGGCGGAACTCGCCGCCGTCGGCGCCTGACCGGCCCTGCCTCCCGTACTCCCGATACTTCACTAAGGAAACGCATTTCGATGTCCACACCTTCGAACGTCCTCGAGATCAAGGACCTGCACGTCCGCGTCGCACAGACCGACGAGAACGCCGAGCCGATCGACATCCTCAAGGGCGTGAACCTCACGGTCCGCTCGGGTGAGACGCACGCCATCATGGGCCCCAACGGCTCCGGCAAGTCCACCCTGTCGTACGCGATCGCCGGCCACCCCAAGTACGAGATCACCTCGGGCAGCATCACCCTCAACGGTGAGGACGTGCTCGAGATGAGCGTCGACGAGCGCGCCCGCGCCGGCCTGTTCCTCGCCATGCAGTACCCGGTCGAGGTGCCCGGCGTGTCGATGTCGAACTTCCTCCGCACCGCCGCGACCGCCGCGCGCGGCGAGGCCCCCAAGCTGCGCCACTGGGTCAAGGAGGTCAAGCAGGCGATGTCCGATCTGGACATCGATCCGGCCTTCGGTGAGCGCAGCGTCAACGAGGGCTTCTCCGGTGGCGAGAAGAAGCGCCACGAGATCCTGCAGCTGGGTCTGCTCAAGCCGAAGATCGCCATCCTCGACGAGACCGACTCCGGCCTCGACGTGGACGCGCTGCGCGTCGTCTCCGAGGGCGTGAACCGCTACCAGGAGAACGAGAACGGCGGCGTCCTGCTCATCACCCACTACACCCGCATCCTGCGCTACATCAAGCCGCAGTTCGTGCACGTCTTCGTGGGTGGCCGCGTCGTCGAGTCCGGCGGCCCCGAGCTCGCCGACGAGCTCGAGACCAACGGCTACGTTCGTTTCACCCAGGCAGCAACGCAAGGAGCGTGATCGGATGACGGTGCCGGTGCGGACCTTGGACATCGCCCGGATCAGGGCCGATTTCCCGATCCTCGCGCGCACGGTGCGCGACGGCAAACCCCTGGTCTACCTCGACTCGGGGGCCACCTCCCAGCGCCCGGTACAGGTGCTCGACGCCGAGCGTGAGTTCCTCGCGACGCGGAACGCGGCCGTGCACCGCGGTGCGCACGCGTTGTCGGAGGAGGCGACCGACTCGTACGAGGACGCTCGCGCCGTCATCGCGTCCTTCGTCGGGGTCGACGTCGACGAGGTGGTGTTCACCAAGAACGCCACCGAGTCGCTCAACCTCGTCGCGTACGCCTTCGCCGACGACCGGTTCCCGCACCGGCTCGGACCCGGTGACGAGATCGTCGTCACCGAACTCGAGCACCACGCGAATCTCGTTCCGTGGCAGGAACTCGCGCGGCGCACGGGTGCCACCCTGCGCTGGTACGGGGTCACCGACGACGGTCGCATCGATCTCGATTCGCTGACGCTGACCGACGCCGTGAAGGTCGTGGCGTTCACGCACCAGTCGAACGTGACCGGTGCGGTCGCTCCCGTCGAGGAGATCGTGCGGCGCGCGAAGGAGGTCGGCGCGATCGTCGTGCTCGACGCGTGCCAGTCGGTGCCGCACATGGCCGTCGACTTCCGTGCTCTCGGTGTGGATTTCGCGGCGTTCTCCGGACACAAGATGTTCGGTCCGTCCGGCGTCGGTGTCCTCTACGGTCGCCGCGACCTGCTCGCCGACGTGCCGCCGTTCATCACCGGTGGCTCGATGATCGAGACGGTGACGATGGAGGCGACGACCTTCGCCGCACCGCCGCAGCGATTCGAGGCCGGATCGCCCATGGTCTCGCAGGCCGTCGGCCTCGGTGCCGCCGTGCGCTACCTGCAGGACATCGGCATGGACGCCGTCGCCGCACACGAACACGAGCTGACTGCTGCGGCACTCGCCGAGCTGGGCGGCATCGACGGCGTGCGCATCATCGGACCCACGACCGGCGAACAGCGCGGCGGGGCGGTGTCGTTCGTCGTGGACGGAATCCATGCTCACGATCTCGGCCAGATCCTCGACGACGAGGGCGTCGAGATCCGGGTCGGACACCACTGCGCCTGGCCGCTGCACCGCCGCTTCGGGGTGGCCGCGACCGCCCGCGCATCGTTCGCCGTGTACAACACGCCGGACGAGGTGCAGGCACTCGGCGCGGCGATCCGGCGCGCCCAGAAGTTCTTCGGGGAGGCGTGATCCGATGCGGATGGAGCAGATGTACCAGGAAGTGATCCTGGACCACTACAAGCACCCGCACAATCGCGGACTGCGCGAACCGTTCGGCGCCGAAGTGCATCACGTCAACCCGACCTGCGGCGACGAGGTGACCCTGCGCGTGCACATCGACGGCGACATTGTCAGCGACGTCTCCTACGACGGGCAGGGCTGCTCGATCAGCCAGGCATCGACGTCCGTGCTCACCGACCAGGTGATCGGCGTTCCGCTCGGCGACGCGCTGAAGATCGTCGAAGGGTTCGTCGAGATGGTCGGCAGCCGCGGGACCGTCGAAGGCGACGAGGACCTGATCGGCGACGGCATCGCGTTCGCCGGCGTCGCGAAGTACCCGGCGCGCGTGAAGTGCGCGTTGCTGGGCTGGATGGCCTTCAAGGACGCGGTCGCGCAGACCGTGGACGCCGCCCCCGCCGACCTGGCGGGCGGCGCGCACACCCTTTCGAGCGGAGGACAGAACTGATGACCGAACCCGCACCGGGCACCGTGAACACCGACGAGAACCCGACGGCCGATGCCGGCGCGGACGAGACCTCGACGCTGGTCGCGGCTACGGCCCCGCCGCTGGATCCGGGCCGCCTCGACGAACTCGAGGAAGCGCTGCGCGACGTCGTCGACCCCGAGCTCGGCATCAACGTCGTCGATCTCGGTCTCGTCTACGGGATCTCCGAGGTCGACGAGACCGTGACCGTGGACATGACGCTCACCTCGGCGGCGTGCCCCCTCACCGATGTCATCGAGGAGCAGGCCAAGGGCGCACTCGTGCGCAGCGGCCTGTGCGACGAGCTGCGCATCAACTGGGTATGGATGCCGCCGTGGGGTCCCGACAAGATCACCGACGACGGACGCGAGCAGCTGCGCGCACTCGGATTCACCGTCTGATCCCGCGGTCTCCGGTTCCGAGCCTCGGCGCCTGATCTTCGACTTCCCGTCGGAGGTCAGGCGCCTTTGCGTTCGCCGGAGGTCTTCTTGGCGGCCGTCTTCTTCGCTGGAGTCTTCTTGGCTGCCGAGCTCTTGGACGCGGTCTTCTTCGCCGTGCTCTTCTTCGCTGGAGTCTTCTTGGCCGCCGAACTCTTCGACGCCGAACTCTTCGACGCGGTCTTCTTCGCGGGGGCTTTCTTCTTCGTGCCCTCGTCCTCGCCTTCGTCCTCGTCGTCGTCCTTCGAGGACTTCTTCCCGCCGGAGGACGAATCGGAGGGGACCTTCTTGCCCGCCGCATCGACGCTACGTTGCAGGGCCGCCACGAGGTCCAGCACCTCGGCGTCCTCTTCACCGGTGTCGTGTTCGGCGACCTGGAAGACCTTCTCGCCGCCGCGGGCGAGGGCCTCGTCGATCAGCGTGCGCAGTTCCACCTGGTACTCGTCGGTGAATTCGGTGGGATCGAAATCGTCGGACATCGACTCGACCAGGGTCTCGGCCATCGCGAGTTCGCGTTGTTTCGGCTTCTCGATGTCGTCGAGCGACTCGAACTCGGCCGCGCGCACCTCGTCGGGCCACAGCAGGGTCTGCAGGATGAGCAGTCCGTCGCGGGTGCGCAAGGCGGCCAGCCGGGTGCGCTGACGAAGCGTGAAGTGCACCAGCGCCGTCCGGTCGCTCTGTTCGAGAGTCGCGGCGAGCAGGCCGTAGGCCTTCGGCGACGACGAATCGGGTTCGAGATAGTAGGACTTCTCGAACAGGATCGGGTCGATCTGCTCGGTGGGCACGAACTGCAGCACCGGGATCTCGTGCTTCTCGGCGGCGGGGAGTTTCTCGAAGTCCTCGTCGGTGAGCACGACCCGCTCGCCGTCCTCGGAGTCGTACGCCTTGTCGATCTCCTGGTAGGGGACGACCTCACCGCACTCGGTACACACACGCTGATACTTGATCCGCCCACCGTCCTTCGCGTGCACCTGGTGGAAGGAGATGTCGTGCGACTCGGTCGCCGAGTACACCTTCACCGGCACGTTGACGAGGCCGAACGCGAGTGAGCCTTTCCAGATCGACCGCATGTGTCCATCATGATCGACACCTCGGGACCACGCTGGAAAGCTGCGAAACTCACCGGGCGGTTCGCCGAGACGTTCGCCACACACCGCACCCGGCGGATCAGCGGAGCGAACGCAGAATCGTTCTGCGCGCACCCATCGGCAGCACCCGGAACAGCCGCCACATCGTGGCCGCCACGCCGATCGCGTCGTCGCGACCGGACAGGTAGGCGCGTTGCTGCTCGACCGGCAAAGCGAAGAACGCGTCGAAGAACTCGATCGCTCCGCGTGCGTCGAGTCGCAGCAGGACCCGCAGTCCCATCTGCCGCAGGGTCGCCACCGAGCGGGCGCGCACCGGCCACAGGACGCGCTGCGGGTCCTCGCCGCGGCGCATCGCGTCGATCACCGCATCCGCAGTGGACAGGGCGGTGGCCACCGCGTATCCCGTGGCCGGATGCATGAGACCACCGCGAGCGCCGAAGCCGCTCACCCCGGGTGCCGTCGGTGCGCCCTCGACGGCGAAGCGCACCCGTTCGACCTGCTCGTCGCCGGTCGTGTGTACGCCTCGCGCTGCGAGGCGGATGTGGAGGCGCCGTTCGAGTTCGCCGAGACCGAGTGCCGGGCGGCCGACGAGGCAGGTCTCCTCGAGGATCGTGCGTCCGCCGCCGACCGGCACCGCGTACAGGAAGGACGGCACGTCGTCGGGGCCCGTGCCGTTGTCGCGGCGCCAGTCCATGAACCAGGCGTCGTGGCCGTCGAGTGCCGGAGCTGCGGTCGCATCGTCGACGATCAGCCCGAATGCCGTCTGCTGGGCACGTTCCGGTTCGGCGGGCACCCCGCGGGCATCGACGACGTAGCGGGCAGTCACCCGGCGTCCGTCGCCGAGGACCACGCCGTCCGCATCGACGTCGCGTACCCGATCCGTGACCACCGTGACGGCGTCGAGGGCGAGGAAGTCCTGCAGGCACGCTGTGTCCAGCACCCGGTAGGCGCGATCGACGATGCGGGGCCCGGTCGTCCACGCCGCGGGCCGGTCGATGCGTGCTGCCACCACCTCGTCGGGCAGCCAGGCGGGCAGTTCGTCGGCCCACGCCGCGTAGGTCGCGGTCCACCGACGCTGCGGACGCACGTCGACGGCCGTCACCGACAACCCGGCTGCGGCGGCACGGAACGCCAATGCACGGCCGGCGGGGCCGAGTCCGGCCACGACGAGGTCGGTGGAGGGAAGGAGGGTCACGGGCGCCAGCCTAGGTCGCGCGCGGGAAGAACCCGGCCGCGCGTGGCGAGGGGTAGTGCATCTCACCGTGGGGGAGAGGTGCTGTCACGGTAAAATGAGTGGTTCGTGTGCCCGGCTGTTTGCCACCATGGCACCCATCCATCGTCTTTCGTTCTAGGAGCCCGTGCGTGATCACCGCTACCGACCTCGAAGTCCGCGCCGGCGTGCGGACGCTGCTCACCGCCCCCGGCTCGGGGCTGCGGGTGCAGGCCGGGGACCGGATCGGCCTCGTGGGACGTAACGGTGCCGGCAAGACCACGACCCTGCGGATCCTCGCGGGTGAAGGCGAACCCTACGCCGGCACCGTGATCCGTTCCGGAGACATCGGTTACCTGCCGCAGGATCCCAAGGAGGGCAATCTCGACGTCCTCGCCAAGGACCGGGTGCTCTCGGCGCGAGGTCTCGACGAGATCCTCCGCAGCATGGAGAAGCAGCAGGCGCTCATGGCGGAGGCCGTCGACGAGAAGATCCGCGACCGTGCCGTGCGCAAGTACGGTTCGCTCGAAGAGCGTTTCGCGACGCTCGGCGGATACGTCGCCGAATCCGAGGCCGCGAGCATCTGCCACAGCCTCGGCCTGCCCGACCGGGTCCTCGGCCAGCCCCTGCACACGCTGTCGGGTGGTCAGCGCCGCCGTGTCGAACTCGCCCGCATCCTGTTCGCAGCCTCGGACGGCTCCGGCGGGAAGTCCGACACCACGCTGCTGCTCGACGAGCCGACCAACCACCTCGACGCCGACTCGATCACCTGGCTGCGCGGATTCCTGCAGAACCACGACGGTGGGCTCATCGTCATCAGCCACGACGTCGACCTGCTCGCCGACGTGGTGAACAAGGTGTGGTTCCTCGACGCGGTGCGCGGCGAGGCCGACGTCTACAACATGGGCTGGAAGAAGTATCTCGACGCGCGTGCCACCGACGAGGCGCGGCGCCGGCGCGAGCGTGCGAACGCCGAGAAGAAGGCGTCCGCCCTGCAGAAGCAGGCCGCGAAGCTCGGAGCGAAGGCCACCAAGGCCACTGCCGCCCAGAACATGGCCAAGCGCGCCGAGAAGCTGCTCGCCGACCTCGACGACGTGCGCGTCGCAGACAAGGTGGCCAAGATCCGGTTCCCCACGCCGGCCGCGTGCGGCAAGACCCCGCTGATGGCCAAGGAGCTGACCAAGGTCTACGGCTCCCTGGAGATCTTCACCGGCGTCGATCTCGCGATCGACCGGGGCAGCCGCGTCGTCGTCCTCGGCCTCAACGGTGCCGGCAAGACGACGCTGCTGCGGCTGCTCGCCGGTGTGGAGCAGCCGGATCTCGGCGAACTCGTGCCGGGTCACGGCCTGAAGGTCGGCTACTTCGCGCAGGAGCACGACACCATCGACGACTCGGCGACGGTGTGGGACAACATCCGGCACGCCGCTCCCGACGCCGGCGAACAGGACCTGCGGGGACTGCTCGGCGCGTTCATGTTCACCGGTCCGCAGCTCGAGCAGCCGGCCGGAACGCTCTCCGGTGGTGAGAAGACGCGACTCGCCCTGGCGGGGCTCGTGTCGTCCGCGGCTAACGTGCTGCTCCTCGACGAGCCGACCAACAACCTCGATCCCGTCTCGCGCGAGCAGGTGCTCGATGCATTGCGGAGCTACGAGGGTGCCGTCGTGCTTGTCACCCACGATCCGGGTGCGGCCGAGGCCCTCGACCCGGAACGTGTGATCCTGCTTCCCGACGGAACCGAGGACCACTGGTCCCAGGAATACCTCGAGCTCATCCAGCTCGCCTGATCGGGCCTCCGGTCGGATCCGTCCCCCGATCCGCTCCTGCTGGTCCGATCTGCGTCCGCGCAACCTGACAGTCCTCTAGCCTGGGAAAGGGACCTTTGGCGAGGGCGCAGGGAGGATCCGATGGCGCGAAATTCCGGTGGTGGAGAGACGACCTACGCGAAGGGAGCCCGAGTTACAGGGGAATCGCGGGACCGCTTGCAGGAGGATCTGAAGCGCCGCTACGAGGAGGGCGCGAGCATTCGGAGGCTCGCGCAGGAAACCGGTCGATCCTACGGTTTCGTGCACAACGTTCTCGTGGAGTCGCAGGTGCGGCTGCGGGGCCGCGGCGGCCCGAACCGTCGTCGGGCGGCAGCGAGCGACGAGAAGGCATGAGGAACGGATCCGGCGCGTCAGTCGCGCCGGCGCACGGATTCCTCGACGAGGTCGAGAACCGCGACGAGGTCCTGTTCGGTGTGCCCTGAAGCGAGGCGGGCGACGAGCCCGTCGAGCACGAGGTCGAGATAACCCAGGACGACTTCGGTCGGCACGTCGTCGCGCAGCCGGCCCGCTTCCCGTTGCCGTTCGAGGCGTCCGACGGTGGCCTCGGTGAGTTCGGCCGAATGCTGCGTCCACGCCTTCGCGAACTCGGGGTCGGTGCGGAGACGGCGCGTGATCTCGAGCCGCGTCCCGAGCCAGTCGAACTGGTCGGGGGAGGACAGCATGTCGCGCATGACCTGCACGAGACCCTCGTTGGCCGCGACGTCGGCCATCCGTCTCGCATCCTCCTGCGCGAGGGCGAGGAACAGTCCGTCCTTGTCCTTGAAATGGTGGAAGATCGCGCCACGGGACAGACCCGTGGCATCTTCGAGCAGTCGCACGGTCGCGCCGTCGTAACCGTATTCGGCGAAGCAGCGACGGGCACCGTCGAGGATCTGCCTGCGCCGCGCGGCGAGATGGTCCTCACTGACCTTGGGCACGCGCCACTTCCTTTCGGCTCGAGGGAGACGGCGGGCCCGAGACGAGTCTCGTCCCGGGCCCGCCGCTTCACACAGATGTGACCGATCGGGTCACGAGCACTGCTCTCAGCCGCGGATCATGTTCCGCAGCACGTACTGCAGGATGCCGCCGTTGCGGTAGTAGTCCGCCTCACCGGGGGTGTCGATGCGGACGACAGCGTCGAAGGTGACCTTCTCGCCGTTGTCCTTGGTCGCCGTGACCTTGACGGTCTTCGGCGTGACGCCCTCGTTGAGCTTCTCGATGCCCTCGATGTCGAAGACCTCGGTGCCGGTCAGGCCCAGCGACGCGGCCGACTCACCCGCCGGGAACTGCAGCGGGATGACGCCCATGCCGATGAGGTTCGAGCGGTGGATGCGCTCGAAGGACTCCGTGATGACGGCCTTGACGCCGAGCAGGCGGGTGCCCTTGGCGGCCCAGTCACGCGAGGAGCCCGAACCGTACTCCTTGCCACCGAGGACGACCAGCGGGATGCCGGCCTCCTGGTAGTTCTGCGAGGCGTCGTAGATGAACGCCTGCGGAGCACCGTCCTGGGTGAAGTCGCGGGTGTAACCACCGGAGACACCGTCGAGCAGCTGGTTCTGCAGACGGATGTTCGCGAAGGTGCCGCGGACCATGACCTCGTGGTTGCCACGACGCGAGCCGAGCGAGTTGTAGTCCTTGCGCTCGACACCGTGGGCGTCGAGGTACTGCGCGGCCGGGGTACCCGGCTTGATCGGACCGGCCGGGCTGATGTGGTCGGTGGTGACCGAATCGCCGAGCAGCGCGAGGACGCGAGCGCCCTTGATGTCGCTGACCGCGTCCGGCTCCATCGTCATGCCCTCGAAGTACGGAGCCTTGCGGACGTACGTCGAATCCTCGTCCCACGCGAAGGTGTCGCCCTCGGGGGTCTCGAGGTTCTGCCAGCGCTCGTCGCCCTTGAAGACATCGGCGTAGGACTTGCGGAACATGTCCTGGTTGATCGCCGACTTGATGGTGTCGTCGATCTCCTGGGCGGAAGGCCAGATGTCCTTCAGGAAGACGTCGTTGCCGTCCTTGTCCTTGCCCAGCGCGTCGGTCTCGAAGTCGAAGTCCATCGTGCCCGCGAGCGCGTACGCGATGACCAGCGGCGGCGAGGCCAGGTAGTTCATCTTCACATCGGGGGAGATACGACCCTCGAAGTTGCGGTTGCCGGAGAGCACCGCGGTGACCGAGAGGTCGTTGTCGTTGACGGCCTTCGAGATCTCCTCGGGCAGCGGGCCGGTGTTACCGATGCAGGTGGTGCAACCGAAGCCACCGAGGTAGAAGCCGAGCTTCTCGAGGTACGGCCACAGGCCGGCCTTCTCGTAGTAGTCGTTGACGACCTGCGAACCCGGAGCCATGTTGGTCTTGACCCACGGCTTGGTGGCCAGGCCTTTCTCGACCGCGTTGCGGGCGAGCAGCGCGGCGCCGAGCATGACCGACGGGTTGGAGGTGTTGGTGCAGGAGGTGATACCTGCGACCACCACGGCACCGTGGTCGAGGACGAACTCGCCGCGCTCCTCGGAGACGACCTTGACCCGCTTGGAGGGGCGGCCGGAAGTATCGCCGTGGGGAACGAGCGGAGCGTCGCCGTTCGCGGTGGGCTTGATCGGGTCGGACGCCGGGAAGGTGTCGTCGAGCGCGTCGTCGAGCTTGGAGTGCGGGGTCGCCTCGTGCTCTTCCACGTAGTTGTGGATGTCGCGGCGGAAGGCTGCCTTCGACTCCGACAGGAGGATGCGGTCCTGCGGGCGCTTCGGGCCGGCGATCGACGGGACGACCGTCGACAGGTCGAGCTCGAGGTACTCGGAGAACTCGGGCTCGCGGCTCGGATCGTGCCACAGGCCCTGCTCCTTGGCGTACGCCTCGACGAGAGCGAGCTGCTCGTCGCTGCGGCCGGTCAGGCGCAGGTAGTTGATGGTCTCGCCGTCGATCGGGAAGATCGCTGCGGTCGAACCGAACTCGGGGCTCATGTTGCCGAGGGTCGCGCGGTTGGCGAGGGGGACCTCGGCCACGCCGGCGCCGTAGAACTCGACGAACTTGCCGACGACGCCGTGCTTGCGCAGCATGTCGGTGACGGTGAGCACGACGTCGGTCGCGGTCACGCCGGGCTGGATCTCACCGGTGAGCTTGAAGCCGACCACGCGCGGGATGAGCATGGAGACCGGCTGGCCGAGCATCGCGGCCTCGGCCTCGATGCCGCCGACGCCCCAGCCGAGCACGCCGAGGCCGTTGACCATCGTCGTGTGCGAGTCGGTGCCGACGCAGGTGTCGGGGTAGGCCTGCCCGTTGCGGACCATGACGGTCGGGGCGAGGTACTCGATGTTGACCTGGTGGACGATACCCATGCCCGGGGGGACGACGCGGAAGTCGTCGAAGGCGCCCTGGCCCCAGCGCAGGAACTGGTAGCGCTCGCCGTTGCGCTCGTACTCGAGGTCGACGTTGCGCTCGAGGGCGTCGGCGCGACCGAAGTAGTCGAGGATCACCGAGTGGTCGATGACCATGTCGGCGGGGGAGAGGGGGTTGACCTTGTTCGGGTCGCCGCCCAGGGTGGTCACGGCCTCACGCATGGTCGCGAGGTCGACGACACAGGGGACGCCCGTGAAGTCCTGCATGATCACGCGGGCGGGCGTGAACTGGATCTCGATGCTCGGGTCGGCGGAGGGATCCCAGTTGGCGATGGCCCGGATGTGATCGGCCGTGATGTTGGCACCGTCCTCGGTGCGCAGCAGGTTCTCGGCCAGGACCTTCAAAGAGTAAGGAAGTTTCTCGGTGCCGGGGACGGCCGACAGGCGGAAGATCTCGTAGGAGTTGTCTCCGACCTGCAGCGAACCCTTGGCGCCGAACGAATCACTACTGGTGCTCACGTCAGCTCCACTCGTCGTTTCGGCTGGCCGCCGACGGGGCTGTGTCGACGGCTGAAGCGAGGCACACGACGTCCGCTCGCGGCCCGTGGCCCGGATGCAGTAGTCGTGGCGTCTCGCACTCGATTCTAACAGTACGCTTGTCCTGTATTGAACCGAAGTCGGGTCCGTCGTGTCGACGAGGCGTCCCGCCGGCATCGGTCCTGCTCGCGACGAGTGCTTCGAGGCGCCGTCGCGCGATCGCGTAGTGTTCTCCCTTGCCGCACGGGTGTGGCGCTTCGTGTCGTCTCCGCGCGGCCGGATCGCCGTATCGCCCGGCTTCCGACCCTGCACCACCGGAGAGAGATGTCTGCGCCACTGCTTCGCATACCGGGCCCTGCGCTCACGGATCTTCCTACCGGGGTCTCGGTCGAAAAAGTGCTCGCCGATCTCGCCGACGACCAGGTGGCGGCGCCCTCGCAGTACGTCGACGACCTCGTCGCCGAGGTGCAGCGCGCGCAGGAGAACGGGATCGACCTCAGCGTGGTCGTGCTCGACCGGGACCCCCGTATGGATTCGCAGCTGCGCGACCTCGCGACGGAGGTCGGCGCCGAGGACGGCGGAACGGTGCTGGTCCTCAGCCCGGGATGGGTCGGGACGTTCAGCGAGGATCTCGACCGCGTCACTCTCGAGGCCGCCCAGGATCGCACCTACACCGGCGATCCGGTGGTCTCCACACGCAACTTCGTCGACTCGGTGCTCGAGCCGTCTCCGCCCTGGACGCTGATGACGCTGCTGATCGTCGCGGTGGTCGCTCTTGCGGCCGGCGCGACCTGGCTCGCCAAACGCCGCCGCGCGGACGGCGACGCGACCGTTGCCGGAGGTAACGGATCGTCATCGGCCGAAGATGTCTGAGGTCTCTTTCCCGTCACCGTAGAGATCTTCTCCGGGTTGTCCTCGTCCCGATCGTGACGGAATCCGGCAGGGAAGATCGTTCGGCGTCCTCACGGTGTTGCTCGGTGTCCGCTCCGTGTTCGTTCGGCGTTCTTCCGGCCGATCTTCGTGACTGTCATGCGACATACCCCTGAGGTGTCGTACGGTTCTCATGACGCTCTTGGGGAAGGTGTGTCACAACCCGGCTCGTGGGGACGCTGTCCGCAGTCGGTGTACGACTGCAGCGTGTGAGCCGTGGGGCACCCACGGCGAGCGGATGCTGCCTGCCTTCCTCGGGTCGTCCGGCCGGATGTCTCGGCCACCAGGTGCGACCGAGGGAGATGCACGTGAGACGGTTCGGTATCCACGGAGGGATTCCGCGACGGTCGGGGCCGGACGGCACCGCCACGACGCTCACTGCAGGCCGTCGACCCGACGGTCCGACGCCCGGTCGCATCCCGCGGACGCGCACCGGCACGCTCCTCGCCGGTTTGGGGTTGGTCACAGCCGTGCTCCTCACCGTGACCACGACGGCGTCCGCCGCACCGGCCCCGCCGCCGAACCCCTCGGACGCCGAGATCGACCGCGCAGGTGCGGCCGTCGCGGCCAACATCGACCGGGTCGGGCAGCTGATCGTCCGGATCGCCGACGCGGATCAGCAGCTCGCCGAGCTCGACGCGCAGGTCGCCATCCGCCGCGAGGACGTCAACCGCGCCCTCGTCGATCTCCAGAGCGCGCGCGACGCGGCGGATCTCGCCGAACGGGTGGTCGTGGATTCCCGCCGCGCACTCGACGACGCCGCCGACCGGATCGCTGCTGCCCAGAAGAACTTCGACGCGTTCGTCCGCGACAGCTACACCCGTGGCGCCAACTCGGTCTCCCTCGCGGCCTTCCTCGACGTCGACGGTCCCGACGATCTGCTCGACCGCGCCCAGGTCATGCGATTGCTGTCCGCCGGGCGCACCGCGGTGCTCGATGCGCTCCAGCGCGCCCGGGCCCAGGAGGCCAACTCCCATTCGCGGGCACGCGCGGCCAAGCTCGAGGCCGACGCGGCGGCGGAAGCCGCCGAGCAGCGCAGGGCCGAGGCCGAGGCCGCGATCGCCGTCGCGCGAGCGGAACTCGGTCGGCAGGCTGCCGAGAAGTCGCGCATCGAGCAGGAACGTGAAAACGCGCAGAGCGAACTCGACCGGGCCCGCGTGAACGTTGCGGGCCTGGAAGGGCAACGCGCGCAGTACCAGGACTGGGAGCGTCGCCGCGCAGCCGAGGAAGCAGCCGCCGCGGCGGCACGGGTCGCGGCAGCCGAGGCGGCCGAGCGTGTCGCCGCCGACGCCGCAGCCCGGGAACGTGCGGCGGAACTGGCCAACGGCCGTCGCCCTCACACGCTGATCGAGGAGTCTCCGTCGACCGGCGACAGCGACGTCGCCGCACCGGGTGAGGTCACCACCGAATCCGGAGCGCCGGAGGACAGTGACACCGCTGCGAGTCGCACCGATACCAGTGGCACCGACACGGTTGCACCGGACTACACCGACGACGCCACGGTCCCGGATTACGGCGACCGTGGAAGCGTCCTGGACGACGTCCTCGAGGACACGGACAGCGGAACGGTCCCGGACGACACCGACGATGGATCCGTCCCGGACGGCACCGACAGCGGCACGATCCCCGACGAAGACGAGGACAGCGGCAGCGACGGTGGGATCGACTGGGAGAACCCGGATCCGGGCGACCCCGTCGTGGAGACCCCCGGATCGGGGACCGGGGGATCGGGTTCCCGCCCCTCCACACCGAATTCGACGCCCAGCACCCCGTCGCGTCCGTCCGTCACGGGTCCCGCTGCGGTGGAGATCGTCATCGACCGCGCGATGTCCCAGATCGGCGTCCCGTACGCGTGGGGTGGTGGCAACGAGAACGGCCCGACCCGCGGTATCCGCGACGGTGGCGTCGCCGATGTCCACGGCGACTACGCCAAGGTCGGCTTCGACTGTTCGGGACTGATGATCTACGCCTTCGCGGGCATCGGTATCTCGCTCCCGCACTACACCGGCTACCAGTACACGGCCGGCACGCAGGTCCCGTCGTCGCAGATGAGGCGGGGCGACATGATTTTCTACGGGCCCAACGCCAGCCAGCACGTCGCGCTGTATCTCGGCGACGGGCAGATGCTCGAGGCGCCGCAGTCGGGATCGTTCGTGAAGATCTCGCCGGTACGCTGGGGCGGCATGACACCGTACGTGGTGCGCATGGTGTCGTGAGGGCGAGGTTTGCCGCGGCCCTCGTACCACCGAGGACGGGTGCCATCCGGTCGTTTCCGGGTGCCGTCTCCCGGTCGGTGCAGGGGCGACGACACACCGAGCCGGCACCTGCAATAGTGGTGCAGCAGGTGTTTCCAGCGGAGCGACGTAGGCGAAAGCGGTGGATTGTTGGTGACCTCACGCGAGGGTGGGACGTCCGGTTCGGCAACGCCGGGCGACCAGGGCGGTAACGACGGACGCAAGAACAACCAGGCTGCGGCGGGTGCCGCGTCGGCGCCGAAGGCGGCGGGCGCGAACGGTCCTGCTCCGCAGGGGTCCGGCGCGAACGCTCAGCCGGCTCCGCAGGGGACCGGTGCGAACACTCAGCCGGCTCCGCAGGGGACCGGTGCGAACACTCAGCCGGCTCCGCAGGGGACCGGTGCGAACACTCAGCCGGCTCCGCAGGGGACCGGTGCGAACACTCAGCCGGCGGCCGGTACGAACACCCAGCCGGCAGCCGGCGCGAACATGCGGAAACCCGGCGACGCTCCTGCGAAGGCGTACGACCCGGCCGACGACGTCCGTCTCCTCGAACGGGCCATCTACGAGGTCAAGCGCGTGATCGTCGGCCAGGACCTGCTGGTCGAGCGGATGCTGGTCGGTGTGCTCGCGCGCGGGCACGTGCTGCTCGAAGGCGTTCCCGGTGTCGCGAAGACGCTGGCCGTCGAGACCTTCGCGAAGGTCGTCGGTGGATCGTTCTCCCGCGTCCAGTTCACCCCCGACCTCGTGCCGACCGACCTCGTCGGTACCCGCATCTACCGGCAGGGACGCGAGGAGTTCGACACCGAACTCGGACCGGTCGTCGCGAACTTCGTGCTCGCCGACGAGATCAACCGCGCCCCGGCGAAGGTGCAATCGGCGCTGCTCGAGGTGATGGCCGAACGCCACGTCACCATCGGTGGCAGGACCTTCCCGATGCCCGAGCCGTTCCTCGTGATGGCGACGCAGAACCCCATCGAGAACGAGGGCGTCTACCCGCTCCCGGAAGCACAGCGCGACCGCTTCCTGTTCAAGGTCCTCGTCGACTACCCGACGGTGGAGGAAGAACGCGAGATCGTCTACCGAATGGGTGTCGCCGCTCCCGAACCGAAGCAGGTGCTCGACAACGAGCAGCTCCTGCGCCTGCAGAAGATCGCCGGACGTGTGTTCGTGCACCACGCGCTCGTCGACTACGTGGTGCGGGTCATCTTCGCGACGCGTCGGCCCGCCGAACTCGGCCTGCACGATGTGCAGGGCTGGATCGCCTACGGCGCCTCGCCCCGCGCGACGCTCGGCATCATCTCCTCGGCGCGTGCCCTGGCGCTCGTGCGCGGTCGCGACTACGTGGTGCCGCAGGACATCGTCGACGTCATCCCCGATGTGCTCCGCCATCGCCTGGTGCTGTCCTACGACGCGCTCGCGGACGACGTCTCCCCGGACCAGATCATCACCCGCATCCTGCAGACGGTGGGTCTTCCGCAGGTCGCGCCCCAGGCGAACGCACCCGTGCCGACCGCGACCCCCGGCCCGGCGCCCGCCGATCCGCGGACCGTTGCCGGTCAGCAGGCGCCCGTCGGTGCACCCGGTCCGCAGGGAGGTGCGGGCGCGCGGTGAGCACACGTCCTCACGACGGGTCGCCACCGCGGTTCCGGTCCGGTGAATTGCGCGATCCCGCGCTCACCGCCGCGCTCCGCACCCTCGAGCTCACCGTGCGGCGCCGTCTCGACGGCGTCCTGCACGGCGACCACCTCGGTCTGATCCCGGGCCCGGGTTCCGAACCGGGGGACGCCCGCGAGTATCAGCCGGGCGACGACGTGCGGCAGATGGACTGGTCGGTCACTGCGCGCACGACGCACCCGCACGTGCGGCAGACCGTCGCCGACCGGGAACTCGAGACGTGGCTCGCGGTCGACCTGTCGGCCAGCCTGGACTTCGGTACCGGTATGTGCGAGAAGCGCGACCTGGCGATCGCAGCGGTGGCCGCGCTCGCGCATCTGACCACCGGTGGCGGGAATCGGATCGGTGCGGTGATCTCCACCGGCAATGAGACCGTCCGCGTCCCCGCGCGTGGTGGGCGGCTGCACGCCCAGTCGTTGCTGCGTACCGTCGCGACCACCCCGCATGCACCCGACGGGACCCGCGGCGATCTCCAAGGCCTCGTCGAGTCGCTGCGACGCCCCCAGCGCCGCCGCGGTCTGGCCGTCGTGGTGAGCGATTTTCTGGGTCCGCTCGACTGGGAGCGCTCCCTGCGGGCGCTGTCCGGCCGGCACGAACTGCTCGCCGTCGAGATCATCGATCGCCGCGACCTCGAACTGCCCGATCTGGGCGACGTGGTGCTGCACGACCCGGAGACGGGCCGCACCCGCGAATTCACGACCACTCCCGAACTGCGGGCCGACTACGCGCAGGCGGCCGCGGAGCATCGCGCGGCCGTGCACCAGGCGCTGCGCAGTTCCGGTGCGCCCGTGCTGACGCTGCGCACCGACCGCGACTGGATCGGCGACGTCGTGCGGTTCGTCGCGGCCCGGCGGCACAGCTTCGGCGCACCCGCACGGCAGGGGGGACGATGAGCCTGTCCGGTTTCACTTCACCGTGGTGGTTGCTGCTGCTGTTCGTCGTCGCCGCCCTCGGCGGTGCGTACGTGCTGGTCCAGCGCCGGCGCCAGACGAACTCGCTGCGCTTCACCAATCTCGAGCTGCTCGAGAAGGTCGCGCCCGCGCGCCCGGGACGCGCTCGGCACATTCCCGTCGCACTGTTGCTCGTCGGCCTCGTATTCCTCACTGTGGCGCTCGCCGGCCCGACCGCCGAACAGCGGGTGCCGCGCAACCGGGCCACGGTCGTGCTCGTCATCGACGTGTCGTTGTCGATGGAGGCCACGGACGTCGCACCCACGCGACTCGCCGCCGCTCAGGAGGCGGCCAAGCAGTTCGCCGACGACCTGACACCCGGCATCAACCTCGGTCTCGTCGCGTTCTCGGGTACCGCCTCGGTCCTGGTCTCGCCGACCACCAACCGGGAGGCGAGCAAGTCCGCGATCGACAACCTGCAGCTCAGCGAGCGCACCGCGACCGGCGAGGCGATCTTCACGGCGATGCAGTCGATCGACACGCTCGCCGCCGTGCTCGGCGGTAGCGACCAGGCGCCGCCCGCGCGGATCGTGCTCTTGTCCGACGGCAAGCAGACCGTCCCCGAGAGTCCCGACGATCCTCGCGGGGGGTTCACCGCGGCGCGACAGGCGGCGGAGAAGGGAATCCCGGTCTCGACCATCTCGTTCGGCACGCAGACGGGCACCGTCACCATCGAGGACGATCGGATCCCCGTGCCCGTCGACGACCCGTCGCTCAAGGAGATCGCCAATCTCTCGGGTGGGAGCTTCTTCACGGCGGCGAGCCTCGAGGAACTCGAGGACGCCTACAACACGCTCGAGGAGCAGATCGGCTTCGAGACGACCCGCGGCGACGCCAGTCGTCCGTGGCTCATGCTCGGAGCGCTCTCGGTGATCGCGGGGCTCGGCGCGGCGATGGTGTTGCGCCAACGGCTGCCCTGATCCACCTTGTGCACGCTCACGGAGCGTTTTCCGTCCCGGACAGGCCACCAGATAGGTTGGAATGCATGACTGACGCAGATAGTGCCGCAGCGTCCACGCGCGCGGGTGTCACCCCCCGATCCGTCCTCGTCACCGGTGGAAACCGCGGGATCGGCCTCGCCGTCGCCCGTCGCCTGCAGGCCGACGGCCACAAGGTCGCCGTCACCCACCGCGGTTCGGGCGCGCCCGACGGCCTGTTCGGTGTGCGATGCGACGTCACCGACGCCGACTCGGTCGACGCCGCGTTCAAGGAGGTCGAGGAGCATCAGGGTCCCGTCGAGGTGCTCGTCGCGAATGCGGGCATCACCGACGACACCCTGCTGATGCGCATGACCGAGGACCAGTTCAGCTCGGTGATCGACGCGAACCTCACCGGCGCCTTCCGGTGCGCCAAGCGCGCCAACCGCGCGATGCTCCGTGCCCGTTGGGGCCGCATGATCTTCCTCGGCTCCGTGGTCGGCCTCGCCGGGCAGGCCGGTCAGATCAACTACGCGTCCTCGAAGGCCGGTGTCATCGGTCTCGCCCGTTCGGTCACCCGCGAACTCGGTTCGCGATCGATCACCGCCAACGTCGTCGCTCCCGGTTTCATCGAGACCGACATGACTGCGGATCTGTCCGACGACCTGCGCGACACCGCGAAGAAGTTCATCCCGCTGCAGCGACTCGGCAAGCCCGAGGACGTCGCAGCCGTCGTCAGCTTCCTGGCCTCCGACGACTCCGCCTACGTCTCCGGCGCCGTCATCCCGGTCGACGGCGGCATGGGCATGGGCCACTGACGGTCTCGCGACCACATCCGAATCTCACTGGAGGACCGACACACTCATGGGCGGACTGCTCGAGGGCAAGACCATTCTCGTCACCGGCATCATCACCGATGCCTCGATCGCCTTCCACACCGCGAAGGCCGCGCAGGAACAGGGCGCGAAGGTGATCATCACCGGCTTCGAGCGACTCCGGTTGATCGACCGGATCGCGCAGCGTCTCCCGCAGCCGGTGCCGCCGGCCATCAGCCTCGACGTGCAGAACCAGGAGGATCTCGACGGTCTCGCCGACAAGATCCGCGAACTCGCACCGGAGGGGATCGACGGTGTCGTCCACTCCATCGGTTTCGCACCCCGGTCCTGCCTGGGCAGCCCGTTCCTCGACGCGCCGTGGACGGACGTCGCGGTGGCACTCGAGGTGTCGGCCTACTCCTACGGCGCGCTCGCCAAGGCCGTCCTGCCCGTCATGAACGAGGGCGGTTCGATCGTCGGAATGGACTTCGACCCTTCCCGGGCCGTGCCGTTCTACAACTGGATGGGTGTCTCCAAGGCGACGCTCGAGTCGGTGAACCGCTACGTGGCCAAGGAGGTCGGCCCGCGCGGCATCCGTTCGAACCTCGTCGCCGCCGGCCCGATCAAGACGCTCGCGGCCAAGGCCATCGCGGGCGACGCGACCGGCCCGGGAGCGGAGATGAACCGCTTGAACGAGGGCTGGTCGGCCGCGTCCCCGATCGGCTGGGACGTCGACGACCCGACGCCTGTGGCGAAGACCGTGTGTGCGGTGCTGTCCGACTGGCTACCCGGGACAACGGGATCCATCGTCTACGTCGACGGTGGTTTCCATTCCCAGGTCGGCTTCGGCAGCTGACCGTACGACGGAAGGCACTTTCATGACGAACACCCCCGGGGCGTACGACGCGCTGATGCTGCTGTCGTTCGGCGGACCGGAAGGACCCGACGACGTGCGGCCGTTCCTCGAGAACGTCACCCGCGGACGGGGGATCCCACCGGAACGACTCGACGAGGTTGCGCAGCACTATCTGCACTTCGGGGGTGTCTCGCCGATCAACGCCCTGAACCGGGCGATCATCGACGCCGTCCGCGCCGAGTTCGACGCGCACGGTATCGATCTGCCGATCTATTTCGGCAACCGCAACTGGCATCCCATGGTCGAGGACACCGTCGCGCGGATGCGCGACGACGGGATCCGCAACGCCCTGGTGTTCGCGACCTCCGCCTGGGGCGGCTACTCGGGATGCCGGCAGTACCACGAGGACATCGCGCGGGCACGGGACGCCGTCGAGAACGCCCCGCAGTTGACGAAGCTGCGGCACTTCTACGACCACCCGCTGTTCCTCGACGCCGTCACCGACGCCGTGCGCGCCGCCCGCGTCGAACTCGCCGACGCCGTGCGCGATTCCGCGCGCGTGGTGTTCACCGCGCACTCCGTTCCGAACTCCTTCGACGCGACCGGTGGTCCGCCGGAGGAGGGTGGGCATCTCTACAGCCGGCAGGTGGCCGAAGCGGCGCGGTTGGTGGCCGAGGCGCTCGGCGAGGACGACTACGACCTGGTGTGGCAGTCGCGGTCCGGTCCGCCGCAGGTGCCGTGGCTCGAACCCGACATCGTCGACCACATCGACGCCCTGCACGAACGGGGAGTCCGCGCCGTCGTGGTCGTGCCGGTCGGGTTCGTCTCCGATCATCTCGAGGTCGTGTGGGATCTCGACACCGAGGCTCGCGACCGGGCCGCTGAGCTGGGCATGGGCTTCTCTCGTGCGGCGACGGCCGGAACCGACCCGCGCTTCGCGCAACTCGTCCGCGAACTCGTCGAGGAACAGCGGGACGGGATCACCGCCCGTCGCTGCGGCACCGAACCGCTGCTCGGGGCCGCGTGCAACGGGAGCCTGTGCGCCGTCGGGTGCTGTGAGCCGCCGAAACGCCCGTCCCGTCCCGCCGCGAACGGATAGATCCCTCCGCGCCTCACCGGGCGGGGTGCCCGACCGGTGAGGCCAGAGGGGAGTCGAACCAGCGCGGCAGCGACCGGCGCAGGGCGCTCGGACCGTCGACGACCACGGCGCCCGAGCGCAATGCGTCCGGCCAGGTCGCTCCGCCACGCCAGATCTCGGTCAGCTCCCGCAGTCCCGTCGTCACCCGGATCGAGACCTCGAAGCCCGGGTCCTCGTCACACACGTCGACGTCGTGCGGCGTGATGACCATCCACCACCGGCGCGACGCGTGGGTGACCGTCGGGAAGGCGAACTCCACGACCACCCGGGATTCCGGCAGGGCCGCATGGTCGACGTGCCGGTGCATGTCCCACATCAGCAGTCGCGGATCGAGGTCGACGTCACCGAGTTTCCCGGTCCACCGCGTGCCCCACGCACCGAGTGCGTCGACGACGGTCTCGAGATCGCGTCCCGCCGGGGTGAGCACGTACCGGACGTCGTTTCCGTCCTCGAGACGCCGCACGATGCCCGCCGCCGTGAGCTGATGCAGCCGCTTCGACAACAGCGTCGGCGACATGCGGGGCAGGCCGCGCCGGAGGTCGTTGAACCGTTCGCTGCCGAGCACGAGTTCGCGCACTACGAGCAGCGTCCACCTCTCGTCGAACAACTCCATCGCCTTGGCGACGGGACAGAACTGGTGGTAGGGCGGGCCCATGATCGGATCGTAGGCCGGTCGGACCGCCACGACCAGCACGGATGTGCGGCTGTGCAGTACAGATTGTGTACTGGAGGACACCGCGTCCGCGTTCCTACAGTCGATCTGTGACCCGGGCCGCCTCCGAGACGGCGCCGAAGCCGGGTCCCTCGACAGGAGGAATCCTCTGATGACCGACATCTCCACGACACACGACGCCGATCTCGCCCTGAAGGCCAAGCACCGGGCGATGTGGGCACTCGGCAACTATCCGGCGGTGGCGACCGAGGTCATCGCCGAACTCGGCCCCGCTCTCGTGGCCGCGACCGGAATCGGTCCGGGCGACCGCGTCCTGGACATCGCCGCCGGATCGGGCAATGCGTCGATCCCCGCCGCGCTCACCGGTGCGAGGGTGCTCGCGACCGACCTGACCCCGGAACTGTTCGAGGTCGGCCGCCGTGACGCCGAAGCGGCAGGTGCGACGCTCGACTGGCAGGAAGCCGACGCCGAAGCACTCCCGTTCGATGATGCGAGCTTCGATGCCGTGATCTCTTGCGTGGGAGTGATGTTCGCGCCCCACCACCGGGCCGCGGCCGACGAACTGCTCCGGGTGACCCGCCCGGGCGGACGTATCGGCCTGCTGAGCTGGACCCCCACCGGCTTCATCGGGCAGATGTTCGCGACGATGAAACCGTATGCGCCACCGCCCCCGCCGGGTGCACAGCCGCCGCCGCTGTGGGGCGACGAGGTGCACGTGCGCGAGCTGATCGGCGACCGTGTCACCGACCTGCAGGCACGCACCGAGAACCTGCGCGTCGAACGCTTCGCGACCGGGGAGGACTTCCGCGAGTTCTTCAAGTCCGCCTACGGCCCCACCATCGCGGTGTACCGCAACATCGCGGACGACGACGAACGGGTCGCGGCTCTCGATCTCGACCTGCTCGAACTCGCCCAGCGTCACGATCTCGGTGGGGGAGCGATGAATTGGGAGTACCTGTTGGTCACCGCGCAGCGGAGTTGACGCGCACTGGAGTCGACGCGCACTGGAGTCGACGCGCACTGCCGGTGCGGTCAGCGATGGTGCTCGGCCCGCAGAGCCGCCGCGACCGCACCGGTGCGGGCCTCGCGGACCGCGGCCCACAGCGGCTGCAGCGCGCCCTCGCGGCCGGTGGCGGCGGACACCGAACCGGCCCGCAGACCCCCTCCGCGACCGGCCACGGTGAGGATCGCCGCGACCTGGTCTGCGGTGTCGAGGACGCGCACGGCACGTGCGGGCAGTGACGGGGGATAGCGGTGCCGCGCGAGTTCGGCGACCTCCTCGGCGATCTCCGTCCGCGGATCGGTGCGGTGCCCGTCGGTGCCCACCGTCGGGATTCCGCTCAACGCGGAGGCGGCATCACGCACCGCCTCGCGGATCGCGAACTCGGCCGCACCGAGACCACCGTCGACGGCGATCTCGGGGACCGCCGGCAGCGTGAAGACGTTCCACCGCAGGGCGTCCGGACCCTCGATGACGGGTACCAGACCCAGCCCCGGGGCGCCGGGCGCTCCCACGACGACACCTTCACCGGCCGCGAGCGCTGCGGAGGCGAACGCCGTACCGGCAGGCAGCGCGCGGACGTCGCCCGGGGCGGGAAGGACGAGATGCAGACCCGCGCCGGCGGCGGTGTCGACGCGGCGGATCAGGGTGAGCAGCAGGGCGGCACCGTCGGCGACACCTCTGTCGGGCAGATCCGCAGCGGAGGCCGTCGCCGCATCGTGGGCACCCGCGAGATGCATCGGCGCCCATTCGTGCAGCGCGTCGATCACATCGTCGGGGGAGGCGTGACCGGACAGCCACGACCCAGCCCACACGGTCAGCGTCAGGCTCGGAGAACTCACCCCGAAAGCATACGGCGACCGCGCACGGCGGTCCGGCGTGGCAGCGCGAGCGGTCCCGCGCGATGTCCTAGGGTCGACTGGCGTGAGCCCACGCGATATCTACGGCGGCGACATCTATGCCGGTCACGCCCGCACCAAGAAGAAGGCCGTTCCCGAACTCGCAGCGGAGCGCGGCGTCGTCGTCGAGGACGCCGCATCCGGCTGGTGCGGCGCGATCGTGGGGATCGAGAAGACCTACGACGGCGACTTCGTGCGGCTCGAGGACGCGCAGGGACGCACCCGCCTGTTCGCGATGCGACCCGCCGCGTTCCTGGTCGACGGAGCACCCGTCACCCTCGTCAAACCGAAGATCCGTCCCGCCTCCGCACCGACGAGATCCGCTTCGGGGTCCACCCGGGTGGAGGGTCTGCGCGCACGCGTGGCGCGGGGAAGCCGGATCTGGGTGGAGGGCGTGCACGACGCCGCCCTCGTCGAACGGGTGTGGGGGCACGATCTGCGGGTCGAGGGTGTGGTCGTCGAACAACTCGAGGGCCTCGACAATCTGGGTGCCCGGCTGGCCGAGTTCGATCCCGGCCCGGGCCGGCGGGTCGGTGTGCTCGCCGACCACCTCGTCACCGGATCCAAGGAGGAGCGTCTCACCGCGAATCTCGGTTCGCACGTGATGGTCACCGGTCATCCCTACATCGACGTGTGGCAGGCGGTGAAACCGAAGGCCGTCGGCATCGACGCCTGGCCCACCATCCCGCGCGGCCAGGACTGGAAGACCGGCGTCTGTCGTGAACTGGGCTGGGGCACCCCGCAGGACGGCTGGCGGCGCGTCTACAACGCCGTGAACTCGTTCCGCGATCTCGAATCGCACCTCATCGGCGCCGTCGAGCGCCTCGTCGACTTCGTCACCGAACCCGACGAGGGCTGACCGACCGGAACCTCAGCGGCCCCCGTCCGCCGGCGCCGGCGCAGGTTCCGGCTCCGCGGCGCCACCCGGCAGGCCGGTGCCCACTCCGCCGACGTCGGTGATGGTCCAGTCCGACGCGCGGTCCATCGTCACCGTGTAGGTCGCGGTGGCGGCGACGCCGTCGGGTGTCTGCTTGCTCTTCGAGATCATGTCGACGAAGACCTGGACGACGAAGGTATCGCCGTCGTTGCTCGCCACCTCGGCCGCGAGCAACCGGGCGTCGGCGGTGTACTCCATCTGCGTCAGCCACGGAGCCACGACGTCCACGGCGCCTTCGAGTTTCGGTGCGAGTTGTTCGCTGACGCCGTCGGTCAGCGCCGTCCGCCAGGCGTCGAGATCACGGAAGTCGACCTCCGAGACGCTCAGCGCGTAGTCGGAGGCGACGGCCTCGGCCTCGGCCTCGGTGTCGAGTCGGCTCTGCAGGGCTTGCAGTTGCTCGGACGAGTCGTCCGTCGCCCACAGCACCCCGAAGGTGACCGTGGCGACGACGGCGAGCACCGTCACGACCGCGAGGGCACGGACCGACGACCACCACGGACCGCGGCTTCCCGCCTCGGCGGCAGTCGGCGTGGAGGTGGCCGGTTCCTGTTCGGTGACCCCGATGTTCGAGGGCCCGGTGTTCGAAGGTCCGGTGTTCGAGGGGCCGGTGTTCGACATGACGATTTCTTCCTTCTTCATCGGGGTACGTTCACGGTGAATCGGACGCTGTCGCCCGGCATGGTCGCGATGGCCTGTTCGAGCAGGGTACCGAGATCCATTCGGCCCACCACGGAACCGGTGGCCTGGGTGACCGGGCGGAGCGCGACACCGATCGCGCCGAGTTCGGGTGCGAACCTCCTGAGGAAGTCGGCGAGTTCGATCTCCTCCTCGCGCCACGAGCCGAGGATCTCCTCACCCTTCAGTACCGAGGACCCCTCGAAGAGGTACTCGTACGAGACACCGAGGGTCTCACCGAACTGGTCCAGCATGGGAGGCGCCGCGACCATCGCGGGTCGCACCCAGTCCACATCGCCCATCATCCACATCAGGTCGCTCAGTACCGTTTCCAGCGATCCCTCGTGCCGGGTCAGGGTCGACAGCAGCAGCTCGGCGCCACGACCCGCCGCGGGCATGGTCTCCTCGAGACCCGCAACCGATTCGGTGAACGTCGCGACGAGCTCGTTCAGCGACTCGGCGTCGGTCTGTTCGAGCAGCTCCGAGGTGGTGGCGAGGAGATCGGGTACCGAGGTGGGCAGCTCGACGATCTCGGTCAGGTGGGCGCCGTCCTCGAGATAGGGCCCCTGGGTCGAGGCCGGGAGGAACGAGAACACCGGTTCGCCCAGCGACGACAGGTTCTCGACGCGCATGGTGCTGTCGACGGGGATGCGGTGTTCGGCTTCGTAAGAGATGTTCATGCGGACGAAACCGTCGAGGTTTTCCATGCCGTCGACCCGTCCGATGTTCACCCCGCGGTAGACGACGCTCGATCCGGTGCGCAGTCCTGCCGCGTCGCGCATGTCCACCACGGCGTGCACGCGGCGCTGGGTCGGATCGATCTGCAGCACACCGACGACGAGATACCAGGTTCCCAGGATCATCACGAGGGCCAGGGCGAGTGCGGACATCCAGGCCGGAATTCGGGTCACGGGATCGCTCCGATCATGCGCAGGAGAACCAGTCCGTCGGCCGCCGGACTCCCCTCGTTACCGGCGATGGTCACCTCACGGATGTCGATGCCGGGTTCGAGCAGGAAGGGGACGAGCTTCTCGTCGACGAGCTCCACGAGTTCTGCTGCGTTGCCGCGCAGTTCGGTGGCGTTCGGCGACGGTTCGCGCAGCAGCGGAGTGAGGATCTCGAGGTTGTCGTTGATGTGCGGGAGGCGGGGGATCAACCATTCCAGGCCCGTGACCATGGTGTTCACGTCGATGACGATGTTGAGCACGGCCTCCATGAAGTAAGGCACCCGGTCGAGACGCCGACGTGCGGTGTCGGAGAACAGGAACCCCACGTCGTCGCGTGCGGCATCGAGACGCTGGGACAGGTCCTCCGTCGCGACGACGATGCGATCGATCTGGTCGATGTTCGCGGCGGCCTCGCTCAGATCGTTGGAGATGACCGCCGACAACTCACGGGTCTCCTGCGTGTCCTCGGGCAGCACGTCGTTCAGCCGCGCAAGCGAATCCTGCAGGCGGGTCAGGCTTCCGCCGTTGACGAACATCGCGATGCGTTCGAGCATGTCCTCGATCTGCGGACCCGGATCCGTGTCCTGCAACGGGATCGTGTCGCCGTCCTGCAAGGGTGCGCCGCTGCCGTCCTTCGGGGGGAGCAGAGCGACGTAGATGTCGCCGAGCACGGTGTTCTGCCGCAGTTCGGCGCGGGTGCCCGCAGGCACGACCACCGACTCGCATACGTCGATCCGGGCAACGGCGCTGTGCGGCTCGAGATCGATCGCCCGCAGGGTGCCGACCGAGATGCCTTCGGAGCGGACGTCCGCCCCGGCCGGCAGGCTCAGCAGCGATTCGAATTCGAGGTTCAGCCGGTAGGTCGGTCCGCGCACCCCGGAGCCGGGCAGCGCGTGGTCGCTTGGGTCGAAACTGCATCCGCACAATGCCACCAGAGCGGTGAGGACCGCACCGATGAGAAGGCGGGACCGGGAGAACGAACGGGTCACGGCGTTGCTCCGATCGTCGACAGGACCAGCTGAGGCAGCGGCACCGACACCGAGCGGGACGACACCACGGTGCAGCTGTCGGGTGCGATCTGCTCGAGTGCCGTGCACGTCAGCGCGGCATCGGGGGTCGGCACCTCGGCGCGGGCGGGATCGAGTTCGACGGCGACCGACCCCGGGTGGGACTGCACCATGGTCTCGAGCATCGTGATCGTGCCGGGAATGGTGGCGAGCAGCTCACTCGAGCTCTCCGCCTGGGTGCGCAACATCGTCAGCGTGGGCAGCGTCGAGTTCAGGGCGTTCATCAGGTACGGGAAGTGCTCGTTGAACAGCCGGTCGAGAGGTCCGACGGCCAGTGACAGCTTCTCGACGAGGATCTTCGCCACGACGAGCATCTGCTCGATGCCCGCCAGGCCCGGGGCGAACGTCTGGATGGTGGACTTGACGTTCTCCCAGTCGCCGGTGAGCAGGGTCGTCATCTCGGCCGAGTTGTCGAGGATCTGCCCCAGCTGGTCCATGAAGTTGTCGGGGGAGGAGAGCAGGTCCGCGAGGTCGCGCAGTTCTCGGTTGAGTGTCGGTCCCAGGTCCTCGAACTCGCGTCCGGCGTCCTTCAATGCGGTTTCGAGCGGCGCGGTCCCGTCGGGTCCGCGCTCGGTCATCTGCCGCACGAGTTCGGAGAACGATCCGAGCGCGTCCGACACGCTGACCGGGGTGCGGGTGTGCGCCGTGTCGATGCACGTCTCCCGCGACAGGGTCGGTCCCGGCCGGGGATCGGCGTCGACGAGTTCGAGTCTGCGGTCGGTGAGGATGGACGCGTTGGTGATCACCGCGCCGGTCTCGGCGGGAAGCTCGCGGTCACCGACGGTCATGTCGACGCGCACGCGCGCACCGTCGGGTTCGATCCGGTCCACGGTCCCGACCGAGATCCCGCGGATGGTGACCGGGGAACCGGGGTAGAGGCCGTAGGAGTCCTCGAAGTACGCGCAGATCGAGGTGTCGTCCCCCGAGGTCGCGGCGAAGGCGGTCGCGCCGGCCACGGCCAGCGCCACGACCGTCACCGCGGGAACGAGTCGTCGTGTAGTCGTCGTCAGTGTTCGCACGTCAGCACCGTGTTCCCGGCATCGGGAGACAGACGTCGGGTCGCTGGACCGTCAGTCCGCTCTGGTCGACAAGGGCCTGGCCTTCGGGACCGGCGACGGCCGCGAGTCCCGTGAGGGTGGCACGGAGGGATTCCGTCATCGACTCGACGGAGGCCGACAGTTCCGCACTGCTGTCGGCGGCTTCGACGAGATGCGGGATGATCGGTTCGACCTTTTCCTGGTACGGGCCGCTGAGGAAGTCGAACAGCAGCCCGGCGAGCCCGGAGAGCCCGTCGGCGAAGATCTTCACGTCCTGATGGGCCTCGACGATCTTGGGGCCGAGGATCGCGTAGCCGCGGATGATCTCGAGCGCGAGTTCCTTGTTGTCGTTGGCGGTGCGGAGATATTCGTTGGACAGCTCGAGCAGGCTTTCGATCTGGTCCTTCTGATTCGCGATGACGTCCATGACGGCTTCGAGATCGGTGACCGTGATCCGCACCGAATCCGGGGATTCGCCGAGCAGCGCAGCGGTCTTGTCCAGGGCGGTGCGCAGTGCCTGCGTGTCGAGTTCTTCCACCACCTCGGTGGCCTCCTCGAACATGTCGTTCACCAGGAACGGCAGTGCTGCGCGGTTCTCGGGGATCGGTTCGGTGAGCGGCTGCCGGCCGGCCGGGTGCACCGCGAGGTACAGGCCCCCGATGGGAGTGAGCATCCGCACCGACACGGAGGTCTGGTCTCCGACGAAATGCTCGGATTCCACGGTGAATTCGACGTCGACGTGGTCGTCGGCGAGGTTCAGACCGGTGACCGATCCGACCGGCACACCCGCGATGCGCACGTCGTCGCCGGCAGCGAGCCCCGCCGATTCCGGTAGTTCGAGCCGATAGGTCGTCGAACCGACCGGTCGCAGATAGAGCACGAGGACGATTCCCGCGACGAGGGCGAGGACGATCAGACCCGACAGCGCCCACCACATCTGGGTGCGGGGATCGGCGTCCTCGGCGCCGAAGTCGAGTCGTCCGAACAGACGGGTGCGCATCAGGCACCTCCGTTGCAGATGGTCAGGGGACGGCCCTGGAGCAGAATGTCGGCCTCGATCGGCAACTGCACCGCGCCGTTGCTGCACTGTCGGGACTCGTCCACGCGCGGCACCAGGGAATTGATGCCCTCGAAGATCCCCGGCAGCACCGACAGGGTGTCGATGGCCGTCTGTGGATCCGGGATCACCTGGTCCACGCGGACGATGAAATCATCGTTGCGTTCGAGGAATCCCTCGTGCTCGGCGGGCGCGCCGAGACCGAGCTGGGAGAGCAGGTTCACCGTGCGGTCGACCTCCGCCATCTCGAGTGCACCGAGCTTGGTCAGGGACAGGAACTCGGTCATACGTGTCACCAGCGGTGTGAAGATCGAATGGAAGACCTCGAGGATGTTCTCGAGATTCTCGGACCGGCCTTCGAGTTGCTCGTTGAGGGCCGTGAAGTTGTCGAGCAGGGTGCTCATCAGCGCGCTTCGGTCCTCGGCGTAGCTCGCGAGTTCGGCGATGTCGCGCATCACCGGGGTCGGACTGGACTCGCTGCCCTCGATCAACGCGGCCACATTCGTGGCGAGCCGATTGTAGACGGCCGGATCGGCCTCGCGCAGAAGCGGTTTGAGCCCGTTGAACACCGTGGTGATGTCGAACGAGTCGACGGTGTTCACGACCAGCCCCGACGGGTCGACCTCCTGGCCACCCTCCTCGCTGCGATCGAGTTCGAGATAGCGCTGGCCCGTGAGGTTCTGGAACTTCACGAGCAGCCGGTCCGACTCGCGCAGACGGTACTCCTCGAGCACCGTGAAGTCGACGAGCGCACGGTTGCCGTCGGACACCGAGATGTCGGTGACCTTGCCGATCTGTACGCCCCGCAGGCGCACGTCGGCGTTCTCCTTGAGGCCGAAGACGTCACCGAACTGGGCCTTGTAGGCGACGGTCGATCCGCCGACGGGACGTTCGATCGCCTGCACGATCAGCACGATGATCAGGACGACGACGCCGGCGAGCAGGGCGAGCCGGACGGCTGCCTGGCGTGGAGTTCTCATCGGGTACCCCCGGTGGTTTCGAGCGGAACCCGGAAGGCCGGGAAGGTGTCGACGAGCACGTCCACCCCCAGGACCACCCGGTCGCCCTGGTGCTGCAGGGCACCGTCTGCGCCGTCGACGAGCCTGTCGACCTGATCGGGGGTGACCCCTCCCAGGCTCTGGTTCAGCGGGATCAGGATGTCGAGCAGCATGTCGACGGCAGACGAAGTGGGGCCGAGCGCGCCGACGATCTCACCCGAGAGTGCGAGCACCAGATGCGAGACCTCGGTGATCGTCTCGCTTGCCTGCTGCGTGCGGAAATCGTCCTCGAGTTCCTCGACGGACGCGATGGCCGACAGAGTGTTCAGTGCCGACGGGGTGAACGCCGCGACACCTTCGGAGACATCCGCGAATTTCGGCAGCAGCTCACTGAGCGGCTCGTTCTGGGTGCGGGCGATGTTGCGCATCACGAGCAGCGACGAGGCGAGCAGCGGCGCCATCTGCTGGGTCAGTTCGGCGGCACTGTCGATCGAGTCCGACAGCTGTGGGGTGACCACGTCGAGCAGGAGACGACCGGAATCGCGCAGCACGGTGGTGACGGTGTAGTCCCCGACATCGCCGAGGGCGAGGGTGCTGCCGGCTCGGATCGGCTCGCCGCCCGGCATCGGGATGAGTTCGAGTGCGGTGGAGCCGAAGATGTTCGACGAGACGAAACGGGTGTGCATCGCCGTCGACAGCTCGTCGACGTGCTCCTCGTCGACACCGAGCGTGACGATCTGTTGCTGCGGCCCCTGCGGTTCGACCTCGATCACCGATCCGATCGACATGCCCCGCAGACGCACGGCGGTGTCGGTGGAGACTCCGTCGCCGAGATTCGATGCGGTGACGGCGAACTGCACCTCACCGGAGCGGTCGGGCTGCGACGCCCACCAGGCCACGGTGACGACGAGTGCGGCGGCGACCACGACGGCGAGCCCGCGGATCCGCAGTCCGCGGCGACTGGGGCCGAAGCCCGAATACTGTGCTGAGCTCACTGATTCCTCACCCCGAGAAGCTGATCGTCGCGTCGAGGCCCCACATGACGAGCGTGAGCACCATGTCGGTGGTCACGATCAGCACGAGGCTCGCCCGGATGGCCCTGCCCGAGGCGATCCCGACCCCCTCGGGACCACCGCTCGCGTGATAGCCCTGGTAGGCGTGCACGAGCGTCACGACCAGGACGAACACGATCACCTTGATCAGCGAGTAGATCAGGTCGATCGGCTCGGTGAACATGTGGAAGTAGTGGTCGTAGGCGCCCGACCCCTGACCCTGCACCACGGTGACGGTCGCGCCGGTGGCGGCGAATCCGAGCGCGAGCGCGATCAGATAGGACGGGACGACGGCGCCGACGGCGGCGATGAGCCGGGTGGAGACGACGTAGGGGATCGAGTCGATGGCCTGGGCTTCGAGCGCGTCGATCTCCTCCGAGATCCGCATGGCGCCGACCTCGGCGGTGATGCGGCAGCCGGCCTGGGCGGCGAATCCGATCGCCGCAATGAGGGGAGCGAGCTCGCGTGGATTCGCGAGGGCCGACATGGCGCCGGTCAGCGGTCCCATCCCGAGCATGTCGAGCGCGGAGAAGCCGACGAGACCGACCATCGCCCCGGCGACGATGCCGAGGATGGCCAGCACCGGTGCGACGCCTCCGCCGACGATGACCGCGCGGCCGTTGCCCCATGTCAGGTCGGTGAAGATGGCGACGGTCTGGCGGCGGTTGCGGCGCAGGGCGTGGCCGATGCCGCGGAACGAGACGACGACGAAGTGCAGGTAGAGCCCGAGGGATTCGATCGGGTTCCACGCCCGGCCGGCGTGGCGCGTCCACCGCAGACCGCGGGGACGATAGGGCGACGGCGTGGCAACGGATCCGCTGCGTGTGGCGCTCATCAGAGGAACCTCATGGGGACGAACATCAGGACCACCTGGGTGATGAAGAGGTTGACGACCATGCAGGCGATGATGCTGAGCACCACGGCCGCATTGACGCTGTCCGCGACGCCCTTCGGGCCACCCTTGGCTTCGAGGCCCCGTTGGCTGGAGATGATCGCCACCACGTAACCGAAGACCGCGGCCTTGAACAGGCAGACGATCAGGTCGGTGGTCGAGGCGAAACTGCCGAACGACAACCAGTACGAGCCGGGGGCGACCCCCTGGCCGAGCGAGGCCACGGCGAAGCTCGCAAGGATGCTCATGAGGATGATCAGCACCGACAACATCGGGGCGACGACGACCATCGCCAGGATGCGGGGGGAGACCAACCTGCGCTGGGGGTCGATGCCGAGGGTGCGCAGCGCGTCGATCTCCTCCCGGATGGTGCGCGAGGCGAGGTCGGCCGAGATGGCCGAACCACCGGCACCACCGATGAGCAGGGCCGCGGCCAGGGGCGCGATCTGCTGCATCACTCCCATGCCGCCCACCGCGCCGGCCATGGAGTTGGCGCCGACGTTGTCGGTCATGCTGCCGACCTGGACGGCGATGACGACGCCGAGCGGCAGCGCCACCAGAACTGCGGGCACGGCCGAGACGGAGATGAAGAACCATCCCTGAACGATTGCTTCCCGCATCGGGAAACGACCGCGTGCGATGTCGACGATCAGGTATGCGGTGGAGCGGAACGCCAGACGGAGCGTGCGTCCGAATGTGCGTGTGGAGTCGGCGGTGCGTGTGACCACGGCACCTCCGAACGGCCGCTCACCCCGGACGTCTGCGTCCGCGGGTCGCGAGGTCTTCATCGAGCCCCCTGATGAACTGACACTGAATCGATTGGTACTGGGTGGAACCGGGCACGGAAGCAACCGGATACCCGAGTCGGGTACTTGCAGGACGGCCGACGACTGCAGCATCGGCTCGCGTCCGCTACGAGCGGACGCGTGTACGGCGGTGAGGACCGGTGGGTCAGATCCCCAGCGCGGCGCGGGCTTCCGGGATCATGCGCAGGCGCTCGGGAACCAGCCGGGAGCCGACGCGCATGAGTGCGAGGATCGCTCGGAACTCACGTTCGCGGGCCGCGCTCCACGGCACTCCCCAGATCCGGCGGACGGATTCGGGGAATGCGCCGAACATCAACGTCTTCACCGGCCGCCCCGTCAACTTCTCGAGGACGGCGGGAAGGGGCCGGGGGAGTGCGGCGAGTTTCGGCTCGAGGGTTGCGATCACGTCCTGTTCGTCGACGAGTTGCTGCATCCGCCGGGTTCCGGGCGACATCGCGAGCTTGTCGGCGACCCCTCGGTCGACGTAGGCGCGAAGAGCTGCCACGTCGTCCGGCATGTCCTGCTCACGGACGCCGAACAGCATGCCGAGCCGGCAGCTCTCCCGGTAGAAGGCCTCCACCTCCGGTGCGGGTTGCGGACCGAAGCAGACCTCGATCGCGTAGATGAGCGATTCGATGGTGGTGAGGTGGACCCACGTCCACACGTCGCGGTTCCACGCGTGGTATCTCCGGCCTTCGTAGTCGAGTCCGGTGATGGGGCGGTGCATCTCCCGCAGTTCGCGTGCCGAATCGGCGACGTTCTCGCCGAAGTAGATGCGGTAGGTGTACGCGAGGGTGTTCTCCGCGCGTACCGACGGCTCGGTGAACGACTTCGAATGTTGTTCGAGCGCAACCATGACGGTGGGGTGGGTGCCCTGGAGGGAGAGCGCCCGGAACAGGAACATCGGCCAGATGCGGCGATCTGCCAGCAACCGGACGAAGGTGCGGTCGGCGACGGGTACGTCGTCCTCGATGTTTGCGCGAACACGCTGTGCGGGAGTGACTTCCATTGCCGGACTCCTCGGGTTCGATGGCTGGGGAACGGATGCGGACATCAGCTGTCGGTGGAGGGCGTCGAGGGCACGATCAGGAAGGACAGCATGGTCCGGGCCACCCGTCGTACCCCGTCGTCGGTCGCGGTGGCGCTGCCCAGATCGGGTGCGAGCCACACGCTCGCGAAGAATCGCGAGACGATCTCCGCGGCGGTGGCCGTGTCGAACGTGATCCCCGCCCGTTGTGCGGTGAGGTCGAGTTCGTGGCGGACCGACGTGAGCAGCGCGGCGGTGATCTGCGGATCGTGCAGGAGGGGGAGGGCGGCTCCGTCGTCGACGAATCGTCGTGCGACCGGGTGGTGGCGAACGGTGCGGACCGCTTCGACGATCCATTCGACCGCGCGCTCGTACGGGTCCTCGATGTCGTCGATGGCGGCGTGGAACCGCGTGACGAGCTGATCGAGCTCCCACGCGAACGCGCGACCGAGCAGTTCCTCCTTGGTGTCGAACCGTCGGAAGACCGTCGCGCGGCCGACGCCGGCCTCCGCCGCGACGTCGGCCACGGTCGTCCGCTCGAGGCCGTGATGGCTCAGACAGCGGATGGTGGCCGCAAGGATTGCGGTGTCGGTCGGATCGGCGTCGGCGCTCTGGCCGATCAACGCTCCCACGAGGAGCGAACGCACGGGGGTGATACCCATAGTTCGGGGACGGTATCACCGATCTCACAACGGCAAAAGGATGTGTTTCGGCTAACTTCACTTATGGAGCGAGGTGGGAGTCCGGTCGGGACGGAAAAAAGAAAAATACAGAATCTCCGGCCCTGAGATCTCCCCTTCGGGAAACAGCATCCAAGACGAGGAGCCGAGACCGTTTCCTCCACCAGGGCATCTGCCAGGATGTCCGATTTGTGGTTCGATGGTGATCGTGGCCGCATTGATTTGGTTGATCGCCGGAGTGGCGTTGGCGGCCGGCGAAGCGCTCACGGGCGACTTCGCGCTGCTCATGCTCGGCGGTGCAGCGCTCGTCACCGGCGGTGTCTCTGCGGCGACCGATCTGCCCGTCTGGATCGACGCGGTGATCTTCGCCGTGACCTCGCTGGTTCTGCTGCTCGGTGTCCGGCCGATGCTGAGGCGGCGGTACTCCCAGCCGCCCGCTCTGCCGACCGGGATCGACGCTCTCCCGGGCAAGCACGCCTTGGTCCTCGAGCAGGTGGGGGAGCATTCCGGGCGCGTCAAGATCGACGGTGAGGTGTGGACCGCCAGGCCGCTGGACGCCACCGAGGTATACGAGCCGGGAACGACAGTGACAGTGATGCAGATAGACGGCGCGACTGCCGTCGTGTGGAGGGGTGTCTGAGGATGGAAGCTCTGATCGTGCTCGCCGTAGTGGTGGCACTGGTCGTGGTGGTCGTGGCCAAATCGGTATCGCTGGTACCGCAAGCGGAGGCCGCGGTCATCGAACGTCTCGGCCGGTACTACCGGACGGCGTCGGGTCAGCTCACCTTCCTGGTGCCCTTCGTCGACCGCATCCGCGCGAAGGTCGATCTACGCGAACGTGTCGTCTCGTTCCCGCCGCAGCCGGTCATCACCCAGGACAACCTGACGCTGAGCATCGACACGGTCGTGTACTTCCAGGTGACGAACCCGCAGGCGGCCGTCTACGAGATCAGCAACTACATCGCCGCGGTCGAGCAGCTCACCGTCACCACACTCCGCAACGTCGTCGGTGGAATGACCCTCGAGGAGACGCTCACCTCGCGCGACTCCATCAACGGCCAGCTCCGCGGTGTGCTCGACGAAGCGACCGGCCGATGGGGCCTGCGTGTCGCCCGGGTCGAACTCAAGAGCATCGATCCGCCGCCGTCGATCCAGGAATCGATGGAGAAGCAGATGAAGGCCGACCGTGAGAAGCGCGCGATGATCCTCACGGCCGAGGGTCACCGCGAATCCGCGATCAAGACCGCCGAGGGCGACAAGCAGTCGCGCATCCTCTCCGCCGAAGGTGCGAAGCAGGCCGCGATCCTCGAAGCCGAGGCCGACCGGCAGTCGCGGATCCTGCGCGCGCAGGGTGATCGCGCGGCGCGCTACCTCGAGGCTCAGGGCGAGGCGAAGTCCATCGAGAAGGTGTTCGCAGCGATCAAGGCCGGCAAGCCCACTCCGGAGCTGCTCGCCTACCAGTACCTGCAGACCCTGCCGCAGATGGCCCAGGGCGATGCGAACAAGATGTGGGTGGTGCCGAGCGACTTCGGCAAGGCGCTCGAAGGATTCGCGCGGACGCTCGGCGCGCCCGGCGAGGACGGCGTCTTCCGCTTCGAGCCGAGTCCTGTCGACGAGGAACTGCAACGGCCCGAGGACGACAGTGCCGAGGTCGAGGATTGGTTCGCGACCAAGCGCGACCCCGAGGTGGCCCAGGCCGTCGCCGAAGCCGAGGCGGTCGCGCGCAAGCCCGTCGACCCCGCAGTTCGGACGGGTCTCGCCACGGAGGGGACGCAGGGGGGTGCCGGTGAAGGACAGTCGGCGTTGCCCGCAACGCCGCCGGCGCAGCGTTGGATGACGAACGACGCATCCGAGCAGCCGGCCGAGCCGCCGCAACAGCAGTAACGGAAACCGATTCGAGTGGGAGGGCGCGCCGACCGGCGGCCCTCCCACTCGTCATCGGCGGCCGAGCATCGGCAGTGCCATCGCTACCACGATGAGACCGGCGCCCGCGGCGGCGAGCACGGTCACGGACTCTCCGAAGGCGACCATGCCGATCATCAGCGCGACCACGACCTCGAGGTAGGACAGGCCGGACAGTTCCGCGGCACGAAGGTGCTTGCCCGCAACGACGAGCAACCCCAGCGCGAACAGGCCGCAGACGACGAAGAACCCACCGGCCCACAACCAGTGCGTCGCGGTCATCCCCGACATGTCGGGTCGGGTCACCGCGACCATCCCACCTGCCGCGACGGCACCGAAGACGAAGTTCCACAGGGACCGGACGTCGGACGGCATGTCGGTGCGATAGCGGTAGCACAGCAGGGCCCCGCCGTAGAAGACTCCCGAGGCCGCGCCCAGCACGGTGCCCAGCGTCTCGTGCTCACCCCCGGACGACCCACCGCCGACCAGACCGGCGGCGAGCAGCATACCGGCGAACGCCGTGCCGATCGACAGGGCGTCGAGGCGACCGACCCTCTCCTTCAGGAACACCCGGGCGAGGGCCGTCGCGACGACGGGGCCGAGGTAATGGAGAACCACGGCACGGGACAGGTCGGTCAACACCGTGGCGGACAGATAGGTCGCGAGGGACAGTCCGAGGAGCACACCGCCACCGACGACCGACCAGGACAGACGGGTCCGGCGCAACTGTCCGAGGCGGCGGGACAGCGCCATCAGGAGGAGCATGCCGAGTGCTCCGACTGCCATCCGTCCGAGCGTCAGTGCCTCACCGAGCACCGCGCCTTCGGGAGTGGCCTTGCGGCCGAACAATCCTGCGGCGCCCATCGCGGTCGCGGACAGCACGATCGCGGCGATCCCGAGTCGCCGGTTCGTACGCGACGGCGACTTCGGGGCGGGGGAGGGAGGGAGAACAGGGCCACGCGACTCGGTCGGTGCAATATCGGCACGCTGCTCGAGCAGCGCATCATCGGCGCGCGAAGGCGCGCCCACGGCATCATCGGCGCGCGAAGGCGCGCCCAGGGAAACGGTCACACGTCTACCTCGGGTCCAGGGTGCACGAAACGAGCACCAGCGGGTGTTGTCGTTCCCCGCTCTGTCATCGGACCTGAGAGCTTTCGCGGACGGAGCCGCTTACACCTTCGGTGAACCCGGAAGAGTTGCTTTCCAGAGGAGCCTCGCCGTGGCGGTCTGGGGGCCTGAGAGATTCCCGGGGAGGTTGCTCCTTCGGCGCCCGCTGTGTGCGGGACTCTCCCGCCGCGGTTCGGTGGCTGTTCAGTTGTGGCGTCAAGTATGCCATGCGGCTCGATGCGGGTCTGTGAGGTCGTACCGGGGGTCGGGCATGTCTCGCATTTTGCCTGGTGAGAGGGCTGCCAGAAAATTCCGGCCGATACCTTCACAAATATAGGCATAATTGCTATGGTGTGCATCACACGGTCTCGCGACCGAGGGTTCGGCACCCGGTGATCGCGAGCGCCGGTCGATTCGTCTCTTCTCTCGTACGGCAGAGCTTCTGAAGACAGGTGGTCATATGGGTATCGGGATGGTCCTCGACATGGCGTCCGCCGCCACCCCCGATCGGATCGCGATGGGTCCTCGTTCGAACGGTGTCACCTACCGCCGGCTCGACGAACTCGCTTCGCGCGGTGCGGGCTTGCTCGGTGAGCTCGGAGCCCGGAACGTCGTCTTCGTCGGAGTGAACGGTCCGGTCCTTCCCACGCTCATGTTCGCTGCCGGTCGTGCCGGTATTCCCCTGGCGCCCTTGAACTACCGGCTTCCCGCTGCGCAGTTGCTCGAATTGATCGACAGGTTGGACGAACCGATCGTCGTGGCGGACGCCGACTATGTCGGCAAGCTCGACGGGTGCGCGCACCGAATCGTCTCGACCGACGAATTTCTCGGTCTCGCGGAGGGGACGGCACCTCTCGCGGGGGACCGCTCGGAAGACGAGGGGACCGCGATCGTGCTGTTCACCTCCGGGACCACCTCGGCTCCGAAAGGGGTGCTGCTCCGACACCGGCACCTGCTGTCCTACCTCATCAATACCGTCGAATTCGGTTCGGCGGCATGGCAACAGGCCACGCTGGTCAGCACGCCGCCCTATCACATCGCGGGTCTCGGTGCCGTTCTGAGCAACGTCTACTCGGGTCGACGCATGGTCTACCTGCCCGACTTCACGCCGCAGGGCTGGCTCGACCTCGTTCGCACCGAGGGTGTCACCAGCGCGATGGTGGTGCCGACGATGCTCGCCCGCATCGTCGACCACCTCGACGGCACGCCCGCCGAGGTCCCGACGCTCGAGTCGCTCGCCTACGGAGGTGCGAGGATGCCCCAGCCGGTCCTCGAGCGTGCCCTCGCGGCATTCGGCGACACCGGATTCGTCAACGCCTACGGATTGACGGAGACCAGTTCGACGATCGCGGTGCTCGGACCCGAGGAGCATCGGGAGGCGTTCGTGAAACCCGAACTGCGAGGACGGCTCTCCTCGGCCGGTCGGATCGTGCCCGGTATCGAAGCGCAGATCCGATCCGAGGACGGCGAACGCGTGCTGCCCGACGGGCAGACGGGTCTGCTGTGGGTGCGCGGGGCGCAGGTCAGCGGCGAGTACATGGGTAACGGTTCGGTCCTGGACGCGGAGGGCTGGTTCCCGACCAGGGATCGCGCCCGGATCGAGGACGGCTATCTCTACATCGGTGGTCGCGCTGACGACACGATCATCCGGGGCGGGGAGAACATCGCGCCGGCCGAGATCGAGGACGTGCTGGCACACCACCCGCAGGTGCGTGAGGTGGCCGTGATCGGTACTCCCGACGACGAATGGGGCGAACGGATCTGCGCGGTGATCGTCCCGGCTGTCGACAACCATGAGGAGGCCGATGCGATCCGCACGTGGTGCCGTGAACGTCTGCGCGGCTCGCGGACCCCCGACGACGTCGTGTTCGTCGACGATCTGCCCCGTACCCCCACCGGCAAGCTGGTGCGCCGCGATCTCGTCGAGCAGGTCACGGCCGGACTCGCGGGATGATCGCGCTGCCGTCCGCATCACGAAGAGAACGGGCATCCTTGTGACCGACATCGTGGACACCGAACTCGTCCGACGCGAATGGATCCTCCGGGCGCGTCCGAGCGGCCGTCCCCGTGACACCGACGTCGAGTTGGTCGGAACCGCTCTCGGCGAACCCGCCTCGGGGCAGATCCACGTGCGGAACCTCGTCATGTCCGTCGAGCCCTACATGCGGGGCAGGATGGGCGGTGAGGCGACCTACGCGGAGCCCTACGCATTGGGGGAGCCGATGCTCGCTCCCACGGTCGGGGTCGTGTCCTGGTCCGATCGACCCGAGTTGCCGATCGGATCGCTTGTTCTCCACGAGTACGGCTGGCGGACGGAAAGTTTCGTCGACCCGTCCGACTGTCGCAGGCTTCGGCACGACGATCTCCCCGCAGCCCTGCACCTGAGTGTCCTCGGCATCCCGGGGATGACCGCCTGGGTAGGAATCGATCGGATCGCGCAGGTGCGCAGCGGCGATGTGGTGTTCGTGTCGTCCGCGGCCGGCGCGGTCGGATCCACTGCGGTCCAGCTGGCGAAACAGCGTGGTGCCGTGGTGATCGCGAGCGCCGGATCTCCCGAGAAGGTCTCGCTCGTCAGGGAACTCGGTGCCGACGCGGCGTTCGATCATCACGAGGGGCCGGCGAAGGACCTGCTGCGCAGCGCTATGGCCGAGGTCGGTGCCACCGCGCTCGATGTGTATTTCGACAATGTCGGGGGCGAACAACTCGAAGCGGCCATCCGTGTGCTCGCCGACCACGCCCGGATCGCTCTGTGCGGGATGATCAGCGTCTACAACTCCGCCACACCCGTGCCCGGACCGAACAACCTGCTCAAACTGATCTGGCGTCGCGCCCGGATGGAAGGCTTCCTGCTGGCCGACCATCTCGACGCACGCGACGCTTTCGAGGACGAGATGGCCGCGCTCGTCCGGAGCGGACGGATCCGGCCCGTCCACACCGAGTTCGCCGGTGGCATCGGCGGTGCATGGGATGCCTTCGTCGGGATGCTCGACGGCGCCGCAACCGGTAAGGCCCTCGTCCCTCTCGTTCCCTCGACCTGACTCCGTCGGGACCGTCCCGACGTCGCTGCGGCGGCGCCGGTGTCCCGCCGCACCTTCTCACTCTTTCGGCGCCTTCGACGCCGACCTCATCGACAGGAGCCCGCATGACCACGCATCCCCGTCCTCTCGAAGGAAAGGTAGCGCTCGTCACCGGTGGCAGCCGCGGCCTGGGCCGCGAGATGGTTCTCGCCTTTGCGAACGCCGGTGCCGACGTCGTCATCGTCAGCCGCAAGGTCGACAGTTGCGAGAAACTCGCTGCGGAGGTCGCCGAGACCACCGGACGCAAGGCTCTGCCCCTCGCACTGCACGTCGGCGACTGGGACGCCCACGAACCGGTCGTCGACCGGGTCTACGACGAGTTCGGCCACCTGGACGTCCTGGTGAACAACGCCGGCATGGCACCTCTGTACCCCAGCCTCGACCAGGTGACCGAGGAACTGTTCGACAAGGTGATCGGGGTCAATCTCAAGGGTGCCTTCCGTCTGACCGCCCTCGTCGGTCCTCGGATGGCGGCGGGTTCCGGGGGGTCGATCATCAACATCAGCTCCATCGCCTCCGAGCGACCGATGACCAGCGATCTGCCGTACGCGGCGGCCAAGGCGGGACTGAACACCCTGACCAAGGGCTTCGCGCAGGCATACGGCCCCAGCGTGCGGGTCAACACGATCATGGCCGGTGCGTTCCTCACCGACATCAGCAAGGCCTGGGACATGGACTCGGCCAACGAACTCTTCGGGGCGATGCCGCTCCGGCGTGCCGGAAATCCGGACGAGGTCGTCGGCGCCGCACTGTATCTCGCGGGACCCGGTTCCACCTACACCACCGGTGCCGTGATCCCCGTCGACGGCGGCCGCACCTCCACCCCCTGACCCGATCCGCGGCCCACGGGCCGACGACCAGGAGCCTCCCATGGACTTCATCCGAGCACCGCGCCGTACCCGGCGCACCTTCCTGTCGACCCTGACCGCCGCCGCGCTCGCCGCGACCCTCGCGGCCTGCGGTGGAAACGGTGGGGACGACCGCATCACCTCGGAATCGATCGGATCGACCGGCCCGGCCGGCGACGATGCCTGGCAACAGGTGATCGAGGCGGCCAAGGCGGAGGGCGAGGTCACGATCTATTCGTCGAACGCCGCGGACGCTCTCGCCGAACTGGGCCGCCGCTTCGAGGCCGACTACGGCATCCGCCTGAACGTCGTGCGTGACGTCGACGCGAATCTGCACCAGAAGATCGGTGCGGAGACCGAGACCGGCAACCGGGTCGCCGACGTGGTCACGCAGGCGAGTGTGCCGTGGGCCGTGAGCCTCGGCGCGGAGGGGGAGTTCGCCGAGCCCGTCGGCCCGGCCTTCACCGACTCCGCCAGTGAGTACGACGTCACGACCCTGAAGGACGACACGGGTTACTTCGTCTCCAATGCGTCGGTCCTGACCTTCGGCTGGAACACCCAGCGCTACCCGGACGGCGTCGACAGCTACGGCGATCTCCTGGATCCGGCGCTCGGCGACGGCAGGATCGGCATCGTCCTTCCCACGTCGACCGCGCACGTGGATTTCTACGACAACTATCTCGAGCAGGTCGGAGGGGAGGGTTATCTCGAGAAGCTGGCGCAGCAGCGTCCGCGGATCTATCCCAGCGCGCTGCCGTTGGCGCAGGCCCTCGCCTCCGGTGAGATCGCCGCCGCCGCATTCGTGCAGGACCAGAAGAGCGAGCAGCAGACCGGCGCCCCTGTCGACTCGGCCTTCGGAGACGTCGTGTGGGGCGCACCCATGTACACCGCGATCCTCGCCGACGCCGTTCATCCCAATGCAGCCCAGGTCCTGGCCAACTACATGGTCACCCCGGCGGGTCAGGAAGCGGTCTCGTTCCGCAATGCCTCCGTTCTGCCCGGCATCGGTTCGGCGGTCACCACCGTCGACAAGGTTGCCCCTCAGAACACGGACGCCATGACGCCGGAAGCACTCGAAGAACTCAAGGCCCGCTTCGGCCGTCTGTTCAACCAGTAGTTCCGGGATCGCCGGAGAAGGAGTCACCCCCATGGGAAGAGTTGAAGGAAAGGTCGCACTGATCACCGGCGCGGCCCGTGGCCAAGGGCGCGCGCACGCCGTGCGTCTCGCCGAGGAAGGGGCGGACGTCGTCCTCCTCGACGTGTGCAGGTCGATCGACTCGGTGCCGTACCCGCTTGCCACCGGGGACGACCTGAAGGAGACCGAGGCGCTCGTCGCCGCGACCGGCCGTCGGGTCCTGTCCCGCGTCGCCGACGTCCGGGACCAGACGCAGCTCGACGCTGCGGTTGCGGACGCGATCGGAACGTTCGGGCACATCGACATCGTCTGCGCCAACGCGGGCATCGTGGGCTTCCGGCCCACCTGGGAGTTGAGTGACGCAGAGTGGCAGGACATGCTCGACGTCAACCTCACCGGGGTGTTCCACACCGTTCGAGCCGTCGTCCCGGAGATGATCCGCGCCGGCCGCGGTGGATCGATCGTCATGACCAGCTCGATCCAGGCGATGCTCGGCTCGGCCAACATCGGTCACTACAACGCGTCGAAGAGCGGTGTCGTCGGCCTCATGCGGACTCTGGCCACCGAACTCGGCCCCCACGGCATCCGCGTCAACACGGTCAATCCGAGCGCCGTGGAGACGCCGATGCTGCATAACGATGCGACCTTCCGGATCTTCGGGCCCGATCTCGAGAATCCGGGACCGGACGACCTGTGGGAGCGCTCGAAGGACCGCAATCCGATGGGCATCGGCTGGGTGGCGCCCGAGGACATGAGCAACGCCGTGTTGTTCCTCGCCTCGGACGAAGCACGATTCATCACCGGTGTGGCGCTGCCGGTCGACGCGGGAGTGCGACTGTGACCGCGCTGGACAACGAGGCCCGGCCCGAGACCGCCCAGGTGCCGCGCAGACTCGAAGGTCGCCGGATCTTCGTGACCGGCGGTGGAAGCGGCATCGGTGAGGCCGTGGCGAAGCGACTCGCCGCCGAGGGCGCAGCGGTCGCGGTGACCGACGCCCGGGGCGAGGCCGCGGAGGTCGTGTCCGCTTCGGTCGCGGAGACCGGCGCACCGACGCTGGGGCTGCGGTGCGACGTCGGCGACGAGACCTCCGTCGCGGACGCCGTGGCTGCCGCGGCGGACGAGTTCGGAGGTCTCGACGGCGTGGTGACCTGCGCCGGCATCAACGGGACGGCGATGCTCCACGAGATGGAACTCGCCCACTGGGAACGCATCCTGCGCGTGAACCTCACCGGTACCTTCCTACCGTTGCGGGCCACCCTGCCCCACTTGCTCCAGGCCGGCGGGGGCTCGATCGTGACCGTCGGCTCGGTCGCGTCGCTGGTGGCGACCAACCTGAACACCCCCGGTTACGACGCGTCCAAGGGAGGCGTCCTGCAGCTCACCCGGTCGGTTGCCATGGGGTACGCGGACCGGAACATCCGGGCCAACTGCCTGTGCCCCGGACTGGTGCGGACGGGTCTGCGGGTGAACTCGCAGGCGCTGCAGGGCCCCGAGCCCGAGGCGACCCGCAGTCGGGTGGTGGAGAACACCGCGCTCGGACGCTCGGCGGACCCGGCCGAGATGGCGTCGGTGGTGGCCTTCCTGCTGTCCGACGACGCCTCCTTCGTGACCGGCGCGGCGATCGCCGCCGACGGCGGACTGACCGCGAACTGACTCCCCGCCCGCTGCGGCGGGCACGACACAGAGGTGACCCACACATGTCCACCGACCCGACCTGGCGCAGGGATGCCTGCGCCATTGCAGGAATCGGAACAACCGCGTTCTCCAAGGATTCCGGTGTCTCCGTCACAGCGCTCGCCGTCGAGGCCGCCGCGGCGGCCCTCGAGGACGCCGGACTGACCCCGGACGACGTCGACGGCGTCGTCCGCAACGATATGGATCTCGTCTCGTGTGCGGCGCTCGCCGACGGACTCGGCGTCCCGCACCTGACCTACTGGGGCGAGGCCGGCCCGGGTGGTTCGGGGCCGGCCGCGATGGTCGCCCAGGCCGTCGCCGCCATCATGAGCGGACAGGCGACCACCGTCGTCGTGTTCCGTTCGCTCAACGGCCGATCGGGCCGTCGGTTCGGCCTGTCTCCTGTCGTCACCCCCGAGGTGGGCGGCAACGAGACCTTCGAGGAGTTCTTCGGCCCGTACGGGCTGCTGTCGTCCGGCCAGTACTTCGCGCTCATGGCTCAGCGCTACATGACCGAGACCGGCCTGACCTCCGAGCAACTCGCGCAGATCGCGCTGGTGACCCGGAAGCGCGCCAATGCGAATCCGGCCGCCCAGATGTACGACCGGACGATGACGCTCGACGACTACTTCGACTCACGGATGCTGTCGTCGCCCCTGCGCCTGTTCGACTACTGCCTCGAAACCGACGGTGCCGCAGCGGTCGTCGTCACCACCGCCGAACGCGCCAAGGACCTGCGGCAGACGCCGGCGCTCATCCGGTCGGTCGCGATGTCGACCTGCCGTCACCCCCAACCGGGCCTGATGTACCCGACACTCATGCGCGAGGACATCACCGCCCTGCCGTCACGGGAATGCCAGGACACGCTCTACAACCGGGCCGGTCTCGGCCCCGCGGACGTCGACGTCGCGCAGATCTACGACTGCTACTCGATCACGGCCCTCATCCAGCTCGAGGACTACGGGTTCTGCAAGCGCGGCGACACCGGCGACTTCCTCGCCGAGGGCCAGATCGACCTCGGTGGAGCGATACCGATCAACACCAGCGGAGGACACATGTCCGAGGGATACATCCACGGAATGAACCACGTCGTCGAAGGGGTGCGGCAGATCCGCGGCACCTCCACGAGCCAGGTCGAGGGCGCGCAGGTCTCCCTGGTCACCTCGGCCCCGCCCCCGGCGGCGTCCGCGCTGATCCTGGTGGCGGCATGAGCGCCGCGGCAGCCGCGAGCGCGGCGACCACCGACCGGCTCCGTCCCCTCGTCACCGAACGGGGCAGCGCAGGCTTCTTCTCCGCCGCTGCCGAGCGCCGCATCGAGATCCTCACCTGCGAGGATTGCGGGCGACGCATCCACCTGCCGCGACCGCGCTGCGTGTACTGCGCGAGCACCGAGGTGTCGTGGCAGCCGGCGCCCCACACGGGCACCGTGTACAGCCACACCATCGTCGAACATCAGGTGCATCCGCTGTTCCCGGTCCCGTACACCGTGATCGTCGTCGACCTCGACGGAGAGCAGGCCGGCGTGCGCCTGATCGGCAACCTGCCCGGTCGCGCGGACGTCACCGCCGGGACTCCGGTCCGCTGCACCTTCGAGGACCTCGGCGAGGACGCGGCCGGAAACCCCGTGGTACTGCCCGTCTGGGAGATCGACACCGAGCGCGCGAACGACGGCACCGGGGAGGGCGAATGACCACGACGCCCACCCGCCCGATCGATCCGGTCCTGTTCGTCGACGACGACCCGAACGTCGCACTGCGCGGCGCACGCTGCTCCCGTTGCGCGACCGTCACCTTTCCGATGCAGCCCAGCTGCCCCCGCTGCGGGGCCGCGGAGATGAACCCCGAGGCCCTGCCGAGGGACGGCGTGCTCTGGTCGTACACCGTGCAGTCCTTCGCTCCGAAGAAACCGTTCCTGCACACCGAACCGTTCACCCCTTTCGGGGTCGGCTACATCGACCTCGGTGACGTGATCGTCGAGTCCCGCCTCACCGTGAACGCCCCGGAATCGCTGGAGATCGGGATGCCGATGCGGTTGTGCAGCATCGTCAACCACGTCGACGACGACGGCACCGAGGTCGTCACCTTCGCATTCGCACCGAGCAAGGAGGAGACGGTATGAAGGTCGCGATCGTCGGTATCGGCATCCACAGGTTCGGTCGCACCGAGGGCGTGAGCGGCCTGGACCAGGGCGCCTACGCGGCCCGGCAGGCGATGGCCGACGCCGGAGTCGAGTTCGAGGACATCCAGTTCGCCTACGGAGGCAGCGATTCCGCCGGCAACGCCGACACCCTCGTGTCCACCCTGGGCCTGACCGGTCTGCCCTTCGTCAACGTGTCCAACGGATGCGCCACCGGCGGCAGCGCCCTGACCTCGGCGGTCAGCCGAATCCGTTCCGGCGAGTCCGATCTCGGTCTCGTCGTCGGCTTCGACAAGCATCCTCGTGGAGCATTCAACCCTCGTCCCGAGGACAACGGGTTGGGTCGCTGGTACGGCGAGACCGGGATGATGGTCACCACCCAGTTCTTCGCCATGAAGATCCAGCGGTACCTCGTCGAGCACGGACTGCCGAAATCGCTGCTGGCCACGGTGGCGGCCAAGGCGTTCCGCAACGGTTCGCTCGCCCCGCACGCCTGGCGGCGAACTCCGCTCAGCGAGGAGGAGATCGCCGGGTCGACGATGGTCAACGACCCGCTCACCCAGTACATGTTCTGCTCCCCGGCAGAGGGCGGGGTCGCGCTCGTGCTCGCCCGCGCCGACCGGGCCCACCGCTACACCGACACGCCGGTCTTCCTCGAGGCTGCCGAACTGCGCTCGCGGCTGTTCGGTTCGTTCGAGGTGTTCAGTCCGTGGACCTCGCCCGAACGTGCCGACGGTCCGACGGTGACCGCCTCCCGCGCGGCCTTCGAAGCGGCGGGGATCGACCCGAGCGACATCGACGTGGCGCAGATCCAGGACACCGAGGCCGGTGCGGAGATCATGCATCTGGCGGAGACGGGACTGTGCAAGCACGGGGAGCAGGAGACACTCATCCGCTCCGGCGCCACCGAGATCGGTGGAGCGATACCGGTCAACACCGACGGCGGATGCCTCGCGAACGGGGAACCGATCGGCGCGACCGGTCTGCGTCAGGTCTACGAGAACGTCGTCCAGTTGCGCGGTGCGGCGGGGGACAGGCAGGTGCCGGGCGACCCCAAGGTCGGATTCACCCATGTGTACGGGGCGCCGGGGATCAGCGCGTGCACCGTCCTCACACGCTGAATCGGCGACCGGATTGCCGACGAGAACTTTTCATCACACGGTAGGAGACGATCGACATGGCATGGGATTTCGAAACGGACCCGGAGTTCCAGGAGAAGCTGGACTGGGTGCAGACCTTCGTGAACGAGGAAGTGGCCCCCGTCGACCGCGTGATCGAACACGCCTGGGACGTGACCGATCCGACGCGCAACAAACTCATCCGTCCGCTGCAGCAGATCGTGCGGGAGAAGGGCCTGTGGGCCTGCCATCTCGGCCCGAAGCTCGGAGGTCCGGGCTACGGGCAGCTCAAACTCGCACTGCTCAACGAGATCCTGGGTGCCACCCACAGCGGTCCGGTGGTGTTCGGCTGCCAGGCGCCGGATTCCGGTAACGCCGAGATCCTCGCGCACTACGGCACACCGGAGTTGAAGGAACGCTACCTGCAGCCGCTCATCGACGGCGAGATCGCATCCTGCTACTCGATGACCGAACCCCAGGGTGGGTCCGATCCGACCAGCTTCGTCACCCGCGCGGTGCGCGAGGGCGACTACTACGTCATCAACGGCGAGAAGTGGTTCTCCTCGCACGCACGGTTCTCGTCGTTCCTCATCGTGATGGCCGTGACCGATCCCGAGGCTCCCCGGACGAAGCGGGCGTCGATGTTCGTCGTCCCGGTGGACACGCCGGGTATCGAGATCGTCCGGAACGTCGGTGTCTGGGGTCATCAGGAGTCCGAGGGCACGCACGCCTACATCCGGTACACCGATGTGCGGGTCCCGGCCGATCACCTGCTGGGGGAGGAGGGCGAGGGCTTCGCGGTCGCACAGACGCGTCTGGGCGGCGGACGGATCCACCATGCCATGCGCACGGTCGGCCTGGTCAAGGCGTCGCTGGACATGATGCTCGAACGTGCCGTGTCGCGGCAGACGCGCGGCCGTTCGCTCGCCGACATGCAGTTGGTGCAGGACATGATCGCCGAGTCGTGGGTCGAACTCGAGCAGTTCCGCCTTCTCGTGCTGCGGACCGCGTGGAAGATCGATCGGCTCGACGACTACAAGAAGGTCATCGCCGACATCTCCGCCGTGAAGATGGTGATGCCGAAGGTTCTCAACAATGTCGTCTCCCGCGCGATCCAGCTGCACGGTTCGCTCGGTATCTCCACCGAGATGCCGTTCGGCAAGTGGCTTCTGGAGAGCTACCACATGGGCCTGGCGGACGGCGCGACCGAGCTGCACAAGCAGCAGATCGCCAAGCAGTTGCTGAAGACGGCGACGCCGGCCGAGGGGCTGTTCCCGACGACCCATCTGCTCGCACTGGATGCTGCAGCAGAGGCCAAGTTCGGGTTGCCGGCGCTGGGGGTGCAGTGATGACGGGCGTCGCCGAAGAGTCGCGCGTCGAGGGCGCGGAGGAACCGCGGGTCGAGATCGCGCCCGTCCGTCCCGGGGAGGAACTCGACTGGGACGCGCTGGAGGCCTACCTGCGGTCGAACCTCGACGGTCTCGACGGAGGGTTCTCGGTGCTGCAGTTCCCGCGTGGTTCGGCGAACCTGACCTACCGGGTCGCCTTCGGTGACCGCCTGCTGGTCGTGCGCCGTCCTCCTTTCGGGCAGATCGCGCGCGGCGCGCACGACATGGCGCGTGAGCATCGGGTGCTCTCCCGTCTGTACCGCGCGTACGACCGGGCTCCGCGTGCGCTGCTGCACTGTGCCGACACCTCTGTCGTGGGCGCCGAGTTCTTCGTCTCCGAGTACCGCGACGGAATCGTGGTGTGGGACGAGATCCCGGAGTCGATGGCACAGTACCCGGACGCCGGTCGGCGGATCGGCTTCGCCGTGGTCGACGGGCTCGCCGACCTGCATGCCGTCGATCCGGCATCGTGCGATCTCGCCGATCTCGGCCGGCCGGAGGGATACCTGGAACGGCAGGTCGCCGGGTGGTCGTCCCGGTGGGATGCCGTCGCCGAGTACGTCTCCGACCGTGAGGTCGCCGATCTCGTCGAGGAGGTCGGCCGTCGGATCCGGGCCGACGTTCCTGCGAGTCAGCGGGCCGGAATCGTGCACAACGACTACAAGGTCGACAACTGCCAGTTCCCGCACGGCGACCCCGACCGGGTCAAGTCGGTGTTCGACTGGGACATGGCCACGACCGGTGATGTGCTCGTGGACCTGGGCACCCTGCTCAACTACTGGCCGGACCGGGCCGTGGCTCCCGACTCGGACGCGGCGTTCATCGTCGTTCCCGGTATGCACGCGCTCGATCTGCCGTCGCGGGCGGAGATCGTCGAGCGCTACGCCTCGGGCAGCGATCTCGACCTGTCGCGCATCGACTGGTACGAGGCCTTCGGCTGCTGGAAGACCGTGGTCATCCTGCAGCAGCTCTATGCGCGGTTCGTCCGTGGAGAGACCACCGATCCGCGGATGGGACAGCGAGGGGAGCTCGTCGCGCCGCTCGCGCGCCGAGCGCTCGGGCTGTTGCCTGCCTGAGCAGAGATCCTGTCCGCACGGGGCACGTCCGGTGGTGCGAACCGCCCCGGGCGTGCCCCGTCTCCGTTCCCGACCACGAGGAGAAGACATGCCCACCATCGGACTGTGTACCTACGGAACAACGCCGCTCGACGCGCTCGAACTGGCCCGCGCCGCCGACGAACTCGGATTCGACGCGCTGTGGCTGGGGGAGCACGTGCTGCACCCGACCTCGTACGCGAGCGACCATCCGTCGACGGGGACCCGCCAGCACCATTCGGGACCGATCGTCGACGACACCACCGAACTCACCGATCCGCTCGCGCTGCACGCGGCGATCGCGGCGGTGACCGAGCGGCTGAAGCTCGGTACGGCCGTCCACGTCACCGCGCTGCGTCATCCCCTGCACACCGCGCGTACCACGATCACCCTGCAGGAACTGAGCGGTGGGCGGTTGTTGTTCGGTGTCGGCGCGGGGTGGCTCGCCGAGGAGTTCGCTGCACTCGACGTGCCCTTCGCCGGGAGGTTCTCGCGCACCGACGAATGCGTGGAGATCCTGCGGAAGGCGTGGGCCGGCGAGTCGTTCTCCCACGAGGGCGCCCATTATCGGTTCGACGAGGTGCGGTTGCACCCGCGAGCCGTGTCCGTGCCGGTCGTGTACGGGGGCAACGGTCCTCGGGCTCTGTCCCGTGCGGCGCGTCTCGGTGACGCCTGGATCTCCTCGGGCACACCCACCTTCGAGGAAGCCGTCGATCTGGTAGACAGCCTGCGCCGTCATCGCACGGACGCGGGTGGGAATGCCGAGTTCCCGTGTTACGTGCGGGTCGAGGTCACCGAGGCGACGACGGCGGCCGATCTCGAACGGTACCGGGATCGTGGACTGGACGATCTGGTCGTGTGGGCGGATGCGGGTTGGAAGGGCGCCACCGTCGCGGAGCGACGTGAGAATCTCGCGGCCGTCGCGGACCGGCTCGGTGTGCGATCGCCGGCGCTCCACCGGTGAATCCGATTCGCCGGTGAACCGGATGCAGAAGAGGACCCCGCGGATCGCCCGCGGGGTCCTCCTGTATCCAGTGGCCGGGATCAGCGATCGGATGTGGTTCCGGTGACGGGGATCAGCGCGCCGGTCACCGAGCGGGACGCGTCGCTCAACAGGAAGGTGATGACGTCGGCGATGTCGGCCGGGCGGGCCCACGACGAGGTGTCGGCGTTCGGCATCGCGCTGCGGTTGGCGGGGGTGTCGATCATCGACGGCACGAGACCGTTGACGCGGATGGCGTCGGGTGCGTACTCGACCGCCATGCTCTGGACCAGCGCCGCGACAGCGGCTTTGGAGGCGATGTAGCCGGCGGCTCCCGGGAACGGGCGGGTTGCGGCGGCCGACCCGATGCACACGACCGATCCGCCACCGCGTCGGATGAGTTCGGGCAGCGCGGCCTGGGTGACGAGATAGGCGATCCGCAGGTTGAGGGAGAGCTGGGCGTCGAGCACCTCTACGGGTGTCTCGTGGACGCGGCTACCGGAGTGGAAGCCCCCGACGAGGTTGACCAGGCCGGTCAGGGGGCGGGACTCGTCGGCGGTCGCGAGGCCGAGCACCCGCTCGACGTCGTTCTCGTCGGACAGGTCGGCCTTGACGAGGACGAGATCGGGGTGGGGTGTCAACCGGTCCGCTTCGGCCTCGTCGTACCACGGGACGACCACCCGGGCGCCGGATGCGAGGAGCCGTTCGGTGACTGCGGTGCCGAGACCACCGGTTCCGCCGGTGACGACGACGGAACCGGATCCGAGGGAAAGTTCGCTCATGACGAGGCCTTTCGTGCCGTAGGCAGAAGAAGGAATGGACGACCAAAATATCGTCATATTTGGGATATTAGAGAGCATAGCGCGTGGAGTGGCCCACGTCACCCCCGAATCGTAGAGGGACTCCCTGCAGTCGCTCGATCAGGGCCAGTGACGCTGCAACGGTCGGCACGGCACCGACCGATCCCCGCAGACGGGGTACGGCCACGACCGACGCGAAGCACCGTGAAGAGACCGAGATGGTAGAGCAGCGACACCGCTGCGACCGAGAACAGACTGCGATGAGCGAGGGCTGGGAACGGCGCGACGAGCGAAGTCGGTTCGGCGGCACGCGGGGTACGGGGGAGTACGACCGCCAACAGGACGAAGGACAGGGCGACAAGGAGTGCGGACCCGAGAAAGGCGGCCCGCCACGAGATCTGCCCGAGGACACCGCCGACGAGCGGACCGGTGGCGATGCCGGCTCCCACCGCGGCTGCCGCGATCAGGGCCAGGCCGACCAGGAGGGTGGCGCGCACCCCGTGCGGCTCGAGATCCAGCCCGTGACGACCATCGCCAGACACATCACCGTCATGTAGCTGGTGAACAGCAGGGAGACCTGAGCGGGGGACCCCCGGATGCAGGTCGTCGCCGAAGGGGAGGGCTCAGCGCCAGTCCACGCGTTCGTCCAGCATTCGGGGGTTGAGAGCGGAGAGGCGGTCGATGACCTCACGCATGTGTTCGCGGGCCAGGCGGCGGGCGCGTTCCGAGTCGCCGGCGGCGATGGCACTGTGGATCGCCTGGTGCGGACCCTCGAAGCCCTCGCGCTCCTCGTCGTCCCAGACATCGGGGTGTGCTTCGAGCATGCGGAAGGTGTAGATGTGCGCGAGCGCCGAGCCGGTGAGGGTGAGCACGTAGTTGCCGGACATCTCCCGCAAGGTCTGGTGGAAGCCGACCGCGGTGTCGACGACCTCGTCGTCGGTCATCTCCGGCACGATCTGTTTTCCGGCCAGGGCGTCGAGATCGACGTCCTCGCCGGCGGCGACACGGTCGGCGAGCATCGCCGCCGCGAGGCCCTCCATCTCCAGTGCGGCCTCGGCCACCTCGCGGAAACGAACACCTTTGGCCTGCAGGTACATCGACAGTGTGTCGCCGAATTCGCTCCCCGTGGGTTCGGAGACGATAGGGCCACCGCCGAGGCCCTGTCGGACCGTCACCAGGCCCTGGGCCTCGAGCAGCCGCAGCCCTTCGCGGACGGAGGCGCGGCCGACGCCGAAGCGTCGAGCCATCTCGGACTCGGCTTCGAGGGCCGAACCGGGAGCGAGCTGCCGGTCGGCGATCTCCTTGGCGACCATGCGTGCCACTGTGCGCGAGACCTTCTCGGTGCGAGTCATGGCTACCGCGCGTCGTCGCGCGGCGGTGTCCGACTGCGAACTCGTGAAGTTGCGGGTCATGGTGTCCTCGTCGTCTCTGCAGGGGCCCGCACTCGTCCGAGCGGGGGTGAGCGTGCGGCCGAGTATAGGGAGGAAGCCCGGTGTTGAGGGCTACCTGGAAATATATGTATGTTTCGGTTAGTTGATGTTATACCACTCCCTATGACTCAGAACACACGTATACCCGGAGATTCTGCAAACGACACCGGCGCGGGCGCTCTCGTCGGGCAGCACGCCCTCGTGACCGGAGGGAGCGAGGGCATCGGCTACGGCATCGCCGAGCGTCTGCTCGATGCCGGAGCGACGGTCTCCCTCGCGGCACGTCGGCCCGAAGTGCTCGACGCGGCGGTCGAGAGACTGCAGATGCGGTGCCAGGCCGCGGACCGGGTCTCCGGCGTCGTCGCGGACATCAGCGACGCGGACTCCATCGCCGCGATGTTCGAGACCGCGGAGGATCGGAACGGGCCGCTCAATGTACTCGTTGCCAATGCCGGGAGTGGGAGTGTGGTGCCCTTCCTCGAGCTCACGCCGCGGCAATGGCAGGACTGCATCGACCTGAATCTGACGGGGACGTTCCTCTGTGTGCAGGCGGCGGCGCGATCCATGGTCGAGCGTGTGGACGAGAACCGGTCCATCGTCGTCGTCTCCTCGATCCGCGCGCTCGGTGCCCGGCCCTCGCTCGTTCCCTACGGCACCTCGAAGGCGGGCCTGAACCAGCTCGTCCGCCTCGCCGCCTACGAGCTCGCGCCCACGGGAGTGCGCGTGAACGCGCTGTCGCCCGGCATCACTGCGACCCCTCTCGCCCAGGACCGCAACAACCTGTTCGACGAGCGCGCCGCGACGGTCCCCATGGGCCGGGCCGGCACCCCAGCGGACATGGCCGCTGCCGCACTGTATCTCGCGAGTCCGGATTCGGCGTTCGTCACCGGCACGAACCTCGTGGTGGACGGGGGTGAGTCGCTCTACTGACCCGCCCTGCGTGGCGTCGCCTCGCGACCTCTCGAAAAAATTGTGATGTACAACGCACAAAACATTGCTATAGTTACGGTGTTTTCAGCTCGCGTTCGAGCTTCCGCCGAATTTCCGACCCGCATCTCACGGAGTCGCTCGGCGCTCACTTCCCATGCTGTACGCGGCCTCTCGTGGCCGTGAGACGACGAAGGAGAACACTCGATGACCACGGTGATGAACGGGATCAAGGTCGTAGAGGTGGCGCTGTACGCGTTCGTCCCCTCGGCGGCCGCGATCCTCTCCGATTGGGGAGCCGACGTCGTCAAGATCGAGCACTCGGATTTCGGCGACCCCACCCGCTCCACCGCGGCCTGGGGCGTCCCCGCCCAGGTCGACGGCCTCGCGAGCCTGTTCGAGATCAACAACCGCGGAAAGCGCGCCGTCGCACTGGACATCGCCCACCCCGAGGGGCGCGAGGTGCTCATGAAGCTCGTCGAATCCGCCGACGTCTTCATGACGAACTTCCTGCCGGACGCGCGCGCCAAGCTGGGTATCGACGTCGACGACATCTTCGCACGCAATCCGCGGATCGTGTATGCCCGCGGCACCGCTCAGGGCGTCGCCGGCCCGGACAGCGACAAGGGTGGTTTCGACGGCATCACCTACTGGGCGCGCTCTGGTGCTGCCGGATCCATCGCCCCGGACGATCTGGACTGGCCCGCCAACATGCCCGGTCCGGCCTTCGGTGACTCCCAGAGCGGTATGGCCCTGGCCGGCGGTATCGCGGCGGGTCTGCTCCACCGCGAACGCACCGGTGAGGGGATCGTCGTCGACACGTCGCTGTTCTCGGTCGGTGCCTGGGCGATGCAGGCGACGATTGCGGGCTGCCAGATGGTCGGTACCGACGAGTTGCCGTATCCCGACCGCCACAACCCGGTCAATCCCGTCTCCAACATCTACCGCACCAGCGACGGGCGCTACATCCATCTCGCGCTGCTGCAGAGCCAGAAGTTCTGGCCCGGTCTGTGCGAGGCGATCGGCCTGTCCCACCTGATCGACGACCCGCGGTTCGCGACCTTCGAGGACCGCGCCCGCAATTCCCGTGAGTGCACGGCGATCCTGACGGAGATCTTCGAGCAGCGCACTCTCGCGGAGTGGACCGACATCCTGGGCAAGCAGGAAGGGCAGTGGGATGTCTTCCGCAAGCCGATCGACGTGCTGTCCGATCCGCAGGCCCTGGCGAACGGCTTCGTCCGCACCGTCGAATACGAGGACGGGCGGACCCTGGACATGGTGACGGCACCGACCTCCTTCGGCGGGGAGGCCCCGACACTGACGCGAGCCCCGCATCACGGCGAGCACACCGACGAGGTGCTGCTCGAGCACGGTCTGGACTGGGACCGCATCGTCGAACTCAAGATCGCCGGCGCGATCAAGTAGGCCCCTTTCGGGCAATCGCAGAACCTTCTCGGCTGCGACCGGACGTCGCCGCCCTTCCGCGCACGTGCGCACCCGAATTTCCACTTCCCGATCTCCACAAGGAGGAGTTCTCGTGTACGACCTTCGCGATATCAAGATCATCGATACCGATACCCATGTCGTCGAACCGCCGGACCTGTGGACGTCCCGGATGTCGAAGAAGTGGGGCGATCTCGTTCCCCACGTGCGGTGGGACGAACAGCGCGGCGACGAGGCGTGGTTCGTCTCCGGTACCCGCATGAGCGCCGTCGGTGCGCCCGCGATGGCCGGCTGGCACGAATACCCGCCGAGCTGCCCGCCGCGCTTCGCCGACACCGATCCGCGTTCGTGGGATCCCGCCAAGCGTCTGGCGCTGATGGACGATTACGGCATCCACGCACAGATCCTGTACCCGAACGTCGCGGTCTTCAGTCAGAAGACACTGCAGTCCAACGGATCCAACGATCTGCAGCTCGAGTGTGTCCGCGCCTACAACGACTACCTCACCGAATGGGCCCAGTTCGCACCCGGCCGCTACGTCCCGGTGGGCATCCTGCCCTTCTGGGACATGGAGGCGACCATCGCCGAGGTCGAGCGGGTCGCGGCTGCCGGGCACAAGGGCCTGGTGTTCACGCAGAACCCGGCCGCATTCGGATTGCCGGTACTGACCGACCCGTACTGGGACCGGCTGTGGGCGTCCGCGCAGGAGAAGAAGCTGCCGATCAACTTCCACATCGCCTCGGGCGAGGTCGATCTGAGCGGCTTCGGACACGAGAGCAACGGTGTGGCGGCCAACTACGGCATGATGGGCATTTCGTTCTTCATGGACAATGCCCGCACGATCTCGCAGCTCATCTTCGGTGGCATCTGCGACCGGTTCCCCGAGCTGAAGTTCGTCTCCGTGGAGTCGGGTATCGGCTGGATGCCGTTCGCGCTCGAAGGCATGGACTGGCAGTGGCGAAACAGTGGCGTGCACAAGGAGCACCCGAACTACGAGCTTCTGCCCAGCGAGTACTTCAAGCGGCAGATCTACGGCTGCTTCTGGTTCGAGCAGGATTCGGCGCGCAGCGCGATCGAGCAGCTCGGTGCCGACAACGTGCTCTACGAGACGGACTACCCGCACCCGACCTCGATGTCCCCGGGACCGGCGAGCGATGCCGTGCGGCCGGACGACTACCTGCGTCGCAACTTCGCGCATCTCTCCGAGGCGGACGCGCGAAAGATCCTGCACGACAACGCTGCCGCGCTCTACAACCTGGACTGACGTCCTCGAGTCCCAGGTGCCGGTCCATACCCTTTGAGCGGACCGGCACCGGCGGTTCGCGGCCGGTCCCGGTCCTCCGGCGGGGTGACACGCATCTCTCGCATCACTGGACTGTGACCTAAATCTCCGTTAATATGCGTATGTTCCTAATGGATGCCGAGCGGGTAGCTTCTGCCACCGGCCGCGGACCGACCAACAGCCCGATCGCCCCACCCGGGACGATCTCAGCCAGTGGAGTATTCATGTCCCTCTCGGAATTCGAGACCCGCGCCCGCACCTGGATGACCGACACCCTGGCCCGACTGTCGTTCACCGTCCGCGACGACGAGTACGACGTCTCGGTCTTCCACGATCTCCCCGAAAACGAGGAGCGGGCGCTCCTCGACCGCCACCGCACCTGGCAGCGCGAGAAGTTCGACGCCGGCTACGGTGCGCTCGGATGGCCGACCGAATACGGCGGCACGGAGACCGGAACCGATGTCGCGGAAGCCTTCGCACGCATCGAGAACGAACTGTGCCCGCTCCCGCCGCACGAGCTCGTCTCGGTCACCCTGCACCTCATCGCCCCCACCATCAGGCTCCTCGGTACCGACGAGCAGAAGCAGCAGTTCCTGCCACGGATGCTTCGTGGCGAACTGCTTGCCTGCCAACTGTTCTCCGAGCCCGATGCCGGCTCCGACCTCGCAAATCTCGGAACACGCGCGGTCCGGGACGGTGATGACTGGATCGTCTCGGGGCAGAAGGTCTGGACGTCGGGAGCGCAGTTCGCCGAGTGGGGCGAACTCATCGCCCGCACCGATCCCGACCAGCCCAAGCATCAGGGCATGACCGCATTCCTGATCCCTCTCGACGCTCCCGGTGTCGAGATCCGCCCGATCCGGCAGATGTCCGGGGGCAGCAGCTTCAACGAGGTCTTCCTCGACCGGGTCCGCATCCCCGACAGTCTTCGTCTCGGGGAGGTGGGCAAGGGGTGGTCCGTCGCTCTGACCACACTCGCCTTCGAACGCGAAGGCGGCTCCAATACCGCGAATGTCGGCGGGCAGTTCGATCAACTCGTGGCCACGGCCCGGCGCCTCGGGCGCGACGAGGACCCGCGTGTGCGCGAGCAACTGGCCCGGGTGTACCTGCGCCAGCAACTCGCCGCGGTGGACCTGCTGCGGGACCGTCAGACCCGCGACGGCGGGGCCGCGCCCTCGGCGATCGGATCCGTCCGCAAGATCCAATGGGTCGACAAGCTCGCCGCGGTCTCCGACACAGCACGAACGGTCTTGGGACGCAACCTCATCGCCGACACAGGCATTCCCGGTACCTACGAATGGAATGCGCACGTTCTCGGCGCCCCCGGTTACAGCATCGCCGGCGGGTCGGATCAGATCCAGCGCAACATCGTCGCGGAACGACTTCTCGGGCTCCCCGCGGAGGCTCGGGCAGACCGTGGCCTGACCTGGCGCGAGGCGCGACATCGCGTCCACGGTCGGGTCGCTTCCGGAAGCTGAGCATCCCGGCCGTCCCACCGCATCGCCCTTGCGTCCCCCGGCGCACGGTCGCTCGACTCTTCAGAAAATCGAAAGGTCTGCCATGAGATTTCCGTCGCTTCGTCGCTCGCTTGCCGGAATCGGCATCGCCGCAGTGACGTTCGCTGCTGCTGCGTGCGGGTCCGGTACCACGGAGGTGTCCGCGGAGGATCTCGGTCCGGCCGGGGACAGCGCCTGGGAGGAACTCATCGAGGCCGCGAAGGAGGAAGGCTCGGTCACCTATCTCACCGGGCAACCGACGGACAACCTCCAGGAACTCGCGGCCCGATTCGAGTCGGTGTACGGCATCGGGGTGGAGATCGTCCGCGACAACGACGCCAACCTCCAGACCAAGCTGGCTGCGGAGGCGGAAACCGGTCGCCACACGGCCGATGTCATCGCCACCGCCTCCCGGCCCTGGGTGGACACGCGGCTGGCCGAGGACTACTTCGTCCCGGTCACCGGCCCCGCCTTCGACGCCGCCGAGTTCGACCGCGAGAAGTTCCTGCGGGACGACGACCGGATCTTCCTTTCGTCGGCCGCGGTCCTCACCTACGGCTGGAACACCTCCCGGGTACCGGACGGCGTCGACGGATACGAGGACCTGCTCGACCCCTCCCTCGCGGACGGGAAGATCGGCGTGATGCTGCCGGTGTCGTCCGCCATCGTGGACTTCTACGATTTCCTGGGGGACACGGTCTCACCCGACTACGTCGAGAAGCTCGCCGGTCAGAAGCCCCGCACCTATCCGGGCGCCCAGGCGATGGCCCAGGCACTGACCTCCGGTGAGATTGCCGCGGCCATCTACACCATGCCGCTCACCGCGGAGAAGGAAGCCGGTGCTCCGGTCGACTCCGGTCTGCCCTCGCCGGTCTTCGGGGCACCCTTCCTCACCGGGGTCCCGGCGACCGCACCGCACCCCAATGCCGCACAGTTGTTCGCGAACTTCCTGGTGACCAAGGCCGGTCAAGAAGCCGTCGCCGACCGCGCCGGCTCCGTGCTGCCCGACATCTCCACGGCCGCGACGTCCGCGGACGACATCTGGGTCAACAGCCGGATCGTCACCGCCGACGAGACCGAGGCCTTCCGCGCCGAATTCGCGCAGTTGTTCGGCTCCAGCCAGTAGAACCCATCGATACCCGCCGCCGTCGGCAGCGCCGCCTCCGGTGCCCGACGAGCCTTCCGGAGACCCGGATCGGTCCCGGACACGAGAGGAAAGAAACATGAAGGTCGGAGAACGTCTCAAGAGCCCCGTGTGCGGTGCCGAAGTCGTGGTCGTCCGAGTCGACGGCACGGTGACCGGACCCTTGCTGTGCGGAGGCGAACCGATGTCCGCCGATGCGGCGCCGGCCGCCGGCGAGGCGACGGACCAGGGTCTTCTCATCGGCAAGCGATACGAGGGTGGGGGAGTCGAGGTGCTGTGCGTACGTCCCGGCACCGGACCCCTCGCGATCGGCGACGCGGTTCTCGCCGAGAAGCAGGCCCGGCCCCTTCCGTCCTCGGACTGAGCAGATCCCGACGCCGGCATCAGCTCCCACGGCCGGCATCCCCAGGAAAGGCGACACCATGATTCTCTCGAGCGCGACCGGCGCGGAGGATACGGCGCTCCTCGTCGACACCATCCGAGCCGCCGTCGGCCGGGCCGACCCGGCGGACGGGCGGACCGATCGGGTCTACCGCGACGGTGCCCTCGACCGCGAACTGTGGTCCGTACTCGGCCGTGAGATCGGAATCGGCGCTCTCGCCGTCCCCGAGAATCTCGGCGGTCTCGGTACCTCTTTCGCCACCGTGGCAGCCGTTCTCGAAACCCTCGGTGCGGAATTGACCCGGGTCCCGGTCCTCGGCGGTGTCGTCGCCGCCGCGGCTCTCACCCGCTGCGCCGGACACCCCCTCGCCGGGGACCTCCTCGAAGGGATCGCCTCGGGCACACGGATTGTCGCCACGGTGGTCCCCGGGGACGAGTGCGACGCGCCGTCCGCCGAGAGCGCCTTCCGCGCAGTCGAGGGAGGCGCAGGCGTGACCCTCACGGGCCGGGCCGATTTCGTGCTCGACGGAACTGTGGCGGATACGCTCCTGATCCATGCCGTCGACCGGTACGGAGCCCTGGGCCTCTACGCCGTCGACCGCGTCCATGTGACGGTCGAACCGATGGAGAGCACCGACGCCACCCGGGGTCTGGCACGCATCCACGCCGAGAACGCCCCGGCCACCCTGCTCACCGACCGGCCCGAACCGGGCCGCGTACGCGATCGGGCCCTCGTGGCGCTGGCCTGCGACAGTCTCGGCGTCGCCCGCGCGTGTCTCGACGCCGCAGTGGCCTACGCGAAGGAACGCGTGCAGTTCGGCCGCCTCGTCGGCGAGTTCCAGGCCGTGAAGCACATGCTCGCCGAGGTGGCCGTGGCCGTGGAACTGGCCGACTCCGCTGTCGCACACGCGGTGTGGGCGGTCGAGGAGGGCACCGACGACGAGTGCGCCGAGGCAGCGGCCATCGCGGCGATCGCGTGCGGAGACGCTGCCGGCCTCGCCACCGCGACGAACGTCCAGGTGCACGGAGGCATCGGTTTCACCTGGGAGCACACCGCCCACCTGTACTACCGCCGGGCGCTGAGCTCGAGCGTGTTGTGGGGCACCGCCGACGAACACGCTCAGCGACTGTATCGGCTCGCTACCGGCCGCGCAGACCGGGAAGGCGGCACCCCGTCCCCTGAACCCGTCCGCGAACCGGCACCCGCCCTGTTCGCCACCGAGCACTGATCTCCGACGGTCGGAAAGTGAGTACACGATGTCCCATGTCTCGATACGCCAGCTGCTGAAGAACTTCGACGGCAAGCCCCCGACGGTGGCCGTGGATCATCTCGACCTCGAGATCGAGGACGGCGAATTCCTGGTCCTGCTGGGCCCGTCCGGGTGCGGCAAGACGACGACCCTCCGCTGTCTGGCCGGCCTCGAACAGCCTGCGAGCGGCTCCATCACCCTCGGCGACGAGGTGGTCTTCGACGGTGCCCGCCGTGTGAACCTGCCGCCCGACAAGCGCTTCATCGGCATGGTATTCCAGTCCTACGCCCTGTGGCCGCACATGACGGTCCGCAAGAACATCGCCTACCCACTCAAGTCGCGCAAGCTCACCGACGCGCTCGCCGACGGCCGGGTCGAGGAGACCGCGGCGCTGGTGGACTGCGAACGTCTGCTCGACCGGCTCCCGGCGGAACTGTCCGGCGGGCAGCAGCAGCGCGTCGCCCTGGCACGCGGTCTGGTCTCCCATCCCGATCTCGTCCTGTTCGACGAGCCGCTCAGCAACCTCGATGCGCGCCTGCGCGATCAGGTCCGGGCGGAACTGCACGACCTGCATCAGCGCAAGCCGTTCACGGCGGTGTTCGTGACGCACGATCAGAGCGAAGCCCTGGCGCTGGGCACCCGCATGGCGATCATGCGCGCCGGCCGGATCGTCCAGATCGGTCCGCCGCGAGAGGTCTTCGAGGAGCCGGTCGACGAGTACGTCGCAGGCTTCACGGGCATGTCGAACCGGGTGCCCTGTGAGTACGTCGACGGACGCTGGTATGCGCTGGGCACCGAGATCCACGGCATGCAACCGCGGGCAGAGGCTTCGGTGGGTTCGTTCGTCCTGCGCCTACGACCGGAGAAGGTCCGGCTGGTGACCGACGTCGCGGACCTGCTGCCCGGTGAAGCCGGGATGGCCGTGCACATCGACGATGTCGAGTACGGTGGCCTGCACTTCGACGTGATGTGCTCGGTGGTGGGCGACGGATCGGTGCGCCGCCAGTTGCATGCCCGGATCCAGACATTCGACACGGCGCGCATGCCGTGCACGGTGAACCGCGGCGCGACGATGATCTTCGCGTTCGATCCGCTCGACGCGCGCACCTTCGACAACGACGGCACGGCACTGGCACTGCCCCGACAGGCGCTGACCGGCGCTCTGGTGGGGTGAGGCGGACATGGCTGTCATGACGTTGCCGACCGCCGAGGTCGGTGAAGCCCCTCCGAGTGTCCCCCGCGCGCTCGGGAACGACGCGGTGCGGGTCGTCGCGCGCCGCCTCGGCGTCGTCGCCTTCGTGGCGCTGCTCTGCTACCTGGTCGTGCTTCCGGTGGTGCGGTTGCAGGCGACGGCCTTCGAGGACGGAGCAGCCGGTTACGACCGTGCCTTCGGTCTGCCCCGCATCGGCCAGATCCTGTGGAACACCGTCGGCCTGGCGTTCGGCTCGTTGGTGATCGCGATGGTTCTCGGCACGGCACTGGCGTGGGCGGCGAACCGGCTTCCCCGACGCCTGGCCGTGTTGCAGATCCTGCCGATCCTGCCGATCGTGATCCCGGCCGTCGCCGCGATCGTCGGCTGGGCGTTCCTGCTCTCACCCCGTCCCGGCTACCTCAACGCGATGCTGCGGAACCTGCCGTGGTGGTCGCATCTCGAAGAGGGCCCGATCGACATCTACTCGATCCAGTGGATCGTGATCATCACCGGCTTCTCGCTGAGTTCGTTCGTGTACATGTTCGTCCGCTCGGGCTTCGAGAACATCAACTCGGAGATGATCGAGGCCGCTCAGGTCTCCGGGATGCCGGAATGGAAGGTCTTCTTCAAGATCACCTTGCCGTTGCTGCGCCCCACACTCATCTACGGCGCGGGCGTGGCACTTCTGCTCGGGCTCGGGCAGTTCACCGGTCCGCTGTTGCTGGGCACCAACACCGGGGTCAGCGTGCTGACCACGGAGATGTACTTCCAGATCAGCGACTCGCCGGCACAGTTCGCCACCGCGGCGGCCCTCGGCTCGCCGCTGCTGATCGTGGGGATCGTGGTGGTCTTCGCGCAGAAGGCGATGCTGGGCAATCAGCGCCGGTTCGTCACCCACGGCGGTAAGGCCTTCCGTTCGCAGGGGCGCCCGTCGAAGACCGGTGTGGCGATCATCCTGCTGTTCTCGTTGCTGTCGACGGTGCTGCCGCTGCTGGCGCTGGTGTTCGTCGCCCTGTCGCGCTACTGGAGTGGCACCGTCAACTTCTCGGCGCTGACCTTCGAGAACTTCGAAACGATCTTCTCCGGTACGGCGGTGCCCGCCGCGGTGGGCAACAGCGTGATGTTCTCCCTGATCGCGATGGCGATCGTCCTGCCCCTGGGCTTCGTCGCCGCGAACCTCATCGTGCGTGGCACGAAGTACCCGGTGCTGCGTGTGGTCACCGACGTGCTCGTGTCCATGCCGTTGGGAGTGCCGGCGGTCATCTTCGGCGCCGCCTTCCTGCTGACCTACACGCAGGGGCCGATCGTCCTCTACGGCACCTCGTGGGTGGTGATCCTGGTGTACGTGACGTTGATGCTGCCGTTCGCGACCCGGATGCAGCTGTCCTCGATGCTCGCCCTGGGTGAGACCTATCTCGAGGCGTCCCGGGTGAGCGGTGCCGGTTTCGTGGCCACCAACGTGAAGATCCTGTTGCCGCTCATGCGCGGCAGCCTCGGCGGGACCGCGGCCCTGTTGTTCGTTCTGCTCACCCACGAGTTCACGGCGTCGCTGCTGGTGCGGGCCTCGCAGACGCAGGTGATGGGCACCATCCTGTTCGAGTACTGGTCCAACGGTGGGTACCCGCTCGTCGCCGCTGTCGCCCTGGTCATGACCGGTGTCACCGCGGTCGGTGTCGCCGCGGCGATGCTGGTGGGCGGAACCGACGCGCTCAGCAAGATGTGACCACACGGATCGAGATGTCATCACGGGGCCCGGCGGCGAGTCGCTCGTTGCCGGGCCCGGTCTCGCCTGCCGCCCCGGCACGTCCGGGCCGGCACGAACGGAAGGACGACAGTTGACACACAGGACGACTCCGGATCATCTCCGGGACGCGGGTGTCGTCGTCACGGGAGCCGGTAACGGCATCGGCCGGGCTCTCGCCTACCGCCTCGCGCAGGCCGGCGCCCGTGTCGTGGTCAACGATCTCGACGCCGACGCGTGCGTCCGTGTCGCCGAGGAGATCGGCGGCGTCGCGGCACCGGGGGATGCGGCAGGGGAGCAGGGGGTCGCCGATCTGGTCGCCCGTGCGCGCGCCGCTCTCGGCGCCGTGGACGTGTGGTTCGCCAACGCCGGGGTCGAGACCGGAGGGGCCGAGAGCGAGGCGGCCTGGCAGCTGTCCTGGGACGTCAACGTCATGGGTCACGTCCGCGCCGCCCGGGCACTGCTGCCGGAGTGGCTCGAGCGGGGCACCGGCCGGTTCGTGGTGACGGCGTCGGCAGCGGGACTGCTGACCATGCTCGGTTCCCCGGCGTATTCGGTGAGCAAGCACGCTGCCGTCGCCCACGCGGAATGGCTCTCGGCGACCTACGGGGACAAGGGCGTGATCGTCCAGTGCGTGTGCCCGCAGGGCGTCGCGACGGATCTGCTGCCCACCGACGCGGCAGGCCGGGTGATCTTCGAGAACGGGGTGCTCACCCCGGACGAGGTCGCCGACCATATCGTCGGAGCCCTCGGCGACGACCGGTTCCTGATCCTTCCGCACCCCGAGGTGGCGGAGTACTACCGGCGGCGAGCATCGGACCCGGATCGGTGGCTACGTGCGATGCGACGAGTGCAGGACCGCATCGAGGTCGTCGCGCGAGAGGAGCGGATCCACCCGCTCCGGACGATCGGGTGAGAAGGTAGCACCTCCGGGGCGGAGACCGGTCGTGGTTGCTGTGCTTCGCGAGTCGGGTTGCCGCAGCCGTGGCTGTCGATAGCGTGGTCGACATGAGTGCTCTGCCGAGATCGTGGATACAGTTGCGGGTCGCTGCGGGCGCATACCGATTCCGGGAGAGCCTGTTCGCGCTGCCCGCGCTGGTTGTCGTCGCCGGAGCCGTGCTCGCGGAGGTGAGCGGCTACATCGACCGGGCCTCCGGCCCCTTCCCGTGGGGCATGAAGATGAACAGCAACGCCGCGATCTGGCTGCTGAGTACCGTGGCGGGTGCCACGATCACCACCGCCGGTGTCGTCTTCTCGTTGACCGTCGTGAGCCTGCAGTTGGCGAGCAGCCAGTTCTCACCGCGGGTGATGCGGTCCTTCATCCGGGATCGGGCCAGCCAGACGGTGATCGGGATGCTGGTGGCGACCTTCGTCTACTGCGTGCTGACGCTGCGCCACATCGGCGCGGACGACGCCGAACCCGCCCCGACACTGTCGACCACCCTCGCAGTGGTCCTCGCGGTGTCGACCGTGGTGCTCATCATCGCCTATCTCAACCGGCTGGCCCACGGTTTGCAGGTCGGGGAGGTGGTGCGCAGCATCGCCTCGGAGGCCGAGAAGGTCATCGCGAACACGAGCCGGAGTGCGCACCGCGAGATCCATGTCGACCGGGTGCCGGAGCCGGATTTCACCGACGGGGCGACGGTGCACGCCCCGCGCGACGGTTGGGTGACCCAGGCGCCGGCCGAGCTCGTTCTCGCCGTGGTACCGCCGGGTGCGGTCGTGCGGATGGAGACGCGTCCCGGCGCGTACATCCACTGCGGGGAACCGCTGCTGCGGATCCATCCGAAGCCGGAACGGGCGGTGGTCCTGCGGCGGCTCGAGGCGGCCGTGGAGATCTCGAATGCGCGCACCATGCAACAGGACGTGGACTTCGCGCTGCGGCAACTCGTCGACATCGCGCTGCGCGCCCTCAGTCAGGCGATCAACGACCCGACGACCGCCACCGAGGTGGTGCTCCGGCTCGGCAGTCTGCTGCGCACCCTGCTGGTCACCGACAGTCCGGTGCCGGCGATCGAGGGGGCGGACGGCCGGATACTGCTGCGTCCGTGGATCCTGTCGCCCGACGAGTACATCGAGCACGCCTTCGAACAGATCCGGCAGGCCGGTTCGGCGCAGCTGCACGTGGCCACGGCGCTCGCCCGGGTTCTGCGCATGCTCATCGATCATCTCTCCGCGCAGGGGCGCACCGAGTCGGTACCGGCCTTGCAACACCAGTTGCGGCTGCTCGTCGACGCGGTGGTCGACCGGCCCGAGTTCCGTCCGGAGGACCTCGAACGTTTCCGTGCCGTCGCCGAGGGATCCGCGGATCCCGCGGAGCATCGGACGGACTGATCGACCTGGGGTGTAGGACCGATCGGAGACGGCTATCCGACTGTCACAGGAAGCGGGCCGAGCGGGAGGACGACGACATGGCGACCCACTTCTCCGTCGGTGACCACGTCCGATGGAACTCCGAGGCCGGATACGTCGAGGGTGTGATCATCGCGAAGCACACGGAGGACGTGGAGTTCAAGGGGCGCACGCGGCGGTGCAGCGAGGACGAGCCGCAGTACGAGATCCGGAGCGACAAGACCGATCACGTCGCGATGCACAAGGGCAGTGCGCTGAAGAAGACCTGACGGTGGAGATCCCGGCGTCAGGTGATCAGCGCCTGCCCGACGCCGCACACCGCGACCGCCCACAGCACCGAGGTGGACGTGCCGATGATGAACTGTTCGGAAGCATTCGGTTCGCGTAGTTCGGGATAACGGGCGAGACCCTTCACCGCCATGATGACGGCGATCCCTTCGGGCCATCCGGCGAGCACGGAGGCGGTGACCGCTCCGCGTTCGAGCACTCCGATGACGCGTCCGCCGCGGAGCGGACCCGGGGGAGGGGTGGGCTCGGGACCGGCGTCGGGTTGCCGGCGCGCGATCCGGAACGCCACGAGGACCGCGGGTCCGCCCCCGGTGATCGCCGCCGTGGCGGTGAGGATCAGCGTGGCCGCGAGCGCGACTCCCTGAACCGGTGTGGTCGCGGTGGCGGCGAGGGCGGCACCGGCGAGACCCGCGAGGCTCAGCGAGGCGGCCGGCCACACCGGCAGGCTCGGGCGCAGCGCGAGCATGGGTGCGAGAGCGGCGACGGCCAGGCACACCAGTGAGAGGACGGTCAACGATCGGCCCTTTCCAGGAGTCGGCGCACGAGTTCGCGTCCGGCCAGTTCGGCCTGCCACCCGGCGGTGGCGAGGCGCTGGGATACCGCTTGCTTGCTGATGCCGAGACGCTCGGCGATCCGCGCCTGCGACAGACCCTGGCGAGCAAGATCGACCGCCTCGTGCCCCTGCTCGGTGCGGCGCAGGACGACGGTGGCGAGCAGGGTGAGCGCGGCGTCGACATCGGCGGTGGCCTCGGGGTCGTCACCTTCGGCCGCGACCTGCCCGGGTGCGCTCTTGGCGCGTTCGACAGCGGTGCGGGCATGTTCGAAGGCGGGTCCGCGGCCGGCGCGTGTCTGCTCGGGGAGCGGGGTCTCCACCGGGCCGATTCCCACCCCGATACTCCAGCGTTCTCTTCGGAGGAGGTCGAGGACGAGATCGACGACGAGAGCGGGATCGTCCGCGACGGCCTGGACCTCGTCGCCCGCGGTGCGATCGAAGGGCCGTACCAGCGGAACGTCCTGCAGTTCGGTGAGGAGGTCCGCCACGCGGTCGACATCGCGGCGGCTGCCCCGTTGGTCGACCGTCAAGACGAACATGTGTCAAGTGTGAGGGCTTGATTCAATATAATCAAGACCTGAAGCTTGACGAATCGGGGTGCCGCGTGGCGATGCGTACGGGCTAGCGGGCCGGCTCGTTCCCCGTCAGCTCATGATGTGCGGTGATCGCGTCCACCGCATCGCCGTCGTACTTCATCCGTTTCGCGATGGTGAGGCGGAGTGTCGACGGCAGTGCCGGGGCGAACTTCTTGAAGTAGGCGCACAGCCATTCCTGGCGACCGACGAGAAACGGGAAATCGGTCGTCATCATGTTGCGGGCGACCAGCATCGGCAACGGGGCGTCGAGCGGATGGAAGTCGTGATTCCACAGACCAGGCTGGGTGCAGCCCGGGTAGAACTGGCCGAGCATGAAACCGTGTTCGACGAACCGCGACTTGAATTCCGCGTGGACGACGTCGATCACCTCGAAGCCGGTGAGGTCGGGCAGTACGGTCACGAGCGTCTTCAGGCTCCGGTCGCGATCGTCCTCGCGTGAGAGCGTCGTGTACAGGTCGAACTGGTCCTCCACGATCGTGCCGAGTGCCCCGGCGTCGATTCCGGGTCCGTGGACGAATGCAGCTCCGAAGAGCTGCTTGCCGATCGACGGACGAACGAACGGGCACACGGGCCCGCTGCGGCCGAGGTCGGGGTTGGGTTCGGTGAGATACCCGCTCGCCCACCTTCTCAACAGGTGGGCGCTCGCTTCGTCTGCGTACTCGGAGGTTTCACCGAACAGGTCCACCCAGACCGTGCCCGAACGAGGTCCGACTCGTCTCTGGATCGGCATCTGCGCTTCCTCCCTCCAGGGGATGGATGTCGCGTGTTCGTGGGAACTGGGGAGGGTTCCCGGAAAGGATTGTCGGAAGGCTGTTTCGAGCAGCAGACATGAGAGAAGTGGAAATTGTTGCAGTGCAACACAATCGACTGCACCGGTCCGGCCTCGTGCATCGTCCGCTCACGCGGATCCTGTGCTCGTGCGACCGTCGGGCCGGGCGTGAATTCCCCTTCGTCCGGAGTTTACCGAAAGTTTGGCATTCTAAGTTTGTAAAACGAGCATAGCGCGGACGGAAGGTTTCTATCCATCCCATCAAACAAACCCAAGGTTTATGGCGTGAAAATGCCGAATGTCGGGATGTGCGAGCGTCGTCCTCTGTGACATGTCCTGGTCGCATCTCGATCTCGTTCTGCTGCACAGCATTGCAGCCACCTCGTCCCCGTCCTACGCTGACGCATACATTTTCGAAGCGACGTGCCGACTCGGTCGTTCCCACTCGCGAGCTGTGCACGATGCTCGATGGCATCCGGCTCGACGAGGCGCTCCTGTTCGCCGCTGCCGCTGCACATATCCTCGTGAAGGGGGCGCTGTGGCCACTCCCGTCGTAGGCACCGCGCAGAACTCCGACGACGAGCGCGCGGGTGCGTTTCCGCTGACTCCGGCCCAATACGGTATCTGGCTCGCCCAGCAACTCGTACCCGAAGTCCCTTTCGTCATCGCCCAATACGTGGAGTTCCGTGGAGAACTCGATCTCGAGCTGCTGAAGTGGGCGTCGACGACCGCCGGGCGGGAGTTCGAGACCGTCCTCCTGCGCCTCGTCGACGTGGACGACCGTCCGTACCAGGTCGTCGACCGGGACCTCGATGTACCCACCGAGGTCGTCGACCTCCGTGCCGAATCCGATCCGCGGGGGGTGGCCGAGGAGTGGCTCCGGCGGGATGTGGAAGCACCCGTCGACCTGATGGCGGACCGGTTGTGCCGCATAGTGGTTCTGCGCACAGGTGATGCCAGTTACCTCGTGTACGTCAAGGCTCACCACATCGCGCTCGACGGGTTCGGAGCGATGATCATCGTTCGCAGAGGAGCCGATCTCTATTCCAGGGCACTCGCCTCCCGGAGTTCCGGCCAGGACGGGGTGTCGACGCCGGACAAGCCGCCGGCGGATCTACGGACGTTGTACGAGAAGGACCGGCAGTATCGCGCGTCGAACCGATTCGTCGCGGACCGTGAGTACTGGAGCGAGCGGATCCGCGACCTGCCCCACGTCGACACCACGGAGGTGCCACCGGCGGTCCGGACCCTCACGGCGGAGACGGATCTGTCGGACACTGCGGACACCTACCTGTCGGGGTCCCCGGCGATGCGGGACGCCTCCTCGGCCGCAGTGGTACTCGCGGCCGCCGCCTGTTTCTTCTCGCGGCGATCGGGCCGGTACGACGTGCTCGTGAACATCCCGGTGTCGGCGCGCACAACGGCCGAGCTGCGACGGTCCGCCGGAATGCTCGTCAACGTGGTTCCCCTGCGGATCCGGGTGGATCCGAGCGAACCCGTGGAGGATCTCGTCCGGCGGATGCAGGTCGAGCTCGTCGGAGCCCTCCGACACCAGGCGTGCGGACTCGACGACATCCGCCGGGCGACCTCCGAACCGGTGTCCCGCTTCTCGGTCCCGCTGGTCAACGTCATGCTGTTCGATCAGCAACCCGTACTGGGGGACATCGTGGGAACACCACATGTCCTGTCGCGCGGGCCCGTCGGGGACCGGCTGATCACCGTCCACCGCCGCAGTGCGCCGGCCGGCACCGTGATCGAATTCCGGGCGAATCCGAACCGATACGAGGAGAACGAGATACAGGCGCAGTGCATCTGTTTCACGGAGATCCTCGAGCAGTTCGTCGCAGCCGACCCTCGAACGCCGGTCGGTTCGATCCACCCGCCGAGCGCCGGAGCGGCCGCACCCCGCTACCGGCGGAACACCGTGCTCGATCACTGGCGGCACCTTCTGGCCGGTGCGCCGACCCCGCCCGCACTGTCACCGTCCACGCCGGCACCCGCCGGTGGCCGGGCGGGCAACGCGGGATCTGCTTCGGCGTGGGCGCAGTTCGTCCATCCCCTCGGCAGCGGACCGGGTCGAGCGAGCGCCGAATGTGCCGACGATCGTGTCCCGATCCTGCACGCTGCCACCGCGATCCTCCTCGCCAGGTCGAGTGGTACCGACGACGTCGTGCTCGGTGTCCCTGCCCCGGCCGGTACCGCTTCTGCTCGCACGGTCCTGCCCCTACGCACCCGAGTGCGCCTCGACGAGCCGTTCCGAGATCTCCTCGAGGACATCTCCCGGGGGACTCGGGACGCTCTCGCACATGCCGACGTACCTGCCGCGACACTGCTCGACGCGCTGGCGCCGACACGGAACGGATCGCACGCCCCACTCTTCCGCGTCACCGTCGAAGGACTGGGCGATGCGGACAGGGAGGTGAAGAAGGCCGTCCTCGGCGACGTCGGCCTGCGTATCGATCTGGAGCGTCCGCGATCCGGCGACGGCGCCGGGCGCGAGTCGACGTCCGCGGACGTGCTCCGCATCCGATACGCCACGGACGCCTACACCGCGCCGACCGTCGAGCGCATCGCCCGCCGACTGGGACGGATCCTCCTGGCCGTCGAAGAGGATCCGGAGATACGGGTCGGCGACATCGATCTGCTCGACGCAGCCGAACGGACCGCACTCGTTGCCGTGACGGGTCCGCCGCCGGTGACCGAACGTCTGCTGCCGGAAATCCTCACCGACGCCGCACTCCGCACCCCCGTGGCCACCGCAGTGTCGTGCGGCGAGACCCGGATCGACTACCGGGAACTCGACGAGCGATCGAATCGGCTGGCCCGCATGCTCGTCGAGCGCGGGGCAGGACCGGAACGTTTCGTCGCGATCGGCATGGCCCGGTCCGTCGACTCGATCGTCTCGATCTGGGCCGTGGCGAAGACGGGCGCGGCCTTCGTCCCGGTGGACCCCGCCTATCCGCCCGTCCGGATCGAGTACATGCTGCGCGACTGCGGCGCCGTGCTCGGACTCACCACTACCGGTGAACGGTCCCTGCTTCCCGGCACCGTGCCGTGGACCGTGGTCGACGATCCGGAGGTGGTCACGGAGACGACGCGATACACCGGGTCTCCGGTGACCGATACGGACCGGTGCGCGCCCGCGCGTTCGGATCAACCCGCCTACCTCATCTACACCTCCGGATCGACGGGACAGCCGAAAGGCGTGGTCGTCACCCACCGGGGACTGTCGAACCTCGTCGCGCACACCCGCACCCTCGCCGACCACGACGCGCGGGTCTGGCACGGGACATCCCCGAGCTTCGACCTGGCGGTACTGGAGTTGCTCGTGGCGTTCGGCTCGGCGGCGCACCTGGTGATCGGCCCGCCCGAGGCGTCCGCCGGTGACGACCTCGCACAGGCGTTGCGCGCCGAGCGGATCACCCACTTCTGCACCACTCCTGCGGTCCTTGCAACGATCGATCCGGCGGTCCCCGAGGACCTGTCCTTCGTGAGCGTCGGCGGTGAGGACTGCCCGGCCTGGCTCGTGGAGCGATGGGCTGCGGGTCGTCGCATGGTCAACGGGTACGGGCCGAGCGAGATCACCGTGCAGATGGCGTCCGAGGACCTCGTGCCTGGCAGAGCGGTCACCGCAGGCACACTCGGACCCGGATTCCGGGCCGTCGTGCTCGACGCACGGTTGAGTCCGGTGCCGCCCGGGGTGATCGGCGAGCTGTATCCGTCAGGACCTGCCCTGGCGCGGGGATACCACCGCCGACCGGGGACGACGGCGACGCGGTTCGTCGCCGACCCGTTCGGGCCGGCGGGGTCGCGGATGTACCGCACCGGCGATCTCGTGCGGTGGTCGACGAACGACGACAGCGCAGAGAACGACAGCGCAGCGGCCACCTCGGATCTGCGGCTGATCTACGCGGGGCGCGCCGACCTGCAGGTCAAGGTGCGGGGGCGGCGCATCGAACTCGGTGAAGTGGAAGCAGCACTGCTCCGCCACCCCGACGTGGAACAGGCCGCGGCGGCGGTCCGGCGCGAGACCGGATCCGACCGGGTGGTGGCGTACGTGGTGCCGCGCACCGGTTCGGTCCCGGCTGCCTCGACGATTCGTGATGCGCTCGCGGCGGAACTCCCGGATTTCATGGTCCCGGCTGTGGTGGTGCCGCTGGCAGCTATGCGGATCACGGCCAACGGCAAGCTGGACCGTGCCGCGCTGCCGGCCCCGGACCGCCGGGGCGTGCTCCATCGTCCTCCGCGCACGGGGCTGGAACGGACTCTCGCGGGGGTCTTCGCGGACGTTCTTCATCTGTCCCCGGATCGGGTCGGCGTCGACGACAACTTCTTCGAACTCGGAGGCGATTCCCTGTCGGCGACCGGTGTCGTGGCGGGGATCCGGTCCGCACTGCACGTCGAAGCACCCATCAGGATGCTCTTCGAAGCACCGACGATCGCCGAGTTGGTACCGCGTCTCGCGGAGTGCGGTGTCGCCCGGACGCCGTTGACACCCCGGCGCCGGCCGGACCGGATCCCGTTGTCCTACGCGCAGTCCCGATTGTGGTTCATCCACCGCTACGAAGGTCCGTCGCCGACCTACAACATCCCCATGGCGGCACGCCTGACCGGACGGGTGGACATCGACGCGATGAGGGCGGCGTTCGCCGATGTCGTGGGGCGCCACGAGTCCCTGCGCACGGTCTTCGAGGAATCCGACGGAGTCGCCTTCCAGCGCATCCTGCCGGTCGAGCGGACCTCATTGTCGCTGCCCGTGCGGGCAGTGACCGCCGACGAAGAGCAGGCGGCCGTGCGCGCCGAGGCGCGGCGGCCCTTCGACCTGTCCACCGACATCCCGGTGCGGGCCACACTGCTGCGGACCGGTTCCGACGACCACGTGCTGGTGCTCGTGCTGCACCACATCGCCGGCGACGGCGCGTCGATGGTGCCGCTGGTGCGCGACATGCTGCTGGCATACGCGGCCCGATCGGCCGGGACCGAACCGCGATGGGGTCCGCTGCCGGTGCAGTACGCCGACTACACCCTGTGGCAACGGGAGGTGCTGGGGGACGAGGACGAGACGGGAAGCATCCTGCACCGGCAGTTCTCCTACTGGCGAGAAGAACTGGCCGGGGTCCCGGAATGCCTTTCTCTTCCGCTCGACCGTCCCCGCCCCGCGGTGCAGTCCTTCCGCGGTGGCCGGGTGGAGTTCACGATCCCCGCGGAGCTGCGCATCGCGACCGACGACCTGGCTGCCGAGCACGGGGCCACCGCGTCGATGGTCTTCCAGTCGGCACTCGTGGTGCTCCTGCACAAGCTCGGTGCGGGAGACGACATCACGATCGGTGGTCCGGTGGCCGGGCGGACCGACGAGGCTCTCGTCGATCTCGTCGGATTCTTCGTCAACACCTGGGTGCTGCGCGTGGACGGCATCACCGGACGATGGACGCTCGCCGATGTCCTCGACCGCGTGCGGGCCAAGGCGCTGGCCGCCTACGAGAACCAGGACGCGCCCTTCGAACGGTTGGTGGAGCTGCTCGCCCCGGCGCGCTCGACCGCCCATCATCCGCTGTTCCAGGTCGCATTCGCGTTGCAGAACAACCCGCTGCCGAGCCTGGACCATCCGGACATCCACGTCGAGATGCTGCCCGTCGCGACCGACATCGCGCGGTTCGACCTGTACATCAGCGTGTCGGAACGCGTGTCCACCGAGGACGGCAGGATGCTCGGCAGCATCGAATACGCGAGCGATCTGTTCGAGCGCGACACCGTCGAACGATTCGCGGACCGGTATCTCCGTGTCCTCGATGCCCTCGTGAGATCGCCGCACCGGCGGGTCGACGCTGTCGACCTGCTCGATCGGTCGGAGCGCGATCTGCTCCTCGACGCGTGGAGCGGTCCGGATGCCACCACCGATGACCGGACGGTTCCGGCGGTGCTCGCCGAGCGGGTCGCGGCGACACCGGACGCGCCGGCGCTGGCCAGCGTCGCGGGCCGATGGACCTACCGCGACGTCGATGCCCGGGCCAACAGGCTGGCTCGTCTGCTCGTCGAGCTGGGTGTGGGGCCCGAGACCGTGGTGGTCGTCGCCCTCGACCGATCCCCGGCACTGGTCGTCGCCCTTCTCGCGGTGTCGGCGGCGGGTGGCGCCTATCTGCCGTTGGACCCCGCCTATCCGAGCGAACGCACCGCCTTCGTCCTCGCCGACGCCGCGCCCCGCGTCCTGGTCACCGACAGTCGATTCACCTCACATGCGACCCCCGCCGTCGTGGTGATCCTCGACGAGACGGGCCGCCCGACGTCCCACGCCCTGCCCGACGATGCGCGACCGCTCACCGACGACGACAGGATCGCGCCCCTGCACCCGTCGAACACCGCGTACACGATCTACACGTCCGGTTCCACGGGTGTCCCGAAGGGAGTGGCCGTCACGCATCGGAACCTCGTGCACCTCGTCGAGCACGGATGGACCGATTCGCGACCGCGACACCGGATGTCGCTGGTGTCCTCACCGGGTTTCGACGCGTCGGTGTACGAGATCTGGCCCGCCCTGATCGGCGGTACCGAACTGGTGCTCGCACCACCCGGCCTGCTCGATCCGTCGACGGTCGCACGGATGATCTCCGAACACGGTGTGACGACGATGTTCGTCCCGACACCGCTGTTCCACGCCCTCGCCGACCCCGCCGTCGTTCCGGCGCGGGTGTGGGACGGTGTGGACCAGGTGGTCACGGCCGGTGACGTGCTGTCCCCGGAGGTCGCACGTCGCTTCCGCGAATCGCATCCCTCGACGTTGCTCGTCAACGCGTACGGACCGACGGAAACGACGGTGTGCGCGACGATGTACCTCGTCGAGGACGCGTTCGCCCGAGGAGAGCGCGCGTCGGTCCCGATCGGCACATCGATCCCGGGAGTCGCGGTCCTCGTCCTCGACGCCGGATTGCTGCCGGTGCCGCCCGGTGTCCCCGGCGAGTTGTACATCACCGGGGACGGGGTCTCTCGCGGATATCCCGGTCGTCCGGCCACGACCGCGGCGCGATTCGTGGCATCCCCGTTCGGCGGGCCGGGGGAGCGGATGTACCGCACCGGTGACATCGTGCGGTGGATCCGCTCGACGAGCGATGCCGAGGGCCCGGGCGGGCACCTGGAATTCGTGGGCCGCTGCGACGATCAGGTCAAGGTCCGCGGTTTCCGGGTCGAACCCGGTGAGATCGAAGCGGTCCTGGGTGCGCATCCGGCGGTGGCCCGCGCCGCCGTGGTCGTCCGGGAGACTCCGGGGCACCACGAGACCGGACGACTGGTCGCGTATGTGGTGCTCGACCGGGAACAGACACTGCTCGCCGACCCGACCCGCGCGACCGGCACCGTCGAGCGGTGGAGGGCACTGTACGACGACGTGTACTCCACGCCGCCACAAGAGGACACCGGCGACACCGGCGACACCGGCGCCTTCGCGGGTTGGAACGCCACCGACACCGGGCAGCCCATTCCGGTCGAGCAGATGGGGGACTGGCGCGACGCCGCCGTGCGGGCCGTCCGGCGGCTCCGGCCCCGACGCCTGCTCGAGATCGGCGTGGGCTCCGGTCTACTGCTCCGAGAACTGGCCCCCGACTGCGCCGAGTACTGGGGCACGGACTTCTCGGCCCCGACGATCGAGACGCTGCGCTCCGCCGTGCGATCGCAGCCGTGGGCCGATCGGGTGACGTTGAGGACGCAACCGGCGCACGCGACCGAGGGGTTGCCGCAGCGGTACTTCGACACCGTCGTGCTCAATTCTGTGATCCAGTACTTCCCGGATGCGGCGTATCTGCTCGAGGTGCTCCGGAAGATCCTGCCGCTGCTCGCACCCGGCGGATCGATCCATCTCGGCGATGTCCGGAACCAGGCGCTGCTGCCGTACTTCGCCGCCGCGGTGGAACTCGCCCGTGCCGACGGCACCGAGACCGCGGACACGATCCGCGAACGCGTCCGCCGTGCCACGCTCTCCGAGCGGGAACTGCTGCTCGCCCCCGAGTTCTTCGCAGGCCTGGCCGGTCGTCTGCCGGGTGTCACCGGGGCCGACATCGAACTCGGCCGGATGCGGGCGGCCAACGAACTCGGCTTGTACCGCTACAGCGTGGTGTTGCACACCGGTACCGGACCCCGGTCGCTCGCCGACGTTCCGTGCCGGTCCTGGGCGGGATTCGGAACACTCGCCGCACTCGCCGACCACCTGCGGACCGGCCGTCCCGATGCCCTGCGCGTGTCCGGCGTACCGCACACCGCCCTGCGGTCGGTGATCGCCGCGGCGACCGCCCTCGATGCGATGCCCGACCACACGCTCGTGTCGGAAGCAGACCTCCGGCCACGATCGGACGGCATCGGTCCCGCGGATTTCGATCTGCTCGGCGCCGAACTCGGCTACCGGGTCGCCGTGACGTGGTCGCAGGAACCGGGATCGATGGAGGTGATCGTCCTCCGCGACGACCCGGACGACAGTGCCGATGCAGCGCTGACCGATGTGTACCGTCCGGCCGATGACATCGGCAGCCTCGCCCGCTATGTCAACGACCCCGCCGCAGAGGAGCGACTCGACGACGTCCGTCGCTTCGTCCGAGAGCGGTTGCCCGATTACATGGTTCCCGCCGCGTTCGTTCACATGGCCGACCTGCCGGTGACGGTGCACGGCAAACTCGACCGCCGCGCGCTGCCGGCCCCGGAGGTCGCGACGCGGAGCGACAGCTACATCGCACCGGCCACCGACACCGAACGGGCTCTCGCCCGGGTGTTCGCCGACGTGCTCGGCGTCGACCGGGTGGGAACGCAGGATTCGTTCTTCGCTCTCGGCGGCGATTCGATCATGTCGATCCAGTTGGTCGCGCGGGCCAAAGCTGAGGGACTGGTGCTCTCGCCCCGAGATGTGTTCGAACACAAGACCGTTGCAGCGCTCGCCGCGGCGGTCACCCTGGCCGGACCGGCCGCGCCGACGCTCGAGGAACTGCCGGGCGGCGGCGTCGGTGACGTTCCACTCACCCCGATACTGCGGTGGCTGGTCGGGAGCGGCCGCACGTATCCGGGCTTCTGCCAATCGGTGTCGGTTCCGCTGCCGGACCGACTCCGCGAGGCCGACCTTCTCGCGGCCCTGCAGGCGGTCGTGGATCGGCACGACATGCTGCGGGCGCGGCTCCACGCGGAGCCCGGAACGCCTGACGAGCTGCATCTCGAGACACGGCCCATCGGATCCGTCTCGGCGTCGTCGATCCTGTGCCGCGTCCGGGTCGACGACCTCACGGGGCCCGAATTCACCGCGATCGCCGCTGCCGAGCACGCTGCCGCGACCGGACGGTTGGATCCCGGCAGGGGAGTGATGGTGCAGGCGGTGCAATTCGAGGCGGGACCCGCGTCGCGGCTGTTGCTCGTGGCACATCATGCCGTGATCGACGGTGTCTCCTGGCGAATCCTGCTGGGCGACCTCGCTGCTGCGGCGGCTCGACTCGAACACGGACTCGACCCGGATCCCGCACCGACGGGCACCTCGATGCGCCGCTGGGCGCACGGTCTCGTCGAGGCGACCCGCCGCGGCACGCGCGCGGCCGAACTGCCGTTCTGGATCTCGACCCTGTCGGGTCCGGATGCGCTGCTCGGCGCCAGAGAGCTGGACCCCGCGGTCGACGTCGGGGCCACCGTCGACACCGTCACCGTCGACGTTCCCGCCCCCACGACCACCACGTTGCTGACCGTCCTCCCGGCGGCCTTCCACGGGAGCATCGTGGACGGTCTCCTCGCAGCGCTGGCCGGAGCCGTCGTCGCGCAGCGCGCCGAGCGCGGGATCGACCTCGCCCGGGTGCTCGTGGCGTTGGAAGGCCACGGCCGGGAGGAGCAGGTCGTGCCGGGAGCCGATCTGTCCCGGACGGTCGGATGGTTCACCGCGGCCTATCCGGTGCGACTGGACCTGACCGGTATCGACGTGGAGGCCGTGGAACGCGGCGGCACCGCAGCGGGAACCGCGATCAAGACTGTCAAGGAACACCTGCGTGCCGTTCCCGACCACGGGATCGGATACGGGATGCTGCGGTATCTCGACGACGAGGGCCGCGCCGCTCTCGAAGCCCTGCCGGCACCCCGGCTCGCCTTCAACTTCCACGGCCGGAGCACGCTGCCGGACGCCGTCACGGACATCGAATTCGGCGGTGGCCTCGACCCCGCTCAGCCGGTACCGGCGGTGATCTCCGTCAACGCCATGGTCGTCGACACCGCCGACGGTCCGGTGCTGCGCGCGGATCTCGCCTATGCGACCGGGGTCATCACCCGCCCGGAGGTGTCGGATCTGGCCGAACGGTGGCGACGCATGCTGAGCGGCCTCGCCCGGCACGTCGCCGAACCGGGCGCGGGAGGGCACACCCCATCGGATCTGCCGCTGGTCCCGTTGAGCCAGGAACGCCTCGACGAGCTCGAGCGCCGTTATCCCGGCCTCGAGGACGTGTGGCCCCTCACCCCCTTGCAGACCGGCTTCCTGTTCCATGCCCTCCGGAACGATTCGATCGACGCGTACACGGTGCAACTGACCCTGCACCTGGGCGGTGTCGTCGATCCGCGACGCCTTCGGCGGGCGGTGGCCGCCCTGGCGGCGCGGCATCCGAACCTGCGGGTGAACTTCGTCTTCGACGGGGAGTCCCCGCCCGTGCAGGTCGTGCAGGCATCGGTCGAAATGCCGCTGCGTGAGTGGGATCTGAGCGACCTGGATCCCGATGACCGTGCGGCGGAACTGGCCCGCCTGCAGACCGAGGACCGGACGCAGCATTTCGACACGGCGCACGGACCGCTGGTGCGCCTGAGCCTGGTCAGGATGGGACCGGACGATCACCGGCTGGTGTTCACCAACCACCACATCCTGCTCGACGGTTGGTCGGCGCCGTTGCTGCTGAAGGAACTCCTCGTGCTGTACGGCACCGATGCGGACACCGGGGTTCTCTCGCCGGTACGTCCCTACCGGGACTACGTGCGGTGGCTCGTGCAGCAGGACCCGGCACCCGCCCGCGATGCCTGGTCGCGGTACCTGGCCGGCCCGGATCGGCCCACGCTGGTCGCCCCGGAGGCCGAGCAGACCTTCGTGCAGGCCCTGTCCGAGGAGACCACCTGGGCGCTCGATCCTGCGGACACCCGGCGCCTGGAGGCCTTCGTCCGGGACCACGGGCTCACCGTCGGCACGGTGGTGCAGGTCGCGTGGGGGATCGTGCTGGCGAAGCTCACCTCGCAGCGCGACGTCGTGTTCGGATCGACCGTCTCCGGCCGGCCCGCGGAGGTCGACGGGGTCGAGGAGATGATCGGCCTGTTCGTCAACACCGTTCCCGTGCGGGTCCGGCTCGACGCGTACGAGACCCTCGCAGCGCTCGTCGAGCGGATCCGAATCGAACAGACCGCACTGCTCGACCGGCATCACCTCGGCCTCACGGAGATCCAGCAGGTCGCCGGACCCGCCGCCGGGTTCGACACCCTGACGGTGTTCGAGTCGTACCCGGTCGACCGTGCGGCCCTGTCCGACGCGGTCGACCTCGCGGGCATGCAGGTACGCGAGGTCACCGGACACGACTCCGGCCACTATCCACTGACTTTGATCGCGCACGTCGACGACGCGCTGCGGCTGCGACTGAGCTACCGCCCGGACCTGTTCGACGGGGCGACCTGCGACGCGATCGTGTCGCAGGTCGCCCAGGTCCTCGAGGCCGTCGTCGACCGGCCGGAGGTCCCGCTCGGTCGTCTCCGCCTGTTCGGGGACGAGGTGTCGGTCGTGTCCGCTCCCGGCACCGCCCCTTCACGGACGTGGGCGGAGATCCTCGACGACTGGATGTCACGGTCCCCCGAGTCCGTTGCCATCGTCGACGCAGGCAGGCAGTGGACCTACGCGGAGCTGGACGAGCGGGTCGAGCGGCTCGCGTATTTGCTGGTCTCCCGCGGAGCGGCACCGGAGACCACCGTCGTGGTGGCGATGCGGCGGTCGTTCCTGCGGGTCGTCGCGATGCTCGCCGTCGTCCGCGCCGGTGCCGTCTACGTGCCCGCCGACCCCGACCAACCCCGCGACCGCGTCACCGCGATGATCCGGACGGTCACACCGCTCTGCGTGCTCGTCGACGGACCCGAACCGGCGGTGCCCGACGACGTATCCGTCGTGCCGGTTCGGGACGCCGACCTCGACAGTGCGCCCGCACCACCGGTGCCGGATATCAACCGCCGCGCGCCCGTGCGCGCCGACAACACGGCGTACGTGATCTTCACGTCCGGATCGACGGGCACGCCGAAGGGGGTGACCGTGACGCACCGCGGTATCGCCGAGTTGGTCGATCGGCTCTCGACGGTCGCCGACAGCGATTCGCGAGTCGCGCAGGCGATGCTGCCGGTGTTCGATGCCTCGTTGCTGGAAACGATCGTCGCGTTCTCGGCCGGGGCGCGGCTCGTCGTGGTGCCGCCCGGTATCGCCGCCGGCGACGACCTCGAGCGTGTCCTCGCCGACGAGGACATCACGCACCTGTACACCACACCCGCGGTGCTGGCGACGCTGGATCGGGACGCGTTACCGGCCCTGACCTTCGTGAGCGTCGGTGGGGAAGCGTGCCCGCCGTCCCTGGTGGAGACGTGGGCCCGGAGCCGTCACATGGTCAACGGCTACGGTCCGAGCGAGGCCACGGTGATGTCGAACCTGCTCGATCCGCTCGTCCCCGGCGAGAATCCCACCGTGGGGCCGCCGATGCCCGGTTTCGACGAGTACCTGCTGGACTCGTATCTGCAGCCCGTGGCCGGTGGCGCGGTGGGGGAGTTGTACCTCGCCGGACCGGGTCTGGCGCGAGGGTATGCGGGACAACCCGGACTGACCGCGACGCGTTTCGTCGCCGACCCCCTCGGCGCACCGGGGCACCGGATGTACCGCACCGGGGATCTGATGCGCTGGACCCGCACCGCGGCGGGCACCGAGCCCGTGTACGTCGGGCGCAGTGACTTCCAGATCCAGTTGCGCGGTCTGCGCATCGAACTCGAGGAGGTCGAGGCGGTCCTGCTCCGGCATCCGGCCGTCGCCCAGGCGGTCGTGGTGGTGCGCGACGACGGCAGCGGCGATCGGCTCGTCGGATATGTGGTGCCCACCGGGACCGTTCCGATCGAAGCGCCCGAGATCCTGCATTTCGCGGCCACCCGGCTGCCGCGGTACATGGTCCCGTCGGTGATCGTCGTACTACCGGGCCTGCCCGTCACCCCGAGCGGGAAGGTGGACAGGTCGGCGTTACCGGCGGCCGCGCCGGTCGGGGCTGCCTACCGGGCACCGCGCACACCGACCGAAGGTGCCGTGGCCCGCGCGTTCGCCTCCGTCCTCGAACGCGACCGGATCGGGATCGACGACAACTTCTTCGACCTCGGCGGCAACTCGCTCGCCGCGACCGCCGTGGCATCGAAGCTGCGCAGCGAGCTGGGCCGGGAAGTTCCGTTGTCCCTGGTCTTCCTCGACCCCACACCGGCCGGGCTCGCGGATCGCCTCGACGAGCCACCGGCGACCACTGCTCCGGCGACCGGGATGTTCGATGTGCTGATCCCCCTGCGCGGGCACGGTCACCGCCCGCCGGTGTTCTGCGTGCATCCCGCAATCGGCTTGTCCTGGGTGTACGCGGGACTGCTGCGCCACCTGCCGGATCGGCCGGTGTACGGGCTGCAACTGCCGTACCTCTCGGGCGGTCCTCTCGACGCGACGCCCGCCGAACTGGCGCACCGTTACGTCGAGGAGCTGCGGGCCGTGCAACCGCAGGGTCCCTACACCGTGCTCGGCTGGTCCCAGGGCGGACTGATCGCCCATCACATGGGTGTCGAACTGCGGTCCGCGGGGGAGACCGTCGACCTGGTCGTCCTCGATTACTACCCGCTCGAACGCGAGCGGCGTGCCCACACCCACGCGGAGCTGCTGGCGGGACTGGGCATCGAACTGACCCACGCGACGCCGGACGAGATGACCTGCGAGCAGCTGCTCGACGCGGTGAACCGCAGTCTCGGGCACGAGACCGGACTGTCCACCGCCGACCTGGAGCGGATCCTCACCGCCTATGCGCACGTCCATCGGGCCGCGCCGACGCTCGACCTGCGATGTTTCGACGGCGACCTGCTGTTCGTCGCCGCGGCGCGATCGCTCGGCACGGGCGACGGTGCGTCACCGGCCCTGTGGCGGCCGTGGGTGTCCGGCACGATCACCGAGCACACGATCGACTGCGACCATCTGGAGATGATGACCCCGGCCGTGCTCGCCGTCCTCGGCCCGACCCTGGCCGACTATCTCGACGCCGGAGCCTGATCCGGATCGACGACGGCGTCGAGCGCCGAACCGGCGGGCTCGGGGAGTCGGGCCTCGAGCAGCAGCCCGGCGAGACCGAGCGCGATGCACACCCCGGTGATCACCATCAGCCGCGGATCGGTCTGCCCGGTCAGAGCGTCACCGAGGAGCACCACCGCCACGGTGCCCGGCAGGATGCCCACCACCGTCGCGAGTGTGTAGGGGACGAGACGGACCGCCGAGACCGCGCAGCAACAGTTCACGACGAAGAACGGGGCGGCGGCGATCAACCGCAACGAGCCGACCGCGAGCCATCCGCGGCGTGCCAGCCGCAGATCGATCGCTTTCACCGCCGGGTGTGTGAGACGCGATTCCACGGCCTTGCGTCCGACGGCCCGCACGAGCAGGAACGCGAGGACGGCGCTGACCGTGGAGGCGGCGACCGTCACGCCGATGCCGACGGCACTGCCGAACAGCACGCCGGCGCTGAGGGTGAACACCGTGCGCGGAATCGGGGCGATCGTGACCAGGGCGTGGACGGCGAAGAACGCCAGGACCAGTGCCGGGCCGTGCACGGATTCCGACCACTCCCGGATCTGGGCGATCGTCGGATGCGGCACCACGAGAGCTACGACGACGAGCGCCGCCACCAGGCCCAGGATGCCGAGCACTCTGCGGTCTGCGGCAAGCCTCGTCACGAGCGTCCACACTACCGGCCGGGCGGTCTCTGCTTCCCCGCGAGCAGAGTGGTGAAGGCGGCACGATACCGTTCCGGTCGAGGACGTCGTTATCGAGCGCTAGAAAAACTGTGGTGATCCCCACAACGACCGCGCGGTGTGTGGGGATAGCATCACACCGAAGGCAACCTACCCTTTTCGAGGTTGTCCACCTCCGGCCGACAACGCCGTCCGTACAAAGCCTGCAAACCCGCAGTAGGAGGAATCGCCCGTGTCATTAGCTGCAGAAGCCGAGGATGCCGCGCGCGCATATGCGCAGTGGCAGGACGCGGTGGCGGGGGTGCTGGCCAAGTCCCGACGCGTCGACCCGGCCGAACTCGGACCCGAGCCGCAGCGTCTGCTCGAGACCACGACCTACGACGACGTCACCGTCGCGCCGCTGTACGGCGTGCGCGACGAGCGCGACGAAGCGCCGCTGCCCGGTGAGTTCCCGTTCGTCCGCGGCGGCTCGTCCACGCGCGACGTCAACACCGGCTGGCTCGTCGACGTCCGGTTCACCGGCACCGACGCGGCCTCGGTCAACGAGCGCATCCTCGACGCCCTGAACAACGGTGTCAGCTCGGTGTGGCTCGGTCTCGGCGCCGGCGCGGTCCCCGTGGACGCGCTCGACACCGCGCTGAGCGGTGTGCTCCTCGACCTCGCGCCGGTCCGTCTCGACGCCGGTGCCGATCTGGTCGCAGCGACCACCGCCGTGTACTCCGTGCTCGACAACCGCACCGACATCGAGGACCGCGCCGCCGTGCGCATCTTCCTCGGTGCAGCGCCGCTCACCAGCGCGTTCTCCGAGCGTCCCGACGTGTCTCTCGACGAGGCCGTCGAGCTGGCACGGGCCGCCGCCGACCGCACCGAAGGGGTGCGTGCCCTCACCGTGGACGGCACCGCCTTCCACAACGCCGGTTCGTCCGACGCCGAGGAACTCGGTGCCGCGATCGCCGCCGGCCTCGATTACGTGCGAGCACTCGTCGACGCCGGGGTTCCCGTCGCGGCCGCGCTCGGTCAGCTCGAGTTCCGTCTCGCCGCGACCGACGACCAGTTCCAGACCATCGCGAAGTTCCGCGCGGGTCGTCAGGTGTGGGCGCGCGTCGCCCAGGTCGCCGGTGCCCCCGAGGCCGGCAACGCTCCGCAGCACGCCGTGACCTCCGCGGCGATGATGGCCCAGCGCGATCCGTGGGTGAACATGCTGCGCACGACCCTCGCTGCGTTCGGCGCGGGTGTCGGTGGCGCCGACGCCGTCACGGTCCTGCCGTTCGACTCCGCGCTGCCGGCCGGTGTGCTCGAGGTGTCCGAGGCGTTCTCCGCCCGGATCGCCCGCAACACCCAGCTGCTGCTGCTCGAGGAGTCCAACCTCGGTCGTGTCCTCGATCCCGCCGCCGGTTCCTGGTACGTCGAGGAACTGACCGCGCAGATCGCGGAGAAGGCGTGGGGCTTCTTCCAGGAGATCGAGGCGGCCGGTGGCTACCGCGCCGCTCTCGAGTCGGGGCTGATCGCCGAGCGTGTCGCGCAGACGCGTGCCCGCCGCGAGTCCGACATCGCGCACCGCAAGTTCTCGGTGACCGGTGTCAACGAGTTCCCGAACCTGGCCGAGAAGCCGCTGCCGGTCGGTGTCGCCGAGGCCGGCGCGTCCGCCGCGCGGTATGCCGCACCGTTCGAGGCGCTGCGCGACCGCTCCGACACCTACCTGGCCTCGCACGGTGCCCGCCCGCGGGTGCTGCTCGCCCCGCTCGGGCCGATCGCCGAACACAACGTGCGTGCGACCTTCGCGGCGAACCTGCTCGCCGCCGGTGGAATCGAAGCGGTCAATCCCGGACCGCTCGATCTCGACGCCGACCTGTCGTCCCTGGTGGGAGACACCGGAACGTCCGTCGCCGTGCTGTGCGGCACCGACACCCGCTACGGCGAGCAGGCCGGTACGGCCACCGCTGCGCTGCGTGCGGCGGGGATCACGACGGTGCTGCTGGCCGGACCCGAGAAGGCCGTGAAGGACGCGCAGGGCGACGATCGTCCGGACGGCTTCCTCACCGCGCGCATCGACGCCGTCGCCGCCCTCACCGACCTGCTGAACACTCTGGGAGCGTAAGTGAGCATCGAACACGAAATCGGCAGCTTCGCCGACGTCCCGTTGACGGACCCGGCCGCGCCGGCGCCCACCGCTCCCACCGCGGAGCAGGCCGCCGCGCTCGTCGAGTCCGTCGCCGAGGCGAACAACTACAGCACCGAGGACGTCGTGTGGTCGACGCCCGAGGGCATCGACGTCAAGCCGGTCTACACCAAGGCCGACCGCGACGCCGTCGTCGCCGAGGGCTACCCGCTCGGCAGCTACCCGGGTCTGGCCCCGTTCGTGCGCGGGCCGTACCCGACGATGTACGTGAACCAGCCGTGGACCATCCGGCAGTACGCCGGCTTCTCCACCGCCGCCGAGTCCAACGCCTTCTACCGTCGCAACCTCGCCGCCGGTCAGAAGGGTCTGTCGGTGGCCTTCGACCTGGCCACGCACCGCGGCTACGACTCCGATCACCCGCGTGTGCAGGGTGACGTCGGTATGGCCGGTGTCGCGATCGACTCGATCCTCGACATGCGTCAGCTGTTCGACGGCATCGATCTGTCGCAGGTGTCGGTGTCGATGACCATGAACGGCGCGGTGCTGCCGATCCTGGCACTGTACGTCGTGGCGGCGGAGGAGCAGGGCGTCAAGCCCGAGCAGCTGGCCGGAACCATTCAGAACGACATTCTGAAGGAGTTCATGGTCCGCAACACCTACATCTATCCGCCGAAGCCGTCGATGCGGATCATCTCCGACATCTTCGCGTACACCTCGGCGAAGATGCCGCGCTTCAACTCGATCTCGATCTCCGGCTACCACATCCAGGAAGCCGGCGCGACGGCCGACCTCGAGCTCGCGTACACCCTCGCGGACGGCATGGAGTACATCCGCGCCGGACTCGACGCCGGCATGGACGTCGACAAGTTCGCGCCGCGCCTGTCGTTCTTCTGGGCGATCGGCATGAACTTCTTCATGGAGGTCGCGAAGCTGCGCGCAGGTCGCCTGCTGTGGAGCGAGCTCGTCGAGAAGTTCGGGGCGAAGAACCCGAAGTCGAAGTCGCTGCGTACCCACTCGCAGACCTCCGGCTGGTCGCTCACCGCACAGGACGTCTTCAACAACGTCGCCCGCACGTGCGTCGAGGCGATGGCCGCGACCCAGGGCCATACCCAGTCGCTGCACACCAACGCGCTCGACGAGGCGCTGGCACTGCCCACCGACTTCTCGGCGCGCATCGCCCGCAACACTCAGCTGCTGCTGCAGCAGGAGTCGGGCACCACGCGGCCCATCGACCCGTGGGGCGGCTCGCACTACGTCGAGTGGCTCACCCACGAGCTCGCCAACAAGGCCCGCGCCCACATCGCCGAGGTCGAGGCCGCCGGCGGTATGGCACAGGCCATCTCGGAGGGCATCCCGAAGCTGCGCATCGAGGAGGCGGCCGCCCGCACCCAGGCGCGCATCGACTCGGGTCGCCAGCCCGTCATCGGCGTCAACAAGTACCAGGTGACCGAGGACCACGAGATCGAGGTCCTCAAGGTCGAGAACTCGCGTGTGCGGGCCGAGCAGCTGGCCAAGCTCGAGCAGCTGCGCGCCGACCGCGACGAGGAGGCCACCCGCGCCGCCCTCGACGCGCTCACCCGCGCCGCCGGTGCGCAGAGCCAGGGTCTCGACAACAACCTGCTCGCGCTGGCCATCGACGCGGCCCGCGCGAAGGCCACCGTCGGCGAGATCTCGGACGCCCTGGAGAAGGTCTACGGCCGCCACCAGGCCGAGATCCGTACGATCAGCGGCGTGTACCGCGACGAGGCCGGCAAGGCCACCAACATCACCGCCGCAACCGAACTGGTCGAGAAGTTCGCCGAGGAGGAGGGCCGTCGTCCCCGCATCCTCGTCGCGAAGATGGGCCAGGACGGTCACGACCGAGGCCAGAAGGTGATCGCCACGGCCTTCGCCGACCTCGGATTCGACGTGGACGTGGGACCGCTGTTCCAGACCCCCGAAGAGGTCGCCCAGCAGGCGGCCGACAACGACGTGCACGTCATCGGCGTGTCGTCGTTGGCCGCGGGTCACCTGACGCTGGTCCCTGCCCTCAAGCAGGCACTGGCCGAGGTGGGCCGCGAGGACATCATGATCGTCGTCGGTGGTGTCATCCCGCCGGGTGACTTCGACGAGCTCTACGCGGCGGGTGCGGCGGCGATCTTCCCGCCCGGCACCGTGATCGCGGATGCGGCGACCGGTCTGCTGACCAAGCTCGCCGCGCAGCTCGGCCACCACCTCGGAGGCTGACGTCGGCATGAGCGACTCCTCGGTCGGCGCCGCGCAGCCCCGCCGACGGCAGATCGACGTCGACGCCCTCGCCGAGGCCGTGCTCGCCAACGAGCGGGCCGGCCTCGCACGGGCGATCACATTGATCGAGTCGACCCGCGACGACCATCGGGAGCGGGCGCAGCAGTTGCTGCTGCGCCTGCTCCCGAAGGCGGGCAACGCGATTCGTGTCGGTATCACCGGTGTGCCCGGCGTCGGCAAGTCGACCTTCATCGACGCGCTCGGCATGCATCTGCTCGAGCAGGGGCATCGGGTCGCGGTGCTGGCCGTCGACCCGTCGTCGACCCGCACGGGTGGTTCGATCCTCGGCGACAAGACACGGATGGCGCGGCTCGCGGTGCAGCGGGACGCCTACATCCGCCCGTCGCCCTCGGCCGGCACGCTCGGCGGGGTCGCGAAGGCCACCCGCGAGACGATGGTGCTGCTCGAGGCCGCCGGTTTCGACGTGATCCTCGTCGAGACCGTCGGTGTCGGACAGTCCGAGGTGACCGTCGCGAACATGGTCGACACCTTCTGCTTCCTGACCCTGGCCCGCACCGGCGACCAGTTGCAGGGCATCAAGAAGGGCGTGCTCGAACTCGCCGACCTCGTCGCCGTCAACAAGGCCGACGGAGAGTTCGAACGCGACGCGCGGGTCGCCGCCCGCGAACTCGCCGGCGCGATGCGCATGGTGCATCCGCACGACGCGATCTGGAAGCCGCCGGTGATCACCATGAGCGGCATGACCGGCAACGGTCTGGACACCTTCTGGGACACCGTGCTCGAGCACAAGAAGGTGCTCACCGAGGCGGGCATGTTCGACGAGAACCGGCGCCGCCAGCAGGTGGACTGGACGTGGACGATGGTGCACGACCAGTTGTTGCGCCGTCTCGAGACCTCCCCGCGCGTGCGGGCGATCCGCAAGGACGTCGAGGCTGGGGTACGCGACGGTTCGCTGACCGCCGCGCTCGCCGCGCAACGTCTGCTCGACGCCTTCGACGGGGTGAACGACCCCGGAACGTCCGGCGAGGATTCCTGATCCCATGAGCCGCCGCACGATCGCCGTCACCGTTCTCGGTGCGTTCGCGATCGTCGCGGCGGCTCATCTCGTCTTTCAGGTTCTCGCGCCCGATTCGGCGTTCACCGACGTCTCGCAGTGGTTCCTCATGCCGCTGCTCGCGCTCGGACTCGTTCTCGTCACGTCCGCACCGCGCGACCGGCTGGTCGTGGGCACGCTTGTGGCACTAGGATTCTCGTGGCTGGGGGACACCGCACCCGACCTCGTTGACGGTGATGCCTCGTTCCTGGTGCTGGTGGGTTTCTTCCTGTGCGCCCAGCTCACCTACATCGTCGCGTTCCGGCCGTACCGGAGGTCGAGCGTGGTGCGAACCCGCCCGTGGGTGGTCGGTCTCTACGCTCTCGCGGTCATCGCCATGGTCGCCGTGTGCGCTTCGGCGGCAGGGATTCTCGTCGTTCCGATGGCGATCTACGCGTCGTGTCTGGCGGCGATGGCGGTGCTCGCCACCGGCGTGAACCGGACGGCGGCGGTCGGCGCGATGCTGTTCGTCGTCTCCGATGCGCTCATCGCCGTCCGTGCCTTCGTCGACGCGGATCTGCCTGCCGTGGGGTTGTGGATCATGGCCACCTACATCGCGGCCCAGGCCCTGATCGTGCGCGGTGTGCTCACCGCGCACGATCGGCGCGGACGGGCCTACAGGTCGAGCAGTTCCTTGGCGACGGTCACCGAGGTCGGGGCGTCGAGCGACGGATAGTCGCCCCACTGCCCGCCGGTGATGGACACTTCCACCTCGGGCAGCTGGATCTGGGTGACGGAGACGGCGGCGACCGAGACGGCCTCTCCCATGGTGTAGGCGATGCCGCCGGCGGCTTCGATGTCGGCGTCGGGGAGCAGTTCGAGACCGCCGGTTTCGAGGTCGCTCGCTGCCGGGACGTTGCCGGATCCCGGTGCCAGGACGATCTCCACGGACCGGATCTCGTCGAGGCTCGTGGCGCTGTCCGGGGTCTCCCATGCGCAGTAGACGCTGTACTCGTCCACGCCGCTCGACGAACGCAGGCTCAGGCCTTCGATGTAGGGGGCGACGGCGGGCGCGACATCGTCGCACGAGTCGAAGCGGGCGAGGATGTCGCTGCCGAGGCCGGTCGGTTCGCCGACGGTGTCGGCGTCGAAGGTGGTGTCGGAGGCTGCGGAGTCGGCGTCCGAGGCGGTGTCGGAGGAGGCGTCGTCGCCGGAGGAACACGCTCCGAGGAGCAGGGCGCCGGCGAGGGTCGCGGATGCGACCGCGTATCGGGTCAGATTCACACGGCGCATCGTAGCGTCCGTACGAGTTGTATGTGATCTTGGTTCCGCCCGGGCGGTCGAGGGTCGCGACACCGTGCGTTACAGCCCGAGAAGCTGCTTGGCGACCGCCACGCCGCCCGCCGGATCGAGGACCATCGCGGCGTCGCGCCCGCCGACGGTGATCGACACGGAGGCCTGGGGAAGTTCGACGCCGGTCGCGGTGAAGGCGGTGCCGGCCATGTTGATCGGCATGCTGTGCGCGAATCCGCCGGCTGCTTCGATGGCGGAATCGGGAAGCACCACCAGGCCGGTCTTCGCTGCGGTGGCGGGTGTGACGGTCTCGGGTTCGACGACGACCTCGACGGAACGGAGTCCGGAGGGCGGCTCACCGGCTCCGGCCTCCCACACGCAGTTCACGCGCTGGGGGCTCACGACACCGCCGGGGGCGGGCGTCAGCCCGTCGATGTAGCGCTCGAGGGTCGCGCCGATGGCCTCGCAGCTGGGGAAGTTCTGTGCGATCTTCACCAGATACGGCGATTCGGCGGAGATGGACGTCGAAGAGCCGATATCGGCAGCATTGCGGATGCCGACCGTGGAATCCTCGGCGGAGCAGGCCGTCAGGGCAGCGCCGGCAGTGAGGAAGACGAAGGCACCAGTATGTATTCGCTTTTGTCGCACGCGGGCATAATAGCGATTATCATGCCCCGTCGGGAGTCCGTGGTGACGTGGTGGAATTCAGGCGAGTTTCGTTGTGTCCGGGCACCTCCCGAGGCTCCGGACGGGCCCCGGCGAGAGGCGTCGCGTCGGCACCTTCGAGGAGTGCCGCCGGCGTCGGCTGCGCCAGCGGTTCGAGCGAACCGCTCTTCTCCGCGGGGGTGAGGCGCGAACGCTTCCAGGACACGATCAGCAGGGTGAGCCAGGCAGCGACGATGGCGAGGTAGAGCACCGCCAGCGCCGCGCCGGAGAGGTCGACCGTCTTGGCGAGCTTGTGCGCGTTGGTCAGCACGATGACGCCGCCGACACCGGTACCGAGCAGGGTCGCGGGGACGCGGCTGACCAGCCAGGCCGCGACCGGCGCCGCGAGGGCGCCGCCGAGGGCGAGACCGGCGACGATCACGAGATTGCCGAGCGAGTCGTGGCCGAGCCCGAACAGGAAGCCGACGCTCGCCGCGACCGCGACGAGGAACTCCGACGCGCTCACCGACCCGATCACGGTGCGCGGTGCCGTCTTACCGCGGGAGAGCAGGGTGCTGGTGGTGATCGGTCCCCATCCGCCGCCGCCGCTCGCGTCGATGAAGCCGCCGAAGAAGCCCAGCGGCGACAGGAATTTGGCGGTATGCGGGGAGGTGCGGGCATGGGCGACCGCAGGGGGACGTACCGAGAAGCGCAACGCAACGTACACGCCGATGGCCAGCAGGATTCCGGCGGTCACCGGTTCGGCGGCCTCGGTCGACAGTCCCGACAGCACGGTCGCACCGAGGAAGGCACCGATGGCGCCGGGCACGCCGAGCCGCAGCACGACCTTCCAGTCGATGTTGCGGAACCGCCAGTGCGAGGCGCCGGAGACGAGGGTGGTCCCCACCTCGGCGAGGTGCACGGCGGCGCTCGCGTGCGCCGGACCGACACCGCTGAACAGCAGCAGGGTGGTCGCGGTGACACCGAAGGCCATGCCGAGTGCGCCGTCGACGAGCTGTGCGCCGACACCGACGAGCGTGAAGATGAGCAGATTGAACATGCGTTGGCTCCGAAAGCTGGAAGAACCCGAAAAGTTGGACGAGCGGCGAAGCGCTCAGCAACACTCCCGGGTGCAACACAGACAATCGAAGCAGGCACCGCGACGGGTCGGCCAGAACGGCATGAGCGCGAGACGAGCGGCCGGAGCCATCTCGGTACTCGTCGCAGCCATGGTCACGTCCTCAGGTCTCGTTCCGCGCGCGGATCGTTCGGTCCGGTCGAGCATAGCCCGTCGCGGCGACGGAACCACACTCGGCGGGCCCGGCGCGCCGATCGGACGCGCCGGACGTGAGGTCAGCCGAGGCGGCGCGCGGAGATCTCGAAACCGGCCGCGCGGAGCCGTTCGGTCAGCACGTCCCCGAAGGCCACCGCGGGGGTGAGGACGCCGCCACCGGCGTGCAGGGCCGCGCCACCGAGGGCGAGCGAGAGGGCGGACTCGCCCAGCATCACGGCCGTGGCCTTGTAACCCGGGTCGCCCTGCGCGGAGAACCGCGCGGTGTAGCGGGCTCCCGATTCGGTCGAGGCGTACAGATCCACCGTGAAGTAACCGTTCTCGCGGGTCTTCTCCGACGGTCCCTCACCGGGCGCGGGCAGGAGCTTGTCGAGGACGAACCGCGTGGGCGGGAACGACAGGCCGGCGGCGAGGGCGCCCGTACCGAGTCCGACGAGCCCGGCGAGGACGGGGGAGAGCGGCGAGGAGCCGACACTCATCACCTCCCGGTAGCGGAACCGGCGTCCGTAGGCCCAGTCACGCAGCGCGTTGCTGCGTCGCACGATGCGGGTGTTGTAGGAGGCCATCACGAACGGAGCGAGCCGCCCCGAGATCTCCGGGGCGACGGACTTGCCGTCGACGAACGCGAAGTCGTTCTGGCGACCGAGATCGGGTTCCCGAGTCCGATCGGGGGACAGCGAGTACGGGCGCGCGGCGATCTTCCGGGCCGTGGAATCCTTGCGGACCGCGTCGAGCTGTTGCCGGAGCGAATCGATGGTTCCGCCGCTCACGCCACCGCGGAGAGATCTGAGCACAAAGGTCGTGTCGGTGAGCGGCAGGTTACCGTCGGCCTCCGCGGCGCGGTAGAGAGCATGGACGCCGAGGTCGGACGGGACGGAGTCGAAACCGCACGAGTGGACGATGCGGGCGCCGGTGCGGCGGGCCACGTCGTCGAAGCGGTCGATGCTCTCGCGGTGGAAGAGCACCTCGCCGGTGAGGTCGACGTAGTCGGTGCCGGCCTCGGCGCACGCCTGCACGAGCGGCAGCCCGTACGTGGCGTAGGGGCCGACGGTCGTGATCACCACGCGGGTGGACTCGGCGAGCGCGGTCAGCGAGGCGGGATCGTCGGCGTTCGCCTCGATCAGCGGCCAGTCGGTTCCGAGGTCGGCGGCGAGCTTCTCGAGTTTGGTGCGTGAACGTCCTGCGAGTCCGACGGCGACGCCGTCGGGGAGGTTCTCGGCGAGATAGGCGGCGGTGAGGCGCCCGACGAAGCCGGTGGCGCCGTAGACGACGATGTCGAGATCCCGGGAGACAGTCATGCCCCCACCCTACTCAGGAGTAAGTCTCGGGGGCGACCTTCGTCACACGACTCCGGCGCCACAGCACCACCCACGAGATCAGCACGGCGAGCGCGGCGAGGGCACGGACCGCACCGAGCGCGGACTCCGGGTAGATCACCCCGGTGAGGTAGTGATCGATGAATCCGCTCGGCGGCAGACCTTCCTGGCCGGCCGCGCGGCGTGCCCAGTTCTCCACCGCGGTCAGCGGACAGTCGAACCCCACGGCCACCGAGGCCGCTCCCCACACCACCGCGACGATGTGCGCGACGATCGTGCGGGGCCACCGCCACGCGAGGAAACCACCGAACGCAACGTAGAGCACGAACAGCAGATGCACGAAGGCCGTGAGGTCGGCGACCACCCGGAACGCCATGTGCCCAGGGTAGAACGAACGGCCACGGAACGGACAGGGTTGCCGGAGGGCGGCGGCGGCTCAGCCGGCCTTGATGACCAGCACCGGCACCGACGACTCGGTGATCAGCCGCTGCACCGCCCGCTCGACGAGGAACTTGCCGGTCGCGGTGCGCCCGCGGCTGCCGATGACCACGCGTTCGGCGCCGCTGCGCGCGAGCAGTTCGACGGTCGTGCCGACCGGATCGCCGTCGTGGACGGCCGAGAGCAACTCCCAGCCGTCGGTACCGGCCACCTCGCTCACCTGTGCCCGCACGCCTTCCACCTCATCGGGTTCGTCGAGCGGGTGGAGCACCACCAGCGACTGCTGCCGGTCGGCGGCCTCCCGCACCGCGGCCTGCAGAGCGATCCGGCCTTCGGGGGTATCGGCGTGAACGACAGCGACAGTCATGACTCTCCTCGTGCGGGCCTGCGGGGACGTCCTCCATTATCGCCGCGGCCCGGAGGGCGGGCCACGATCGACGGTGTGGAACCGGTCTCCCCGAATTTCGGGGTCCGGATCACCACGGTGCCGGGCGGAAGTCCTTGAGGAAGCATCCGTACAGGTCCGTGCCGGCCTCGCCCTGGACGATCGGGTCGTAGACGCGGGCCGCGCCGTCCACGAGATCGAGCGGGGCGTGGAATCCCTCCTCGGCCAGCCGCATCTTGGTGTGGTGCGGCCGTTCGTCGGTGATCCACCCGGTGTCGACGGCGGTCATGAGGATGCCGTCGCTGAGCATCTCCTCGGCACTGGTGCGGGTGAGCATGTTCAGCGCGGCCTTGGCCATGTTGGTGTGCGGATGCCCGGCGCCCTTGTAGCGACGACCCGCGAACTGTCCTTCCATCGCCGAGACGTTCACGATGTACTTGCGGCGGGCCGGGGACGCGGCGAGCGCCGGACGCAGACGGTTGACGAGGATGAACGGCGCCACCGAGTTGCACAGCTGCACCTCGAGCAGTTCCAGCGGCTCGACCTCGCCGACGGTCTGCACCCAGCTGTTGGTGTGCACGAGATCCGGCAGCAATCCGCCGGCGTCGACGGCGACCCCGGCCGCGACCCGCTCGGGTGTCGCCGACCCGGCCACCAGTGCCAGCGAGGTCAGCGAATGCGCCGACAACTCGGCCGGCAGCGACCCGGCCAGGGCGGCCGGGTGGGCGTCCGAGGGCTTGCCGAAGGTCAGGACCTCGGGACGCGGTCCGGCGGGCAACGGATCGGCCTCCGCCTCGGCCAGCGCCGAGTAGGCGCCGGGGGAGCGGCGCACAGTCTGCGCGGCGTTGTTGATGAGGATGTCCAGCGGCCCCTGCGCGGCGACGTCGTCGGCGAGGGCGACCACCTGGGCGGGATCACGCAGGTCGATGCCGACGATGCGCAGCCGGTGCAGCCAGTCGCCGCTGTCCTCCATCGCGGTGAAGCGGCGAATCGCGTCGTTGGGGAACCGCGTGGTGACGGTGGTGTGCGCGCCGTCGCGCAGCAACCGCAACGCGATGTACATTCCGATCTTGGCGCGCCCGCCGGTCAGCAGGGCGCGACGACCCTGCAGATCGGTGCGTGCGTCGCGCTTGGCGTGGTTCTCCTCGGCGCAGGTCGGGCACAACTGGTGATAGAAGGCGTCGACCCGGGTGTACTTGTCCTTGCAGATGTAGCAGTGCCGCGGACGCAGCAGCGTTCCCGCGCTCGCGCCGCGAGTCGCCGACGCCAGCGGAAGTCCGGCGGTCTCGTCGTCGATGCGGGTGGGGGAGGCGGTGGCGGTCGCGGACAGCACCTGACGGTCGGCGTCGACGCGTTGCTTGCGGGCCTCGTTGCGGCGCAACCGCTTGAACTTCTTGAACATGTGCCCCACGGCCCGCTGGACGGTGATCGCGTCGGGATGCTCGGCGTCGAGACCCGCCGCCTGGTCGAGCACCCGCAGGCAGGTGGCCAGATCGTCGGGGTCGATGCGGGTGAAGCCGTCGGTGGCGGGCTCGGCGGTGGTGTCGCTGTGGGGGTTCATCTGCCTTTTTCCGTGTGCTGCTGTATGCCCGATCGTATCGGGCAGGATGATCGTGTCCGAATTCCCACGGAAGTACCGGAGGAACGATGAGCCCGAGCTCACCCCTGTCCAAGAAGAAGTTCGCCGAACTGAGCCGCCCCCAGCAGGTTCTGGTGGTCCTGCTCGCAGCGGTGCAGTTGTCGCTCGCCGTCGCGGCCTGGGCCGATCTGGCGAGGCGCCCGGCCGACAAGGTCAACGGCAGCAAGCTGCGCTGGGCGCTGACCATCGCGGTGAACTTCTTCGGCCCGATCCGTTACTTCCGCAAGGGCCGCCGGGACTGAGCGGTCCGCTCGCGCCGACCCCGGACGAACCGAAGGCCCCGAACCGATATCGGTTCGGGGCCTTCGGGTTTCGGAGTGTCCGAGGGGGGACTTGAACCCCCACGTCCGTTAATAGGACACTAGCACCTCAAGCTAGCGCGTCTGCCATTCCGCCACTCGGACCGACGCCCACACGGGGCATGTCGGTAGAACCCGCTCCCGCGGGCGCTGAAGAAACAGTAGCGCATTGGGCGCCCGATCCCCAAAACGGCACTTCAGGCGCGCTCGCGATACTCGACGGGCCGGGCCTCACGCGGATCCGCTCGCTTGTTCGTCATCCGCTACAGCACATTGCCGCAGCGGATGACGAAAACGGTAGCGGTTGTCGCCCGTGCGATCGTCTCCCGACAACGACGAAGGCCCCGAACATGATGTTCGGGGCCTTCGTCGTCTGTCTCGACTCAGAGTGTCCGAGGGGGGATTTGAACCCCCACGTCCGTTAATAGGACACTAGCACCTCAAGCTAGCGCGTCTGCCATTCCGCCACTCGGACCTGATGCTCGCACCCACTCGTCGTGGGCGCTGTGAAAGAGTAACCCACCACGCCCACGGTCCCAAATCGCCACCTCCACCTGCGACGATCCGAACTGTCGAGATGGTGGACGGGCGGTGGTAGACATACGGCCATGGCCATTGACACGAGCGCCCACCAGCCGTCCCGGGCGGAGGAGGAGGTCGTCGACCTCGTCTCCCGCCTCATCCGGTTCGACACCTCGAACACCGGCGAACCCACCACCACCCGCGGCGAACGCGAATGCGCCGAGTGGGTTGCCTCCGTGCTCGAGGAGGTCGGCTACGAGACGACCTACGTCGAATCCGGAGCGCCGGGCCGCGGCAACGTCTTCGCGCGTCTGCCCGGCTCCGACCCGAGCCGCGGTGCCCTCATGCTCCACGGCCACCTCGACGTCGTGCCGGCCGAGGCCGCGGACTGGAGCGTGCACCCGTTCTCCGGGGCCGTCGAGAACGGTTACGTGTGGGGACGCGGCGCGGTCGACATGAAGGACATGGTCGGCATGATGATCGCCGTCGCCCGCTACTTCAAGGTCGAGAACATCGTGCCCCCGCGCGATCTGGTGTTCGCGTTCGTCGCCGACGAGGAGGCCGGAGGCAAGTTCGGTTCGCAGTGGCTGGTCGAGCACCGGCCCGAGCTGTTCGAAGGCGTCACCGAGGCCGTGGGGGAGGTCGGCGGGTTCTCCCTGACCGTGCCGCGTCCCGACGGCACCGAACGGCGTTTGTACATGGTCGAGACGGCCGAGAAGGGCATGCGCTGGATGCGCCTGACTGCAACGGGCGTCGCCGGGCACGGCTCGTTCCTGCACGAGGACAACGCCGTGACCGTCCTCTCCCGCGCGGTGGCGCGGCTCGGCTCCCACACCTTCCCGCTGGTCGTCAACGATTCCGTCGCCGAGTTCCTCTCCGTCGTGAGCGAGGAGACCGGCCTGGACTTCGATCCGGCCTCGCCCGATCTCGAAGGTGCACTCGCCAAGCTCGGTTCGATCGCCCGCATCGTGGGCGCGACCCTGCGCGACACCGCGAACCCCACGATGCTCGACGCCGGATACAAGGCCAATGTCATCCCGCGTACCGCCCACGCCGTCGTCGACTGCCGCATCCTGCCGGGCCGGCTCGCCGAATTCGAACGCACCGTCGACGAGTTGATCGGGCCCAACGTCACCAGAGAGTGGATCACCGGCCTCGAGCCGTACGAGACCACCTTCGACGGCGAGCTCGTAGACGCGATGAACGCCGCGATCCTCGCGCACGACCCGATCGGCCGGACGGTGCCGTACATGCTCTCGGCCGGCACCGACGCCAAGGCGTTCGCCAAGCTCGGCATCCGCTGCTTCGGTTTCGCGCCGCTGCAGTTGCCGCCCGATCTGGACTTCGCCGCGCTGTTCCACGGTGTCGACGAGCGTGTCCCCGTCGACGCACTGCGCTTCGGCACCCGGGTCATGGAACACTTCCTCATGCACGCCTAGAACACTCGAAACGTCACGAAAGGACCGGAATGGCTTTCGATTACGACCCGTACAAGTTCCTGCCCGAGCTGCCCACCTTCGAGGTGACCAGCGCGGACTTCGCCGAGGGCGAGGAATGGAAACTCCCGCAGGCCAGCGGTGCGTTCGGAATCCCCGGGGGCGGCGACGTCTCCCCGCAGCTGTCCTGGTCGGGTTTCCCCGCCGAGACGAAGAGCTTCGTCGTCACGGTGTTCGATCCGGACGCCCCCACGGCGTCGGGTTTCTGGCACTGGGCCGTCGCGAACATCCCCACCTCGGTCACGGAGCTGCCGGCGGGCGCGGGTAGCGCCGACTCGGACGCTCTTCCAGAGCAGGCCGTCACGCTGCGCCACGACGGCGGAGCCCACGGGTTCATCGGTGCCGCTCCGCCGGCCGGCCACGGCCACCATCGCTACATCGTCGCGGTGCACGCACTCGACGTCGAGGTGCTCGAGGGTGTCACGCCCGAGTCGAGCCCGGCCTTCCTCGGCTTCAACGTCTTCGGGCACGCCATCGCCCGCGGTCTGCTGACCGGCACCTACGAGGTGCGCTGACAGGTCGTGACGGACGGGGCCCGGGTCGAGTACGACCCGGGCCCCGTCCGTTGCAGGTCAGACCCGTGCGGTGGCACCCACCGCGTCGGCGATGGAGCGGTAGCCGTGCGCGCGCAGCTTGCGGGCGATGCCGCGGTTGATGCGCCCCGCCCAGAACGGACCGCCGTAGATGAAGCCGGTGTAACCCTGGACCAGCGACGCGCCGGCGAGGATGCGCTCGAACGCCTGCTCCGGGGTCTCGATTCCGCCCACCGAGACCAGGGTGAGGCGATCACGGACCCGCGTGCGCAGCCGGCGCAGCACCTCGAGGGACCGCTCGGCGACCGGGGCGCCCGACAGGCCGCCCGCGCCGATCTCCTCGACACGGCTCTGCGGAGTGTTCAACCCGTCGCGGCGGATGGTGGTGTTGGTGGCGACGATGCCGGCGAGCCCGAGTTCGAGCGCCAGATCGGCCACCGCGTCGACGTCCTCGTCGGACAGATCCGGGGCGATCTTCACGAGCACCGGCACCGTCACGGTGTCCAGCACCGCGGCCAGGATCGGGCGCAGCGACTCGACGGCCTGCAGATCCCGCAGGCCCGGGGTGTTGGGAGAGGAGACGTTGACGACCACGAAGTCGGCGAGCGGGCCGAGCAGCCGTGCGCTCTCGGTGTAGTCCTCGGCGGCCTGCTCGGCCGGTACGACCTTCGTCTTGCCGATATTCGCGCCGATGGGGACGGTGCGGCGACGCTGCCGCAGCCGGTTGGCGGCCTCCCCGGCACCGTGGTTGTTGAAGCCCATCCGGTTCACGATTGCCCGGTCCTCGGGGAGTCGGAACAGTCGCGGCTGCGGATTGCCCGGCTGCGCCTGGGCGGTGACGGTGCCGATCTCGGCGAACCCGAAACCGAGCGGCCCCCACACATCGACACCGGTCGCGTCCTTGTCGAAGCCGGCCGCCAGGCCCACCGGCGTGGGGAACTGAACGCCGAAGACGGTGTTGCGGAGGATGGGGTCGTCGGTGACGAGCACCTTCGCCACCAGGGTGCGCAGCGGCTCGAAGCGAGTCGACCAGCGCATCGCGAGGAAGGCGAGGTGGTGGGCTCGTTCCGGCGGCAACAGGAACATGAGCCGAAGAAGATAGCGGTACACGAACTACTCCCTGCAAGCCCGGTCCACGACGGTCCGGGATCTGTTATCAACCAACGGTGGGTTCGGGGACGTGATGGGCGGTCTTGCGGCGGCGTAGCAGCACCCGCCGGCTCCCGTCCGGATACAGACGCACCCGGGTGAGTTCCCAGCCGTGGAATTCGGCGGAGATCGCCAGACGCATCGACGCGCTCACCCGGGACACCTCCCGGGGCAGCTTGAGCGGCACGTATTCGTATTCGTCGTTGCTGGTGTCCCAACCGACAGGCATCCGGGTCAACCGGCCGAGTCGCTCGTTCGCCATCACTGTCCTTCGATCGGGATCCGTTGCAGTCCGTCACCGGTTGCCGACGCGATCACCAGTGCCGCATCGGCCGGATCGACGGCGATCGAATTCGGTTGCCGCACCGTTGCGAAGCGGTGGCGTTCTCGCGGGATCCCGGTCGAAAGATCGTAGCCCACGACCTCGTTGCTGCCGGTCAGAGTCACCCAGATCAGGTCCCGCGTCTCGTCGTAGGTCACAGCGTACGGGGCGGGGCCGACGGGATAACGCTGCCGCAGGACGATCGCGTCGAGGGTGTAGACGAGCAGTTCGTCGCCGGTGGTGTCGGTGACCACGACGCGTCCGAAGGGGTCGGTGGTCAGCTGCGTCGCACCTTCGCCGGCACGCAGCGCGGGCCCGAGATGGGCGTCGGCGAGGTCGAGCTCGGTGAGGGAGGTCTGCCGGCGGTCGAGCGCCGCGACGGCGTCACCGGTGACGGCGAGGGCGTCGACGGAGGCGAGGCCACCGACGGTGGTGGCCACCTCGCCGGATCCGGGGTCGACGACGAGCACGCGGCCGTTGTCGGTGCCGACCGCCCAGCGGCCATCGGACAGCACGGCGGCCGACGCGGCATTGCCGTCGACCGGGACCTCGGTGACGGTGCCGTCGGCGACGTCGATGCGCAGCACGGCCCCGGACACGGGGGCGAGCACACTGCCCTCGGGGCCGGTCACGACGGTCGCGGCGGACGACGGCAGGTCGACCAGGCGCGGTTCCGCCCCGGGACCGTCGAACGCCGTGTCGTCGAACAACGCGAGCCGTGCGCCGTCGTCGACGAGCGCGGCGAAGGTGCCCGTGGACGGTTCGACGACCAGCGCGTCGACCTGCAGGTCGAGTGGACGGACGTCGCCGGAGGGGGACGGGCCGACCTCGGGGGCGGCCGCGGGAGTGGCGGGTTCGATGGTCTGCAGCACGTCCGGGGTGCTCTCCGACGAGCAGCCGGTCAGCACGACCATCGCGATCGCGCCCACCATCGTGACCGTTCGGATCCCCGCTCTGCCCATCGTTGCTCCTCGTCCTCGGATTCGATTCGCACCTGCCGGACGCGCTCCGGCGCCCGGCGCGCCGACCTTCAGTGTTCCTGATGCCGGTCGCGGAGAAGAAATCAGTGCGTGGTCCGCCGGGCCGGATGTGACCTGCTGCTCAGATCTGTGCCGAGGCGGACCGGTCGCGGTTCGGACGTCGCGGCAACACGAGCGGGGTGCCGGTCTCGGGGTGGCGGCCGATCGCCACCGGGTACTGGTAGACGCGGCCGAGTAACTCTTCGGTGAGGACGTCGCCGGGTGCGCCGTCGGCGACGATGCGGCCCTGTTCGAGCACGCAGACGCGGTCGGCGTAGGCGGCGGCGAGCCCGAGATCGTGCAGCACGACGACCACGGCGTGCCCGTCGTCGGCGCGGGCCCGCACGACCTGCATGACCGCCTCCTGGTGGCCGAGGTCCAGCGCCGCGGTAGGTTCGTCGAGCAGCAGTGTCTCGGTGTCCTGGGCCAGCACCCGCGCGAGCGCCACCCGGGCCCGTTCGCCGCCGGACAGCGCGGGGAACGGCCGGTCGGCGAGATGGGCGACGTCGCAGGTCGCGAACGCTTCGGCGACGATACGATCGTCGTCGTCCTGCCGCGGGGTGCGCGCCCACGCGGCCCGCCCCATCCGCACGACCTGCCGGGCGGTGAACGGGAAACCGACCGTGTGCTGCTGCGGAAGCACGGCGCGGCGGCGCGCCAGCGCGATCGACGACCACCGCTCGAGGGGACGGCCCTCGATCTCGACGGTGCCACCGCTGAGCGGATGGTCGCCGGACAACGCCGCGAGCAGAGTGGACTTGCCGGCGCCGTTGGGGCCGACGAGCGCGACGACCTCACCGGTGCGCACCTCGAAGTCGACGCCGTGCAGGATCTCCCGCTCGCCGCGCCGTAGTCGCACACCCACCGCGCGCATCGTCGCGGTGCCGGGCACCGAGCGGGCCGGGACGGCGGCCGCCGGGGATCCGGGGGAGCGGGGGAACAGCCTCATGCCCACCCGCCCTGCTTCGCGCGGGTGCGGCGCAGCATCAGGAAGAAGACCGGACCGCCGATGAGGGCGGTGATCATGCCGAGCGGCAGGTCGGCGTTCTCGACCAGCGTGCGCGCCCCGAGGTCGGCGGCGAGCAGGACGACCGCGCCGGCGAGCACACTCGCCACGACGAGCACCCGGTGGGCGGGGCCGAGCGCCAGGCGCATCAGGTGCGGCACGACCAGGCCGACGAACATGATGATGCCGGTGAAGGCGGTGGCGCCGCTGACCAGCACGGCGACCGCCAGGATCGACAGCTGCCGGACGCGTTCGACGTCCACACCCAGATGCCGGGCGACGCTCTCGCCGAGTGCCAGTAGGTCGAGTTTCGGGGCGAGCAGGACCGCGACGAGCACACCGGCGAGGGTCAGCGGCGCGACCACCGCGACGATGTCCCAGGTGGCGCCCCCGAGACTGCCGAGCTGCCAGAACACGATCTGGTCGCGGGCGGCGGGGCTGGCGACGAAGGTGAAGAACGCGATGAGCCCGCCGGCGACAGCGTTGACGGCGACGCCGGTGAGGATCACCGTGACCACCTCCGTGCGTCCGTTCGATCGGGACAGCACGTAGACCAGCACAGTGGTGATCAGACCGGAGACGAGTGCGGCACCGGCCAGCGCCCAGCCGGCGGTGAAGGCGCCGCCGAGCACGATCACCGCGGACGCGCCGACGGCGGCGCCGGAGGACACCCCGATCACGCCGGGTTCGGCGAGGGGATTGGCGAAGATGCCCTGCAACAGCGCTCCGGAACAGCCGAGGGCGGCACCGACGAGCATCGCGAGCACCACGCGCGGGAAGCGCACCTCCCACAGGGTCACCTCCCCGGCGGGGTGCGCGGGCACCGGGCCGAGGTCCAGCCCGATGCGGTGCAGCAGACTGCCGACCACCTCGGCGGGACTCGTGGGCACCTGACCGAGGCACGCCGACGCGACGGCCAGGGCGAGCAGGGCGACGACGAGACCGACGAGGACGACGGTGGTGCGTCCCCGTCCGGCCTTCCGCAGTGCCCGTTCGGGCGGTCCGGTGGCCTCGGTGACTTCTTCGCTCACGGACATCCGGCGATCACGACCGGTCCGGCGGGTAGAACGCCTCCACCAGAGCGGCCAGGACCTTGCCGGTCTGCGGGCCGAAGCTGAGCAGGGTCGAATCGTCCATGTCCACGATGGTGCCCGTCTTCCCGGCCGGGGTCTGCGCGACGCCCGGGAGCTGCGCAAGCCCGTCCGGTCCGCCCACCGAGTCGAGACTGTGCGTCATCACCAGGATGATGTCGGGCGCCGAGGCGATCATCGCCTCGCTGGTGATCGGCACGAACTGTGAGTCCAGGCCGGCGAGGATGCCGGCGTCGCGACCACCGGCAGCTGCGACGAGCGCATCGGCCCCCGAGCCGGGGCCGCCGAGCATCTTGATCGCCGAACCGCGCAGATAGAGGAAAGCGACGGTGGGTTCGGGATGATCGGCGGGGATCGAGTCCTTCGCCGCGGCGATCTCGTCGAGCGTCCGCTGCGCGAGCGCCGCACCGGCCTCGGGGACGCCGAGCGCGGCCGCGACCGCCTCGATGTCGTCGGCGACGGTGTCGAGGGAGCGTTCCGGGTCGACGAACACCACCGGCACACCGGTCGCGCGGACCTGTTCCTGCACCGCCAGCGGACCGATGGAGGTGTCGGTGAGCACGACGGTCGGATTCAGCGCGAGGATCGCCTCGGCGTTGAGACCGTGCCCACCGGGGGTGACATTGGGGACGTCCTCGATCGCGGGGAAGGACGCGGTGGAGCGGCCGACGAGCTTGTCGCCGAGACCGAGGGAGTACACGGTCTGCGCGAGGGTGCCGGAGCGGTCGGCCACCACGATCCGGGAGATGTCGGTGATCGTGGTCTCGACCCCGTCCACGCCACGCACCGTAGCCGGCAGTACGGGTGCCGGGTCGGTGGTGATCGGCTCGGGTTCGGAGTCGACGACGGCGGTGCGCGGACCGGTCGCGACGTCGGTGGCGGTCGTGCCGTCGGTGGTCGGCGCACTGCACGCCGCGACGACGAGGACACCGAGCACCGCGATCAGCGCGACCGGGAGGCGGAGGAAGGAACGGAACATCGGTCAGGCACGCACCCGGTAACGATCGATATCGCGAGCGAGGTCGGCGAACAGGGCGCCGTTGAGCCCGTACACGAGGTTCGCCTCGTCGATGACGGCCTGCTGCTGGTCGCCGTCGAGCGGTGCGGCGTCGAGCTTCGCGCGGTAGGCGTCCTTGAACGGCTTGGTCTTCGGGATCCCGTCGAAGATGTAGAAGCGCAACCCGTCGCGTTCGTAACCGTAGGCGCGCTCGAGCATGCGGCGGATGATCTGGCCGCCGGACAGGTCGCCGAGATAACGCAGATAGTGGTGCGCGAGGAAGGCTTCCGGGGACACCGCCGCGACCTGCTCGAGCCGGTCGACATACGCGACGGTCGCGGGCAGCGGCGCGATGCGGTCGCGCCAGTCCGAGCCGACGAGGAAGTCGAGGTCGGCTTCGAGCGCGGCGGTGCGGAGCAGTTCGTCGCTGAGGAAGGGACCGGCGATCGGGTCGTCGGCGTAGCCGCGGCCGATCCGCTCGAGACTGTCGTAGACGAACCAGGTCTGCGCGATGAGCGCGGCGTGGGCCTCGGTCGACAGCTTGCCGCCGAGCAGTTCCGAGACGAACACCGAGTTCTCGGTGTCGCTGTGCGCCTGCTGGGTCTCGAGCCGGATGCGCTCGGCGAATCCGACGACTTCGGTCGTGGCCATCGACCGACCTCCCCTCACATTGCCTGTACCGAATGTACTCGGCAGGCTAGCCTAACCTTCCGGAAAAGGGCAGGGTGCGGGCGGTGTCGCCGAGATCACGCGCTCACGTCGTCGAGCGCCGCGGCGATCGCCGGCGGCAACGCCAACTCCTCCGCGACCAGCACTCCGGTCAACTGCGCGAGATCCCGGGCACCCACGAGCGTCGAGGCCACGTGCGGCCGGTCGCGCACCCACGCCAGCGCGACGGCCAGCGGGGAGGTGCCCAGACCGTCGGCAGCCGTGGCGACCGCGTCGACCACGCGCACCGCGGATTCGGTGAGATAACGGCGCACTTCCTCTGTGTGCACGTCGTCGGCGCCGCGCGAATCCGCCGGCACCCCCGACCGGTACTTGCCGGTGAGCACACCGCCGGCGAGCGGCACGGCCGCGAACACACCCACGCCGTGGTGGGCCGCGGCGGGGATCAACTCCTCCTCGACGCCGCGGGCGAGCAGCGAGTACTCGACCTGCGTGCTGATCAGCGGAGCCGGGCGCCGGGCGGCCGCCGCGGCGGTCGCGAGCTGCCAGCCGAGATAACCGCGTACCCCCACGTAGCGCACGCGCCCGCTGGTCACGGCGAACTCGAGGGCGTCCATCACCTCGTCGACGGGGGTGTGCGGATCCCACGTCGCGACCTGCCACACGTCGAGGTGGTCGGTGCCGAGTTCACGCAGGGTCGCGTCGAGCTGGTTGAGCAGGCCCGAGCGGGAGCAGTCCACCCGGCCGGAACCGAGTGTGGAGGTGTCGATGCCGGAGCTGCCCGACAACACCAGCTGGTCGCGAGGCACCACGTCGTCGAGCAGTTCGGCGAGGATCCGTTGCGCGACCCCGTCCCCGTAGGCGGGGGAGGTGTCGACGAGCGTGCCGCCCACATCCACGAAGGCCGACAACTGGGCTGCGGCCTCGTCGCCGTCCGTTCCGCGACCCCACGTCAAGGTGCCCAGGCCGAGCCGTGAAACCCGCAGGCCGCTCGCACCGACTGTCCTGTATTCCATAACCGTCCGCGTTTCCTCCCGACACGACGGGACGTCGCCGCGCTCGGCCACGACCCCGGTACTGCACCCTAATGCGCGACAGGTGCGCGGCAGTGTCCGGCGCGCCGACCGGTCGGGTTCCACGTACCCTTCGGCGAGTGAGAACTGCTCCCTGCATCCGCGACCACCGATCCGTCCCCACCGCAGCCGTCGTGCCGGGAGTCGCCGCATGATCGGCGAATCGATGACCTGGTTGCAGACGATCGTCCTCGGCATCGTGCAGGGCCTCACGGAGTTCCTGCCGATCTCCTCGTCCGGTCACCTGCGGATCGTGTCGGAGGTCTTCTTCGGAGAGGACGCGGGCGCGTCCTTCACGGCGGTCACCCAGCTGGGCACCGAGGCCGCGGTGCTGGTGTTCTTCGCCGGCGACATCTGGCGGATCCTGCGCGCGTGGTTCCGTGGCCTGTTCCACAAGGAGCACCGCGCCGATCACGATTACAAGATGGGCTGGTACGTCATCCTGGGCACCATCCCGATCGGCATCCTCGGCGTGCTGTTCAAGGACGACATCCGCACCGTTGCACGCAATCTGTGGCTCGTCGCCACCATGCTCATCGTGTTCTCGATCGTCATCGCAGCTGCCGAGTACTTCGGCAAGCAGCGGCGCGACGTGAGTCAGCTCACCCTCAAGGACGGTCTGATCATGGGTTCGGCGCAGGCGCTGGCCCTGATACCCGGCGTGTCCCGCTCCGGCGGCACGATCTCGGCGGGTCTGTTCCTCGGACTCACCCGCGAGGCCGCCGCCCGGTACTCGTTCCTGCTCGCGATTCCCGCGGTCGTCGCCTCCGGTCTGTTCAGCCTGCCCGACGCCTTCGAACCGGCCGGTGAGGGGCTCAACGCGTCGGGGGCGCAGCTGCTCGTCGCGACCGTGATCGCCTTCGCGGTCGGTTACGCCGCGATCGCCTGGTTGCTGCGCTTCGTCGTCAACCACTCGATGTACTGGTTCGTCGGCTACCGCGTGATCCTCGGCGTGATCGTGCTGGGGCTGCTCGCCACCGGCGTGGTCTCCGCCACCTGAGAGGCTGCCGACAGGCGGTACCTCTAGGCTGGGCGCATGACGGTCATCCTGCTGCGGCACGGACGGTCGACGGCGAACACCTCGCACGTGTTGGCCGGTCGTTCCCCCGGTGTCGAACTCGACGAGGTCGGCCACGTCCAGGCGAAGAATCTCGTCACCCGGTTCGCGGGTCTCGAGATCACCGAGATCGTGCGGTCGCCGCTGCTGCGGTGCCGGCAGACGGTGCAGCCGCTGGCGACCGATCGCGGACTCGAACCGGTCGTCGACGAGCGGCTCGCCGAGGTCGACTACGGGCAGTGGACCGGACGCGAACTGAAGGAACTGGTCAAGGAACCGCTGTGGGCGGTCGTGCAGCAGCACGCTTCCGCGGCGGTCTTCCCCGACGGCGAAGGGCTCGCGCAGGTGCAGTCCCGCGCAGTGGCCGCGATCCGCGAACACGACCGGCGTCTGCGCGACGCGCACGGCAAGGACGTCGTGTGGATCGCCTGCAGTCACGGCGACGTCATCAAGTCGATCCTCGCCGACGCGCTCGGGATGCATCTCGACGCATTCCAGCGGATCGTCGCCGAACCGGCGTCGATCGGCATCGTCCGCTACACCGACACCCGACCGTTCGTGCTGCGCGTGAACGACACCGGTTCGGACCTGTCCGGACTCGCCGGCCCGTCCGAACCCAAGTCCGTGCCCGGCGGGGAAGTCCCCGGTGCGGTGGAGGAACCCGGCGATCCCCCTCGAGGGCACCGACAGGAGACGGCGCGCGGATAATGGCAGTGACCGTCATGGCAGAGTGTGGGGACTCGAGGAGGTGTGATGGCCCGCGCAATACACGTGTTCCGAACCCCGGATCGGTTCATCGCCGGCACCGTCGGTGAACCGGGCGACCGGGTGTTCTACCTGCAGGCCGTGCACGAGTCCCGTGTCGTGAGCGTGCTGCTGGAAAAGCAGCAGGTGCAGATCCTCGCCGACCGGATGGGCCTGCTCCTCGAAGAGGTGCAGCGCCGCTTCGGCACCGTGATCCCCGACGAGCCCGAGGTCGACGTCAGCCCGCTGGTGACACCGATCGAGGCCGAGTTCCGGGTCGGCACCATGGGTCTGGGCTGGGACGCCGACGCCGGATCGGTGGTGGTGGAGCTGCTCGCGGTCACCGACACCGAACTCGACGAATCGGTGGTGCTCGACGACACCGAGGAAGGTCCCGACGCGGTGCGGGTGTTCCTCACCCCGGTGCAGGCCCGCGAATTCGCGGCCCGCTCCGAACTCGTCGTCTCGGCCGGGCGCGCGCCCTGCCCGCTGTGCGGCGAACCGATCGGCGCCGACGGACACATCTGCGTCCGCACCAACGGTTACCTGCGCACTCCCGGATTCGATCCGGCCGCGTGGTTCGGCGAGGAAGAAAGCTGACCGCGTGACGGCGCCGGACGTGCGGAGCGTGCTGACCGACGGCGATCTCGACGTCGTCGGGCAGATCGCGCACGCGAGCAACGCGACCCTCGTGTGCGACGCGCAGCTCGGCGACACCGAGGTGCGGTGCGTCTACAAACCCGTCCGGGGCGAGCGGCCGCTGTGGGACTTCCCCGACGGCACCCTCGCCGGACGCGAGGTCGCCTCGTACCTGATCTCCGAGGCGCTCGGCTGGGACGTCATCCCGCTCACCGTGCTGCGCGACGGCCCGTACGGTCCCGGCATGGTGCAGCGCTGGATCGACACGGTCGACTCCGCGCAGGGCGGAACGGAACGCCTGGATCTGGTGGACCTGTGCCCGGCCGGTGCGGTCGCGCAGGGATGGCTGCCGATCCTGCGTGCCCGCGATCTGGACGGCGCCGAGGTGGTGCTCGTCCACGCCGACGATCCGCGCCTGCAGCGCATGGCGGTGCTCGACGTCGTCCTCAACAACGCCGACCGCAAGGGTGGCCACGTCCTCGAAGGTCTCGACGGGCACGTCTACGGCGTCGATCACGGCATCTGCCTGCACCAGGACGACAAGCTGCGCACCGTGCTGTGGGGATGGAGCGGCGACCCGGTCGATCCGGTCCTCCTCGCTGATCTCGACAAGCTGCTGCGCCGGTTCGACGGCGGCTTCGCGGAGGAGCTGTGCGAGCACATCACCGCCACCGAGGTGCGTGCCCTGCAGCGCAGGATCACCCGCTTGCTCGAACATCCCGTGATGCCGCATCCGCGCGGCGACCGGCGCATTCCCTGGCCCGCCTTCTGACGTCCCGGCCGTTCGCCTACCGCACGCCCGGGTGCCCGCGCGGAGCACTCCCGCGACTCCATTAGGCTCGTAGTCATGCAATCTTGGTCCGACGTCGCGATCCCGTCCGTCCCCGGTCAGGGGCCTCCGTTGCGGTTGTTCGACACCGCGGACCGAGCGGTGCGTCCGGTCACCCCGGGCGACACCGCGACGATGTACGTGTGCGGCATCACCCCCTACGACGCCACACACCTCGGCCACGCCGCCACCTACCTGACCTTCGATCTGGTTAACCGCATCTGGCGCGACGCCGGCCACGACGTCCACTACGTGCAGAACGTCACCGACGTCGACGACCCGCTGTTCGAACGCGCCGAGCGCGATGGTGAGGACTGGGTCGTCCTCGGCATGCGCGAGACCGCCCTGTTCCGCGAGGACATGGAGGCGCTGCGCGTGCTGCCTCCGCGCGACTACATCGGTGCCGTCGAATCGGTGAACGAGGTCGTCGAACTCGTCGAGAAGCTCGTCGCCTCCGGTGCGGCCTACATCGTCGACGACGCCGAGTACCCGGATGTCTACTTCCGGACCGACGCCACCGAGCAGTTCGGCTACGAGTCCGGCTACGACCACGACACGATGATGCGGTTCTTCGCCGAGCGCGGCGGCGACCCGGAGCGTCCCGGCAAGCGCGACCCGCTCGACGCCCTGCTGTGGCGCGCGCAGCGTCCCGGCGAACCGGCCTGGCCGTCGCCCTTCGGTGACGGACGTCCCGGCTGGCACATCGAGTGCGCGGCCATCGCCCTCAACCGCATCGGCTCCGGTTTCGACGTGCAGGGCGGCGGCAGCGACCTGATCTTCCCGCACCACGAGTACTCCGCCGCGCACGCCGAAGCCGTCACCGGCGACCGGCGTTTCGCCCGGCACTACGTGCACACCGGCATGATCGGTCTCGACGGCGAGAAGATGTCGAAGTCGCGGGGCAACCTGGTGTTCGTCTCCAAGCTGCGCGGTGAGGGTGTCGCCCCGGCCGCGATCCGGCTCGGCCTGCTGTCCGGCCACTACCGCGTCGACCGGCCGTGGACGGCCGAGGTGCTCGAGAGCGCGCAGGCGCGACTGGCCTTGTGGCGGCAGGCAGCGGGGTTGTCGTCGGCAGCGTCGGCCGACGATGTGATCGCGCGTCTGCGCCAGCACCTCGCCGACGATCTCGACACCCCCAAGGCTCTCGACGCCCTGGATGCGTGGGCGACGTTCGCGGTCGAGCGTGGGGGGGACGACGCGGCGGCGCCGGGCCTGTTCGCCGACGCGGTCGACGCGCTGCTGGGCGTGCCGCTGCGCTGACGCGCCCGTGCGTGGTTGGGGTAGCGGGCGTCACCACAACCACGCACGGGGCGGTTACGCCAACAGTGCACGGATGTCCTCGGCGGTCAGGGCCGACGAGAACATGTCTCCGTCGTCGACGACGGACGAGAACAGTTCGGCTTTGCGCACTTGCAGCGCCCGCACCTTCGCTTCGATGGTGTCGCGGGCGATCAGCCGGTACACCATGACGTTGCGGGTCTGCCCGATGCGGTGGGTACGGTCGACTGCCTGCGCTTCGGTCGCGGGGTTCCACCACGGGTCGAGCAGGAAACAGTAGTCCGCTTCCACCAGATTCAGGCCGAACCCGCCGGCCTTGAGGCTGATGAGGAACACCGGCGCCACCCCGGACTTGAAGTCCTCTAGCACGTTTCCGCGTTTTCGGGTTCTGCCGTCCAGGTACAGGTAGTCGATTCCGGCAGCATCGAGCCGTGGCCGGACCCGGTCGAGGAACCCGGTGAACTGGCTGAATACCAAGGCCCGGTGTCCACCGGCGATCACGTCGTCGAGCTGTTCGAGCAGTGCATCGATTTTCGCGGAGCCGACTGTGCCGTGCGCGTCGTCGACCAGCGCCGGATCGAGGCTCATCTGCCGTAGCAGTGTCAGCGACCGCAGGATCGTGAAGCGGTTGCTGTCGAGGTCGTCGACGAGCCCGAGAATCTTCTGCCTCTCGCGCTGCAACTGCCGGTCGTAGAGGGCACGGTGTTTCGGTGCGAGCTCCACCTCGAGCACCTGCTCCTGTTTCTCCGGCAGGTCGGTGGCGACCTGTTCCTTCGTGCGACGCAACATCAGTGGTTTGATGCGCTGCCGCAACTGCACCAGCAGTTCGGGGTTGCTGCCTGTCTCGATGGGTTTGCGATAGTAGTCCTGAAACTTCGTCGGATGAGGGAACAGGCCGGGTGCCGTGATCGACAGCAGCGACCACAACTCCATCAGATTGTTCTCCATCGGAGTTCCGGTGATCGCGACCTTCAGTGGTGCCTCGATCTGCCGCACGCACTGATAGGCCTTCGCCCGGTGGTTCTTGACGAACTGCGCTTCGTCGAGCAGCAACATTGACCAGTCCCGTTCGAGGTACTCGTCGATATCCAGGCGCAGCAACGTGTACGACGTGGCGACGACGTCGCTGCCGTCGAGCAGTTCGTCCAGCGACGCACCGCGTTTTCCCGACGTCTCGGTGATCGCCACGACGTTCAGGTCCGGCGCGAACCGCTGTGCCTCGGTAGCCCAATTCGGAACCACCGAGGTCGGCGCGACGATGAGTACCGGGGCATCCGCGGGTCGCTTCGCGCGCGCGTGGCAGATCAGTGCGAGCGATTGCAGGGTCTTGCCGAGGCCCATGTCGTCGGCGAGGATTCCGCCGAGCCCGTGCGTCCACAAGAACGTCAACCACCGAAATCCGTCGAGCTGGTACGGGCGCAGCGTCGCCTGTAATGCCTTCGGCACCCGGGTCTTCGCTGTGGCCTTCACGTCGAGAAGTCCTTGTACCTGTTTCTTCCAGGCCGCGGCCTGCTTGTCGACGACACCGAGCGCTGCCAATTCCTCCCAGATGCCGGCCTGGAATCGGCTCAGCTGCAACCGATCCGGATCGTCGTCTTCGTGCAGCGCGCGGGCTTCGTCGACGAGCCGGCGCAGTTGTTGCAGTTCGGGTTTGTCCAGCGGCAGGTAGGCCCCGTCGGGCAGCATCAGGTATGTCGCGCCCTCGCTGAGGGCGGTGAACACCTCGCGGAACGGGATGGTGGCGCCGTCGAGTTCGATGGTGATATTCAGGTCGAACCAGTCGGAGTCGGCGGTGGCCTCGGTGGACAGTCCGATGCGCAGACTGTCGCCGACGTCGCGGTAGTCGGCGGGGGTGCCCTCGACGCGCACCTGCACGTCGTCCCGGCCGGTCAGCAGGGGCAGCAGTTCGGATACCAGTCGTGCGGTGTCGAGGTCGGTGATGGCGACGCGGGGGAACAGCCGCCGGTCGACGGAGTTGTCCAAGCCGAACGGGGCGACCATCGGCCGGATCTCGGTGAGCAGCGCGTCCTCGGCGTCGCGGTCGCGGACGGTGTCGCCGAGACGGTCGTACAACTCGACCGTGTACTCGCCGTCGCCGACGGTGTAGCCGAACTGCCAGTGCAGATCGGCGCGATGTCGGGGACGGAAGGCGACGTGCAGGAGCAGCGTCGGCCCGCTGACGGTCGGGGCCGTGAACGAGCCGTCGGCGGAGGTGACGGTCGCTGCTCGGTGCAGGCGCGGGTAGTAGGTGGTCGCGAACCGCGGCACCTGATCTGCCGGCACGGTGAGCGCACCGCCGCTCTGCAGCAGTTGCTGCATGCCGGCGGCAACGGGGTTGCGGAGTTGCGCGAGACGGAACGGTAGATCTGCCGGCGCGCTGCCGTCGTGATCCCCGGACGGGAGGTAGACGACGCCGTGGGCGGGGGCGCCGATAAACGCGACCGCGGTCCCGGTCGAATCGTCGCCGATGTGCAGGGCTGGGGTGACGGTCAGGCCGTCACCCGAATCGGCGACGTCGACATGCACATCTGCGGTGCCCGGCGGCGGCACCGCACCGTGCTTCTTCTTCGCGTAGCGTAGTTCGATCCCGAGACGGTGGGCATCGTCGAGCAGTGACCACAGTCGCGATGACACTGCGGACAGGTCGAGGGCGGTCGAGGCGGAACTGTAGTAACTCCGTGTCGAGGCGTGTACCAGTGCCGCGAACTCGAGCAGCAACTGCCGGTGTTGCTCGTTCACGTCGTAGGCGTAGGCCACGTTCTGCCACGAAATGTTGCCGGACACCCACCCGGTGCGTCCGGGCCGCAGCACCCGCGCGGTGAGTGCCGGTATGGGAGTGTGGGCTCGTTGGGTCAACGCCAGTTGCAGTGCGAGGGGCACACCGCTACCGGTCTCGTGGTCCTCGAAGAGAGCTTCGAACGGTGCTTCCCACGAGGGTGTGTCCGGGGGCATGTCCTCCTGTGGGGCAAGCAGCGCAAGCAGAAGCGCCACGGTGTGCTTGCAGTCGTAGCCGACCGGGCACGAGCATTCGCCGTACTCGAATTCGAGTCCCCGCGGTCCGGGGTGGAGTTGAACGACAGCCTGGTACATCCGGGTCCCGGCAATTCGTCCGAAACCGACGAGATTGTCCTCGTCGAATCCGCAGTCGACGACCGCGCCCGATTCGGCGTAGCGCCTCCCTCGTTCGAACGTAGGACGACCCACCGCGGTGACCAGCGACTGGATGAGGTGGTCGAATGCTGGATCTCCGGACATGAATGGGCAGTCTATGCGCCCACATCCCGCGCGAGGGCAGGGACTCGTACCCGTCGCCATGCCGTCCGGACCGGGCGCTGGCCGCAAGCGCCGCGACACGCTACGATTGCGTCGATGACAACCTTCTCTGATCAAAGATTGGGGGCCCAGTTCGCTCACGGTGAGTGCTGATGCACCCTCCGACCGCGAACGGGATCGACCCCCGACTGTCCTTCTGGCTGCGTGTGCGCGAGTTTGCCGTGCCGCCGTCCATGATCGAGTCCGCAACCGACCGGCGTCTTGCGGGTGATTGGCGTGGCGCTTGTGCCGCAGCGGGGTTCGATGTCGACATCGATCTGTCCGTGTCGGCCCGCACCCACGGCGCCGACATCGCCGCGCAGGTCTCGGACGACCTCCACCACCTGGCGCCCGACCTGCTGCGCTGGCACCTGCCACGTGTGGCCCCGGATGGACTGCTGCGCCCCGCGCTGACCGTCACACTGGCCGAATACGGTGACATCGTTCCTGGAAATCGATGTCGCGGAACGGGTTCCGTTCATCTGGTTGTCCGTACCGCTCCTGCCTGGGCGGATGCCGGGCAGCGCGTCGTATTGACCCTGTGGGACGGCTCGAATACCGGGAACCATCCGCACCCGCGTCCCAATGCACGATTTCGGCTCGACCTCCACCGGCACCTGTGGGACGCGCGCAGGTCCGGAGAACTGCGATTACGCAGTGGTACAGGACAACCGGCGGACGGAACGACGCTCGACCCCGCCCTGGCCGCGATGATCCCAAGTGGTTGCGCCGTCGACCGCTGGGCGGCCGAATCCGGCATTCTGCTCCGCGCGGCCCGGCAGTGCGACGGTCCCGTGCGGGTGCGATCCGGGAGTCGGTTCGACGTCGTGATCGAAGGGCGCGGCGACGATCCCGCGGCGCTTCGACTCGTGGACCACTATCCTCGCGGCCGGCTCGCCGCGCTGCCCGTGCTGCCGGACGCGGCGACTCTGGTACTGCCCGACCTGGAGTTGATCCGGTCGGGAGCAATCACCGCCGACCGACTGCACCCGCTCGTCGCCGCCGCTCTGGATCCGGACCGACCAACGCCGACAACACTCCGGATGCCGAGCCGGGAGAAGCGGATTCACCTGGTCGACTGCCGTGGCGAACGGCACCGGCTCGGGCTCGTCGACGGTGCGCTGACCGCCCTCGATCACGACCCCGCCGAGATCCGGCGCGAGGAACTGCTCGCCGCCCTGGGTGGCATCCCGCTGCCGTGCCTTCAGGCCATCGATCACGCCCATCGCCGTCCGGATTGTCTGCCGGGCGTTCGTGAACGCCTGGACCATGGAGACGCCGCCGGGGCGCTGGCAGTCGTCGAAGGACTGCTCGGTCCCGCTGCCGTCCTCCGTGAAGGACCCCTGCTGGACGAACTCCGTGCGTCGGTCGACCGACGCGACGCATACGACCGCTTCCGTACTGCACCCGTCGAAGCGCCCCCGGCAGCGCGACCTCGACGTTCCCGACGGTCACCCCGGACCCGATTCCGCTGAACCCGTCTCGATCCCGAAAAACAGTGTCCCGCAGGGCAGCCGGTCGGGCTGCATCCTGCTGTTCCTCCACGACCTCACAGGTGATGCACGTGTCTTCCACGCCTCTTCCCGGTAGTTCATCGAACAACGAACTCGACAGTGCCGCAACTCTGTTGGACATGCTGGGGGCGGTCACCACCGAGCCTCGCCCCGACAGTCGACTCGAAGCGCTCACCCTGGCCGTAACCGCGGACCTACCGGTGCTGCTGTGGGGTGAACCGGGAATCGGTAAGACCGCCGCCTTGACGCAGCTCGCCGAGGCCGTGAACCTACCGCTGACCACTGTCATCGCAAGCGTGCACGAGCCGTCGGACTTCTCGGGCCTGCCCGTTCTCGGGGACGACCCGGCAACACACGGTGTCCCCATGGCTCCACCGGACTGGGCCGTCCGGCTCGTGCAGGCGGGGAAGGGACTGCTCTTCCTGGACGAACTGTCCACGGCACCGCCCGCCGTGCAGGCAGCCCTGCTCCGCCTCGTCCTCGAAAGACGGATCGGAGCCTTGCAACTCCCGCCAGAGGTCCGCATCGTAGCCGCCGCCAATCCACCGTCCTCGGCCGCAGAAGGCTGGGAGCTGAGCCCACCTCTGGCCAACCGATTCGTGCACCTGCACTGGACCTACGACCACGACGTGGTCGTGCGAGGCCTCGGCGGGACGTGGCCTCGGGCGACGCTGCCGCACCTCGACCGGGAGAAGTTCCCTGCCGCGGTGACCTTCGCCCGGCGCGCGGTCTGTGAGCTGCTCAGCGCCCGACCCGCTCTCGTTCACCAGCTGCCCACCAGCCAGACCCGTCGCGGCAGTGCCTGGCCGTCGCCACGAAGCTGGGACATGGCCGTACGGCTGATCGCTTTTGCGACCGCGGCCGCGTCGTCGAAGGACGTGTTGTCGCTGTTGGTCCGGGGGAGTGTCGGTGACGGGCCCGGCTTCGAACTGCTGGCCGCCATCGACCGTATGGATCTCCCGGATCCCGAGACGCTGCTCGCCGATCCGGGGGCTGCCGAGCTTCCCGAGCGCGGGGATCTGCGCCAGGCAGTGCTCGATGCGGTGGTCGCCGCTGTCCGCCGACGGCCGGAGAAATCCCGCTGGGATGCGGCGTGGACACTCCTGGGCATCGCGGTGCACTCCGGGCCGCCCGACCTCGTGGTGGTCCCGGCGACCACGCTGGCCGCCCTGCGCCGGGACGACTGGGAGCTGCCGGCCTCGGTCGACGAACTCGTCGGTGTCGTCTCGGTAGCTCGGGCGGCGGACCGTGCCGCCGCGCAGGTCGGACGATGACGACGTCACCGGCATTCGACGCGGACAAGATCTACGCCGCGCGGTTGCACGCCGTGCGCGTCCGGCCGTACCTCGCGACCGCTCTGTACGCGCTGCACATCGTCGAGTCCACCCGGGTGCCGACCATCGGTGTGGACCGGTACTGGCGCTGCTACGTCTCACCGGCTTTCGTCGCGCAGCGGCCGGTGGCGGAATTGGCCTCGCTCCTCGTCCACGCGGTGTCGCATCTGTTGCGCGATCATCACGGCCGCAGCGAACGCTACGCCCGCGCACACGGAGCGGGCTCGCGCGCCGATCGGCTGCGGATGAACATCGCCGCCGACGCGGAGATCGACGATGACGCGTTCGGGGACGGATTACCGATACCCGACGATGCCGTTCTGCCGTCGACCCTGCAGCTGCCGGCAGGCCGGCTCATGGAGGACTATCTGCAGCAGTTGGGTCTCGGTCCGTGCACCGACAGGCTGGCCTGGCTCGACTGCGGTAGTGGCGCCGACGGACTGGATCGGGCATGGGAACTGGGTCCGGAGGGGGCGAATGCGCTCAGCGATCAGCAACAGGAGGCCGTCCGTTTCCGCGTCGCGAACAGCATCATCGGGCATCCGGGCAGCGCACCTCGAGGTTGGCGTCGGTGGGCGGAGGAGGCGCTGCACCCGCCGCAACCCTGGCGAAGCCTGCTGGGCGCGGCGATCCGCTCGGCCACGGCATCGTCCGGCGCCGGGGACGACTACACCTATCGTCGACCGGCGCGCCGCTCGGCAGCCGTGCCCGGGGCGGTACTACCGAGCCTGCGGCGGACCCCGCCCCGGGTCGGCGTCATCGTCGACACGTCGGGCTCGGTTTCCGATGCCGACCTGGGCAGCGCGCTGCTCGAGGTGGCCGCCATCGTGCGGGCCGTAGGTGGGCGACGCGACCTCGTCACGGTGCTGTCCTGCGACGCAGCGGCGCGGATCGTGCACCCGCTGTGCACGGCCGAGGACATTCCACTGTTCGGGGGCGGTGGCACGGATCTGCGCGCCGGGTTCACCCGGGTGCTGCGCAGTACGCCCCGGCCCGACGTGGTGGTCGTCCTCACCGACGGGCAGACTCCCTGGCCCAGCAACCGTCCGAGGTGCCGAACGGTGGTCGGCCTGTTCCCCCGGTTCGCTTCCCTGAGCGAAGCGAACCCCGACTTCGTTCCGGACCTGCCACCGGAATGGGCGCAGGTGGTGGAGATCGGCACCTCGCGCACCTGAGCGGCATCGCCACGCACGCGCGCTGATGCTCCACCGACCGGGTGGTCGATCAGCTCGGTGGTGCGAAGAACTCGAACGCGATGTGGTCGAGCCCCGTGTTCCGCTCGTCGAAGGACGCCTGCGGCGGCGAATCGGAATGGGTGCGCAATCCGAACGGTGTGCCACCGTCGAGCGTGAAGACCGCATGATGGACGGCGCCCGGTTCGTCGTCTTCGTCGAGCGCGGGTGAGGTGTCGAAGAGGCGGGAGTACCACGCGGTACTGGTGGCCATACAACTACCCGAGTCGTTCAGCTTTGTTTCCCTTCTGCTTATCTGAAGGGAAGTTGTCTGTACAACTCCGTCGGCGACAGTCGTCGACGTGACAGAACGTAGCGGTTACCACGACATCGCGTGTGTGCTCGCCGACGAGATCTCCGAGCTCGAAACCGGTACGAAGCTCGCCAGCGAACACGAGTTGATGCATCGGTTCGGAGTCGGCCGGGCCTCCGCCCGCGCCGCCGTGCAGGAACTCGAACGTCGCGGACTGGTTCGGCGCGTCCGAGGGTCGGGCACCTTCGTCAACCGGCCCATCGACTACCTCATCTCGCACGAACAGCGACCGTCGTGGCACCGCACGGTCGAGGCCGCAGGTGCGACGCCCCGGTCGACGGTGCTGTCCTCCGATGTCCGGCCGGCCTCGCCACGCGAAGCCGCGTATCTGGGGGTCGCGCCCGGAACCGAGGTGCACCATATGCGTCGCCTGCGGTTCGTCGACGGCAACGTCGCAGCGATCGGCGACGAATGGGTCACCCGTGAAGCGCTCACGGAACTCGGCTCCGCTCTGCGGGTCGAAGAATCTCTCGACGAATTACTCCGTCAGATGGGCAGATTCGACGTCGTGCGGTCGTGGTGCCGCATCGGAACGGAAGTGCCGGCACCGGAGATCGCCGACGCACTCGAAATGAACTTCGTGACGCCGGTGTGGACGGTCGAATCGATCAATCGGGACGCCGACACCGGCGTCGCCGTCACCTACAGCATGTCGTGGATGCGCGCCGACATGATCCGCGTGGTCATGGAAATAGGCGACCGCTCCGTATCGAACCCACTCGAATCTCAGAGGAGAACAGGGACATTCGCATGATTACAGCCGACTACACGCGTGAGCGGCTCGCCGAACTGCTCGCGGCGGCACCCGAACCCGACCTCGTCGCGGCCGCCGACGCGTGTCTGTCCGACGGCGCCGACCTCACCGTCCTGACCGCTCCCGAAGTGGGATGCGTTGCGGTACAGGTACGTGAACCCATCGCCCACGACCGCTTCTATCTCGGCAACGTCCTGGCCTGCCACGCCGAGGTGCGCGTGGCCGGAACCCGCGGCTGGGCTCTGCGCATGGGCGACGACCGCGCCGCCGTGCTCGCCGCCGCGGTGTGCGACGCCGAGGTCGCCGCCGATCGTCCGCACGCCCATGTCGTCCGCGATCTGTGTGCCCGTGTCGAGCAGGACCTCGACCGCGCCGATCAGGAGGAATGGGCCCGGATCGCCCCCACCATCGTGCAATTCGAGGAGCTCACGTGACCATCGCAGACCCGATCGTCGGTATCGGACTCGACCCCGCCACCGCCGGACGCATCTACCGCGACGTTCTCGCCGCGTACACGCGCCCCGGCCTCGAGCAGATGCTGCCCTCGACCGATTTCCCGGCGGCGCTGCTGCCGGCGCTCGCCCTCGCCGATCTCGATACCGGTGTCGAGGTCCTCGAATCCGACGGCCGCCATTGGCTCGAGGTGCTCACTGTCGCCACCGGCGCTCCCGTGACGTCGGCCGACCGGGCCCGCTACCTCACGGTGCTGCGAGCTCCCACCGCCGACGATCTGCTCACCGCGACCCGCGGCAGCGCCCTGTCGCCCGAATCGGCCGCGACCGTCGTGGTCGAGGTGACCTCGCTGCGCGGCGGTACCCCGGTCGAACTGACCGGACCGGGAGTCAAGGAAGCCGAACGTATTTCGCCGTCCGGATTCGACGAGCAGCTGTGGCGGGCCCGCAACGAGGCCACTGCGGATTTTCCCGCAGGTATCGACCTGCTGATCGTCGCCGAAGACGGTGCGATGGTCGGCATTCCCCGCACGACACGCGTCGTTCCGATCGCAGAGGAGAACTGACATGGGGTACTCGGGAGCACGCGGCGGACTCGACGCGATCCTCGCCGCCGAAGAACTCGTCCGCACCGCCCGCGACACCGACGATTCGCCCGCGCTGACCACCGCGCAGATCACCGGCCGGATGCGACTCGCCGTCGACCGCGTGATGGGGGAGGGCTCGCTGTACGACGAGGCCACCGCCGCCGATGCGCTGCGACAGGCCGAAGGCGACGTCATCGAAGCCACCCACCTCGTCCGCGCCCACCAGTCCACCCTGCCGCGACTGGCGACCAGCGAACCGGTCGACCCCGACGAGATGACGGTGCTGCGCCGCATCGTGCCGGCGTGGCGGACCCCGGACGGACCCCAATTGCTCGGCCGCACGAGCGACTACACCGGACGCATGCTGGTGCGTGAGGGCACGAACATCGTGACGGTGCCGTCCGAGACCGATCCGTCCGTCGAACGCACCGAGGCCGAACGGCACCCGCGCCGCTTCTCCGACCTGCTGCGCGACATGAACCTGATGGTCGACAGCCGGCCCAAGGACGGTTTCGACCCGGAACCGTTCGACATCTCCCGTCACCTGCCCGTTCCCCCGGCGCCGCGCTCGGCGGTGCTCGCCTCGATGGCGCGAGCCGAGACCGGTGCGCTCGTCGGCACCTGGTACCGCTCGGTCCGCGGCACCGACGGGAACATCCACGAAACGACCCTCGGCGAGGTTCGGCATGGGCGTATCCCGGTCCGGATCCGGCACCCGCACACCGGTAATCCCTTCATCATGGGCGAGATCCGCGCCAGCGAGTGCGAAGCGATCGAGGACCTCAACGGTCCCGACGAGGACCGCGGCCGCTTCGACGTCGGCTACGGCCTGTGCTTCGGGCACAACGAACGCAAGGCCATCGCCATGGCCAATCTAGACATCGCGTGCCGTCGCTTCGGTGACAGCACCGGCCTCGAACAGACCCTGCTGCTCACCACGGACGGCCTCGACTCCTGCGGCTTCCTCGAGCACCTCAAGCTTCCGCACTACGTCACCTTCCGATCGATGATCGACCGCAAACTCGCAGTCCAGGCCGGCGAGGACGACGCTCCGGCCCGCGCTGCCGAACCTCTCGGAGGCATCTGCTGATGACCGACACCCTCACGACGCACGCTCCCGGCGCTGCGCCGTCCCGCCTGACCCACACCCTCGATGCGATCGACGCCGCCACCCCCGGCCGCGGCATCCTCGACGAAGGTTCCAAGCGTGAGATCCGCCGCGCATCCCTCACCGCGGTCTGCGTGCCCGGTTACCTCACCCCCTTCGGGTCCCGCGAGATGCCGGTGGCACGCGGCTGGGGTTCAGGTGGCCTGCAGGTCACGCTCGGTCTGGTGACCGCCGACGACGTCGTCAAGGTCATCGACCAGGGCGACGACGACGGCGTCAACGCCACCAACCTGCGCCGCCTCATCGAGGACAGCGAGAAGTGCGCGAGCACCAAGGACACCCGCGAGGCGACGATCATCCAGTCGCGTCACCGGATCCCCGAGGAACCGATGGGGGAGGACCAGATCCTCGTCCTGCAGGTCCCCAACTCCGAACCTCTTCGCGCCGTGCAGAAGTCCGTCACCGAGTGCGCGCGCATGCACGCCGAGGCCGACTACTCGATGATGTGGGTGAGCCTCTACGAGGATCTCGTCCGCAACGGTGTCATCACCAAGACCACCGGCTACCCGGTGCTCGTCAACGGCCGCTACGTGATGATCACCTCGCCCATCCCGCGCTGGGACGTGCCGCAGCTTCACGACTCGCCGTTCCTGACGCTGCTGGGTGCGGGTCGTGAGAAGCGCATCTTCGCCGTCCCCCCGTACACCGACGTACGCCCGCTGACGTTCGACGACGTGCCTTTCGAGGTGGAGGGTTCGAAGGATCAACAGTGCGAGCGGTGCGGTTCCACCGACACCTTCCTCGTCGAAGCCGCCCCCGGCCGCATGATGTGCAGTGACGTCGAGTGGTGCACCCGCGTCACCGACGCCGACGTCGACCTCGACCGGCACGCGAACAACGCCCCGCTGCAGTACCTGCCCGACCCGCAGCGTCGCGTCCGCGTCGCCGCTGCCGCCGATCACCGCGACCCGAAGGAACTCGTCGACCGGCCCGTCCCGGCCCATGCCGAAGGCTGGACGCTCGCCGTCCGCGGAGTCGGCAAGGTGCACGGCCCCGGTGGCGCCGACGCAGTTCCCGGCACCGGACCCGAGGCCGGCACGGCCATCAGTCCCCGTACCGGAGCGGTCGTCGCGGCATGGGACGTCAGCTTCGACGTCGCACCCGGTGAGGCACTCGGCATCATCGGCGAATCCGGATCCGGCAAGTCGACCGTGCTGCGCTGCCTCATCGGCGACGAGAAGGCCACGGCCGGTTCGATGTTCCTGACCACGCTCGACGAGGGCCGCACCGACGTGTTCACCCTCGACGACACCGAGCGTCGTGCTCTGCGGATCGACACCCTGGGGCTGGTCCACCAGAACCCCGCCGACGGACTCACCATGACGGTGTCGGCCGGTGGCAACATCGCCGAGCGGCTCACCGCGGCGGGCTGGCGCAACTACTACGAGATCCGCGACCGCGCCGCCTATCTGCTCGAGAAGGTCGAAGTTCCCCTCGACCGCATGGACGATCCGGTCCACACCTTCTCCGGCGGTATGCGCCAGCGCGTGCAGATCGCCAAGGCCCTCGCCACCGATCCGCGGGTGCTGCTGCTCGACGAGCCCACCACCGGTCTCGACGCGTCCGTCGCCGCGGGTGTGCTCGACCTGCTGCGCAACCTGCTCGCCGAACGCGACACCGCAGCCGTGGTGGTCAGCCACGACTTCGCGGTCATCGAAGCGCTCACCGACCGCACGCTGGTGATGAACGTGGGACGCGCCGTCGAAACCGGCCTCACCGACCAGCTGTTCCAGGACCCCCACCACCCCTACACCCAGCGGCTCGTCGCCGCCGCCCGGAGATGACCATGCAGACCACACCTGTTCTGACCGTGCGCGACCTGCGAAAGTCGTTCACCCTCCACACCATCGACGGACGGAAGGTGACGTCGCTGCACGGCGTCGACCTCGACGTGGCCGCCGGCGAGCACGTGGCGCTCGCCGGGCCGTCCGGTGCAGGAAAGTCCAGCTTCCTGCGCTGCGTGCACCGCAGCTACCTGCCCGACTCCGGATCCGTCGTGCTGCACACCGACGACGGCCCGGTCGAACTCACCGACCTGCCCGACCGGGAGATGGCCCGCCTCCGCGGCCGCGAACTCGGTTACGTCTCCCAGTTCCTGTCGGCGCCGCCGCGCACCGCACCGCTCGAGGTGGTGGCATCCGCCGCTCGTCGCCGCGGGATGAGCCGCACCGAGGCCCGCGACGCCGCCGCGGAGTCGCTGAAGCGCCTGGCCCTCGACGAGGCACTGTGGGACGTCGACTGCAGCGTCCTGTCGGGCGGTGAACGTCAGCGTGTGAACATCGCCGCGGGCACCGTGCACCCGCCGCGCCTGCTGCTGCTCGACGAACCGGTCTCGGCGCTCGACCCCGTCAACCGGGAGCGCGCCCTCGACCTGATCGCCTCGCTGTCCGCCTCCGGCGTCGCCGTTCTCGCGGTCTTCCACGACCTCGACGCCATGCACCGCCTCGCCACCCGTGTCGTCCGGTTCGCGGACGGCGACATCGCCGAAATCGGTCCCCCCGCCGACGTATTGGGAGCACACGCAGCATGACCGGAATCGAACTCGCCCCCGAGACCACCGACGCACTGCCCTGGACGTTGCAGCGCGCACCGCAGAACTACGTGATCGGGCACGTGCGGGCCGTGCTGCCGGACCGGGTCCTCGACGACGCCCGCATCGTGGTGCGCGACGGTCGTATCGCCGAGGTCGGCCCGTCGGTGCCCGATGTCCGCGCCGACGTCGACGGCGGGGGACTGCTGTGCCTGCCCGGGCTCGTCGACGTGCACTCCGACGGCCTCGAGAAGGAACGGATGCCGCGACCCGGCGTCGAACTGCCCTGGTCGTTCGCGCTCATGTCGTTCGAGGGCAAGGTCCGCGCCGCCGGCGTGACCACGGTCTTCCACGGCGCGTCGTTCTCCGACCGGGCCACCGCGACGTCGGGCCGCAGCGTGCACGTCGCGCAACGCATGTGCGAGTCCATCGAGCAGTGGTCGCTGCGCGAGACCGACTGCGGGCTCGTCGACCACCGGGTGCTGCACCGCCTGGACGTCCGGTCGGAGGCCGGGTTCGAGGCCATGCGTGCCGAATTCGAGCGGCTCGTCGCCACCGGTGCGGTCACCACCGAAACGCCCGCGGTGATCTCGCACGAGGACCACACCCCCGGCATCGGGCAGTACGCGGACCGCGCCTACTACGAGAACCACATCGCAGGTGTTCGCGGCATCTCCGCGGAGGCCGCCCGCGCCTACGTCGACGAACTGGCAGCCGAACGCGAAGCCAACGCCGGCATCCGCGACACGACGATGGGCTGGCTCGCCGAGCAGTCCCGTACCGGGCTCGTCCGCATCTTCGGGCACGACCCCGAGTCGGCCTTGGAGATCGCCGACCTCGCTGCGCGCGGCGGCAACGTCGCCGAGTTCCCCACGACGGTGGAGGCGGCGCGAGAGGCGCGGGATCGCGGGATGTCGGTGGTCATGGGCGGACCGAACGTGCTGCGCGGGAAGTCGCATTCCGGCAACGTGTCCGCCGGTGAGCTGGCCGACCTGGGTCTGGTGACCGCGCTGGCGTCGGATTACCTTCCGTCGTCGCTGCTGGGTGCAGCGTTCGTCCTCGCCGAGCGGGGGATGGGCCTTCCGGCCGCCGTCGCGCTGGTCACCAGTGGCCCTGCCACGGCCGTGGGGCTCGCCGACCGAGGGGCTCTCGCCGCAGGTCAGCGCGCTGATCTGGTGCTCGTCGCCGTCGAGCACGGCCATCCCGTCACCCGCGCCGTGCTGCGCGCGGTGTGATCCGAATTACCGCACAAGGCGTACGGATCGTCGCTCGGGCGAGATGAACGGTTCATCTCCAGTTCGATACCCGGATACACCATGCAGACAGTCTGAACGCGACGCCCCGACAAGGAGTTCTTCCCATGCGTATTCGTTCATCACGTTCCCTGACGGCTGCCGCCGTGGCCGCCGCCGCGACGCTCGCCCTCTCCGCCTGCGGGTCGAGCGCCGACGAGGACAACTCCGCCGGCGGCACGTCCGCCGGTGACGGCGCCCCCGACACCCTGGTGATCGCCGCCATTCCCAGCGAGGAGAGCTCCAGTCTCCAGCAGCAGTTCGCGCTGGTGCAGAAGGTCATCGAGGACGAGACCGGCCTCGAGACCGAATTCCAGAATGCCACCGACTACGCCGCTGTCATCGAGGCGCAGCGCGCAGGAAAGGTGCACATCGGCCACTACGGCCCGTTCTCCTACGTCACGGCACGGGACAGCGGTGTGCCCGTGCAGCCTCTCGCGAGCTTCGCCGATGCCCCCGACGAGAAGCCCGGCTACCAGTCGTACGCGATCGTGCCTGCCGGTTCCGACATCCGCTCGCTCGAAGACTTCCGTGGCAAGACGGTGTGCTTCGTCGACCCCACCTCCACATCCGGCTACCTGTATCCCTCGGCCGGTCTCATCGAGGCCGGAATCGACCCGGAGAACGACGTCACCCCGGTCTTCGCCGGCGGTCACGACGCGTCGGCGCTCGCCGTGAAGAGCGGCCAGTGCGACGCGGGCTTCGCGTTCGACACGATGGTCACCGAGACCCTCGTGAAGAAGGGCGATCTCGCCGAAGGTGACCTCGACGTCGTCTGGGAATCCGAGACCATCGCGTCCAGCCCGACCGCGGTGCTGAGCACTCTGCCGCAGGACCTCGTCGACCAGCTCAGCGACATCTTCCAGAACAAGCTCAACCGTCCGGCGCTCGTCGAGGCCGGCTACTGCAGCACCGCGGAGGAGTGCGAACTGCCGGAGAGCGCCGAGTACGGATACATCCCGGTGACCGACGACGTCTACGACGGCGTCCGCAAGGTCTGCGAGATCACCCAGTCGCCGTCCTGCGCGAGCTGACCCCACGAACCCCGACCCTCTTGGAGCCCGACATGACCGACTCCGATCATTCGCGCCTCGGCGCATCCATCGACAAGATCCTCCGGCCCACCATCTCGCTCAGCGGCGTCACGAAACAGTTCGGTCCCGATCTGCGGGCGCTCGACGACGTGTCGCTCGAGGTGTACCCGGGTGAAGTTGTCGCGCTCCTGGGCCTGTCGGGCTCCGGAAAATCCACCCTGCTGCGTCTGCTCGACGGCCTGCACCTGCCCACCTCGGGCACGGTGCAGGTCCTCGGCCAGGACGTCGGCACCGCCCGCGGACGAGAACTTCGGGCGTTGCGCCGCAAGGTCGGTTTCGTCTTCCAGCAGTTCCATCTCGTCGGGAACATGACGGTGCTCGAGAACGTATGCACCGGCGCCCTCGGGTCGCTGCGCGGCCCGCGCTTCGGGCTGATGAGCTATCCGAAGTCGGTGCGGCTCGCCGCGATGGAACAACTCGACCGTGTGGGCCTCGCCGACCGTCCGTTCCAGCGCGCCGACACCCTCTCCGGGGGCCAGCAGCAGCGAGTCGCCGTGGCCCGCGCACTCATCCAGAAGCCGCGCATCCTGCTCGCCGACGAACCGGTCGCCTCCCTCGATCCGGAATCCTCGGCTCAGGTGATGGCCTTGATCTCCCGGATTGCGTCGGAGGATTCGTTGACCGTGGTGTGCAGTCTGCACCAGGTCGACCTCGCGTTGTCGTGGGGACATCGGTTCGTCGGATTGCGTGGCGGCACACTCGTTCTCGACAAGCCGGTGTCGCAGATCGACAAGAACGAGACGATGTCGATCTACTCGGCCGTCGAACCGGTCTCCGTCGGACAGCCGGTGTAGCGTCTCCATGACTCTTCTGACCAACCCACCGCGCTCGACGCTGCCACGCCCGACGTGGCAGACGGTGAGCGTGAACGTCATCCTGTTCGGCCTGTTCGCCGCGTCCCTGTGGGCGGTGGCGGACCTGAAGATCAATGTGGCCACGATCATCGACAGTGCCGACAATGCGGTGAGTTTCATCGGGCGCATCTTCCCGCTCGACTTCCCGCCGATCGGCGAACTCGTCACGATGACGGCACAGACCCTCGGCATCGTGCTCCTCGCGACGGTGCTGTCGGTGATACTCAGTATGTTCGTGGCCCTCGCTGCGGCCCACAACACCACCCCCGGCACGTCGCTGCGCTGGGGTGCCCGTGCGATCATCGTCGTCACCCGCACCATTCCCGAACTCGTGCTGGCGATCCTGTTCCTGCGGTTGTTCGGACTCGGAGCGGTCGCCGGCATTCTCGCGCTCGGCCTGCACTCGATCGGTATGGTCGGCAAGCTCTATGCGGATGCGATCGAGGACACCGATCCCGGGCCCCGCGATGCACTGCGTGCGGCCGGTGCGTCGTGGTGGCAGCAGATCGTGGGTGGAGTGTTCCCGCAGGCCATGCCGGCCTTCGTCGCCACCGCCCTGCACCGTTTCGACATCAACCTGCGCGCGTCGGTCATCCTCGGATACGTCGGCGTCAGCGGCATCGGCCTCGAACTGTCGGGTGCGTTGCGCACCATGAACTATCAGCGCGGCATGGCGCTGGCGCTGTTCGTCGTCGCACTGTGCATCGTCGTCGAACTCATCTCCGGAGCGCTGCGGAAGATGGTGCTCGGCGATCAGGCACCGGCACACCGCACCATCTGGACGCGGATGCGCGAGAAGGTCGCCACCGCGCAGAACGGCTGGCTCGACCGCGGCGCCGCAGCCACTTCCGAGGCCCGGGCACGCACGGCCGCCGCCCGCACCGCCGACGGAAACTACCGGGTCAGCCCGCCGTGGACCGGCGAACGTATCCGCCGCACGATCTACGTGGTGCTCTTCGCACTCGCGCTCGTGTTCGCGACGTGGGGTGCGCAGATCGACCTGTCGCGCATGGCCGACGGTTTCGGCTCCATGTTCAACACCCTGTCGCTGTTCTTCCCGCCCGGTACCGGCGGCATCGGGTCGGAACTGTGGGAGCAGCTGCTCGTCACCGTCCAGATCGCTCTGGCCGCAACGTTCATCGGTCTGGTGGTCGCGGTCCCCGTCGGCCTGCTCGCCGCCCGCAACGTCGCACCGACGCCGGGCATCGCCAAAGGCTTCCGCATCTTCATCGTCGCGGTCCGCGGCATCCCCGACCTGATCTTCGCGATCATCGTCATCGTCGTCACCGGTCTCGGTGCCACCGCCGGCGCGATCGCCTTGTCCGTCGGTGCCATCGGACTGCTGTCCAAACTGATCGCCGACTCGGTGGAGGAAACCGACGTGCGCGTTCAGCAGGCGGTACTGGCCGGTGGCGCCACCCGGATGCAGGTGCTCATCGGTGCGACGGTCCGCCAGTCGGGCCCCGCGATCATCGCGCACATCTTCTATCAGCTCGACAGCAACATCCGCGCCGCAACGCTTCTCGGCGTCGTCGGCGCGGGCGGTATCGGCTTCTATCTCATGAATGCCGCGCGGGTGATGCAGTTCGACGTCGTGACCATGGTCGTGGTGATGATCTTCGTGGTCGTCATGGCGGTCGAAGGGCTCGCGATATGGGTGCGCCGCGTCATTTCGTAACCCCCACAACTACGACCCGGAGTTTCACGTGACCATTATCGAAGCGGCCCGGACCGCTGCCACCGGCATCCTCACCGCCACCGCCGACGCCGCAACCGCTGCCTACCGCGACGCGGTGCGTACCTACTCGCGGGAGAAGCTTCGTTCGGTGGCCATGGTGGGTGCCGACGGCACCGACACCATGTTCGTCGACGTGCTGGTGGAGGACGCGATCATCGGTGCCGCCACCGCTGCGGGCGCGAACATCCTGTCGGAGGAGCGCGGCTTCGTCGACGTGGGTTCGGCGATCACGCTGGTCGTCGACCCCGTGGACGGATCCGCGAACGCCGCAGCGGGCATCCCGCTGGCCTGCTTCAGTGCAGCGGTCGTCGTCGACGGGGAGTTCACCGAGGCGATGACGTCGTGGCTGCACACCGACGAACGATGGTGGGCGTCGCGCACGGCATCGGAGTACCGGACGAGCGGCTGCACGTCGCTCGACAGGGCGGCGGTGTCGATGCTGCGTCCGCACGAACGCAACCGCGACGCCTGGTGGCGGGTCGCATCGGCCGCGACCCGCATCCGCATCCTCAGCTGCAGCACCCTGGAATCGGTGTTCGTGGCGACGGGTGCGTCGGATGCCTTCGTCGACGCCGGCAGCGACACGCATCGCCTCATGGACATCGCCGCGGCCGTGGTTCTCGTCGAGGCGTCCGGTGGTGCGGTGATCGACGCCTACGATCGGCCCGTCGAGTTCGATACGGACCTGACGAAACGGTGGAGCGGGATCGTCGCGTCCACTCCCGACCTGGCGGAAGAGTTGCGGGCCGCCATTGCCGGGTGATCCCAATCGGGATACCGGCGGCTACATGTGGCTGCAACCGTGGTCACCGAGCGGATCACTCAGGGGCGGGGGACGCGCGAGACGGGCCTGTGTTGCGCGCGGCGCAGTGCGCGGCGCAGTTCGTCCCGGTCGTCGAATACCTGCACCATGTCCCCGGAGACCAGCCGGGGCTCGCATCCGCGCCCGGCCACGACGACGACGTCTCCGGGGCCGGTGTGGGCGACGGCGATGTCGAACGCGCGACGTCGGTCGGCCTCGACGACGACGCGGGCACTGCGCGCTGCGAAGGCACCTTCGGCGACCGCATCCCTGAGCACCCGCGGGTCCTCCGAGAGGGGACTGTCGTCGGTCACGACCACCACGTCGGCGTAAGTCGCGGCGGTGTGCCCGAGCGGAAATCGCTTGCCGGGATCGCGTTCGCCGGTCGCGCTGATCACGAGGACCAGTCGCCGCTCGGGGGCGAGCGACCGGAGGAAGGGCAGCAGTTCGCGTTGCCCGGACGTGTTGTGCATGTAGTCCACGAGCGCGAGAACGCCTTCGCCGGTGTCGACGCGTTCGAGTCGGCCGGGCACACCCGCGAGGGTTTCCAGACCCGCCGCGGCCTGCAGGACGTCGCCGTCGACGGCGGCCACCGAGGTGAGCGCCGTCAGCGCATTGGCCACCTGGTGCGGCCCGAGCAGCGACAGTCGCACCGGCGCACTCCCGGCCGGTGTGTGCACGGTGAAGGTGGTGCCGTGGAGATCGCACCGGATCGTGTCCGCGTACACGTCGGCGCGGGGATCGCGGGTCGAATGCGTCCACAGCGGCACGTCGACGGAGGCAGCCAGACGTCGGCCGTACTCGTCGTCGATGTTCACCACGGCCGTCTGCGTGCGGTCGGCGGTGAACAGTGCCGCCTTGGCGGCGAAGTACTGCTCCATCGTGTGGTGGAAGTCGAGGTGGTCGCGCCCGAGATTGGTGAAGGCGACGGTACGGAAACGCACACCGTCGACGCGACCCTGACTGATTCCGTGCGAGGACACCTCGAGCGTCACCGCCTGCACGCCCTGGTCACGGAACTCGGCAAGGGTGCGGTGCACCACCGAGGCCTCCGGGGTGGTGCGGGTCGCGGGTCGTGTGCCGGCCGGACCGCGCACGACGACCCCGCCGATCATGCCGGTCACCACGCCGGTGGCGGCGAGTGCGGTGTCGAGGAGATAGGTCGCGCTCGTCTTGCCGTTGGTGCCGGTGATGCCGTGGACCTGCAGGTCGTGGGAGGGATACCCGAGAATCCACGACGCCAACGGGCCGACCACCTCCCGTGGTCGATCGACCACGAAGGTGGGCAGCAGGCGCGACGGTCGGTCGCTGAGCACCGCGACCGCGCCGTGGGTGGCGGCTTCGGCTTCGAACTCCAGGCCGTGGGCGTGGTGTCCCGGTAGCGCTACGTACAGATCGCCGGGCCGCACCGCGCGGGAATCATCGCTGATGCCGGTGATCACGCGGTCGTGTCCGCCCTGCGGTCCGGATCGCAGGACATCGTGGAGGTGCTCGGCGACGTCGCGGACCTGGATCCGCCGGGTGGGACGGCAAGGATCGTCCGGGTCGGTGTGCACGGGGGCGGATACCCGGTCCGGGGCGGAATGATGCGCCGCCGGTGACCGGGCTCCACCGGCGTTTCCCTCGCCCGCAGCGTGCGTCGGTGTCACACGGTTACCCTCGAAGGATGACTGCGATTCCGGATTTCCCCGTCGGCACGAACACCACGATATCCGGTCTCGGCAGTTCCTTCGCCGACGAATTGAGCGGATTGTCGGTGCCGTGGCAGGGCGCCGAGGCCCCCGACCCGGAACTGCTCGCGCTCAACGAGGACCTCGCGGTGTCGCTGGGACTGGACGTGGCGGCGTTGCGCAGCGCCGACGGCGTCGCCGTCCTGGCCGGCGCGGAGGTGCCGGCGGGTGCCAAGCCGGTCGCGATGGCCTATGCCGGGCACCAGTTCGGCGGATACGCTCCGCTGCTCGGCGACGGTCGGGCGTTGTTGCTCGGTGAACTCGTCGACGCGGACGGTGGCCGCGTCGATCTGCATCTCAAGGGTTCGGGTCCCACTCCCTTCTCCCGGGGTGGGGACGGCTTCGCGGTCGTCGGGCCGATGCTGCGCGAGTATCTGGTGAGCGAGGCCATGCACGCGCTCGGCATTCCGACCACCCGTTCGTTGTCGGTGGTGGCGACCGGTCGGCCGGTCTACCGCGAGGGCGCCGAACCCGGCGCGGTGCTGGCGCGTGTCGCAGCCAGCCACCTGCGGGTAGGGACCTTCGAGTTCGCGGCGCGGCAGGGCGAGGTCGTGCGCGCGCTCGCCGACCACGCGATCGCCAGACACTATCCGGATCTGCTCGACCTGCCGGAGACCGGTGAGAACAACCGCTACCTCGGCCTGTTCGCCGCCGTGGTCGAGGCACAGGCGTCGCTGGTGGCGCAGTGGATGCTCGTCGGTTTCGTCCACGGGGTGATGAACACCGACAACACCACCATCTCGGGGCAGACCATCGACTATGGTCCGTGCGCCTTCGTCGACGCCTTCGATCCGGCGGCGGTGTTCAGTTCCATCGACCACAGCGGGCGCTATGCGTTCGGCAACCAGCCCGCCGTCCTGAAATGGAATCTGGCGCGCTTCGCCGAAACCCTGCTCAGACTCGTCGATTCGACTCCGGATGCGGCAATCGCCGCGGTCACCGCCGTTCTGGACAGCTTCGACACCCGCTACGAGCGCCACTACCGGTCCGGTCTGGCCGCCAAACTCGGTCTCCCGGAAGGCTCTCTCGACCAGACTCTGGTCGACGATCTGCTGACGCTGCTGGAAGAGCACAATGCCGACTGGACGGCGACCTTCCGCGCCCTCGCCGACGAACTGCGCGGCAATCCGACACCCCTCGACGGACTCGTGCCGCGTGAGCGCTCGGCGTCGTGGCTCGAACGCTGGCACGCCGCAGCGGCACGGGACGGCCGCGCAGCGGGGGAGCGGGCGGAGGCGATGGACCGCGTCAACCCGCTGTACATCCCGCGCAACCATCAGGTCGATGCCGCGTTGAAGGCGGCGACCGGCGGCGATCTCGAGCCGTTCGCGAGGCTGCTCGACGTCGTCACGCATCCCTTCGAAGCGCGGAGCGAGTGGTCCGAATACTCCTCGCCCGCACCGCGTTCGTTCGCCGAGTCCTTCCGGACCTTCTGCGGAACCTGATCGTCCGATTCTGCGCACATCTCGTCGCGACACGCCGAACCGGCGCGACGAGATGTGCGCATTCGGCGTGCCCGAGCGGCGTCCGCGTCGTCGGGTGTGACTGCTCCACCATTCTTACATAGATAACTATGTAATCCTATTGACACAACTGGGAAGCCAACTTACGCTCAGCCCACTCCAGTGTGAGTTGCATCACTTAGCCGGAACGTCCAACGCCCGTGTCAGGAAACGAGGAGTGGCCCCGTGTCTCAGATGTTCGGTTCGACCCGCAGGGAATCCGTCAAGAGAATGCGTCTGGGGTTGCTCCTGGTGACCTCCGCGCTGGTGATGGGAACGGCGTGCGGCAGCACGGACGACAGCGCGGACGCCGGGTCCGCCGAAGCACCGAGCAGTGCGTTCCCGGACAACCCGGCGACCGGCACACCCGTGAGGATCGGGGTGATCAATCCCGAAGGCGGACCGGCGATCTCGATGCCCGACAACCGCCGTGCCGCCGAGGCAGCCGCCGAATACGCCAATGCCCATCTCGGCGGTATCGGGGGACACCCGATCGAACTCGAGATCTGCGCCGCCAAGGAGGATCCCGCCTCCAACCAGGACTGCGCGAACCAGATGGTCGAGAAGGGGGTCGCGGCGGTCGTCGTGCCCTCCTCCGGCCACGGCGCCGCGATGGTCCCGATCATCACCGGCGCCGGCATCCCGTACATGACGCCGTCCGGCACTACCCCCGCGGAACTGACCTCCCCGTCGGCCTACGCCCTGAACAGTGGTTTCCCGGGCTCGCTCGCCGCGATGGCGAACTACGCTGCGGAGCAGGGCTATCAGAAGGTCGCGGCCTTCGTCATCGACACCGGCGCGGTCATCGCCTCCACCCAGGCGCTCGGCGACAGCACCTTCGGCGCCGCCGGTGTGGAGCTGAAGATCGCCCCCGTGACCCCCGGCACCCCCGACGCGACGCCGCAGGTCAGCGCAGGTCTCGCAGACGGCGTCGACGTGGTCGCGGTGATCGGCGACGCGACGATGTGCACTTCCGTGCTCCGCTCGATGATGACGCTCGGCGCCGACCAGGCGAAGATGATCATCCAGCCGTGTCTCGACCCATCTGTGATCGACGCCGTCGGCGACTCCCTCGACGGCGCCACGGCCTTCCTCGGGGCCGACATCGACTCCGACGAACCCGAAGCCGTGCTCTACCGCTCGGTCATGGAACGCTACGCACCCGATGCCGACATCAACGGCTTCACGTTCACCGGCTACCAGGCCATGCTCGGCCTGATCCGCGCGGCCGAGAACCTCGAAGGCGAGCCGACCGCCGCCACGATCGACGATGCGATCAAGAGCGCCGTGGACGTGCCCATGCCCGCCGCCGACGGCATCACCTTCACCTGCGACGGCACCGCGATGCCCGGCATGCCCGCCGTGTGCGCAAACCAGGGCATCATCGCGACCGTCGAAGGCGGCAAGGCCACCGACCCGAAGGTCGGACAGTGACGGGTCGGGCCGGCTCACCGGGAACGAGTGACTGATGTCCGATCACTTCGTCTTCCTCGCACTCGGATTGGGCAACGGCGCCGTCTACGCGGCGCTCGGGCTCGCGCTGGTCATGACCTTCCGGAGTTCCGGGGTCGTGAACTTCGCGACCGGCGCGATCGCCCTGTACGTGGCGTACACCTACGGGTTCCTCCGCAAGGGCGAGTTGCTCAATCCGATTCCGGGGATGCCGACCACCGTCGACCTCGGCGGTCCGTGGGGATTCGTGCCGGCACTGGCACTGTCCCTGCTGATCGCCGCGGTCCTCGGCGTGGTGCTCTACGGCCTGGTGTTCCGGTTGGTGCGGAACGCGCCGCCGGTCGCCAAGGCGGTCGTGTCGATCGGCGTGATGCTGGTCGTGCAGGCGCTGCTCGCGCTGCGGGTCGGCACCACCCCGGTCTCGGTCAAGCCGATCCTGCCCAACGGTGCGCTCACCGTCGCCGGGATGCGGATCCCGCAGGACCGGTTGTGGTTCGCGGTCCTCATGATCGCGATGACGGTGGTGCTCGTGTGCCTGTTCCGGTACACCCGGTTCGGACTCGCGACCCGCGCGGCCGCCGAGTCCGAGAAGGGCGCACTCGTCACGGGTCTGTCGCCCGATCGGATCGCGTTCGGCAACTGGGCGCTGAGCACCGTGGTCGCCGGCATCGGCGGCATCCTCATCGCACCCATCGTCCCGCTCGTCCCGGTGTCGTACTCGCTGTTCGTGATTCCGGCGCTCGCGGCGGCGCTGGTCGGGAACTTCACCGCGATGGGTGTGACCGTCGCTGCCGGGTTCGCGATCGGCATGCTGCAGTCCGAGATGACCCACCTGCAGGCGACCGTCGACTGGTTCCCCCAGTCGGGGATGGCGGAACTCGTTCCGCTCGTGCTGATCCTGGCCTTCCTGGTGGTGCGCGGCAAGCCGTTGCCCACCCGCGGGGCTATCGTCAGGTCGTCGCTCGGCAGGGCACCGCGGCCGCGACGGATCCTGCTGCCGACACTGATCGGGGTGGTAGTCGCGATCCTTGCGCTGACGTTGACCTCCGGAAGTTACCGGGCCGCAGTGATCGTCAGTCTCGTCCTCGCGATCATCGGCCTGTCGCAGGTCGTCGTGACCGGTTTCGCCGGGCAGATCTCGTTGGCGCAGCTGCCCCTGGCCGGTGTCGGCGCGTTCACCCTCAGCCGCCTGACCACGGACTGGGGCATCCCGTTCCCGCTCGCGCCGATCCTCGGGGCGCTGGCCGCGACGGTCATCGGCGTGATCGTGGGACTGCCTGCGCTGCGGATCCGCGGATTGCCCGTCACCGTGGTCACTCTCGCGCTGGCGGTCTTCCTCGAGTTCGTGTGGTTCCGTAACACCGATCTCAACGGCGGGATGCAGGGCGCCCAGGTCGAACCACCGACGCTCTTCGGCATCGACCTGTCCATCGGCTCCGGCGCGGGTTATCCGCGGGTGGCCTTCGGATTCCTCTGCCTGGCCGTGCTCGTGATCGTGGCGGTGGCCGTGGCGAAGCTGCGGACCGGACGGCTGGGTGCGGCGATGCTGGCGGTGCGCGCCGACGAGCGCGCTGCGGCGGCCTCGGGTATCGACGTGTCGCGCACCAAACTGCTGGCCTTCGCCATCGGGGCGTTCATCGCGGGTCTGGGCGGATCGCTGATGGCCTATCAGCAGACCGTCGTGACCGCGGAGTCGTACACGACGATCGGCGGTATCGCGTTGTTCGCGATGATCTACATCGCCGGGGTCACCCTGGTCAGCGGCGGCATCCTCTCCGGTGTCCTCGGCACCGGCGGATTGATGTTCATCCTGCTCGACCGGCTGCTCGGCTTTGCCGACTACTACGCCATCATCGGCGGGGTCCTGCTCACCTTCACCGTGATCAGCTACCCCGAAGGCATCGCCGGGCACTTCGCCGAGCGGATCGCGCGGCTGCAGGCAGCCCTTCGCGCGCGGTCGGGACGCCCGGAGAAGACCGACGTCGCCGTCCCGATCGACACACAGACCGAGCTGTCGACGATGCTGTCCGGCGGACCGGAAGGCGCGGTGGTGCTCACCGCGGACGGCCTGACCGTCACCCACGGTGCCGTCACGGCGCTGGCGGACTTCTCGATCGAGGTTCGTTCGGGCGAGATCGTCGGGCTCATCGGACCCAACGGTGCCGGCAAGACGACCTGCATCGACGCCCTGAGTGGTTTCGCGGACGCCGCGGGGGCGGTGACCCTCGAAGGTCGGCGGATCGACGGTCTCGTCCCGCATCGACGGAGCCGTCTCGGGCTCGGCCGCACCTTCCAGGACATGTCGCTCTACGAGGACCTGTCGGTGCGCGAGAACGTGGCGGTCGGCACGTTCACGGCCGGTCCGCGGGCCGGTAAGGCGGGTGGCCCGTGGATCGACACGCTCTTCCGGATCCTCGACCTGGAATCGTGCGCCGACGATCCGGTCGCCGAACTGTCGCAGGGCCGAAAGCAATTGGTCTCGGTCGCGCGCGCACTGGCGGGTCGTCCCCGGATGCTGTTGCTCGACGAACCGGCAGCCGGGCTGGCGAGTTCGGAAAGCCGTTGGCTCGGGGAAAAACTGCGCGCGGTACGCAATGCCGGGGTGACCGTACTCATCGTCGACCACGACATGGATCTGGTGCTCGAACTGTGCGACCGCATCGTGGTGCTCGACCTCGGACGCATCATCGCCGACGGCACACCCGACGAGATCCGTGGTAACCCGGCGGTCGTCGCGGCCTACCTCGGTGCCACCCGGGAGGGCGCAGGCGAGCTCATGACGACAGCGAGCGCAGGCGAGCTCATGACGACAGCGAGCGCAGGCGAGCTCATGACGACAGCGAAAGCGGAGGCGGGCTCGTGACGACGAAGTTCAGTGCCACCGGACTGTTCGCCGGCTACGGCCGCGGACGCCCGTGTGTGCGGGATGTGGACATCGAACTCGGTTCCGGGCAGGTCATGGCGCTGCTCGGCCCGAACGGGGCGGGGAAGACCACGCTGCTGCTGACGCTGGCCGGGCTGCTCACCCCGCTCGGCGGGTCGATGGAACTCGACGGCCGACCCGTCGCGGCGGGCAACGCACGCGCGGCGTCGAAGGCCGGCATCGTGCTCGTCCCCGACGATCGCTCACTGTTCAAGTCCCTCACGGTCGTCGAGAACCTGCGCCTCGCCCGGCGCAAGGACGGCCCGACGATCGACGAGGTGATCGAGTACTTTCCGGCACTCGGGGAACGTCGCTCGATCGCGGCGGGCATGCTCTCCGGCGGCGAACAACAGATGCTCGCGCTCGGACGGGCTTTCGTGCAGGCACCGAAGGTGTTGCTCGTCGACGAGCTGAGCATGGGTCTCGCGCCCGTCGTGGTCGAGTCGTTACTGCCCGTCGTCCGCAGTTTCGCCGACGAGAGGAACGCCGCGGTCGTGCTCGTCGAGCAGCACGTGCACCTGGCCCTGTCGGTTGCCGACCACGCGATGGTGCTGCGGCACGGCGAAGTGACGACGAGCGGCCCCGCCGCCGAACTCGCGGCCTCCCCGCACCTGCTCGAGCAGGCGTATCTGGGGGAGTCGGCGGGAGCGGATGCGGTCGTCTACTGACCTCGCCAGCCGCGGACGAGAACGGTGGGGTGGGCGGCATTCCTCGAGGAATCGCACACCACACCGTCCTCGAGTGCCGTCAGACGGAGGCGAGGACCTCGTCGAACAGGTCGGCGTAGCGCTCCTGCGCCGCGCGCCGACGGGTCGGCACGTGCTCGGACGGGATGCGGTCTGCGGGGGCCTCGTAGCCGCGAAGGATCAGCTTGGCGACGGTGTCGCGGTGTACCTCGTCGGGGCCGTCGTACAACCGTGCGGCGCGGGCCGCGCGGTACATGAAGTCCAGCGGCAGGTCGGAGCTGTAACCGAGAGAGCCGTGTGTCTGTATCGACCGATCGATGATGTCGTGCAGGATTTTCGCACCGTAGTACTTGATCATGGCGATCTCCTTGCGCGCCTCCTTCGTGCCCTTCGTGTCGATCACCCAGGCGGCCTGTAGGGTCATCAGGCGCAGGGCCTGCATCTCGGCGGCAGAGTCGGCGATCCAGTTGCGCACCGTCTGCTTCTCGCCCAGTACACTGCCATGGGCGAAACGGTAGGTGGCGCGCTCGCACATCATGTCGAAAGCGCGGTTGGCCTGCCCGATCCAGCGCATGCAGTGGTGGATCCGGCCGGGGCCGAGACGTTTCTGGGAGATGAGGAAGCCGTCGCCGGGATTGCCGAGCAGGGCGTCGTCACCGACGCGCACACCGCGCAGGACGACCTCGCAATGCGAACCGTAAGTGTTGTCCCGGGGTGAGGGATTCTCCATCGACGCGATGTCACGCACCACCTCGAGGCCGGGAGCGTCGATCGGGACGATGAACTGCGATGCCCGGCGGTGTCGTTCCGCGTCCGGATCGGTGACGGCGACGACGATGACGAAATCGGCGGTCGAGGCGTTGCTGATGAACCACTTGTGCCCGTCGAGCACCCACTCGTTGCCGTCGCGCACGGCGGTGGTCTGCAGGTTCGTCGGGTCGGCGCCGGCGTTGTCGGGCTCGGTCAGGGCGAAGGCGGAATACTTCTCACCGGCGAGCAACGGGTCGAGCCAGCGGCGCTTCTGCTCGTCGGTGCCCACCGCGGCCAGGATTTCGGCGTTGCCGGAATCCGGTGCCTGGCAACCGAACACGAGAGGGCCGAGCGGGGAGGAGCCGAGGATCTCGTGCATCAGGCCGAGTTTGACCTGACCATAGCCCTGGCCACCGAGTTCGGGATCGAGATGAGCGGCCCACAGTTGCTGGGACTTGACCTCCTGCTGCAGCGGCGCGATGGCTTTCAACAGCTGCGGCCAGGTGAGTTCGAGCGTTTCCAGCGGACGGATCTCGTCGCGCACGAAGGTGGTCATCCAGTCCAGCTTCTGCTGAAATTCGTGCTCGGTGGAGAAATCCCATGCCATCTTTCGTACCTCCGGTCGGTGGGTGAAGCGTCAGTCGAGGAACCGCAGAGTGCGGTCGAACAGTCGAAGGGCGTAGCGGTGCAGGCGATCACCGACCTCGGTGGATGCCTGCCCGGAACAGGCGCGCGCGTAGGTGCCTTCGAGGATGATGCCGAGTTTGAAGCCGGCCAGCGCCGTGTACCAGTCGATTGCGCTCAGATCGCGCTCGGTGTTCGCCGCGTACCGGTCGATCAGTTCGGTGCGGGACGGGAGACCACCTGCCGCGGCGAGACGGCTCTCGAGCAGGTCGGATCCGCCGTCCGTGTCCGGCCACATGGCGAGCATCCAGCCGAGGTCCAGGAGGGGATCCCCGATGGTCGCCATCTCCCAGTCGACGATGGCGGTGAGCACCGGATCGATGCGATCGAACATCACGTTGGAGACGTGATAGTCGCCGTGCAGGATTCCCGGTGTCCAGGTCCGGGGTTTGTGGTCGTCGAGCCAGGACGCGATCCGGTCGACACCGGGCAACAGCACTGTCGGGTAGCCCGGCAGCAGCGTGTAGGACTCGAGTTCGCTGCTCCAGCGAGCGACTTGGCGGTCGAGGAAACCGTCGGGACGACCGAAGTCGCTGAGCCCGATCTGCACGGGGTCGACACGACCGAGTTCTGTGAGCGCGTCCACCATGGCCAGTCCCATCCGGTGGCGGGCGCCGCGATCGGCGGCGTGGCCGGGGGCAAGTGACTCGGCGGCGTTGTAGCCGTCCACAGCGTGCATCAGGTAGAAGGCTGCGCCGAGAATGTCGGTGTTCTCGCTGCCGGCGACGAAGGTGGGATGCGGCACGGTGGTGCCGGCGAGTGCGCGGAGCAGCGTCATCTCTCTCGCCATCATCCGATTCGAATGTGGCCGAAGGTGTTTCGGTCCCCTTCGGAGGACGTAGTGGACGCCGGAACGTTCGAAGCCGAGCATGACGTTCTGCGTTCCACCCCCGATAGGCGAGGCGGCGGTCAGATCACCGGACCCGAGGCCCTGCGCGTCCATCCAGTCCCGCACGGCGGTGAGGTCGACCCCGAGGAGGTCGCTGTGTGTGGTGTCGGTCGGCATGAATAGAACGTATCGACCGGATCCGTCGGTGGCACCGTACCTCGTCGACCCTCGTTGTGGATTCCTACAATGGCATCCGGTCAGGGATCTGCGCTGGTCAGCGGGCCGCGAAGTCGAGGATCTGGAAGGCCAGGCGCGCAGCGAGCAGTACGTCCAGACTCGTCGGGTCCAGGCCGGTGAGTTCCTTGATCTTGCCCATGCGGTACCGGACCGTGTTCTCGTGGACCTCGAGCGCCAGCGCGGCGCCCTGCACCCTTCCCTCCGCGGCGACGAACGCCCGCCACGTCTCGAGCAGCACACCGTCGTCGGCACCGCGCACGGCGTGGACGTACTCGTGGGCGAAGCGCACTGCGTCCTTGACGCGTCCGGAACTGACGACGACGCGGAAGAGCCCGAGTTCGGTGACGTCGAGGACACCGTCGGACCAGTCGAACGATCGCGCGATGTCGGCAACCTCTTTCATCTCGCGGGCCGCCTGCGGGAAGCCGGTGACCTCGCGGCACACGCCGGAGATGACCGTGGCGCCGGTGGCGAGCTCGGGTTGCAGTGACTCCCGCACCCGCCCGACCCGGTCGCGGAGGGTCTGCATCTCCTCCGCCGACCCGCCGTCGGGGAGCGGGACGAGCACGATCACGTGGCCGGGCAGTTTCACCGCGGCGGGTTCGTCGATGCCGAAGACCTCCCGGAACCGGCGGGTGACGAGCCGTTGCGCCGCGGAGGCGGTGGTACGCGGGTCAGCGGACAGCTCGAAACGTACCAGCACGTGCGGGTGGGTGAGGTCGATGCCGAACTGGGGGCCCCGGCGCAGCAGATGCTCCTTGTCGCGGGTGTTGCGCAGCAGGTCGGACAGATAGTCGTCTCGCGCTTGACCCTGGGTTTCGATCTGGCGTCGTTCGGACAGGATCTGCAGTGACAGCACCGTCGCGCCGTGCTCGGCCAGATGGCTGTCCACCGTCTCGAGGGAACGCCCGACCTCGACGATGCCGAGATAGCCGTTCGGCCGCCCTTCGATGATCAGCCGGCACATCAGGTGCCGTCGTCCGAGTCCCACCGACAGAGTCGGTGGGACGATCGCGGAGGGACGTTCCGGGCTGAGACCCGCCAGTTCCGCCTCGACCGACGGCATCCTCCGCACCTGCTGGGAGATAACGGGCGGGCGGTCGAGACCGAGCGTTGCGGGAGACGCCCAGGCCAGGACCCGGAAGTCCTCGTCGTAGAGCACTACGGGTTTGGCGGACAAGCTCGACAGCAGCGTCACCACGCTGTGGATGTCGGCGCCTTCGAGGACGGCGTTGGTGAGTTTGCGGTGCACGTCCGCGAGATAGGCAAGCGTGTTGCGGCTGCGGGCGATCTCCGAGGCCTGGCTGCGCAGCCGGACGTTGAGCATCGCCTGACTGATGAACAGCGCGCTGAGCTGCGCGAACATCTCCGCGATCTCGACGTCCTCTTGGGTGTAGACGTGATCGCGGTCCTTGTCGTCGACGAAGAGCAGGCCGATGACCTCGCCGTCGAACACCAGCGGCACACCCAGCATCGCCCGCACCCGCCAGTGCTCCATGGTGCGGCGGTGCGGGCGCGGATCGTTGGCGACGTCGTCGATGAGGACAGGGCGCGCGGTCTCGATGACTTCCCGGCTGAACCGGTCGCCCGCGATACCGGACTCCTGGCGTTTGACGGCCTCGGTGATGTCACCCTGGTCGGAACAGTGGCCGGCGGCGCCTCGGAACCGGCCGTCCGGGCGTTTGAGGTAGAGCGACGACCGGGAGACTCCGATGACGTTGCACAGCTTCACACACACCGAGCGCAGGAGGTGTTCGAGGTCGGCGTCCCCGATGGCCTCCCCGGTTATCTCGGCGAAGGCGGTGATGACGTCGCGTTCTCGCGGCGGGTCGGCGGAGGCGGGTGGCACAGTGCCGACGGCGTCGGGCCGCGTGGTGCTCTCGGTGCCCGCGCTCGGCAGCAGTGTCATATCGTTCCCTCTCCTCCCAGGATGTGGCGGCCGTTACTCCACATCGTTGAATTGTGGAATATCACAATCTACCGGATCCCGTCACGTGGCCATCGCGTCGGGCAGGCCGTGATCGAGTACGTGGCCCATGCGGTCCCGCTTCGTCCGCAGATACCGCACGTTGTGGGCGGTCGCGACGGTGGGAAGTGCGACCCGACCGACGATGTCAATCGAATAACCTTCGAGTCCACCGAGTTTCGTTGGGTTGTTCGTAATCAGACGCATCCGGCGAACCCCTAGGTCGGCGAGGATGCGGGCGCCGACGCCGTAGCTTCGTGAATCGTCGGGCAGGCCGAGCGCGCGGTTGGCGTCCACGGTGTCGAGACCTTGTTCCTGCAGTGAGTACGCACGGATCTTGTGGGCGAGACCGATACCGCGACCCTCGTGGCCGCGAAGGTACACGAGCACCCCGCATCCTTCGCGAGCGATCTCGGCGAGGGCCTGTTCGAGTTGAGCGCCGCAGTCGCAGCGCAACGAACCGAGGATGTCGCCGGTGAGACACTCGCTGTGCACGCGGACCAGCACGCCTTCGTGGCTGCGTCCGGCAGCGGTGACATCACCCATCACCAACGCCAGGTGTTCGGTGCCGTCGAGAACCGACCGGAACGCCACCGCCCGGAACTGCCCGAACTCGGTGGGCATCGTCGCTTCGGCGACCAGTTCGACGAAAGGTTCGGTCGCGGCGCGGTACCGCACCAGATCCGCGATGTGCAGCATCGGTAGATCGTGGACGCGCGCGAACTCGACGAGGTCGTCTCCCCGGCGCATCGAACCGTCCTCGGCGACGATCTCGCCGATCACGCCGACATCACCGGCGCCGGCGAGACGCAGCAGATCGACGGTCGCCTCGGTGTGTCCGGCCCGGGCGAGGACCCCACCCTCGCGGGCGCGCAGCGGGAAGATGTGACCCGGTCGGCGCAGGTCCGGGGACTCGGTGGTGTCGGCGGCGAGCGCCCGCACGGTCGCCGCTCGGTCCTCGGCGCTGACCCCGGTACCGGTCGAGACGTGATCGACGGTGATGGTGAACGCCGTGCCGTGCGCATCGGTGTTGCGTTCGACCATCAGAGGCAGCTCGAGCACATCGGCACGATGGGCCGTCATGGGCGCGCACACGATGCCGGTGGTGTGGCGGACGACGAATGCCATCTGTTCGGCGGTCATCGTGGCCGCCGCGGCGACCAGATCGCCTTCGTTCTCACGATCGTCGTCGTCCACGACGACGACCATGCCGCCGGCGGCGAGGGTCTCGACGGCGAGCTCGACCTGCTGTGCGGGTGTGTGAGGCATGGCGACTACTCCTGTCCTGCGCTGTATGTTCCGAAGGCGCGCCGGTGGTAGGTGAGCGGCGGGTTGTCCGTACAGTCGGCGTCCTCGACGTGTCCGAGGACCACTACGTGGTCACCGCCGTCGACGAGATCCGCCACGGTGCAGGCCACCCAGCCGGGGACGCCTTGGATTCGAGGCACGTCGGACGACAGCGACCAGTCGATGCCGGCGAACTTGTCGGTGCCCTTGCGGGCGAAGGCCAGGGCCAGGGCGTCCTGACCGTGACCGAGGATGTTGATGCCGAAGCGGCGCTGCTTGCGGACCACCGTCAACAGATCCGAGGCACGATCGAGTGCGACGAGCACCATCGGAGGAGCCATCGACAACGACGCGAAGGCACTGACGGTGGTGCCGTGCGGTCGATCACCGTCGAGTGCGGTCACCACCGTGACCGGGGTGCAGACGCCGGCCATCACGTCGCGGAACGCGGTGGTGAAGTCCTGGGTGGCAGGGGAGTTCATGTCGTCCTCCGAGGGGAATCGAACGGGCGGTGCCCGAGGTTTCGGGCACCGCCCGGGTCAGGGGTCAGGCGTTGGCCGGAACCGGTGCCTTCATCTTGTGCAGCTCGGGAACGACCTTTTCGCCGTACAGCTTCAGAGCTTTCTCGGCCTGCTCGATGGGAAGGCCACCGAATGCGAACGCGGCGTTGGCGAAGAAGTCGCCGATCTTCTCGTGCCGGGCCGCGTACTTCTCGACGATCTGCTCCGGCGTGCCGTAGACGTTGGCCTCCACGTAGGCGTCGGCGGCGGCCTCCATGCCGGCTTCGCGGATCATGTCCGCCCCCACCTGGTACGTCTCGTAGCCCTTCGTGTTCCGCCAGTGCTCACCGGCGAAGTCGTAGTGCTTGATAACCGAAAGGAAGTAGCGGGCGACGTGCTCGTAGGCGAGCCGGCGGGCCTCCTCGGCGTCCTCGTGGCAGATGACGAAGTCCTGGATGACGGGCGGCAGCGGTTCGGTGCCCCAGCGCTCCCGGTACAGGTCGCGCCAGCGATTGATCGTCTCGGCGTGCTTTTCGAACTCGAACTGCATGAAGGTCATCATGCGGACGCCGAGGTCGGCGATGACGGGCACAGAATCGGGCGACATCGCCGCACCGAACAGACGGTCGCGACCCCACTCGTATGTCGGGTTCGGGGCGGGCCGGATCTCCACACGTGACTGGGGGTAGAACTCGCCTTCCGGGTTGTCGACGACACCGGTGCGTAGGCCCTCGATGGTGATCTTCGCGCCTTCGATGAACCGTCCGCGGGCCTCGTCCATGGGGATCCCGAAGGCGTCGTACTCCATCTTCGCCAGGCCACGGCCCATGCCGTAGAGGGCGCGACCACCGGACATCATGTCGAGCATCGTCATCTTCTCGACGACGCGCACCGGGTTGTTCCACGGCAGGATCACGGCGCCGGTGCCGAGCTTGACCGTCGAGGTGCGCGCGGCGAGGTACGACATGATCTGCATGTTGTCCGGGCACATCGAGTAGTCGTCGAAGTGGTGCTCGGCGGACCAGACGGCGTCGAAGCCGTACTTCTCCGCGTCGACGCCCATGTCGAGCTCGCGAGTGAAGACTTCCTGGTCGCTGACGTTCTCGTGGTAGTTCTGGAAGACCAGCAGCATTCCGACGTCCATGGACGTATCTCCTTGTGTAGGTGAAAGAACGGGATGGGAATGGAGAGGTGTGGGTCAGGGTGCGAGGAAGACGGCCCGGGTGTGTTCGGTGTCGAGGAACTCCTTCACCGACCGGATCAGTCCGTCTCGGACTTCGAAGACGAAGTGGTAGAGGTTGTTGTAGACGCGGCCGTTGTTCATCTCCGAATACGACTCGGTCTCCACCGCGACGCGGTCGCCCTCGGCGGTCCATGCGAGCGGAGTCAGCGCGATCGCGCCGGTCTTCGTGTTCGCCGACAGCCCCGAGAGCATCGCGCGGAATTCTTCCTTGGTCTTGGTGCCGGAGATGCCTTCGATGGTGCCGGCAACCCACCAGGTCGCGTCGGGGGAGAGATAGCCGAGGATCGCTTCGACGTTGCCGGTGGAGAAGACCTCCATGAATTCGGCGATGAGCTTCTTGTTGGCCGCTTCGAGGCTTCCGGCACTCGCGACGTTGTCCATCTGAGCTCCTTGAAGAGAGGAATTGGACGAATCCTGCAGCGGGGGAACGAGTTTCTGTGCTGCTGGGGTCGAGAGTAATCGGATTTCTGTGGTGTGGGTCACGCGAGTTCTCCGGTCGTTGTAGGTCGCTACAACGACCGGAACCTCAACTACGCGAGCTGAACGAGCTCATCAGCCCGCCATCGGTGGCCACAATGCTGCCCGTCATGTAGGGCGCATCCGCGACACCCACGACGACCTGCGCAATCTCCTCGGGCCGGCCGGTACGGCCCATGGGAATGGCAGCGACGACCTTCTCGCGGGCACGCCCTGTGAGCGCCGAGGTCATGTCGGTATCCACGAAACCCGGGATGACCAGATTCACCCGGATGTCGCGCGGAGCGAGTTCGACGGCCAGCACCTGGGTCAACCCGCTCAGCCCGGCCTTGGCCGCACCGTAGGCTACATCCCCGGGAAAACCCCGGAAACCCACCACCGCACCGACATTGATCAGTGCGGCGCCGGCGTCGAGTCGCGGCACCACCGTACGCGCGAGTTCGAACGCCCCTGTCAGGTTGGTCGCGATCACCTCGTCCCAGTGCTGCCGGGACAGATCGCCGATCCGTCCGCCGCGGTGCACGCCCGCGGCGTTGACCACGACGTCGAGCGAACCGAACCGGTCGAACACCTCGGCCACCCCACTGCCGACCGAGGCCGAATCGCCGATATCGGTATGGATTTCGACCACCCGATCGGGATGGGTCCACTGCTCGGTGGCCGGTTTGCGAGCGAACACCGCGACGCGGTCCCCGCGAGCGGTGGCAGCCTCGACGACGGCGCGGCCGATGCCGCGCGAACCACCGGTGACCAGCCAATTCTTCGAGTCGCTCATCGGTTCAGGAATCCCGTCAACTCGGCGAGGTAGCGGTCGCGCTCCTCGAGGAAGGGCGCGTGCCCGCTGGACGTGAATTCCACGACCTCGGCTCGCGGGTTGAGCGCAGGTACGGCTTCGGCCGCGGAGAACGGAACGAAGTTGTCGGCCCGGCCGTGCAGCAACAGGATGGGCACCTCGAGGGAGGCGATCTCCTTGCGCAGATCGATCGTGGCCAGATCCCGCAGCGAGTCGTCCCCGCGGGGGCCCATGGCCATGAACATGTCCCAGATCGAATCGAGCACGGCCTCGCCCGGATTCTCGGCGCACACCGCCGCAGCAACGCCGCGGAAGGTCTCGGCGCGGTTGGCGGCAGCCGACGCCAGGACGCCTTCGACATCGGCGACGCTGCCGCCGTGCGGCCAGTCGTCGGTGGCGGTGTAGCGGGGAGAGGCGCCACCGGTCAGGACCAGCGCAGACGCCCGTTCGCCGAGCTGGGCGACCGCCGCGGTGGCAACCGCCCCGCCGAGCGACCATCCGTTGATCACCGGCCGGTCGAGATCGAGATGATCGACCAGGCGCACGATGTCCGACGCCAGCGCCTCGATGGAGACGTCGTCGAAGTCCTTGTCCGAGCGTCCGCAGCAACGCAGGTCGACGGTTACGACCTCGTTGCCGTTGGCGCGCAGGGCCGGCAGGGTCGTGTCCCAGGCCCGAGTGGTGGCACCCCAGCCGTGGATCAGGACGATCGGCCGTCCGTCACCGCGGTGATGTTCGAAGTAGATGCTGCGGTCGTTCTCGACGGGCAGAAATCCCATGGTGTCCTCCTGTGCGAGTGGGGAAGTGGGGTAGGTATGGATTTCGGGTACGGATGTCGCAGTGTGCGAGTCGGATTCGCGCAGCGCGCGGGGGACGACGGGTTCGCGTCCGCGGAAATGCGGGATGACGTGTTCGGCGAACAGTTCCAGCGAGCGCATGACCTTTTCGTGTTCGAGTCCGCCGAAGCGCATCCAGCAGATGAGGTGCTGCAGACCGGTCTCGTCGTGCAGGGTCTCGATCTGGCGGATCAATCCGTCGGGCTCGCCGACGTAGACCACGCCGCCTTCGCGCAGGCCGTCGACGGTCATGCCCCCGGCCTCCTCGCTGGCGGTGACGAGCTGGGCGTAGCGTTCGTAGGTGGCCGGCACGTCCGGTCCCTGCGGCACCGCGGTGAGCGCAGCGTCGAAATACCAGGTCAGGGCGTCGTGTGCGTTCTCGACCGCCGCGTCCTCGGTGTCGGCGAGGTGAATCTGCCAGTTCATGGGGAAGTCGAGGTCGAGGATGTCGCGACCCAGATCGCGCAGCCGCCGTTTGGCGTCGACGACGAAGGTGTTGAGCTCGGGCATCGTCATGAGCGTGGGCGTGACGAGCATGTTGTAACCCTGGTCGGCAGCCAGATCCAGGGTTTCGGGACTGATGGACGCGATATAGATCGGCGGAGTGGGTTGCTGGACGGGCGCAGGCCGGCAGTCGATATCGACGAGGTCGAAGTGCTTACCGTGATGGGAGAACGGTGCTCCGACCGGCTTGCTCCACAGGCCTCGCACGATCTCCAGGGCTTCGACGAACCGCTCGCGGCTCTCGCTCTGCAGATGTCCCACGCCCATGTTGTGGAACTCCTGCGGCTGGTAACCACGACCGACCCCGAAGTCGAGGCGGCCGCCGGACAGGACGTCGACCATCGCGTAGTCCTCGGCGATGCGGACCGGCCAGTCGAAGGTCAGGTTGCTCACGGCGATGCCGATGCGCATCCGCTCGGTGCGAGCTGCGATGGCCGCCGCCGCGACCTGTGGCGACGGCATCGAGCCGTAATCGGTTCCGTGATGCTCGGCCAGCCACACCTCGTCGAAACCAAGCTTCTCGGCGTAGGCGATCTGGTCGAGCATCTCGCGGTAGGCCCGCGCGAAGTCGTGGTCGGGGCATTCGAGGACGTAGAAGATCCCGAACTTCACGGTGTTCCTCCTCGGGACGACGGATGCCCCCGGATCGGTGGGCCGGTGGACCCGACGCTAGAGCGAGGGCGGCCTCACCCGGGCGAACCTGCGGTCGAGCTGTTGTGGGTATCCACAAACAACCGGTCTCGGACGGTGCTGCGCAGGCGTTTCTTGTCGAGTTTGCCGACGCTGGTGCGGGGCAGGTCGTCGACCACGACGATGCGCTCGGGCAGCCACCACCGCGGCACGATCGCGGCGAGCGCGTCGGCTACGGCATCCGGAGCGAGCATGGTTCCCTCGGTGGGGCACACGAAAGCCAAGGGACGTTCCTGCCAGCGTTCGTGCGGCACCGCGATCACCGCGGCTTCGGCCACGCCTGCGATGGTGGTCAGTGCCTGTTCGAGGGCGAGCGAGCTGATCCACTCACCGCCGCTCTTGATCAGGTCCTTCGCCCGATCGACGATGGTCAGATAGCCTTCGGGATCGATCGTGGCGATGTCGCCGGTGCGCAGCCAGCCGTCGACGAACGCCTCCGGGTGCTCGTCGCGGAAGTATTTTTCGGCCACCCACGGTCCCCGCATGAGCAGTTCGCCGCGGTCGATGCCGTTGTGGGGAACTACAGTGCCCTCGTCGTCGACGAGCTTCCACCGCAGTCCCGGGAGCAGCCGTCCCTGCCTGCGGATGTAGGAATATCGCAGTTGCGGGTCGTCGTCGGCGGTTCGTGGCGGTCGGGCGAAGGTACCCATCGGCGAGAGCTCGGTCATGCCCCAGCCCTGATAGGCGCGCACATCGAGGTCTTCCTCGATGCTGCGCACCAGCTCCGGGGTCGGGGTCGACCCACCGAGGACGAGTGCGCGCAGGCACGTCAGATCGATGCCCGAGGACACCGCGTGTCGCACGAGGTCTACGGCGACCGTCGGCACCATGCCGGTGTAGGTGACCTGTTGCTCGGCGAGGATGGTGGCGATGTCGGGCACAACCGGATGCTCGCCGGGAAGCACCTGGTTCGCGCCGGTCATCAGGGCGGCGAAGGGGATACCCCATGCGTTGGCGTGGAACATCGGCACCACGTGGCAGACTGTGTCACGTTCGCTGATCGCGTGGCCGTCGGCAAGGCAGGCCGTGAAGGTGTGCAGGTACAGGCCCCGATGCGAATACCCGACGCCCTTCGGTGATCCTGTGGTGCCCGAGGTGTAACACAGTGCGGCAAGGTCGTTCTCGTCCCGTGGCACCGGCTCGGAGAGTGGGTCGGCGGCTGCGGCGAGCGCGTCCAGGTTCGGCAGGCCATTGCCGTCCCCGTCGGTGGTGAACACGGGCATGTGGGGACGTTGCGCGCGCGTCGCGTCGAGCAGGGGAAGCAGGGAGGAGTCGACGAAGACGACGCGGTCGTCGGCGTGGTCGACGATGTAGGCGATCTCGTCGGATTCGAGCCGCAGATTGACGGTGTGGAGAACAGCGCCGGCCAACGGAACCGCCATGTACAGCTCGAGATGACGGTAGTGGTTCCACGCGAGGGTGGCGACCCGATCACCGGGACGCACGCCGAGGTCCACGAGCGCCGCTGCGAGCCGCAGCACGCGGTCGGCGTACTCGCCGTAGGTATATTCGAAGACCTTCGCGCCGCCCTGGTATTGGGTGATGGTCTTCGCGGAGAACAGATCTCGCGCCCGGTAGAGGAAATCGGTGATCACGAGGGGAGTGGTGGAGCCGGTGGTCGGCGCCGGGGTCATGCGGATACCTCCTGTCGGGCGGCGGCGACCGCCGCGCGTACCTGTGGGATCACCTTGGAGGTGAGCAGTTCGATACGTGCCGAGCCGCTGTCGACGGATTCGCCCGGCAGTTGCGCCCAGAAATGAACGTCCTTGATCTGCGGGCGTGCCACGAGCATCGTGGTCAGTTCGGAGACCGCGATGTCGGCGTCCCACAGGGTGAACGAGCCCGCGTCGAGCAGGTCCTGGGGAGTCGTGAAAGTCGGGACGGCGTCCGGCGGACCGAACGCGCCCATCTCGATGTACCCGTTGATCTGGTACAGCGCGTGCTCGCCGATGCGTGCCCATTCGCGTTCGGGATCGTCGGCGATCACCGCCCATTGGCCGGCATAGATCCGGCCGTCCTCGCGTGAACGACCGACACGATCGAGGGCGTCCAGATACATCTCATGGTGGGCGTTCTGGGTGCTGAGATAACCGTCGGCAATCCGAGCGGCCCGTTCGATCGCCGGTTCGGCCATTGCTCCGACGAGCAGTTGCGGGGTGGATTCGGGTCGCGGGGTGACGGGCAGGGCGGGGAAGTCGTAGCGCTTGCCATGGAATTCGCCGCACTCACCCGACCAGGCGCGACGGATGAGATCGAGACCCTCCTCGAGCAGACTCGGGCGGTTGCGCAAGTTCTGCCCGAAGGCGGCGAATTCCGGCTTCCAGTAGCCCTGCCCGACCCCCAGATCGAAGCGACCCGCGGTGAGCAGCGAGAGGGTCGCGGCGTCCTCCGCGAGGCGGATGGGATTGTGTAGCGGCGAGACGATGAGATTCGTGCCGATGCGCAGCGAACGGGTGCGTGCTCCGATTGCTGCGGCGAGCACGAACGGCGACGGGGTGTAGCCGTCGGCCATGAAGTGGTGCTCCGTCAACCAGACCGATTCGATGCCCCGGGCCTCGGCCCAGGTGATTTGTTCGAGGGTCTGGGCATAGAAGTCGGTGAACGTCCGCGGCCACCGTTCCGGGTTGCGGAAGTCGTACCACAGGCCGAACGTGCAGTTCTCATCGTTCACGGCGCATCTCCTCGAGCTTCGTCGGCGGGCTTCGGGTATGTCGTGGATCACACGATGCCTTGCCGGGGCTGCACGGTGAAGCGCTCCGTGCCGCCGCCTTTGTGGGCGGATCCAAAGGATCAGAAGTTGCCCTTCGCCGCCCATCCGCCGTCGACGGGGTAGATCTCGCCGGTGAGGAAACTGCCCTCACGCATGAGATACGCGACCATCGATGCGATCTCCGTGGGTTCGCCGAGACGTCGCACGATATGGGCGTTTGCGTTGGCCTGCCGCATCTCGTCGGTGATGTCGGCGAGAATCGGGGTGTCGATCGTGCCCGGGCAGATCGCGTTGATGAGGATGTTCTTCTCGCCGTACTCGAAGGCCGCCTGCTTGGTCAGCGAGACCACCCCGCCCTTCGCGGCGGAATAGGACGCCAGGTTCGGCAGTCCGCGGAGCGCGGCCATGGACGCGATGTTCACGATCCGTCCGCCGCCGCGTTCGATCATGTGGGGAATTACGGCCTGCATGCCGAGCCACACGCCCTTGAGATCGGTGCCGACGACGTGGTCCCACGCCTCTTCGGTGAGTCCGACGACGCTGTCCTCGCTGAGCATGTTGACCACGCCCGCGACGTTGGCGAGCAGGTCGACGCGGCCGTGGCGCTCGACGACCTCGCGGACGACGTTCGCCCAGTTGTCCTTGAGCCGCACGTCGAGATGGTGGGCTTCGGCCTTACCGCCGAGTTTCAGGATCGTGTCGACCGTGCGGGTCGAATCCTGGATGTCTGCTACGACGACGGTGGCGCCTTCGCCGGCGAGACGCTTGGCGGTGGCCTCACCGATACCCTGTGCGGCGCCCGTGACGATTGCGATCTTTCCGTTCAACGACATCGTTCTCTCGTTTCTGTCCGTGGAGTCGGGTGGAGGAACAGGATCGAGTCCTGTGCCGCCAGACGCTACGAACGCGAGGGTCCCGATGGTGAGAGAACTGTGACGACGATTGGAGAGCGGAACAACGAAAGTGCTCCGTGCAACGATTCGAGGTTGATGTTGTGTGCGATTTCCTCGCTGATTTCGCGAACAACATCGGTCTCGATCAGCCCTGGACGAGTCGGGTGCGGGTCGGGCCGTGGTCGTCCCAGTACTGCTCGCGGATGTGGCGTTTGTAGAGTTTGCCGTTCGGGTCGCGCGGCAGGTCTGGCACGAAGTCCACGCTGGTCGGGCACTTGTAGGTGGCGAGTTCGCGTCGGCAGTGGGTGAGCAGCTCGTCGGCGAGCGTGTCGGAGGCGGCATCGGGATCGACGAGTTGCACGACCGCCTTCACCGCCTCACCCATGTCCTCGTCGGGGACCCCGATGACGGCGACGTCGAGGACGGCGGGGTGCCCGATGAGCACGTTCTCGGCCTCCTGCGGGTAGATGTTGACCCCGCCCGAGATGATCATCAGAGCCTGGCGATCGGTGAGGTAGAGGTAACCGTCGTCGTCCAGATAACCCATGTCGCCGAGCGTGCGCCAACCGTTGGGGTGGGTGACACCGGCGGTCTTCTCCGGATCGTTGTGGTACTCGAACGGCCGACCGCCCGCGAAGTACACGACGCCGATCTCCCCGGGCGGTAGTTCCTCGCCGTCCTCGCCGACGATGTGGCATTCCTGCATGGGCCGGCCGACGGAGCCGGGATGCGCGAGCCATTCCGTCGCCGATATCTGGCTGGCGCCGACATCCTCGGTGCCCGAATAGTATTCGTGCACGATCGGACCCAACCACTCGATCATCCGGTGTTTCACCGAGACCGGGCACGGCGCCGCGCCGTGCGTGACCTCCAGCAGCGACGACAGGTCGTAGCGTGTTCGCTCGTCGTCGGAGAGTTTGAGCATGCGCACGAACATGGTCGGTACGAACTGCGCGTAGGTGACGCGGTGCCGTTCGATCAGTTCGAGGCAGTGCAGCGGATCGAACCGTTCCATCACCACGACGGTCGCGCCGAGGCGCTGCGCCGACATGCAGAACACCAGGGGAGAGCCGTGATACAGCGGGGCGGGGGACAGGTAGACGCTGCCCGGTCCGATGCCGCGCGCCGCGACGCCCTGTGCGATCAGCACCGGCGGCGCGGTGGGATCACCGAACGAGGTGCCGGGCAGGGGTTTGCGAACTCCCTTGGGGCGACCGGTGGTTCCTGACGAGTACAGCATCTCGCGACCCTCGACGGACTCGCCGAGCGGGAGCGGGTCGTGACCGGCGAGGATCGCGGCGTAATCGTCGAAACCGGGGAGAGTGCCGTCGGTGCACACCCGGATGTGGGCGGCCGACAGTTCGAGTCCGTCGACGACATCGGTCATCGACTCCGAGGTGATCAGTGCGGCCGCCCCGGCGTCGTCGAGGATGTACTGGACCTCCGACTGGCGCAGATGCCGGTTGATCGCGGTGTAGTACAGGCCCGAGCGCTGGGCGGCCCAGGCGACTTCGAGGAAGGCGCGGGAGTTCTCCATGAGGATGGCGATGTGGTCGCCGGGTGTCAGTCCTCGATCGCGCAGGTAGGTCGCGAGTCGCGCGGATCGGTCGTCGAGTTCCCGGTAGGTGACCACCTCGCCCCGTCCCATGACGATCGCCGGCACGTCGGGGGTGTGCCGAGCGTGCACGGCGGGGGTGAGTTCGAGCTGGGTCGGATCGGCGGCCGATGCCGTCATGGGGACCTCCGGACATTCACTCTGCGTTACAAGAAGATGATTCTCTTGTGTGAGAGTATCGTTTCGATCCGGTCGTGGCCAGGCTTCGACCGCAACCGATGTTCCACCCCGAAGTCCCGCTGCCACAGGCACTGCCGGTGAAGGAGTCCCGATGCTGCATCACCTACGTCGTCGAACCCGACGCACGATTTCGGCGGTCGCCGCGGCCGTGTCGGTGGCCCTGGTACTCACCGCCTGCGGAAGCAATGGTTCCGTGGCCACGGCGGACGCGGAGGTCGGTGACCCGGTCCACGGTGGGACGGTGCGCATCGTCCAGGGCGGGGAGCCGCGTTCGCTCGATCCCGCGACCCTCGTCAACGCCTGGGTCTCCAACAGTCTCATCGGCAACGCCCTGTACGGCACGCTGCTGGTCAACGACCCCGAGACCGGCGATCCGAGCCCCGTCCTCGCGGAATCGTTCGACACCACCGACGGTGGCACCACCTTCGAACTGACACTGCGTGAAGGCATCACCTTCACGGACGGCACCGCCTACGACGCCGAGGCCGTCCGCCACAACTGGGACCGGATGCGCGACCCCGCCGCGGGCTCGCCGTCGTTGATCCAGGCATCACAGATCGAGGCACTCGAGGTCACCGACCCGCTCACGCTGCGGGTGACGCTGCGGGCACCCAACCCGCACTACGGCCAGGCCGTGCTGTGGAGCGGGTTGAACTGGATCGCCTCCCCGGCCGCACTCGACGGCGGCCGACAAGCGTTCGACGAACAACCCGTCGGGGCCGGTCCGTTCACGATGACGCAGTGGCGGCGGCAGGACCGGATCATCCTCGAACGCAACCCCGGATACGAACCGGCGCCCTATCTCGACGGCATCGAACTGATCCACAACGGCGACACCAACCAGCGGATCAACGCGGTGATCGCCGGGGAGGCCGGCGTCGCCATCGAGGGGAGCTGGGCGTCACTCGGCCGCGCCGAGGACGCCGGGCTCCGCACTCTCGTCCAGCCGACGGGCGGCGGGCAGTTCCTCGCCCTGAACACCCGGCGGGCGCCTTTCGACGACGAACGAGCGCGACGCGCTCTCGCCCTCGCCATCGACATCGACGCGCTCAACGACGTCGTCTTCGCCGGACGCGCGGAACTCCCGCGCACCCTCTTCGACGAGTCGTCACCGTTCCACACCGACATCGCGGTCCCGGCCCACGACCCGCAGGCCGCGCAGGAGCTGTTCGACGAACTCGCCGCGGAGGGCCGACCGGTGTCGTTCACCTTCCTGGCCTACACCTCCGTCGAGAACAAGGCAGTCGCCGAAGCGGTGCAGGCCCAACTGAGCGCGTTCGACGGTGTCGACGTCCGGGTCGAGGTCCTCGAATTCGCCTCGGCGTTGCCGCGGCTCAACACCTACGACTTCGACGTCGCGATCACCTCGGCCACGATCCTCGATCCTGATACCGCCCTGTGGTCGAACTTTCACGGCGACTCGACCGGCAACTTCACCGGCATCGACGACGCGGAACTGAACACTGCCATCGACGAGGGGCGACGCGCGGCCGATCTCGACGCGCGTATCGCCGCCTACGAGATCGCGCAACAGCGCATCGTCGACCTGAACCCCGTCGTGTGGTACATCCGCACCGCCCCGGCCGCGGTGCTCGGCGACGGCGTGCACGGCGTGCAGATGTACGGGATGGGATCGATCCGTCCGGAACTGCTGTGGACGACGGGTTGACGACCCTCCCGCATCGCGAAGGTCAGCGGGAACGCTGCCACTTCTTGCGTTTCTTCTTCTTGTTCTTCGTGCGCCGGCGCACGGGAGCCGGGCGCGGTTCGTCGGTCGGCGCGGCGGCGGCCTCGAGCAGTACCCGCTGCATCTCCCGGCGCAAGCTGTCCATGAGCTCGGGGGAACGCAGCAGGAAGGTCGCCTCCTGCAGCGCCGCGTAGCGGTCCTGAGAGATCAGCACGCCCGTGCCGCGTTTGCCGACGATCTCGACGGCGACGGTGTCGTCGTTGACCTCCCTGACCAGCTCACCGAGCCGCTTGCGTGCGGCTTTCACGGACACGGACGTTGATGGCACTCGCGGCGACTCCGATCTGTTCCCCGACGCGGGCATCCTTTCATCACCGATGTCGGATTCGGGGGCGGACACGACGGAAAATCCTTTCGATGTCACAACGGAAAGTCCGTTCGATGTCACAACGGAAAGTCCGTTCGATGTCACAACGGAAAGTCCGTTCGATGTCACAGAAGCGCGCGCACGGAGCGGGGCAGCGCGGTCGAGGACCCGGTGATCGGCGACGGGATCGGATCGTCGGCGACGGTACGCAACGGCACCACTCCCGCCCACACGGAGTGGTCCTCACCGTCCCCGGGCTCATCTCCCGGCCCGGCTGCCCGGACCTTCACGCTCACCTCGGCGAGCGGCACTTCCAGGACCGTGGTGGCGGCCAGTTCCTTCGGTGTCGGCGACCGGACCTCGTCCCACCGACCGGGAATCAGATGCTCCGTCACCACCTTCAATGCGTGTTCCTTCTCACCCGGCGCGACGGGTGTGGCCACGCCGAACAACACGGCGCTGCGGTAGTTCATGCGGTGGTCGAAGGCCGACCGGGCGAAGACGAGCCCGTCGAGATGCGTCACCGCGACCGACACCTCGATTCCGGACCGCGCAGCGAGGAACATGCCGGCGCCGGTCGAGCCGTGCAGCAGCAACCGGTCCTCGTCGCGACCCATGGCCATCGGCAGCACCACGGGCGATCCGTCGCGGACGCAACCCACGTGCGCGATGCGGGCCTCGTCGAGGAGGCGGTGCAGCACCGCTGGATCGTCGGTGCGGCGTTCAGGTTTGCGGGTCAGGCGCGTGCGGTCGCTCATGGCACCGATCGAAGCAGTGCCGCCGCGGCCGGGCAACCGGATTCCGAATCGAGTAGTGCGCTACTCGCGACCGTCGACGATCGCCACCACAGACTTCGTGTACAGGCACGAAGTGCGACAGTCGATCGGGCGACGGAGATGACGAGATGAACAAGATCGGTGACCACGCAATCGTTCTGGGCGCGAGCGTCGGTGGTCTGCTCGCGGCCCGCGCGCTGGCCGAGTCCTACGACGCGGTGACAGTGGTCGAACGCGACGTCCTCCCGTCCGGTGCAGAGAACCGTCACGGGGTACCGCAGGGGCGGCACGGCCACGGGCTCCTGGCCCGCGGTGCCCGCACCATGGACGAGTTGTTCCCCGGCATCCTCGACGACCTGATCGCCGATGGCGCACCGGTGATCGCCGACGGCGACCTGTCGGAGATGCACTTCGTCCTCGGTGGGCACCGGCTGGCATCCTCGGGCCGGTTCCGCGACCGCCGAGCCACCTACGTGCCGAGTCGGCCGCTGCTCGAACACCATGTCCGGCGACGCGTCCGCGCCATCCCGAACATCACCCTCCTCGACGGACATAACGTCGGCGACTTGGCGACGACACCCGACCGCTGCCGGGTCACCGGGGTGCAAGTGGGCAGCCGCGAGGGTGTTCGGACCATAACGGCGGAGCTGGTGGTCGACGCGATGGGGCGGGGCGCCCGCACCCCGGCGGGCCTCGAGAAACTCGGCTACGGGCGGCCTGCCGAAGAGCACGTCGTCGTCCACGTCGTGTACCGCAGCCAACTGCTGCGACTCGCGCCCGGCACACCGATGGAGAAGATGGTGCTGATCGGTGCCGTACCGGGACGCCCCTCGGGCATGGCGCTGTTCGGCTACGAGAACGACACCTGGCTGTTCACGGTCGCTGCGATGGCCGGTCGCGAACCGCCACCGACCCTGGACGGCATGATCTCCGCCGTGGAGGCGTACGCACCCGACCACGTCGTGGCCGCGCTCCGTACCGCCGAACCCCTCGGCGAGGTGGCACAGCACAAGTTCCCATCCAGCCAGTGGCGGCACTACGAACGGATGCACCGTTTCCCGGACGGGCTGCTCGTCTTCGGCGACGCGATCTGCAGCTTCAACCCGATCTACGGTCAGGGCATGACGGTCGCCGCCGTCGAAGCGATGTCGCTGCGGGAGTGCCTGCGGCGCGGCGAGGACGACCTGTCCCGCAGGTTCTTCCGGGCCGCAACGAAACCGATCGGTGCTGCGTGGCAGCTCGCCGTCGGCTCCGACTTGGCGCTACCCGAGGTCGAAGGACCCCGCAGCGTGCAGACCCGGCTCGGCAACGCGTACGTGGCGCGGGTCCTGGCCGCCGCCGAGAACGATCCCGTGGTCGTCGACCGATTCCTTCGGGTCAGCAGCCTGATGGATCCGCCCGGACATCTGATGCATCCCGCGCTCGTGGGCCGGGTATGCGTGGGCAACCTCCGGCGACACCGGAGAACCAGCGGCGAGCCCGCGGCCGTCCCCAGCGAGAGGCGGAGGAGCTTCTCGGCCGTACGCAGATGAATTCCGCCTCTGCCCATTGCACAGGGGTTCTCCGACGGGTAGAAGTGTCGGATGCCCAGCACCGTCATCGAGGTTCATACCCGCCACGACCGCTAGGTCGAGACCGGCATGATCGACGCAGTCCACGACGCGCTCGTCGCCGCCTTCCGAATCCCGGCGGCCGACAAGCACATCCGGCTCGTGGTTCACGAACCCGGACGCTTCGCGGTGCCGCCGACCCTGACCTCGCCCGAGCTCTACACCCTCGTGATCGTCGACTGCTTCGCCGGGCGCAGCGTGGACGCCAAGCGTCACCTCTACCGCGAGATCACCGAGCGGCTGGGCGCATTCGCGATCCCCGCCGACCACGTGACCGTGATCGTGCGCGACATCCCGACCGAGAGCTGGGGGATCCGCGCCGGACAGGCTGCCTGCGATGTGGACCTCGGCTTCACCGTCGACGTGTGAGGACTGCTCTCATGGAGAGAACTGCGCGTTGGGGAGGGCGGAGGGTTCGAGGGACCCGAGATCCTCGACCACATCCCACAGTGGGTCGTCGAATCCGATGTCGTAGGTGCAGTCGCCCTCCCTCGGGTCGGGCACGAACGCCCACAGCAGTGCACCCGCGGTGCCGGCGGCGCGTTGGCCCTCGATCTTCGTGGTGATGTGGTCGGCGCGGTCACCGAGCGCCCCGCAGGACCCGGCGAGTTCGCCGATCTCCGCCACGAGCAACGGCTTTCCGACGGCTGCGGCCTGTGCGACCCGCCGGGCGAGGCCGTTCCACTGATCGCCGGGCAACGGCACGGCGTCGGCACCGTAGTCGTGGTACTGCACGGCATCGACATAGGGGGAGGCGCTGACGAACTGGTATTCGTCACCCTGGGTTCCGCACTGGCCACCCCCGGTGTAACCGGCCGTGATCAGGGTGCGAGGGTCGACGGCGCGCAGTTCGGCGCCGGCCGTGTCGAAGAAGTCGCGCAGCACCTGCGCGGCGCCGGGTTCGCACGACCGGGTCCACCACTGGCACGCGGCGTCGGTGCACGAACTCGTCTCCGGTTCGCCGACCAGCTCCCACGCCGCGAGGGACGGGGAGTTCCGGTAGCGGGCGACGGCGGTGTTCATCCAGTCGCGGTAGCTCATCACCACCCGCTCGTGACCCGGGGTGAATTCGGTCCACCCGTCGACGTACCACTGCCGTCCCTTGAAGACCTCGTCCTCGCACGCGCCGTCCTGCGGTGCCAGGACCGGCAACAGCATCTGATCGTGCGCTTCGGCGGCCGCGAAGACCGCGTCCATCGGTCCGAAGTCGAGCTGCCCGGTGAACCGGTTGAGGGCCAGCGCCTGGAAGAGGTTGAAGCGGGTGAGCGAATTCGGGGGCAGTGCACCGAAATAGGCATCGAGGTCGACCATCGCTCCGCATCCCCAGTTCACCGACCAGTCGGTGGCGAGCTGGTAGGCGTTGAACCCGGTGGGCCACCAGGCCCGACCGTCGAGCGCGAAACCGTCCGGCGACGCGGTCACCCGCGCGCCGGGCGCCGGTGCCGCTGCCGCGGGGCTCGTGCCCAGCAGTAGCCCGGCCACGGTCGCAACACCGACGATGAGTCTGGATACCCGAAGCCTCGTCATCTCCGGATCGTAGGACCGCGACGCAGGTGAAAGCTCCGATCGAGGCGGAACACGCCGCAGTGACCGTCGTCACGATCAGGCGAACTCGAGGGCCCCCTCCACCGGACGTGTGACCCGCCGGGTCCGCGGAGATCCGAGCGCGCTCTCCAGATCCGACCCGTCGTGCTCGGCGAGCAGTTCGCCACCCGACCACACCAGCAGCGTGGTGGCGACGGTGTGCTCGGCCACCGAATGCGACAGATCGTAGTGCGCACAACCTGGCACGCCGGCATAGGTGATCCACAGGTCGAAACCGGTCATGAACAGATCGAGGTCGAATTGCACGGACAGACCGAGCAATTCGCTGCGGCCGGTGTCGTCGACGCCGGCGAAGGCCTCGTCCAGGGCGAGCAGACGCGGCGCATGCGGGTCGGCGGAATCGAGCATCACGTGCGCTGCGGCGAACAACGGCAGGTGCAGGGAGACGGACTGCTCGCCACCGGACAGCGCCGAATGTCGGGCCGGGGTGAGCCGGTCCTCGCTGCCGTCCGAACCGACGAGACTGAACGAGAACACCCGCCACCGGCGGTAATCCAGCGTCGCGGCGAGGATCTCCGGGTACGACCGTTCCGGATGCGCAGCCCGCTCCGCGCGGATCCGCGACGCGAAATGCGCGCGGATCCCCGCCAGATCCTCCGGAGCCAGCATCGATGCGTCGCGGTCCAGAAGCTTGCACACCGCCCGCGCCGGCTCGTCGAGATGGTCGGCGAGCACCCAGTGCACCCCGATGGTGTTGCCCGAGGACATGTGCCGTTGCCGCATCTCGGTACCCATGCGGGCGATGAGGTCGCGGGCGTCGACGGTGCGTTCGTGGATCTGCTGCGCGAGACCGGTGAGCAGTGCGTCCTCGAGGATGCGCCGTTCGGAGTCGGTGAGCAGAGTTTCCTGTTCCTGCCGCGCCCGCGCGATGCGCTGCGCGAACGCCGCGACGGACGTGTAACCCTGTTCGTCCTGCACCTGCACGACGGTGATGCCGTCGGCGGCATCCCAGTGCAGCCGGTAGTCGCGGCCCCGGGCGAGTTCGGCGTCGAACTCCTGCAGTGCGGAGGTCAGTGCCGAGGCCGTGGACTTGCGGGTCGACTCGGAGGCCGTGACCGACTCGGTGGCGGCGTCGAGTGCCCGGAACAACGCGAGGACCGCGGTGGGCAGCACGTCGACCGTGTCGTCGGGGGACTGCCGGATCCGGTAGGCCAGCTGATCGGCGTCGAGCCACGCGGCCGCGCTGGACGGCCACACGTGCTCGCTCTCCACGCCGAGCAGGGTCAGCAGGTCGCGCCGGGCGAAGGGCGCCAGGGCGTCGGCGTCGGCGCGGGCCTCGGTGAGCGCCGACCGCAGCGTCTGCTCGGCGCCCGTATGGGCGGCCTCGGCCTTGCCGATCCGTTCGAGCGCCGATTCGTGGGCCTTACGTGCGGTCCGCTCGGCGGTCTTCGCCACCTCGATCCGGCGCCGGGCCTCGTCGAGCTGGGCATCGATCCGGTCGGCGCTCGCCCCGATCGACTCGCGGAGCGTCTCGAGCTTCTGCTGCTCGTTGGCCAGCGTCTCGGCGTTCTCCGCCGCGAGCTCGGCCGCATTCTCGGCGGAGACCCGCGCCTCGTCGAGCCGAACCTCGGTGTCGCGGAGGCGATCACCACAGGTGACCTGCTCGCGCAGGGCGCGCTGCAGGGCCTGGCCCTGCGAACGGAAGTGCCGCACGGCCGCGTCGAGACTGTCGAGTTCCGTCGCGGTGAGCGGCGCCCGGTGCCGGCCGGCGGTCGAGCGCAGGTGCTGCTCCTTGGTGGCGACCGCGGCGATCGCCTGGTCCAGGTCGCGATCGGCGGCAGCCGCGGATCCGGATGCGGTCCGCAACGCGCCGGCGCATTCGGTGACCTTGCGCAGCGCCGCGAGCACGGATCCGGTGCGCGGCAACGACTTCGCGGCCTCGTCGAGTGCCGTGATCCGGTCGCCGATCTCGCGGTCCTGCTCGCGCAGCGACTCCACGTCGGCGCGGCACTCGGCGATGGTCGTCTCGAGTTCGACGATGCGACGCTGCCGGCGCCGGGCGCGGGCGGTGGCTCCGATGAACTCGGCCTGCTCCTTGACGTGGCGACCGAGCTGCACTCCCTGACGGAACCCGCCGTGCGCATCGACCGACACCCGCGCGTCCGGACGGGGATCGGTGGCCCACGCGATCGACGACAGCACCGCGGCGACCCGTTCCTCGGGCACGGCCGTGTCGGATTCGGGAACGAGCACATCCGTGAGCGTGGGGCCGCTGGGGCGGTGCTCGGGCGCGAGCGGAACCAACAACTGCTCCGACTCGATGTCCGGCAGGTCGCCGGCACCGTCGGTGATCCACCCGTCGAGCAGGTTCGCGGCCTGCAAGGCCGCTTCGATACCGGCGGCGTCGTGCGCCGACACGTCGTCGCGGAACCGGACGAGCTGCCACAGCGGCGCGCCGACGAGATCGTCGCGGCTGCCGGTGCGAGCCGGGAACGCCGGGGGAGCGTCGTCGCGTTCGGCCGCGACGGCGGTGCGTTCGGTCTCGAGTTCGGCGATCCGTGTGCCGAGCGACTCGATCTCCGAGGCGCACACGCGACGCCGGAACCGCAGGTCATCGAGCACGGGCCCGGTGTGATCGGCGAACACCGCCGCCGGGGACGGGGCATCGTCCTGACCGACGGTGCCGAATGCGGTGTCGAGCGCCTCGAAGGCCGGAGTGGACACACCCACGGCGGCGAAGGTCTCGGCGCGATCGGACCACCACCGGCCCAGCTCGGCGGCGACCTCGCTGCGGGACAGCTCGACCATGGTCTCGGCGGCCTCCACCGCGGCCGACGCGGTGTCGCGTTGCGCGCGGGCACGCACCGCGGCGGCCTCGGCCCGCGACCGCGCGGCGGTCGCACCGTCGAGCTGGGACAGTGCGTTGCGCACCGCGCGCACGTCGGCGTCGCGTTCCTCGGCGAGCGCGTCGATCGCGGCGTTGAGCTGCTCGGTCCGTGCGGTGCCGTCGAGGCCTGTCCACGTGATGCCGGCGTCCTCGGCCGCCGCACTCAGCCCGTCCTCGGCGCGGCGACGTGCCGCCGTCGCCGTCTCCAGCGCGTCGCGGGCACTGTCGTGGTCGCGGAGCCGGTCGGCCACGACGGTCTGGGCGCGGTTCGCCTGCTCGGCCTGCGCGGCGGTGGTGCGCTCGAGGTTCTTCACCGCCGACGCGAGGTCGTCGAGCTGCTGTTTGCCCTCGTAGGCGCTCGAGCGGTGCAATGCCTCGAGGGTGGTGCGTGCCTGTTCGTGGTCGCGTTCGGCGACCAGGAGCTGTTCCTCGGAGGTGGTGCGCGCGGCGGCGGCTTCGGTGCGGGCCTCGGTCGCCTCACGCAGCGACCGGACCGTGGTGTCCACCACCCCGAGACGGGTGGCGACCTTGTCGACGGCGGTGCGGGCCTGCTGACGGAGGTACTTCGAATACACCTTGACGAACTGTTGCGCCGCATCGTCGGCGGCCGCGAGGGATTCGAGGGTGCGCTCGACCTCCTCGATCGCGGAGAACGAGCGGGCGGCCTCGACGATGAGATCGTCGTCGAGGGGGCGAAGGCCGTCGGTCAGCGCCTGCGACAGGCCCTTCGGGTCGAGGTTCTTGGCGAGCTGGGGGCGGCGCAGCGTGAGGATCAGGTTGATCAGCTGGTCGTAGCGTTGCGCGCCCAGACCGAACATGCGCGCGTCGATCGCCGCCCGGTAGTCGACGGGACGATCGACGATCGCGTCGGCCCCGATCTGCTCGACCAGTTGCTTGCGGGTGAGCGGCCGGTCCTCGTCGTCGAGCAACGAGAAGTCCACTCCCACACGGCCGTCGACGACGAAATGCCAGCGGGTGACCTTGTCGTTTCCGCGGGTGGCACGCATCCCGATGCCGACGGTGACGGCCTCCGGGTCGTCGGCGCGGCCGCGGCAGAACTCCATCCACACGTACGAGTGGGCGCTGTCCTGCCCTCGGTACAGCAGGTTCGAGCGCATGGTGCGCTCCTCGCCGGCGAACGGGTTCAGACGTCGCGGTTCGATCCGGCCGTCGAGCACGAACGGGAACAGCACCTCGAGCGCCTTGGTCTTGCCCGACCCGTTCGGTCCGCGCAGCACCAATCGTCCGTCGGCGAACGAGAACTCCTGGTCGCGGTAGTCCCACAGATTGATGATCCCGGCACGCGTGGGGCGGAATCGGGCGCTGCTCATAAGATCTCCGTCGGGGTCGTATCGGGGGCGGGAACTGTCGGCGGGGTGGTGGCGGGGAACAGATCGATCTCCGGATCCCGTTCGCGCACACTGACCGTCACGCCGCGGAAGCGGGCGATCGCGGGCAGGACGAGCACCCCGCCGGGCACCCGGGACACCAGCCTCAGCCTGTCGAGCATGTCCACCGCGGCCTCGGCCAGTCCCGCCGGGTCGGCCTGCCACTGCGCCGCGAAGGTCCGGCCGTAGATGTCGACGAGACGACCGACCGTGCCCGCCAGCCACGAATCCTCGAGCAATGGATGCTCCAGTGGCGCACGAGCGTCGTCGTCCTTCTCCTGCTCGTCGGGGATCGGGTTGTCGGACGCTGCGAGCGGGGTGAACACCGTCGACCTCGGGATCGCGGAATCGACCGCCGCGACGAGGCCGTCCTGCGTCTCCGCGGGCACCGGCATCCGTGGAGGGGTGGGGGCGTCGGGATCGAGGATGCGATCGCACATCTCCCCGGCCAGCAACAGCGCGACCTGCGCGACCGTCCCCGTGTTCGGGAACCGCACGTCCGACAACCGTCCCGAGGTGTCCACCAGTGCAACACCTTCGGCGCGACGCTCACACACCAGTCCGGTGAGCAACTCCACCTCGTCGGTGGTGCGCGGCAACGCCAACTGCAGCGCTTCGTCGTCGTCGAGATCGTCGGCGTACACCACGGGACGCTGCACCAGCGCGCGTCGCACCCGCCGCCGAACCTCCGCCGTATCCGAGTGCGGGGCACCGGCATTGCCGAGCAAACCGCGCACCGATTCGAGATGCTGCAACGCCCGTGGCGGCCGGAACAGGGCGTGCACGACCGCGCGGTCGACGTCGTAGAGCGCCTCACCGCTGTCGGGATCGCTCGCCCACCTGCCCGCATCACCGTCGGCGAGGGTGATCGCGCCGCGCACGCCGAGCCAGGTCACGGCGTCGACGAAGGCATCGCGATCGGCGGCACGTTCGGTGTCGAGCTCGACGCCGTCCACCCGGCTCGCCTCGGACGCGACGTGCTGAGCGAGTTCGGACAGCGTGATCTGCCCGGCGCCGCGACCGAGCGCGGCGATCGCCAAGGCGAGATAGGCATAACGGCGCCGGTCGAACGGCCGGCCGGTGTGCGTCGACGTGCCCGCCCCCGCGTCGAGGCGATCGGCGACGGTGAACAGCCGCGCGGTGGTCTCGGTGACCTCGAGCCGGTATCCGAAGGTGGCGAGCAGATCCTCGCGCAGTTCGGTGGCCCAGCGGCGCACCGTCGCCAGCGCCGACCGATCGGGGAAGGTCGCGGTGACGAGATGGTGGGTGAGCACCAGCCGTGCGGCGCGCTGATACGAATCCAGCTCGACGGACGGGATCGAACGCGCCCTCATCGCACCTCCACCGACAGACCGTCGAGATACAGGCGTCCGCGCGCGGTGTGCACCACTGTCGACTCGGCGCTCGGTCGGAGCGTGAGCTTGACCCCGTTCTGCGTACCCGAGGAGGCATCGTCGCTGCGCACCCGCCCGCTCACGGGCACCCGGGCCGACAGTGCGGCGTCGAGCAGGCTCAACAGCACCTCCGCTTCCGGTTCGCTCAGCTTCCGTTCGCGCACACCTCCGGCGGCGAGGGAGCGCGCCGCCTCGGCGCGGCGACGCTGCTTCTCGAGCTGCGCCTCGCGCAGCCGTCGTACCCCGGCGTCGTTGCGCTGGATCCGCCCCGGCGCTCCCGCTGCGGGGCGCCGGCCGGTCTCGGCGAGGGTGCGGGCGATCTCCACGGGAGGCGCCTCCCACCACGACCGGGTGACCGGCACGATGTCGGCATCGGGATGGGCGACGGAGAAGTGTCGGGGCCGGCCCAGGTCGAACACCGCGCCGAACAGCGCGTGTGCGGCCTCTTCGGACGGCGCGGCAGCGAACCAACCGGCGAGATGCCGCAACTGCGACTCGCGGCTGACACCCCCGCGCCGCTGCTCGGTGAGCCGCCGCAGCAACCCGAGCACCGCGGAGATCGCATTGATGGTCGCGCCGCGCAGGCGTTCGGATTCGCTCGGTTCGGAGCCCACACCGACGAACCAATGTTCGATTCCCCACCAGCGCTGCGCCCAGTCCGCCTCGCGTTCCTCGAACGACAGCAGCACCCGCTCGTCGTGCCGGGCTGCGGCCGCCGTGAGCTTCTGCACCCCGGTGGCCTGCACCCGGTCGAGCGCCGCAGAGAGCTTCGGGGCATAACGGGCCAGATCGGTGCTGAACTCGCGCATGTGGGTGAGCAGCGCGTCCTTGTGGGCGAGGAAGGTCTCCGGAGTGACCTCGTTGGTGCGCACCAGCTCGCCGAGGACGAGATAGAAACGGGCGGCGCGCTCGGCCATGTCCGACAACGTCGCGTCGAGGCGGCTCAACTTCCGGTAGACCAGCTCGCCGTCGCCGGCCGCGTTCGCGTCGGCGAGATCGTTGAGATCGGCAAGCAGATCGGGAAGGGCCAGACGCGACAGCGAGACGTCCTCCCCGCGGGAGGACAGCACGTCCTCCACGGCGCGGAACACCCGGTAGCCTGCCTGCCCGAACTGGTAGACGTAGTGCCGGTTGCGGTACTCGGCGAGCGTCGCCGCCCGGGACCCGTCGTAGCTGCGTTCGAGCACACCCCACGCGTGGAGCTGCTCGAGCAGCGCCGGGATCTCGGAGGAATCGGGCACGTCGTCGCCGCTCCCTCCCGGGAGCCGGGTGAGGACGTTCTCGACGTCGCCGGCGTGCAGCAGCACCGAGTAGTTGCCGCGCGCATGATCGAATGCGCGAAGAACCCACAGGTAGTGCACCCTCTTCTCGGCCGTGGCGAACGAGAACAGGCGCAGGCGGTCGTCCCGCACCGACGCGTCCTCGATCGCGCCGAACCGCGCTCGGCCTGATTCACTCACCGTGACAGGTTAGGCGGCGCAACCGACGGGTCCGGACAACACCCGGGGTGAGTGTCGGCACGATCGTTGCCCGATGGACGCCCCGATCCGCGGTGGCGGCCCGCCCCGAGCCGTTACGGTCGAGGCGGTGCGCTCGGCAACGGCAGTGCACCCGGACAGACGCCATAGCCTCCGGAATCGGACACGATGAATCCTCACGAGATCGGACAGGGCGCCCACAGAGTGGGCGATCCCGGACCTGCCACGCGTGCACTGATCGAGGCGGTCGCCGACCTGTCGACGACGCGGCACGCCGAGATCACGCAGTACATGACCGAGCGGATCTCGGCCGAGATCGAGGCGATGTCCACCGACCGCCACACCCGCCGCTCCCTCGCCCAGGCCGCGGAGGAAGGCGTCGCAGCCATCACCCGGTTCCTGCGGGACGACCTCGAGGAGATCGAGATCCCGGCGGCGTCCTACTCGCTGGTGCGCATGCTGGCCCGACAGGGATTCCCGGTCTCGGTGGTCGACCGCAGCAACCGGCTCGCGCAGGACAGCATCATGCGCTGGTGCCTCGAGGTGCTGGCCGGACTCAGCGACGACGCCGCGGCAGTGATGCAGGCGGGCGTGGAGATCCTGATGAAACTCTCCGCCGGGATCGACGGGGTGTCGCAGAAGCTGCTCGGGGTCTACGAGACCGAGCGCGACACCTGGCTGCTCAACCGCAACGCCTCCCGGACCGCCCGCATCCAGGACATCCTGGCCGGACGACCGATCGAGGTGGGGGACGCCGAGCGCACCCTCGGCTACCGGCTCGGCCAGCACCACCTCGGGGTGATCGTCTGGACGGACGACATCGAAGTGGTCGGCGGGGACCGGTCCGGCACCGAATGGGACGGCCTCGAGCAGGCGGTGACGGCTCTGGCCGAACATCTCGGGCGGGGAGGTCGGGTGCTGTTCGAGCAGTTCGACGAGTACACCGCCTGGGCATGGATCCCGCTCGGCACGGTCGATCGCATCGACCCGAGCGGACTGTCCGGGATCGTCGCGTCCTGGAAGCGACCCGTCGGTGTCGCCGTCGGCGCGCCGCAGGAGGGGATCGACGGTTTCGTCCGGACGCACCGGCAGGCGGCGCAGGCGCGGGAGGTGGCTCTGACGTCGGCTCTGCCGGGTCCGCGTCTCGTTTCGATCGACGAGGTCGGCGCGGTCGCGTTGATGTGCACGAATCTCGAATGGGCCCGCGCCTGGGTGGGGGATGTGCTCGGCCGCCTCGCCGCCGACGATCCCGCTGCCGCACAACTGCGGCACACACTGCGGGAATTCCTTTCCAGCGGAGGGAGTTTCGTCGCCACAGCGGAAAGGCTGCATCTGCACCGGAATTCGGTCGCCTACCGGATCAGCAAGGCGGAGGAGCAGATCGGGCACAGTGTCCGCGAGTGTCGACTCGACCTCGAGAACGCGCTCGCGCTGTGCCACTGGCTCGGCGCCGCCGTGCTCGCCTCAGATTCGGAGATTCCACCCGCGTCCGGCTGACTGCGCGTCAGCGGGAGCCGGGCACGGCGCTGCGAACGAACCGTCCGATCTCGCCTATCGCGCGGACTCCTTCAGGTAGCAGATCCGCGGCGGCCTGGAATACGTGCACCTGCCGGTCCCAGACCTGCAGTTCGCACGCGATACCGGTGTCGGCGAGACGGTCGGCCATCGATTCCGCGTCCACCAGGAACAATTCGTGCGAGCCGACCTGGATGAGCGTGGGCGGCATGCCCGACAGATCCGCGTCGGCGGGACAGATCCGCCCCGGCTCCTGGCGACGTCCTGCAAGGCCGGCCAGCGCTTCGAGTGCGTTGCCGGGCAGCAGCGCGCAGTGTGCGGCGTTGGAGTGGCCGAGCTTGCGGGCGGGATCCAGCTCGGTGAGCGGGGACAGGGCGACGATCGCTCCCGGCGCCGGGATGCCCCCGTCGCGCAACGCGAGCGACACCATGAAGGCCAGATAGCCGCCGGCGGAATCACCGGCGATCACGATCTGCTCGGGTCGGTAACCGGCGGCGAGCAGGAAGAGATAACCCTCGACACCGTCGTCGACGGCGTCGTCGATCGAGTGCTTCGGCAGCATCCGGTAGTCGACCATCAGCACGGGGGTGCGGCCGGCATCGGAGATCCGCGAGACGAGGCGGAGGTGGCTGCGCATCCCGCCGCACAGGAAGCCGCCGCCGTGCAGATAGAGCATCACACGATCGAGTCCCGTTCTCGGGCCTTCCACCCAGGAACCTGTGCAGTTCGGCAGCTGGACGGGAGCGCACACCGTCCCGTCGATCGCGGGGAGCAGCGCTCCGGCGGCGTCCAGCAGACCCGTCGGCCAGGGCAGCGTCGTCGAACGGCCCCACAACCCGAGCAGTGGACGCACCGACATGCGGATCGCCTGCGCCAGAAGTTTGGACTGACGGCTCGACCCGGGGAAGTCGCGCCGGCGGACCGGGGCCGAGCGATCGGGGGAGTGCGGCGGCGGAGGCGTCGGCAGCTCGCGCGGAACGAGGGATGCGCGCACGTCACGTGCGGTCGTCACGGGAAAGAGCTCCTCACAACCGGTGGGGTGTCTGCGACCGGTCGATCCACGAAGGGGAGACGGTCGAACAGCGGCGAGTCGACCCGGCGAAGCGGGTGCCGCTGTCTTCCACGTTAAGGACGAACGTCCCTCGGTTCACCGGTGCGGCTGCACACTGTTTCCGTCGTGGTTCGGGCTGCGCGCACAGTGTCCGGGCGTGGCACTGGGTGCCGGTGCGAGCTGGATCACGTCGAAGTAGGGCAGATCTGCAGGTCAGGAGTTTGTTTCGGGCGCTTGTCCAAGTGGCATCCGGTGGCCCGACCGAGCCGAATGGCCCTGCCGACCGACCCGGCATTGTGCGCTGCGACCAGCGAACCCCCACGATCTGTGTGCTCGCGTACCGATGGAAAAGGTCCCGGGTCGACCTACCTTCGAATAGGGGGCCGATGATCGGAGCCACGTCATCGGCCCGTCGGGGGTCCCGCCCCCTCTACGACGGACCGCTTCGTGGCTCGGACATTCTCCGTTGACGGAAGGACCGCGATGGCGCCCCACGCGACGCAGAACTGCATGACGATCCTGCGCTGCGGAAGTTGCACGACGCTTCACGCTCCCGAGACAGCGCGCTGCTCCTCCTGCGGCGGCGCGAACCTCGAGTCCGCCCGCTGCTCCGGCACCGGCTCGATCGTGTCCTGGAAGGTCGTCGAACCGCTCGACGTCGGCGCGCAGGACGACAGCGCGGTCACCCTCGCAATCGTCGAACTCGACGACGGGCCATGGCTCTACTCGAAGATCGAAGGATCGTTCCCCGACTGCGCCGAGGCCCGGGTGCGGGTCGCGTTCCGGTCCACTGCGTGCGACGACGGATTCCCCGTCTTCGGGATCTGCGCGGCCTGATCTACGACGCTCATCCCTCGAGAACCGCGGTGGCTTCGATCTCCACGAGCACGGCAGGTTCGTAGAGCGCCGCGACACCGATCAGCGATGCCGGCGGCATCGGATCGGGCAGATCGAGCTCCTGCGCGACGGCCTGCACACCCGCCATGAACTGTCCGATCTTCTCGGGATGCCAGTCGGTGACGTAGAACGTCAGGCGCACGACATCGCGGAAGGTCGCGCCGGCTCCGTCCAAGCCTCGTGCGACGTTGCGCAGCGCTTGGGCCACCTGACCGGCGAGCTCGGTAGGAATCGGTGAGCCGTCCGGCATGTGTGCGATCTGTCCGGCGAGATGGACCTGTCGCGTGCCGGTGGAGACTGCGACGTGGTGGTAGGGAGCGTTCGGCAGCGTGCCTTGGGGGCTGAACAGGGTGACGGACACGGATTCTCCTCGGGTCGGAACCAAGTGGTATCCGATTTATACTTGGTGTCCGGAAGTCACTTCAACGAAACCAGGTTTCATGTCGGATACCGTTGACCACGATCTGCTCGCCGTCGCCGCCCACCGGGAACTGTTGGGGCAGATCCTCGACAAGTGGTCCCTGAGCGTGCTCACCGAATTGTGCGAGGCTCCGCGCCGCTTCAACGAGCTGCGGCGCGCGGTTCCCGAGGTCACGCAGAAATCCCTGACGACCACGCTGCGCAGACTCGAACGCAACGGGATCGTCGAACGTCGAGTGGTGAACACCCGTCCCGTCGCGGTCGAATACCGCATCACCCCGCTGGGGAAGACGGTGCGCGAACCGATCGACGCCCTGTTGCTGTGGGCGTCGACGAATCTTTCTCGCATCGAGGACGCGCAGCGCAGATTCGACGACGACGCCGACGAGTGAGCGCGGCAGCGCGCGGGCCCCGGAGCGACGGTGGACCGAGGCCGCTAGGCCTGACGCGACCGCGACTTCCAGGCCGACCAGGCGGCGGTCACGATGATCGCGCCGGCGAGGGAACCGATGATCCCGCTGGGACGCAGTTCGAGTCCGTCACCTGCGAGAAGGCTGATGAGCAGACCACCGACGAACGAACCCCCTACGCCTGCGACGAACGCGAGCGTCCAGTCGATCCCGGTTCCGGACCTGCCCACGATGAGCTGTGCCGCCGCGCCGACGAGCAGTCCGAACAGAATGATTCCGATGATCAACATTGCGCGAGTATAGGCCGGGATCGCTACGGCGACAGTGCTTCCGCGATATGAACACAGCGGCGAACACTGCATTTCACCAGGGGAGTGGCGCTCGGTCACGAATTCACCCTATGGATTCATCCCGAGTGTGTGAGTTGTCCGAGCGCGGTCTGAGGTCGGTCTTCCCCTGCGGCGGTCCGATTCGGATGTTCCTCCCCAGATCCCGTGACGTTCGCGGGTTTCCAGCGCGTAGTCGCGGCAGGGGATGCGGACGGGGCACGACGTGCAGATCCGTTTCGCCGTCCGTTCACGGCGCTGCCGCATCCCGCGCGATTCGTCGTCCGGCGGGAAGAAGATCGAGGGATCGATGAGACTGCAGTCGGCGCGCGACTGCCACGGCTGCAGTTCCACGTCGGGGCTGCTACCGAATGGGGCGAAAAAAGGCGTTGTTGTCATGGTGCTCGTCCGGCGACCGAAGTGAAAACGGTGCCGTCCGGTGTCCGACCACGAGGGTGCATGAGCGGACACCGGACGGAGTGGTCAGTGCATGTGGCTGCCGCCGTTGATGTCGACGGTCGTACCGGTCAGGTAGGCAGCGTCCTCCGACGACAGGAACGTGATGACCGAGGCCACCTCACGGGTGGTGGCGGTGCGTCCGATGGGAACGTCGCGGCAGATGGCGGCCTCCTGCTCCGGGGTGCTGCCGACGCGGATGCTGGTGTCGACCGCGCCGGGGGTGACCGCGTTGACGGTGACGCCGCAGTCGCCGAGCTCGCGGGCGAGGGACTTGGTGAATCCGAGGACCGCGGCCTTCGCCGACGAGTAGGGGACCTTGCCGAAGACACCGCCGCCACGCTGGGCGGAGACCGACGACATGTTCACGATGCGTCCCCATCCGTTCTCGATCATGCCCGGCAGGAATGCCCGGGTGACGAGATAGGTGCCGGTGGCGTTGACGGCCATCACCTTGTTCCACAGTTCGAGGCTCGTTTCGAGGAACGGCACCGGCGAGGTGATGCCGGCGATGTTCGCGACCGCTCCGACGGGCGGGAGGTTTCCCGCGGCGACTTCCGCGGCGACGGCATCGTGCGCTGCCTGTACCGACGCCTCGTCGGCCACGTCGATCTCGTGTCCGAAGGACGGGACGGAGTACTCGCTGCCGATCTCGGCGGCGACCTTGGCGGATTTCTCACCGTCCAGATCGAGGACGACGACGGCCCAGCCGTCCTCGGCGTAGCGACGGGCGGTGGCGAGGCCGATGCCGCGCTCTGAGGTTGCTCCGGTGACGACTGCGGTGCGTCGGATCGAGGACATGGATTTTCTCCTTGAAGGTTGGGTCAGGGGATAAGGATGGTGACGAATCGAGCTGCCCGAGAGGCGCTTTCGGGGCGATCGGGGTCGGTGATGTCGCGGGTCTCGAGTTCGAGGGCGAAATGCCCGGTGTACCCGCGGGCGTCGAGGGCGGCGAGGCCGCCGGCGAAGTCGGCGTGCCCGTTGCCGATGCTGAGGTTGATGTTTCCGGGCACGGCGTCCCGGAGGTGGACGTGCGTGATGCGCGAGACGAACAGGTCGACGAAATCGACGGGATCTCCGCCCGAGGCGACGATGTGACTGAAGTCCATCACCACGCCGATGTCGGGGGACAGTCGTGCTGTCAGCCGCGCAGCGCGAGCGATGTCGCAGCACAGTCGATGGACGTGGAGGGATTCGGTCCACAGGCCCACCCCGAAGTCCCGGGCCCGGACGTGTGCGCGCTCGAGTTGTGCTGCGACGGTGTCGAGGTCTTCGTCGAGGGACCGGATGGGCCGGTCGTCGAGGTGCCCGCACGGCAGCACCAGGGCGCGTGCCTCGATGCGGGAGGTGAGGGTCAGCAACCGGTCGAGATGGTGATCCCGCCGGTCCTGTTCTTCGGGGGTCAACGGCGCGTCGAGGTCGCCGATGTCGCCGTTGACGCTACGGACGCGCAGGCCCGAGATTGCCACCTCGTCGGCGACTCGATCGACGGCGTCCACGTCGAGCACGAACGGAACGTGATCGCAGACTCCGGGTAGGGCGCCGAGATCGATCTCGGTGAAGCCCAGGCCGGCGATGGTTCGTAGCGCCGTGGGCAGGTCTAGGTGGCGGAAGCTGATCGTCGAGCAGCCGAGCCGATCGTGGAACACGAGAACCTCCTGGAAGGTGATGGGGACCACGCTAACCGTGCTGACTGTCAACAGTCAACCGTTGCCTACTAACAGTTGACAGGATGGGGTGTCCGTGCTCACACTGGGTTCACTGTTGACAGTCGACATCTTCTTTCCCCGTCGCACCAGCGGCCGTATCCTCGGTCCGCAAGGAGAAATTCATGAGCACAGAAGCGCTCGAGATGCGAGGTCCCGTCGAGGGCACCAAGGACGCCAAACGCGTCGCGATCGGTTCCTCTGTCGGCGCCGTCATCGAGACCTACGACTTCATCGGCTTCGGCACTGCCGCAGCGTTGTACTTCGGGACGGCCTTCTTTCCCAGCGGCGATCCCGTCATCGGCACCCTCGCCGCCTTCGCCACCCTCGGCGTCGGATTCGCCGCACGACCTCTCGGGGGGATCCTCGGTGGTCACCTCGGAGACAAGGTGGGGCGCAAGCCGGTCCTCGTCGCCTCACTGATCGTCATGGGCCTGGCCACCTTCGCCATCGGCCTGCTTCCGACCTACGGCCAGGTCGGTCTCGTCGCACCGGCGCTGCTGGTGACCGTCCGCATCATCCAGGGACTCGCCTTCGGCGCCGAATGGGGCGGAGCGATCCTGATGAGTTACGAACACGCGCCGTGGAAATCGAAGGGCCGCTACACCGGCATCGTCCAAGCGGGATTCCCCGTCGGGCTGCTGTTGGCGAACCTCGTATTCCTGTTCAGCGTCCACCTCGGTGGGGACTGGGCGTGGCGGGTGCCGTTCCTCGCGAGCATCGTCCTCGTCGTCGTCGGACTGATCATCCGGTCCAAGGTGCCCGAGTCCCCGGTCTTCGAGGACGTCAAGGACAGTGGCGAAATCGCTGCCTCCCCGATCCTCGACTCCGTCAAGAAGGACTGGCGCGACATCCTCCGCGGCATCGGCCTGCGCGTGGCCGAAACCGCCGGCTACGCCGTCTCGATCACCTACATGATCTCCTACCTGCACGAGAACGACCTCGCCGGGAAATCGGAAACCCTGTTGGCGCTGTGTGTGGCCTCGGCGATCGGCATCTTCGCCACGATCGGCTGGGCGAGTTTGACCGACCGTATCGGCCGCCGCCCGGTGTATCTCGGAGTCTGCGCGTTCGCCGCCCTCTTCGGGGTCCCGATGTTCCTCCTGGTCAACACCGGCATGTTCGTGCTGATCCTCGCCACCGTCGTGATCGCCTACGCCGTCTGCCAGAACGCCCTCGCCGGAGCGCAGGGTGCCTGGTTCCCCGAACTGTTCCAAGCAGCGCGCCGCGCCTCGGGCGCATCGCTGGCCTACCAGATCTCGGCGATGGTCTCCGGGTTCACCCCGTTCATCACCGCACTGCTCTACTTCGCCTTCGGCTGGATCGGCCCGGCCCTGCTCTTCAGCTTCTACGGCCTCGTCGGTCTCGTCTGCGCCCTCGTCACCCGTGAGACCTGGGGACGGACCGAGCGCCGCCTCGCCGATCAGGCCGGCCGGTCGAACTCACACCCTTCCGATAGCCCCGACGGCCCCCTGTCCGGTGGGACCGCCGCGGCATCGAGCACCAAGGAAAAGGAACTTCTGTGACCACCACAGCGCATCCCCGTCCCGACGTCGCCCTGCCTCGGAACGAGCGACTCGCCGCCATCGACGAATTCGCCTACCGACTCCGGCACAACGTGATCGACATGGGCCAGGAACAAGGCCAGGGCTACGTCGGCCAAGCGCTCGGCGCCGCGGACATCCTCGCCACCGTCTACGGAGACCATCTGCGCTTCCGCGCCGACGACCCGCACTGGGACGGCCGCGACCGGTTCCTCCTGTCGACCGGCCACTATGCCATCGGCCTGTACGCGGCGCTCGCGGAGGCAGGGATCATCTCCCGCGACGAGTTGCTCACCTACGGCTCGGACGACTCGCGCCTGCCGATGTCGGGCATGTCGACCTATACCCCCGGCATGGAGATCTCCGGCGGCTCGCTCGGCCACGGCCTTCCGATCGCCGTCGGCATGGCACTGGGCCTGCGTCACCAGGATTCGCCGGCACGGGTCTTCAACTTCCTGTCCGACGGCGAACTCGACGAAGGGTCGACCTGGGAAGCGGCCATGAGCGCGCACCACCACCGGCTCGGCAACCTCATCGCGATGGTCGACATCAACGCACTGCAGGCCGACGGTGCCACCAGCGGAGTGCTGAGCACGGAACCGGTCCACGACAAGTGGACGGCCTGCGGGTGGCGCACCTACCGGGTCGACGGCAACGACACGGGCGCGCTGCTCGACGCCTTCGATGCGGCGATCGCCGAGGCCGCCCCGACCGGATCCCCGGCGATCGTCCTGTGCGACACCCGCGTCGGCAAGGGCGTTCCGTTGCTCGAAACCCGCGAGAAGGCGCACTTCATGCGCATCGACGAAGACGAATGGCAGATCTGCCGCGACCAGCTGACCGCCGGCCACAACCGCGAGGACGTCCGATGACCACCACCGCCCCCAAGCTCAAGACCTCGGCGATGATCGCCTCCTTCGTCGACCCGGGGCAGCGGACCACCGCCGCACCGTTCGGCCACGCGCTGGTCGCGGCGGCCCAGGAGGACGATCGGATCGTCGGCCTGTCCGCTGATCTCGCGAAGTACACCGACATGCACATCTTCGCCGAGGCGTTCCCGGACCGGTTCTTCCAGATGGGCATGGCCGAACAGCTGCTCCTCGGTGCCGCGGCGGGCATGGCCGAGACCGGCCTGATCCCGTTCGCGTCGACCTACTCGGTGTTCGCCGCGCGCCGCGCGTACGACTTCCTGTGCCTGGACATCGCCGAGCCGAACCTCAACGTCAACATCGTCGGTGGACTCCCCGGCCTGACCACCGGATACGGCCCCAGCCACCAGGCCACCGAGGACATCGCCATCTTCCGCGGCATGCCCAACCTGACGATCGTCGATCCGTGCGACTCGATCGACATCGAACAGGCCGTGCCGCAGCTCGCCGCGAGTGAGGGACCCACCTACCTCCGTCTGCTGCGGGGCAAGGTCGCCACCGTCCTCGACGAGTACGACTACCGCTTCGAACTCGGCAAGGCGAAGGTGCTGCGCGGCGGGAACGACGTCGTCTTCGTCACCAGCGGGCTGATGACGATGCGGGCGTTGCAGGCGGCGGACGTGCTGGCAACGCACCACGTGGACGTCGGGGTGGTCCACACGCCCACCATCAAGCCGTTCGATGCGGCGACGGTCCTGGCGGAGATCGACACCGACCGACTGGCGGTCACCCTCGAGAACCACACCGTGGTGGGTGGGCTCTTCGAGACCGTCGCTGCCGCGGTCGTCGGGGCAGGACTGGGAAAGAGGGTCGTGCCCATCGGTCTGCCCGACCGGTTCCTCGATGCCGGCGCGTTGCCCACTCTCCACGACCGGTACGGCTTGAGCACCGACCGGGTGGTCGCGCGGGTGCTCGACGAACTCGGCTGACCGACACGCTGTACGGGTCCCGCACCCAGCTCGGTGCGGGACCCGTATCATTGTCGACAGACTGTTGTCGACAGTCGGCCGCTGACACCTGGAGGCAACTCATGGCTGCTCAACCCGCTGCGCTGCTGGGGCTCGAGAGGACCAGCCTGCGCCAGCAGGCCGTCACCGCCCTGCGCACCGCGATCACGAGCGGCGCGCTCGCCCCGAGCAGCCCCCTCGTCGAAACCGAGCTGTCCGAGATGCTCCAGATCAGCCGGGGGACCCTGCGCGAGGCGATGCGCCAGCTGCAGCAGGAAGGTCTGATCTCTGCCGGTGCCCGCGGTCGCCTCTACGTTCGGCACCTCGACGCCAAGGAGATCCGCGACATCTTCGCCGTGCGCGCGGCACTGGAAGCGCTGGCCGTCCGCGACCTCGCCGAGCGGGACGACCGGGCCTCGGTGATCCCGGCCCTGCGCGAAGCTCTCGAGGCCATGGCTCATGCCGAGAACGACCTCGAGGCGCGCATCGAGTCCGACCTGAACTTCCACCGACTGCTCTGCCGTCTCACCGGCAACGAAACGCTCATGCACTCGTGGCAGTCGCTCGAGGGATCGATCCGCATGTCCATCATGTTCGCCGGTCTGGAGAAGGCGGTCGGCAACATGGACGTCGGGCGTCACAGTGCCATCGTCGACGCCATCGAAACCGGCGACTCCGACAAGGCTGCGTCCACGGTGCGTTCGCACATGGCGTGGGCGGCAAGCAATCTCGTGTCCTGATCCGTACTCCTCAGGGTGTCGCTGCCGATTCCGGGGTTCTCGTCGGGCAGGATGGTGGCCATGCAGACCACACCTCTGACCTTCGAGTCCTCCGTCGTCGTTTCCGCCACCCCCGACGAGGTGTACGCCCTCGTCTCCGATGTCACCCGCACGGGTGAATGGTCGCCCGTCTGCGCGGAGTGCTGGTGGGACGAAGGGCAGGGCCCCGAGGTCGGGTCCTTCTTCACCGGCCGGAACGTCACCCCCGAACGCACCTGGGAGACCCGCTCGGAGGTCGTCGTCGCCTCCCCGGGCCGCGAATTCGCGTGGTCGGTCGGTCCCGGCCTCGTGCGCTGGAGCTACGTCATCAAGCCCGCGGACGCCGGCACGGAACTGACGGAGACCTGGGAGTTCACCGAATCGGGGCAGAAGTTCTTCCACGAGAAGTTCGGGGCGGAGGCACCTGCCCAGATCGCTGCGCGGGAACAGGCCGCCCGCAGTGGAATTCCGGAGACCCTGGACGCGATCAAGCGCATCCTCGAGGGCTGACCCGGGACGCTCGTCGTCCCGTCCCGTTTCCACGGTATCGCGCAGGTGGGGGCTTGTCGCAAGCCCCCACCTGGGGCTCATACTGCCCGTCCGGTGTCGTGGAGAGGGGCGGACATGTACGAGGTCGCAGTGGTCGGGTGCGGGCCGACGGGGATGATGCTGGCGGGGGAGTCGCGCCTGGCCGGCGCGGACGTCGTCGTACTCGAACGTCGCGAATCGCAGGAACTCGCAGGATCGCGGGGTGGTGGTATTCACGCCCGCACCATCGAACTGCTCGATCAACGAGGGATCGCCGAGCGCTTCCTCGCCGAGGGACGAACGGTGAACACCGCGACCTTCGGGGGCACCAGGCTCGACGTGGGCCGTCTGCCCACCCGCCATCCGTACACGCTGGCGTTGTTCCAGAACCACATCGAACGGCTGCTGCTGCAGTGGATCGAGGAACTCGGCGTGCCGATCCGGCGGAACATCGAGGTCGTCGGGGTTCACGCGGACGAGGAAAACGTGCACCTTCGGCTCGCATCGGGGGAGACGGTGCAGGCTCGGTACGTGGTGGGCGCCGACGGCGGGCGCAGTGTCGTGCGCCGCGAGGCCGGGATCGGATTCGAAGGGCCGGCTGCGACACGCAGCAGCCTGATCGCCGAGGTACGGGTCACCGAGGAACTCCCCACCGACGCGAAGATCGACGAACGCGGCGTGCACGGTCTGTACCCGATGGGAGAGGGCCGAGCGCGGGTCGTGGTGACCGAAGCCGAACTGGGGCCTCCCACGCCGCCGACGCTGGACGACCTGCGACGAGAACTGCTCCACGTGTTCGGCACCGATTTCGGTGTGCACGATCCCACCTGGCTCTCGCGGTTCACCGACGCGACCAGGCAGGCGACGACCTATCGCGCGGGCCGGATCCTGCTCGCGGGCGACGCCGCACACGTGCATTCACCCACCGGCGGACTGGGTATCGGCCTGGGCATCCAGGATGCCGTCAACCTCGGCTGGAAACTCGGGCAGGTCGTGCGAGGGGTCTCGGGGGACGACCTGCTCGACACCTACCACGCCGAACGGCACCCGGCCGGGGCGCGAGCACTGAAATTCACGATGGCCCAATCTCTTTTCCAGAAGGCCGATCCGCGTCAGGAGGCCCTGCGCGATCTGATCGACGAGGTGCTTCGCGTCGGCGATGCCGGCTCACCGATCGCGGCGTTGATCTCCGGCCTCGACGTCGCCTACGGCCTCGGTGAGGGACACCCGCTGCTGGGACGACGCATGCCGGATCTCGACATCATCGCCGAGGAGAAGCCGGTGCGCGTATTCGGGCTCATGCACTGGGCTCGTCCACTTCTGCTACAATTCGACGGCCCGCCAATCGATTCCGGGCATCTTCCGGAACGCGTCGACCTCGTGCGGGTGCGCTACGACGGCTCCTGGGAGTTGCCGTTGCTCGGTGAGGTGGACGCACCGTCGGCCGTGCTCGTGCGCCCGGACGGGCACGTGGCCTGGGTGGGGGAGGGCTCGACGGACGGTCTCGACGACGCACTCGCGAAGTGGTGCGGCACTGCGGCCCGCCGATCAGGAACCGTTGCGTGATCAGGGGATTCCTGACCTACATGGGTAGGCCGTATAGACCTTGCGCGCCGAACCGGGCTTCGCGCGCGTTGCAGCGGCGGCAAGACACGGTTCGGCGCGCAAGGGTCGGCGGAACAGCGCGTCACCTACGGGGGACCGCGACGTACTTGACCTCGAGGAACTCGTCGATGCCGATGGTGCTTCCCTCGCGTCCGAGACCCGATGCCTTGATGCCGCCGAACGGTGCCGCGGGATTGGACACGATGCCGGTGTTCAGCCCGACCATGCCGACCTCGAGCGCTTCGCTGACACGGAAACTGCGGTCGACATCCTGGGTGAAGAGGTATCCGGCCAGTCCCCAGGGCGTGTTGTTGGCGATCTCGACGACCTCGTCCTCGGTGTCGAAGACGATGATGGGCGCGACCGGCCCGAAGATCTCCTCGCTCATCAACGCGGCGTCCTTCGACACGTCGGCGAGGACGGTGGGTGGGTAGAAGTAGCCGGGTCCCTCGGGCCGGCTGCCGCCACACACCACGCGCGCTCCACGTTCGACGGCATCGGCGACGAGACGCTCCACCTTCGTCAGAGCCTTCTCCTCGACGAGGGGACCGACCTGGGTGCCCTCGACCAGGCCGTCCCCGACGACGAGGGCATCCATACGCGCAGCGAGCTTCTCTGCGAACCGATCGACGACCGCGCGCTGCACGAAGATGCGGTTCGCGGCGGTGCACGCCTCACCCATGTTGCGCATTTTCGCGGCGAGCGCGCCGTCGACGGCCCGGTCGAGATCCGCGTCCTCGAACACGATGAACGGAGCATTTCCTCCCAGCTCCATCGAACTCCGCATCACGTGCTGGGATGCCTGTTCGAGCAATCGGATGCCCACCGCGGTCGACCCGGTGAAACTGACCTTGCGTGCGATACCGCTCGACATCCAGGTCGAGACGACCTCCCCGGGTGCGGTGGTGGGCACGACGTTCAGCACACCCTTCGGCACACCGGCCTCGACGAGCACGTCGACCAGGGCCAGCGAGGTCAGAGGGGTCAGCTCCGAGGGTTTGAAGACGATGGTGCACCCGGCTGCGATGGCGGGTCCGATCTTGCGGGTGCCCATGGCGAGCGGGAAGTTCCACGGCGTGACGAGGACGCAGGGTCCCACCGGCTCCTTGGACACCAGGATGCGGGTCGCGCCGTCGCCGGTACTGGTCACATCACCGCGGATGCGGACGGCTTCCTCGGAGAACCACCGGAAGAACTCCGCCGCGTAGGCGACCTCGCCCTTCGCCTCGGCGAAGGGTTTGCCCATCTCGGTGGTCATGATGGTCGCGAACTCGTCCTGCCGCTCCAGGATGAGCTCGTAGGCCCGGCGAAGGATGACGCTGCGTTCGCGCGGGGCGGTCTTCGCCCATTGTTTCTGCACGCGGGCACAGGTTTCGATGGCACGCCGGGCGTCGTCGGCGTTGCCGTTCGCGACGGTCGCGACGACCTCCTCGGTCGCCGGGGCGACGACCTCGAATCGTTCACCGGAGCTCGATTCGACCCATTCACCGTCGATGAACAATCCTGTGTCGACGCGGGACACTGCGTCGGAGACGCCCACCCGTGTCCCGACAATCGTTGTGTCGGTCATGCGCTTTCCTCCTCGGAGATGGTGTTGTTCATCGACATTCGCGGCCCGGGATCGAGCAGTTCTGCAAGGTGCCGGCCCGGGGCGGATACATCGATCTGCGCGACCTGCATTGCGCACGAGAATCCGTCGGTGATCACCGCGGAATCGTCGCCGGCCGCGCGCAGCGCCGGGGCGAGGGAGGTCTCGGCGACCTTCATGCTGATGTCGTGGTGTTGTTTCTCGAACCCGAAGTTTCCTGCTACGCCGCAGCATCCGACTGCGTCGCGGACGTCGTCGACTCCCGCTGCGGTCAGGATCCGGCGATGGCTTCCGGCGCCGAACACGGAATACTCGTGGCAGTGCGTCTGCAGCACCATCTCGTTCGGCAGCGGCTGTGCAGGGGCGGGTGTCCAGCCGTTGCGCACCAAGATGTCCATATAGGACGCGAAGCTGTGGACCCGTGCGGCGACGCGACGCGCAGCCTCGGTGGGCACCAGCTCGGGCAGGTCCTTGTGCAGTGCGGCGGCGCAACTCGGCTCGACGACGACGATCGGCCGGTCGGTGCCGTCGTCCAGTGTCCGGGCGGCGTGGGAGAGTTTCTTCTTCGCGGTGTCGAGCTGGCCGGTGGAGATCCATGTCAGTCCGCAGCACGCGTCCGCGGAGCAGTTCACCTGCTGATCCGCTGAGGCCAGCACGCGGGCGGCGGCACCGGCGACCTCCGGCCGCAACCCGCGAGTGAAGGTGTCGACGAACAGCACCACCGGCGTCGAACCGGATCGGCCGCTCGGCGCGTCGCTCACGGCCTTCTTCCAGGCTCGCCGGGAGGCGAAGGGCGGAAGTACCCGGTCGGGGGAGATGCCGCCGAGAGCGGCGGCGCGCTTCGCGAGAGAAGTGCGCAGGACCGCGTTGACCAGCGGTGCTGCCAACCCCGTGATGCGGAGCCAGCGGGGCAGCCAACCCAGCGAATAGTGCGATACCGGTCGTCGTGTGCCGTCGTAGTAGTGCGAGAAGAACTCGGATTTGTAGGTGGCCATGTCGACGCCGGCCGGGCAGTCGGTCGAGCAGGCCTTGCACGACAGGCACAGATCGAGTGCCTCACGCACCTGTTCGGACTTCCACCCTTGTTCGATTGTGCGGGCGCCGCGCACCATCTCCTGCAGGACCCGGGCCCGGCCGCGAGTGGAGTCCTTCTCGTCGCGGCTCGCGCGGTAGCTCGGGCACATCACGCCGCCGGAGTCGGCCCGGCATCGTCCGACGCCGATGCAGCCCTGGACGGCGTGCACCCACGGGTCGGGGGTGTGTTGCGGCCGCGCGCCGTCGGGACGGACCGCCTCGATCGGGTGCAGGTCGTAGTGGGTACGCCAGGTGCGTTCGGGAACGCCCGCCAACGCCAGATCGTCATCGATCCGTGCCGGGTCGGTCAGCGATCCCGGGTTCAGGATGCCTTGCGGGTCCCAGATCGTGCGGAAGGCACGGAATGCGCTCATCATCCGCGCGGAGTACATCACCGGCAGCAGTTCCGAGCGGGCACGGCCGTCGCCGTGTTCTCCGGAGAGCGATCCGCCGTGACGGACCACCAGACGCGCGGCCTCGTGCGTGAACTCGCGGAAGACCTGCCGGCCCTCCTCGGTGCGCAGGTCGTAGGTGATGCGGATGTGCATGCAGCCGGCGCCGAAGTGCCCGTACATCACGCCCTGCAGACCGTGCCGGTCGAGCAATGCGCGGAAGTCCTGGAGGTAATCGGCGAGGTTCTCCGGCGCGACAGCGGAATCCTCCCAGCCCGGCCAGGATTCGCCGCCGGATGCCAGGCGGGACGAGAGTCCGGCGCCGTCCTCACGCACCCGCCACAGGGAAGCGCGCTCGGTGGTGTCGGCCGCGATGCGGCCGTCGACGAGACGGCCGTTGCGGCGAAGTTTGTCGAGCAGTGCGTCGGCGGCCGCGGCCACGGAGTCCGGGTCGTCACCGTCCAGGTCGACGTAGAGCCACGCGTTTCCCGCGGGAAGTCCGAGGACGGAGTTCTCGCCTCGACGGAACCTCATGGTCTCGACGATCGCCGCATCGACACCCTCGACCGCCGCAGGAGAAAATTCCAGGATGGTTCCGATGTCGCGGGCCGCGTCGACGACGTCGTCGTAGCCGAGGCAGACCAGCAACGCGCTGGACGGGCGGGGAACCAGCTCGACGCGGGCCCCGACGATCACCGCGCACGTTCCCTCGGATCCGACGAGCGCACGGGCGACGTCGAACCGCTTCTCCGGCAACAGATTGTCCAGGCGATACCCCGAAACCTGCCGTTGGATCCTCCCGAGTTCGGTGCGGAACTCGAACAGGTGCTCGCCCGCGAGCGCGGTGAGCTCGGCGTCGAGCTGTTCCGCACGCGCCGCAGCGGCCGCGTCGTCGGGATCGGTGGCACGCAGGCCTCGCTGCGCCGCGGTGAGCCGGAACCCGTCGGCGGTGACGAGGTCGATCTCGTGGACGTGATCGGACATGCGGCCGTAGCGCACCGAGTGGTTGCCGCAGGCGTCGTTGCCCAGCGCGCCACCGACCGTTGCCCGGTTCTTCGACGAGGGATCGGGGGCGAAGGTCATCCGGCCCGAGGACGCGCCTTCGGCCGCCCGCGTGAGGGTCGCGAGTACGACGCCCGGTTCGACGTCGGCGACACCGGCGGTCTCGTCGATACCGAGGATGCGGTTCATGTGCCGGGAGAAGTCGAGGACGACACCGGGGCCGACGGCATTACCCGCCATCGACGTCCCGCCCCCTCGGCTGACCAGCGGAATCCCGGTGTCGCCGCAGGCGGTCACCACCGCCACGACGTCGTCCACCGACCGAGGAAAGACCACGGCCGACGGCCGCACCCGGTAGTTGGAGGCGTCGTAGGAGTACTCGTCCAGTCGACGCATGGCGGTGTCGATCGGGACGCCCAGTGCGTGGAGTCTGTTGGTGAGGAGTCGAACTCGGACGTTCTCGTCGGTCGAGGAAGCTCCGCCGTCCTGTCCTATGGTGAGCTGGTCGTCGTTCATCGCGTGCGCCGCGTCAGGAACGGGGACCGCAGAGAATATGGGCGCGCCGGTTCAAGGAACATCATCGACCGCCTCCCGGTTTGTAGGATTGTCGACAATCCTGCCATGCACGGAGCCTACAAAGCGGAGACGGCGAACGCAACGCACGCTGGGTCGGCGTTCTCACCGTCAACCGAGGAGGCCTCTGTGACAGCTTGCCGTCTGCACCGCGAGGCTGGGCAGGGTGCAGACGGCAGAATGCTGTATCGGAGCCGGAGAGCGCTGCGGCGTGCCTACACCAGCCGTGTCACGCCGATGGTGTGATCGGTGGTGAACTCCTCGATCGCCCACTCGCCGTTGAATCGTCCGAGACCGGAGTTGCGTTCGCCACCGAATGCCACGTGCGCCTCGTCCTGAACGGTCATCTCGTTGATGAACGTCATGCCTGCCTCGACCCGATGCGCGAATTGCAGTCCGCGGTCGATGTTCTGCGTGAAGACCGCGCTGGACAAACCGAATTCGTGGTCGTTGGCCAGTTCGAGGGCGTGTGCTTCGTCATCGGCGCGCAGGACCGCGACCATCGGGCCGAAGATCTCCTCGCGGGCGATCTCCATGTCGGGCGTGACGTCGACGAACACGTGCGGAGGCACGACCCGGCCGTTGATCTCCCCACCGAGCGCAACGCGTGCTCCGGCGTGCCGGGCCTGCTCGATCTTCTCCTCGAGGCCCTTCAACTGCGAATCGTTGACGACGGGCCCGACCAAAGTGCCGTCTGCGGAGGGATCGCCGTAGGGCACGGCCTGCGCGGCTCGGGTGAACCGTTCGACGAAATCGTCGTACACGGGCGCCTGCACGATGATGCGGTTCACGGCCATGCAGATCTGTCCGGAATGCAGGAACGACCCTGTCACCGCTGCCTCGACGGCCGCGTCGAGATCGGCGTCGTCGAGGACCACCAGCGGCGCGTTGCCGCCCAATTCGAGTGCGACCTTCTTGAGGTGCTCACCGCCGGTGGCGACCGCACCGACCTGCTTGCCGACCGGTGTCGAGCCGGTGAAGGAGATCAACCGCGGGACGGGATGCTCGACGAAAGCGTCGCCGATCTCCGAACCGGAGCCGATCACGACCGACAACACTCCCGCCGGTAGGCCTGCTTCCTCGAAGATCCGTGCGATCAACAGGCCGCCGGTCACCGGAGTGTCCGAGGCCGGCTTGATCACCACGGCATTGCCCAACGCCAACGCCGGTGCCACCGATCGCTGCGACAGGTGCAGCGGGAAATTCCACGGGCTGATCACCCCGACCACTCCGATCGGCTTGCGGTACACCCGCATCTCACGGTTCGAGGTGTTCGAATCGAAGATCGATCCGTGGACCCGGGACGGGAACGACGCCGCCTCCTGAGTGATGCCGATGGCCAGGGAGACCTCGGTATCGGCCTTGATCCGCGTCGAGCCGGACTCGGCGACCAGCCAGTCGATGATCTCGGCTCGGCGTTGTTCGAGGATCTGCGCGGCGCGACGCAGGACCGCGGCGCGGTCGGCGGGACCGGTCGCGGCCCACTCGGCCTGTGCTGCCCGGGCGGAGGTGTAGGCGGCGTCGACGTCCTCGGCGGAGGCGAGGCGGATCGTGGCGACCACGCTGTCGTCGAACGGATTGGTGTCGGTCAGGACGCGGTCGGAGCGTCCCTCGCGCCACTGCCCATCGATGAACTGGGAGGCGACCGGTTTCCCGGCGAACGTGGCGGTGGAACCGAGATCTGTTGCTGTCATGGAGAACTCCTCGACGGTAGGTAGGTCAGGGAAAAGCGACGACGGGCTCGAAGGTCGATGCGTTTACCGAATCGCCGAATGTGGTGTTGATCTGCTCGAATAAATAGGCTCCACCTGCCGGTCTGGATGCCGCAGTCCGCACGACGTCCTCGTCTCCGAGAACTGCCGACAGCGGCGTCGGGTAACACTCGTTGCAGACGATCGCATCTGTGTGGCATACCCCGCCGGCCACCAATCGAACCCGGAGCTTGCGCCTCGTCGGCACCGGCGACGCAGGAGATGGCGCACGGCTCGCGAAGCTGTGCACCGTCTCCGGCGCTCGAGAGGGATGCCTATGAATCGAACCGGCGATCGTCGAATCTGGCGGCGTGCCCGGCGATGTGAGCGTGCAGTCGCGCGACCGCCGGGGACGGCGTCCGCGTACCGGTCGTCAGTCCGATGGTGCGATTCGCGATTCCGGCGACCGGCACGGTGGCGATTCCGGGGACAGGCGTTTCGGAGCGAGGTAGCAGTGCAACCCCGAGGCCCTGGGCGACCAGTGCCCGGATCGTTTCGAACTCACTGATCTCGAACGCGATGTACGGTTCGAATCCTGCTTCGCCGCACACAGTTTCGAGCTCTCTGCGGATGTGGTAGTCGGGCGGGCTCGCGATGAAGTGGTCGTCCGCGAGCTCGCGCAGGTCGAGGCAGGCACGGCCGGCGAGTCGATGGCTGCTCGGGAGGTGGAGCAACAGTCGCTGCTGGGCCAGCACGGTGACCGGTAGATCCTCCGGCGGAGGAATGATGACGGCGAGATCGAGCCGGCCGTCCCGAACCATGTCGGCGAGCGCTTCGCCGTGCGCCTGGACCAGGTGCAACCGGACGCCGGGGGCGAGACGGTGGAACTCGGCCAGTAGCGACGGGATGCTCACCGGCCCGAGGGTGAGCGGGAATCCGAAACGGACGACGCCGTGGTCGGGATCGGCGTGCTCACGCAGCGTGGTGATCGCAACGTCGAGTTCCCGGATCAGATGCCGGGTGCGTTCGTGCAACTCCCGTCCGGCCGTCGTCAATACGACCCCTCGCCCGGACTGCTGGAACAACGCCACACCCACTGCCTTCTCGAGTGCCCGGATTCGGCGACTGACCGAGGACTGGGGAACGTCGAGCAGATCCGCGGCGCGTGTGATGTGACCTTCGCGCGCCGCGGCGTCGAAGGCGACGAGCAGCGGGGCAATCGTTGCGGTCTCGGGCGTCACGTACCAATCCACATCTGCATGGTAATACCTGCGATATCTCATTGGACGGATGAGTGGGGAAGGGGCACGCTGAAGATCGACAACGGCGAAAGCAGGAGAATGATGGTGAATCGGAAGCACTCTGCCGACGGGCCACAGCACGACGACCACGAGTACGACGCCGTCCTGATCGGCGGCGGCATCATGTCGGCGACACTGGGTGCACTGCTGACACGGCTCGAACCCGATCGGTCGGTCCTCGTCCTGGAACGACTCGACGAGGTCGCGGCCGAGAGCAGCGCCCCATGGAACAACGCCGGCACCGGCCACGCGGGCCTGTGCGAACTGAACTACATGCCCGATCCCACGGATTCGACCCGGGCCGAGGAGATCGGACGACAGTTCCGGATCTCACGGCAGTTCTGGGAGTCCCTCGACGAGCCGGATGAGACGACATTCGTGAACGCGACATCGCACATGAACGTCGTCTTCGGTGAGCGTGATGTGAACTATCTACGTCGGCGGCACGCCACGCTGCAACGCTCTCCACTGTTCTCCGCCATGGAGTACAGCGAGGACCCCGACACGATCGCCCGATGGGCACCGCTGGTGATGACCGGTCGCTCGGGGTCCGAGCCGATCGCGGCCACGCGCTACGAGGCAGGCACCGACGTCGACTTCGGTGCCCTGACACACCGATTGCTGGTGGACGCACGCGATCGTGGCGCCGAGATTCGTACAGGGCACGAGGTCACGCGACTGCGCCGCGCCGCCGACGGGCGGTGGACGGTCTCCGGACGTACCAGGACGGGACGGTTCTCGGTCAGGTCCCGGTTCGTGTTCGTCGGCGCAGGCGGGTACGCCCTGAAACTGTTGCAGAAGGCCCGGATCCCGGAGGTGCGAGGTTTCGCGGTCTTTCCCATCGGCGCGCAGTTCCTGCGCACCGGCGATCCCGACGTGGTGTCCCAGCATGCGGCGAAGGTCTACAGCCAGGCCGACGTGGGCGCACCACCGATGTCGGTGCCGCATCTCGACAAGCGGATCGTCGACGGATGCGAGTGGCTGATGTTCGGCCCGTACGCCCCGTACGCCACGTTCAGCACCAGGTTGCTCGAACACGGCCGGCTCACCGATCTGTTCACCACGCTGCGCCTGCACAACATCGCCCCGTTGGTGGCGGTGGGCCTGCAGAATCTGTCGCTGGTGCGCTATCTTGTCGGCCAACTGCTCGCGTCCCCGACGCGGAAGTTCCGGCAGTTGCAGCGATTCTGTCCCGAGGCACGGGAGTCCGACTGGGAGTTGATCGACGCGGGTCAGCGGGCCCAGCTCGTCAAGCCCGATCGTCGTAGGATCGGGGTTCTGGCCTTCGGCACGGAGGTCGTGGCGAGCGCGGACGGCAGCATCGCCGGGTTGCTCGGGGCGTCGCCCGGCGCCTCGATCGCTCCGTCGGCGATGGTCGAGCTGCTGAGCACGTGTTTCCCGGATGATGCGGCGCGATGGCGGCCGGTGCTCGAACGGATGATGCCCGACCTGTCTCGGATGACCGAAATGACCTCGCGCGCCGAACCGGGCCCCGCCTGCACTACAGCAGCGGCGAGAAACGGTTCGGCGCGCAAGGATCCGAACTCCTCGTAGGGCTTACGCTCAGACGGTCTGCAGGAACGGGTAGTCGGTGTACCCCTCGGCTCCGGACGCGTAGAACAGCTCCGGACGCGGTGCGTTCTCCGGCTGCCCGTCCCGCCAGCGCTCGGCCAGGTCGGGATTGGCGATCAGTGCGCGGCCGACGGCCACGGCGTCGGCGTGCGAATCCTCGATCAGCTGCACGGCCTCGTCGCGCGTGGTCGGCGAACCGAAGCCACTGTTGGCGATCACCTTGCCGCCGAAACGCTTCCGGAGTTCCTGCACGAGATCGCCGGTCGGCTCCTTGTGGAGGACGGACAGATAGGCCAGACCGAGGGGCTGCAGGGCCTCGACCAGAGCACCGTAGGCGGCACGCACATCGTCGCGATCGGTCTCGACGGCGTCCTGGATGTTGTGTTCGGGGGAGATCCGCAGTCCGACGCGCCCGGCGCCGACCGCTTCCGACACGGCCTTCACGACCTCGACGACGAGACGGATCCGGTTCTCCACCGAACCGCCGTACTCGTCGTCCCGCACGTTCGATGCGGGGGAGAGGAATTCGTGCAACAGATATCCGTTGGCGCTGTGGACCTCGACACCGTCGAGTCCGGCGTCGATCGCACGGCGGGCCGAGGCGACGAAGTCGTCGATGACGGACGGAATCTCGTCGGTGGTCAGTGCGTGGGGCACGGGGTAGGGCTGCTTGCCCTGCTCGGTGTGCACCTGGCCGTCGATCGCGATGGCGCTCGGCCCGACGACGCGTCGGCCGCCGTTGACGTCGGGATGCGTGACGCGGCCGCCGTGCATCAACTGCACCACGATGCGTCCGTCGCGCTCGTGCACGGCATCCGCGACGCGACGCCAGCCGGCGACCTGCTCGTCGGTGACGATGCCGGGCTGACCGACGAAGGCCTGCGATTCGAAGTTCACATAGGTTCCCTCGGCGATGATCAGGCCGACACTCGCCCGCTGACGGTAGTGCTCGACGATCAGATCTCCGGGTACACCGGCGGAACCACCACGCAGGCGGGTCAGCGGGGCCATGACGATGCGGTTCGCGAGTTCGAGGTCTCCGAGGGCTACAGGTGTGAACAGATCCATGGGTGGCGCAACCACCCCCACCCCCGACGGCATTCCGATGCCCGGCCGATTGTGGGATGGGTCATAGCGCCGGATGGTGGTCATTCCGAGTGTTCGACGGCGGTGACCAGCCGATTCGACCAGTTCTCCAGGTACTCGACGAACTCCGGTGGCGACGCGCCGAGCAGCCGCCCACCGGACATGCCCACGGCGAAGACCGCCCAGTCCATGCTGTCGGCGTCCACCTCGATCCGGCAGCGCTCGGAGTCGATCGCGATCACCTCGGTCCACTGACCGATCCGACGCCGCACCTCGTGCGCCGACGCCTCCAGTTCCGCGCTGACCTTCACCTGGGAACGGCTCCGGATGCCGCGTTCGACGAAGGTCGCGGCGTCACCCCCGGGCAGCTCGCGTTGCCGGAATCGCATCCCGGTGGCGGCGGTCTCGGCCATGCGGTCGAGCCGGAAGCTGCGCCAGTCGCCGCGGTCGAGGTCGTAGCCGACGAGATACCAGCGTCGTCCGAGGGAGACGAGTTGCCGGGGTTCGACGCGCCGGCTCGTCGCGGTGCCATCGGCCGCGGTGTACTCGAAGACGATGCGTTCGTCGTCGCGGCAGGCGCGCGCGACGGTGACGAGTTGCTGCGAATCGGTCGCGCGGGTCGCCCAGGGGATGTCGGCGGAAACCGTCGCCGCATCGAGCGCCTCCACCTGGCGTCGCAGCCGCGGCGGCATCACCTGGATGACCTTGGCCAGCGCCCGCACCGAGATCTCGGCGATCCCGGTGATGGAGGTCTGCGCCGCGGTGAGAAGTCCCACCGCGAGTGCGACCGCTTCGTCGTCGTCGAGGGCCAGCGGTGGCAACGACGCGCCCGGCGCGAGCTGGTACCCGCCGCCGACCCCACGATCGGACCGCACCGGATAACCGAGATCGCGGAGACGTTCGATGTCGCGGCGCAGGGTTCGCAGCGAGACTCCCATCCGGTCGGCGAGTTCGGCGCCGAGCCAGTAGCGGTGGGTCTGCAACAGCGAGAGAAGCCGCAGGGTGCGGGAGCTCGTGTCGGACATGACCTCATTCTTCCGCACCTGCAGACCTATAAGTGACAGAAACTGGCACCAATGGCTCGTAGCGTAGTTCTTGCCGGACCACGACGACGAGGAGCACCCGATGACCGAGACCACCACCACCCGGAACGCCACCCCGACCCTCGACCAGGAACGCCGCGATCTGCTGTCGAGCCTCGCCCACGCGCGGCACTTCCTGCGGTTCACGGCTCGCGATCTCACCACTGAACAGGCGTCGCAACGAATGACGTTGAGCGCCTTGACAATCGGCGGACTCATCAAGCACGTCACCGCGGTCGAGCGGGGATGGGCGGATTTCCTCGTGGTCGGAGCCGACTACATGGAGAAGGATTTCACCGAGTGGACCGAAGAGGATTTCGCCGAACGCGACAAGGACTTCCAGCTGCAGCCCGGTGAGACCCTCGAAGGTGCGCTGCGCGCCTACGACGAGGTGGCGGCCCGAACCGACGAGCTGGTGCGCACGCTGCCGTCGCTGGACGTCGTGCACGAACTTCCCAAGGCCCCGTGGAATACCGAGGACGCCTGGTCGGTGCGTCGCGCCCTGCTGCACATCGTCGCCGAGACGACGCAGCACGCCGGCCACGCCGACATCATCCGCGAGTCCCTCGATGGGTCGAAGTCGATGGGATGAACCGGCGGTCGCGTTAGCGCCGACCCGTGTCGCGCATCAACTCGGCGAGCTCCGTGCGGTCGGAGACGTCGAGTTTGGTGCACGCCCGGTAGATGTGCCCCTCGACGGTGCGGACCGATACCACGAGCCGGTCGGCGATCTGCCGGTTGGTCAGCCCGGCGGTGACCATGGCGGCGATCTCTCGTTCCCGGCTGGTCAGGGGAAGCGGGCGGGCCGCTTCGTCCAGCGCCGGCGACGTGGCGTGATCGCATCGCGTAGCCAGGGCCGCGGCCGCGGCGGCGGCTTCGACGGACCGTCGGGTGTCGCCGTGGTCGCGGTAGGCGATGGCGGCCAGGGCGTGGGCATCGGCTGCGTCGGCGAGGGCCCCGAGCGCCTCGAAGGTCTCCGCGGCCACGGTCAGCGCTCGGCCTTCCGCCTCCGCGGAAGCGGTCGCGTGGGCGGCCATGGCGGCGACGAGACGTCCGTCGCACTGCTCGGCCAGCACCGAAAGTCGTTCCGCGGTGGTGCGATCCCCGAACCGGGTGGCGGCGTGCAGGGCGATCGCCTCGACGGCGAACTGATCGTGTCGCGCCGCGATCTCCGCCGCCTCACGGGCCGAAGTGATTGCGTTCGTGGTCTCGCCGCGCGCCGCGGCGAGCCAGGCCTCTGCGATCCGGAGTTGCGGCTCGAAGACGGCGACGTGCCGCCCGCTGCGCGAGGTCGCCTGAGCCAGAGCGGCATCCGCGTCGTTGACACGCCCGAGGACGGCGTAGCCCTGTGTGAGGGCGATGTACGCCGGCACGTTCCAGGAGACGGTGGCAGCCCGGTCGTCCACCTGGAGCGCGGCGACCGCCTGTTCGAGGCGGTGCGCAGCGTGGACGAACCGCCCGCGCGCGGTGTCGACGACGCCGAGCAGGATGTTCGCCAGGCCCCACGCGAGATACTGCCCCGTCGACGTGACGGTCCCGTGGGCGTCGGCGGGACCGCGCATCGCGCTCTCCCGGTAGGTTTCGGCCCGACGCTCGGCCTCGTCGAGGTTTCCGGTGAGGAGCAGTGCGAGGACCTCGCCCAGTCCGGCCGGATAACGCAGCAGGCCGTCGACCTGATGGGCGATCGCCGAGCAGCGCGCCGCCATCGCGGGGACCTCGTGACCGCGTCCCATCACGGCGAGGGCGAGTCCGCCGCCGAAGAACGCCCACTCGACGGCCCAGGGGAGCGCGGTTTCGGTGGCGAGGACGCGATGGGCGAGAGCGAGCGCGTCGCGGGGGCGCCCTTCGTACACCGTGCACCCGCAGTCGATCGCATCGACCACCTGCCTCAGGTGCGGGCGCGTGACGAGTTCGCGGAGGGTCGCGAGCACCTGCTGGGCCTCGGCGGCGTTTCCCATCGCCCAGAACAGATTGGAAATGCGGGTCGTGCCCCATCGCACAAGTTCGCTCTCGTCGAGGGTGCGGGGATCGAACGAAGCGAGCACGGACTCGGCCTCGCTGATCCCGTCCAGCCACACCAATGCTCGGGCGAGGAGATCCGCGGCCGAGAACGTCCCCGTGGCATCGAATGCCGCGCGTGCAAGACGCTCGGCCAGCGGGGCATCGCCCAGGGCGATCGCGTCGTGGGCCGCGGTCTCGAGCAACTCCGGGTCGACGGACCGGCTGCTGTCCAGGGAGAGTTCGGCCAGACGGATCCGGTCGGTCGGGCCTCGTTGCACGCGCGAGTTCAGTGCTTCGACGAGCTGCCCGCGGATCCTGCGACCCGCGACCCGCCCCACGCGGCGGCGCACGACCTCACCGAAGAGGGGATGGGTGTAGCGGACGCGGTAGTTGCGGTTGTCGTCGACGACGTCGATCAGTCCTCGTCGTTCGGCTTCCTCGACTGCGTCGTCGCCGGCGAGGCCACAGAGGATCTCGAGATCGAGCGGTTCGCAGAACGCCAGCAACTGCAGGGCCTGCAGCACCTCGGGCGTGAGGTGGTCGATGCGATGTTCGAGGAGCGACGCGAGTTCGGAGGTGACGGCGGTGCCGCCTCGAAGCTGCCACACGTTCCCCACCCGGCGGAGCGTGCCGGCCTCGCGAGTGCCGACCACGAGGTGGTGGACGAACAGGGCGTTCCCACCCGAGGCCTTCCAGATCAGGTCGGCGCTCAACTCCTCCAGGGGTCCACCGAGCACGGTCTCGATGAGATCGATGCACTGCTGCCGGGTGAACGGTGACAGCTCCAGGCGGATGAGATGGCCGTCCTTCCACAGGGAGGTGACGGCGTCGGGCACGACTTCGCCGTTGCGGACCGTGGCGACCGTGTGGACCGCACGATCGAGGGCGAGCTGATGGAGGAAGGTGGCCGACAGAGGATCGAGCAGGTGGGCGTCGTCGACACCGAGGACGAGGCGTGCGCGATCGGATCCGTGTTCGTTCAGCAGCGCCTGCCGTGCGGCGGCAAGGAAGGCGACGGGGTCGCTGGCAGGAGGAGCTTCGATGAGGTGCGCGAAGGCACCCAGAGGGATGCTCCGAGCGGATTCCGTTCCCGCGATCCAGCGCACCGGGGCGGACAGCGAGTCGGTGGCCATGCGGGCCAGGGTGGTCTTGCCGACTCCGGGATCTCCGGTGAGGACCACACCGCCTCGGTCGTGGTCCGTCAGGGCCGCGACAATGATTTCCAGTTCCCCCCGCCGCTGAATCAGTGGCCAGCGCTGATCCATGCACACGATCGTAGATCCGCGAAGTGCGGATATCTCCGGGTTGGAGATTTCGCCTCCCGCGGGCGACCGCAGATCGAGTACTCCACTACGCGCGACGTCCCCACTCTCGGCGACCACGATGGAGTCGTCGGAGCACGCGAACGGAAAACGGCCGAAGGAGCTGGTGATGACCACGACATCGTCGGAGCCGTTCTTCAGCTGGACGTCGAGACGGATCGACCTGAGCGCTGCAGCGGATGCGCGCGCGGTGACGCCGGAGCTCGACGAGTCCCTGCGCTGCGGCTCCCGGAAGGCCCGATTGCTGGCCATTCGCGATTCGGAGAGCGAGACCGACTACGTGGCGTTGCTGGTGGGCGACGTCTCGGGACACAGCGACGTCACGGTCCGCGAGGTCGACGAGGAGCGTCTGCTGGTCGAGGCGAGCCGGCCGTCCACCGAACCCGAGATCCTGTTGGGCGTCGCCTCCGCCCCGGAGCCCGGGCATCCAGGCCCTCATCACGTCGATCGGGAGGTCTTCGTGGACGGGCCCGTGCGGTCGCTGATCATCCGCAGCGGAGCGCGGTCCGTGGTGGTCGATTGGTGCCACGACGAACACGTGCGCTCGGCGCCGAGAGAGCAGATCCTGCCGCCCGAGCCGCCGGTTCGCACCGGACCCGAGACGAACCGGTTCCGTGTCGCGCGCCTGATTCCGAGCCCGCGGGTGGCCCGGTGGTGGCAGCGACTGCTGCCTCATCCGGAACCTGCGACGGCGCGCCACACCCCGGCGGTCTTCGGCTGACCGATCAGAAACCGGGAATGCGGGGCAGCTGCGGGAGCTGGATCTGCGGAGGCGGCGGCAGCGTCGGCAGCTCGAACTGGGGGAGTCCGGGGACCAGCGGGGCCGGCTCCGGTTCGAGTGACGGCACCGAGGTGTCGGCCGCCGCGTCGTCCTGCGCGCCGGTGGTGGTGGGGACCTGTGTGGAGGTCTCCGCCGTCGTCTGCGGCCGGTAGGTGGTGCGGGTCTCGCTGCGATCGGTGGCCGTCGACTGCTCGTCCGACACCGCCGGGACGGTTTCAGGCGCGGTCGATGCGTCCGTGGTGGTCGTGGGCCGGGGCTCCGCTGCCGGTTGCGCCGGTGGCTCCTGCATCTCCTGTTGGGTGGCGGTGGGCTGCGGATCGCGACCGGAATTTTGCAGCAGGTCGACACCGAGGCCGATCGCCGCTGCGACGACGACGGCACCACCGGCGAGCAGGAGGCGTCGACGGTTCCGTGGTTGCGCGGGCGTCTAGGTCTCCTGCCGGATGTCGGCGGCAGCGAAGCTCTCGGTCGGCGCGTCCGGCGCGACCAGCTGCGGGGCGAACTGTGCGGTCTCGGTGAACTCCGTCGGCGCGGCGAACTCCGCCGTCTCGACGACCTTCGCGGTGTCCGGGCGGGCGAGGAGCGCCGCGCCTTCCGCCGCCACGAGTTCGGGCTGCGAGGGCACGATCACCGGAATGTCGAGCCACGACTCCATCACGGCGGTGACCAGTGGAATGTTCGCTCCGCCCCCGATGAGCACCGCGGCGTCGGGAGTGCGTCCCGAGCGGCGGATGACGTCGAGGGTGAGGCGGGCCGAGGCCTTCACGGGTCCGTCGATGAGCGAATCGAAGCTGTCCTGCGAGAGCAGCAGCAGACCACCCTCGCCGGGCATGCACACCGCGTCCTTCGAGGACAGCTGCTCCTTCGCGTCGCGGCACCGGGCGGTGAGGGCCCGCTGTGCCGCCATGTCGGCCGGCTCGGTGAAACGCTGCAGTTCGACGTGGTGGTCGTAGATCAGGCGGTCGACGAGGTCGCCGCTGATCCGGTCCGAGCGCGCCGTGCTCAATGCAATGCGGGTGCCCCGGTCGACGACCGTGACGGTGAGGCCCGAGCTGCCGAGGTCGTAGAACACGAGTGTCTCGTGGTCGCCGAGATCTCCTGTGGTTTCCAGCATTTCGAGCGCTGCGGTCACTTCCGGGACGAGCCGGAAGTTGTCGATGTCCAGTCGGCTCATCGCGCCCTGGACGAAATCGGCCTGCGTCTCGTTCTGGTACGCGACGCCGACGGCGCGCACCTGCTCGATCTCGTCGGTCTCGGCGAGCATCGTCTCGATGGACTCCGCGGCCAGTTCGGCCGGCCGGTCGAGCAGGGCGGGCATCGAGTGGGAGCGGAAGATCGGGCTGTCGACGCTCCCGGTGTCACGTCGCGCAAAGCGCACCGCGCTGGCACCGACCGAGACACCGAGAACTGTAGTCATGACGCCGACTATAACGGTTCGGTCACGGTCCGCACGCCGGAGGCGGGCGGGAAGCAGATGACGGCGTGTCTTCGAACGGCCTCCGAGGACGTTGGCCGCGGCCGCTCGCATGTTCGCCGTCGACAGCGAAATCCCTGCTGTACAGTCGGCTTCGCGATCGCGGGCAGGATTCTCCGGACGTCCCGATCCCCACCAGTTCTCGAGGAGGTTCGGCGGATGAGCGAGCAGAGAGTGCGGATCGAGATCGACGAGTTCGGTGTCGCAACCGTGACCTTGACCCGCGCCGAGAAGCACAACGCGCTCGACCCGGCGATGTTCGATGCGATCGTCCACGCCACCGAGCAGCTCGCGACCGACCGCACGGTCCGCGCCGTCGTGCTCCACGGCGCCGGTAAGAGCTTCTGCTCCGGTCTCGACATCACAGGTCTCGGCAACCACGACGGCAGTGGCCCGCGGGATCTGCTCGCCCGCGCGGACGGCCACATCGCCAACCACGCCCAACGCGTGGCTTACGGCTGGTCCCGCGTCCCGGCCCCGGTGATCGCCGCGATCACGGGCAACTGCTTCGGCGGCGGCCTGCAGATCGCCCTCGGCGCCGACATCCGCTTCGCGACGCCCGACGCGCGGCTGTCGATCATGGAGGTCAAGTGGGGCCTCGTCCCCGACATGGGGATCACCCAGAGCCTGCCGCGACTCGTCGGCCTCGACGTAGCGAAGGAACTCACCTTCACCGGGCGCATCCTCACCGGCACCGAGGCCGACGCGCTCGGACTTGTCACCCACGTCTCGGACGATCCGCTCGCCGCGGCGCAGGAGCTGGCCCACGAGATCGCCGGCAAGTCGCCACACGCCGTGCAGGCGGCCAAGCGTCTGTACGAGGAGACGTGGATGGGCTCGGATGCGGAGTCCGCGCTGATGCTCGAGAGCACGCTGCAGGTCGAGTTGATGGGCTCGCCCAATCAGATCGAGGCGGTCACGGCGGGGAGAGCCGAGCGTGCTCCCGCCTTCGCCGATCCCGACTGACCGAACTCAGATCTCCACGGCGGTACCGCAGATCCCGCACTGCTCCAACTGTCGGCGACCCCACCGCGCGACCGGCACGAAGAACAGCGTGAACTGCTTCGACTCCCGGATCCGGAGCCACTGCGTGGTGTTGTGGCAGCGCGGACACGTCCGGTTCTGCCCTGGACCGAGGTTCTGTCGCTTGGTGCCGAAGCCGAAGAGAAGGAACATCGTCCGAGCATAGAGCGACGACGCGTGGTCCTTCAGTGCATGACCGGAAGGGTCGCCGGGTCGGAGCGGCCCGACGCCGCCTCGACGAAGGTGAGCGGATCGGGCACCGCGGCGAGGACGTCCCGTGTCCGTTCGAGCGCCATCGCCTCGGGTCGTGGTCCGCCGACCGGGTCGATCATGTCGAGAAAAGCGCCGAGCGCGACCGACTCCAGGAACGGGTGCGCGATCACGGACGCACGGCTCGATCCGGGGATCCGGTCGAAGGCGGCGGGGAACTCGGATTCGGCCTCGACCGGATCGGCGTTGAGGATCCGGAGCATCTCCGCGGCGCGGGAACCCCGCATACGCCACTGCCGGATCATCAGTGCCGGTCCTGTTCGAAGTCCGCCACAACACCTTCCCAGTTCGGATATTCATCGCTGCTTTCTCTTGCGCCGCGGAGCCTCCTGCCGCTTCTCGGCCACGTCGTCGAGGAACCCGAGCACCTTCTCGGCCGCGGAGTCCAGAGCGCTGTGGGTCTTGTGCTTTGCGGCGCTCTCCACGGCCTTGCCGCTGACGTCGCCGACGATCTCGGGCACACCTTTCGGCTGGGTCTGCGAGATCTCGAGTCTGTCGACGGCCTGAGCGAACCGCAGGTAGGTATCGACGCTTGCGACCACGATGCGGGCGTCGATGGTCACGATCTCGATGCCGACGAGAGAGACGCGCACGAACGCGTCGATGACCAGGCCTTTGTCCAGGATGGTGTCGATGACGTCCGCCAGTCCGGACGAATTCGGTCGGGCCATCGTCCCGCCGCCGTGCCCGCCGCCAGCGGGTTCGATCGATGTCATGGTGCTGCTCCTCGTGCGTGAACGGAGTTGGCGCACAGCGCTTCCGGACCACACGAATGGATCCGGGCGAGGAGGACGAAGTCTCCGGGCGACGCGGGCGTCACTTCTCCATCATGACGCCTGCCCTCCTGTACGACCAGGAAGACCCACTTCTCCTCGTCGTTGACCTCCCGCACCAGGTCGGCGCCGGAGACCACGATCAGCCGGTGCTGGAGGATCTTGCGTTCGAAGATCCCACCGAGTTCCTGAGCCATCTGCATCTCACGCTGAACCGGTTTGGCCACGTCGATGCTGAGCAGATCACCCACCAGCGGCAGTCTCCATCGAGGTTGCGGAATCGGCGGGGAGTCGGTGGTCGCAGGGCTGCTTGTCGAAAGCTGCGGTGACGCCATTCGTGAGAGTGTGCATCAGCCTCGACGGGACGATTCGGGCGGCCTCACCGCGACGCCCGGGAGGATCAGAACAATCGCGGAGTCGCGTGCGACCCGTCCCGGGCTTCACAGATACGGGCGTGCCAACGGTCGACGAGCCACATCTCGACCATCTCCGGACGCGTGGTGATCAACGACGCCCACATGTTGAGAAGTTCGACGTACCGGTGATAGCGCCGCAGCGTGAAGTCGGCGACCGACGGATCCTCGAGCCACCCTTCGTGGATGAGCGTCGACACCGCGTGCTGATCGAGAAGCTGCGCCGGGCCCGCCTCGGTCCGCACCTCGACCGCCCACAGATAGGTCGCCAGCAGCGGTACGCCGACGCCGGGAGTGTCCGGCCATCCGGACCAGGTCTGCCGCGCGGTGTCGGGCAGAGACTTGGTCTTCGCGCAGTAGTCGAGGACTCCCTTGATCTTGGTGAACCGGTCCCGGTCCTTCGGGGCGTGTGCGTCGCGGACGTCCGGAAAACGTCGGGCGCCGCGTCGTCGCGGATGCGCACTGCGCCAGGCCGCGCACAGGAACAACAGCCCCAGGCCGGCGTGGTCGGCTTCGATCAGTTCACTGTCCAATCGGAGGTCGTTGCGTTGGACGATCGCGTCACCGTCGTCGATGATCCGTCCGTCGAGATTCCGTCCCCGGAGGCGGATCTCGTGCCCGGCACGTTCGAGATGGCTGTTCCACCATTCCAGGTCGACGGTGACGCCCTCGTCGAGCACCTGCAGGTCGAACGAGCGCGCCCGACACCACTCGGAGCATGCTTGCGGAGGTTCGAACCCCTGGTCGTACGGATGCATTCTGTGGACATTGCCACGAGTGACTGGCTATTCCGGGGCAGGACACGCTCTGACTGTGGACATGTTGCCGTGTCGTCACACGAGGTGAGCGCTCGTCGGATCCGGTGCTGACGGATCACCCGAGCCGAAACGGGAAGGGGGCATGGCGACGGGCAACGAGGGTCATTTCAGGTCGATCCCCACCCTCTCGGCCATCACCCTGATCATGTGCTGCACGCCTATCTCGTTGCGCCCGATGAGCATGTGCTCATGTTGGCCGCGACTGCGCAACACGTCACCGACGAGTTCCTCGTCGACCCTGATGATCCTCTCCGTTCTCCGGGGGAGCTGCGCGCGCTTCTGTATCGCTGGGTCGGAACCGCCATCGAGACGAAGGCCCTGCCTTCGGCCTCCACGGTGCACAACGGCCCCTGGAGCGTCGGGTCACCTCCCGTGAGGGGTGTGACGTCATCGCATGATTCCTCGTCGTCGGTTCGGGCAGCCGCGCCGGTGTCACAGGAATTCGGTGGACCGGATGCGTGCGGCGATGAGAGCGTGAACCGCATGAGTCACTTCGACGTCACCGACGCCCTGTCGCTTGCCGCCCGGCACGACCTGTACCTCTCGGCCGACGGCGTCACGGTGAACGAGGCGGGACTCGACTACCGCGTCCTTCTCGCCTCCGACGACAGCGGCCGACGGTGGGTCCTGCGCATCCCGCGCCGGCCCGACGTCTCGGCGAAGACGGCCGACGAATTGCGCATCCTCGATCTGGTCGGGCCCGTTCTCGCCGAGGACGGCATCGCGGTGCCGCGCTGGGAGATCCACAGTCCCGACCTCATCGCCTACCGTGCTCTACCCGGTTCGCCAGGATTGACCTTGAACGATGCCGGTGAGCCCGTCTGGCACATGGACCCCGCCGATCCCGGCTATGCCGAACGGTTGGGACGCCTGCTGGCACGCCTGCACTCGATCGATGTGGAACGGGCCGCTGCTGCCGGTGTGGAAGTGCGCACGCCCGACCGGGCACGCCAAGCCTGGCGGGACGACATCGCTCGGGTGCGCGACGCCTTCACCGTCGCGCCCGCCCTCGCCGACGAGTGGGAGGCGTGGCTCGCCGACGACGGTTGCTGGCCCGACCACACGGTCATGACACACGGTGAGATCTATCCCGCGCATGTCCTGCTCGACGAAGACGGTGTCCTCGCCGGTGTTCTGGACTGGACGACGGCACGCGTGGACGATCCCGCGCGGGACTTCGTGATCCAGTACGGGGCAGCGGGGGAGGGGATGCTCCGGGTCACCCTCGCCGCCTACGTCGACGCAGGCGGATGTGTCCATGACGGTCTGGCGGCTCAGGTCGAGCATCTCTGGAACGCGGCCCCCGTCGGGTACGCCCTGTTCGCGCTGATCACCGGAAAGGAATCCGACCTCGCCACGGCAGCAGCGATGCTCGATCCACAGCGCTGAACCGTCACGCGTCGGCTCCATCTTCTCCCAGCCGAGCATTGCGTCTTCACTCTCAGAGTGCTCTCAGAACTGAGCGCTACGATACATGTATCGTTTCGTTTGGGAAGCGGGCGAGGCGTGTCTCCACGCCACCTCACCGTTACCCGGAAGGGAGCCTTCGTGACCGTGGCTTTCGACCCGATCACCACCCCGCGTTCACGTCCTGTCGTGACCGCGCGCAGACAACACGGCGGAACGGGCGCTGCCCGCCTCGATTTCGAACCTCCGGCCGTGGCACTGTCGACGAATGTGTCCGCTGCATCTTCGAACACGCGTCGAGACGGCGATGCGCGGACGAGGAATGAACATGCCGAGTCCGCCCTGCTCGATTCCTCGCCCCGGGCCACCCCGGCACTGGCCCTGATCCTCATCGCGGCGGTGCCGACGGTCCTGGTGACAGAGTCGTTCGCCGCCGGCACGTTCGTTGCGCTGCTAGTCCTGGCCGGTGTCTTTCTGGCCGATTGGATGCTGCAACCGTCGAGTTCGCGGGTCGATCCGCCGCCTTACATGCCGTCCGCGTCCACACCCGATGTCGGTGGCGGTGACAGGCAGGGTCCGTCCACGACCAGCGGGTGGGGCGCGCCGACGACCGGCCGACATCGGCGGCCTGTCGCATGAGCGACTGTTCGAACAGCTGACTCCGCGGGCTGTACAACTGGTATCGCCAGTACTCAACTGTCCATTCCGATGAATCCGCCACCCTATGAGAGGCGTACGTATAGCGAACACCGTTCGTCGCCATCTTTCAGCGCTACGGTTGTCCGGTCTTCAGAAATGGAGGAGAACCGGTGGCAGATGCAGAGGATGGACGACGGGACGGAAACGAACCGCTGCGAATCGAACGCACCCAGTTCGGCGTGCCCGATCGTCGCAGGGATCCCGGGACCGAAGCGCGTCCGCCGATCTCCAGTCAGGAACTGAGCAAAGGCCCGACCGAACTTGCAGAAAGTCGCGGACCGCGCGTCAACTGGCGGGTCTTCGTCGTCTCGGCCACTATCGTGTTGGCTTTCTCGGTTTGGGCGATGACGATGCCGGACCAGGCGGCCGACACCATGCTGACCGCGGTCACGTGGATTTCTACGAACGTCGGCTGGGTATACGTCCTCACCATCACACTGGTGATCCTCTTCGTCCTGTGGGTGGCGCTGTCGAAGGAAGGCAGCGTCCGGTTGGGGCCGGATCACTCACGGCCCCAATACAACTTGTTCACCTGGGTAGCCATGCTCTTCGCGGCAGGCGTGGGTATCGACATGTTGTTCTATTCGGTGACCGGCCCGATCACCCATTTCATCGTGCCGCCCTCGGTGGACCCGCGGTCGGCGGAAGCAGCGCAGGACGCCGTGGTGTGGACGATGTTCCACTACGGCATCGCAGGCTGGTCGATGTATGCCCTCTTGGGCATGGCCATGGGTTACTTCGCTTATCGCTGGGGCATGCCGTTGTCGATCCGGGCGGCGCTCTATCCGCTTTTCGGCAAACGCGTACGGGGTGTGACCGGCGATATCATCGACATCTTCGCGCTGGTCGGGACGGTCTTCGGGGTTGCGACGTCGATGGGTATCGGCGTCGTTCTGCTCAACGTCGGATTCTCGATGCTCTTCGGTCTGCGGGAAGGGCTCGCGCTGCAGATCGCGCTGGTGCTGGTCGCCGTTCTGATGACGGTCGCGGCATGTACGTCCGGTGTGGACCGCGGAATTCGCCTGGTCTCCGAGCTCAATCTGTGGGCCGCCGCCGCGATGATGCTCTACATCCTTGTCACCGGGCAGACCGCTTTTCTGCTCAACGCCTTGGTGGAGAACATCGGCCGATTCGTCCTCACCCTGCCCGGCAGAACGTTGCAGACGTTCGCGTACGAAGAGGACGGATCGGCGTGGATGGCGGGCTGGACGTTGTTCTTCTGGGCGTTCTGGCTCGCATGGGGTCCGTTCGTCGGGCTCTTCCTCGCCCGAATCTCACGCGGACGAACACTGCGCGAATTCGTCATCGCCGCGATCACCGCCCCGGTGCTGTGTGACTTCTTCATCGTGTCGATCTTCGGAAACAGTGCCATGCGCCAGGTGCTCGACGGCAACGAGGACTTCGCGCAGGAGGCAATGGACAGTCCCGAACACGGCTGGTACGCGCTGCTCGAAATGTTCCCGGGCGCGACATTTCTTATCGGGCTGGCTACCCTGTCCGGGCTGTTGTTCTACCTGACCAGCGCCAACTCCGGTGCCATGGTGATGTCGAACTTCTCCTCGTCGATTCCCGATCCGGCGGTCGACGGCGCGAAGTGGCTGCGCATCTTCTGGGCTTTGGTCACTGCCGTGCTCACCGTCGCGATGCTCGTCGCCGGTGGTGTGACGACGATGGAGTACGCCACCCTCATCTTCGCCCTGCCAGTGACGATCATCGCCTACCTCGTCATGGCGTCGTTCTCGAAGGTCCTGAGAATGGAACGGGCCGAACGTGAAGGACAGCGGTTGCGTCGTCGAACCGTAGCTGTGCATGGTGGCCAGACGCCGGAGAAGACCTGGCGGCAACGACTGGGCCGTTTGCGGTCGTACCCTTCCGACAGGGCGGTCGCGCAATTCGCCGAACGGGTCGTGCGTCCCGCGCTGCGCGATGTGGCGGACGAATTCCGCAAGCTCGGTTACGAGGCTGAACTCACCAGCACCCCGAACGACGAAACCCGCATCGACGAACACGTCCTTGTCGTCGATATGGGCGAGTTTCGCGACTTCCACTACCAAGTTGCGGGAGTGGAGGCACCGGTGCCGATGTTCGGTGGTCGTACGGCCGTACCCGGCAGTGACGTCTACTACCGACTCGAAGTGTTCACCCAGACCGGCTCAGAAGGTTACGACCTCATGGGGCTGACCAAGGAACAGGTCATCAACGACGTTCTCGACCGCTACGAGGCGCACCTCGCGTTCCTCCGCTATTCCACGGAACACGACTACGCATCGACGCTGACACCGCCGAAACCGTCGCTTCCCTCGGAGACCTCGACCATTCCCGACACCGCCGACGACGTGGAGACACCGTGAGGCCGGTCGTGCTGCCCCCGACCGAGCAGCGCGCCTATGAGAGCCGACGTCCGTTCAGCTGGCGAAATGCGGACCGACGGGGAGGCACCGGCGGTTCGCGTAGCGCGACAGCGACTCCGTGGCTCTGCGGTCGGTTGTCGGTGCCGAGGGCTAGCGTCGAGTAAGTATCCACCAAGCGGAGGAGCAGCGATGAGCGAGGTCACGACGAATCAACCTCTCGGCACTCCCACGTGGATCGACCTGGGCATCCCGGATCTCGACCGGGCGATGGCCTTCTACGGGTCGGTCTTCGGTTGGGAGTTCGACGTCGGTCCCGAGGAGTACGGCAGGTACACGATGTGTCTGCTCGGCGGCAAGAAGGTCGCTGCGCTGATGCCGAATTCAGACGAGAGTGCGACGGAGTTCTGGTGGAACGTCTATCTGGCGACCGACGATGTCGATGCGACGGTCGCTCGGTCCGTGGACGCAGGCGGCACGCTGCTGATGGAGCCCACGGACATCGCCGACCAGGGTCGGATGGCGATGGTGCGGGATCCGTCCGGTGCGCAGTTCGGCCTGTGGCAGGGCCGGGCACACGTCGGCTGCGAGCTCGTGAACGAGCCGAACACGTTGTTACGCAACGACTTGGTGACTCCGGCGCCCGGTCCGGCGCGGGAGTTCTACGCGGCGGTGTTCGACTTCACCCTGGACGGGAACGACGACCTGCCCGGCGTGGACTTCACCTTTCTGCGCAGACCGGATGGGCACGAGATCGGCGGCATCGTGGGTGACCCGTCCGCCTCGGCGTCCTCCTGGGGCACGCTCTTCCAGGTCGTCGATGCCGACGTGGTCGTCGCCGCTGCCCGGGCCGGCGGGGGTACCGCGGACGATCCGACGGACATGCCGTACGGGCGGACTGCGGAGGTCACCGATCCGTTCGGTGCGAAGTTCACGGTGGGTTCCCCGCTGCGGGGTGTAGAGGGATAGACGCTCCCGTCGGGCTGTCTGCCCGCGGCCGAGCGGCAACCGAAGGGCGGGTTCATCGGGTGTACGAGTTGTCCTGCAGCAGTGTCGTGTAGGCGGTAGCGTCCGTGCGCATGAAGCGCTCCGTGCAGGGTGTACTCGCGGCGATGGCATGTGCAGCAACAGTGGCGGTGCCCGGGTGGGCGTACGCCACCCCGAGCGAGGGCATCTCAGGGGTGACCTGGGTGGACATCGAGGTGCCACCGGGACTGCTGCCGCTCGTACCGGACGGCGTGCACGCCGTGGCCCGGGAGATCACCATCGAACCGGGCGGTAGCACCGGTTGGCACTATCACGATGGTCCCGTGCTCGGCATCGTGCGGGCCGGCACCTTGACGCATCCCGGAGGAGACTGCGAGCCTGCCGTGTTCGAGACCGGTGATTTCATCAACGAACCCTCGGGCCGGGACCACCTGCACGTGGGCCGGAATCTCGGCACGGAAGCGGTGATCCTCGACGTGGTGTACCTCGTGCCGATCGGGTCGCCGCTGTTCGAAGATGTTCCGGCGCCCGCCTGCGATTGATGTCGGAGCGGTGCGGGGCTCCTGTCGTAACCGCCCGAGTCGAGTCGTCGGCGAGAAATGTGAAGTTTTTCATCGGGACGCAGGCGGGCGGTTCCCTCTCGGGTCCGTGGTCGTCTATCCCTCTCAGCGACGATCGACGACCCTCGATCCTCGACGGAACGATCGTCCCCGCCGACAGCATCTGCCGGCGTCGGCGTTCGACTCGCCATCGGTCGGCTGAGGGATCGAAGTCGAGTTCGACGACGGGATCGCTTGTGACAGCGGTCTTCACGCTGGTCGCGAAGACTTTCTTCTGACGGCGATGCGGTGCGCTGGTCGCACCCGCATCACGACGGCTCGAGGGGCGATCGAATCGCTGGCGCGCCGGACTGCGGCGTTCCCGGTCGCGAGCGGCCATGGCGTCGACGGTCTGGTGTCCGGCGGGCAGTCGGAGCTTGTCGGCGAAGTCCGAGTTACCGGTGAGTAAATATCGTTCTGGTGTTCTCGGACGTAGCCTGATACCCGATGCAATACCGCACGCGGAGCATTTCGTGAGGCGGACCGAACCGACGTAGGGAGTCGAGACAAGAATGAGCGCCGACAAGCAGTCGACCATTATCTATACGTTGACCGACGAGGCGCCGTTGCTTGCGACCTACGCCTTCCTGCCGATCGTGCGTACTTTCGCTGGGGCCGCGGGCATCGAAGTCGAGACCAGCGACATCTCGGTACCTGCGCGGATCCTGGCCGAGTTCCCCGAGTACCTCACGGAAGAGCAGCGCGTCCCGGACCACCTGGCCGAGCTGGGCCGCCTGACGCAACTGCCCGAGACCAACATCATCAAACTGCCCAACATCAGTGCGTCCGTGCCGCAGCTCCTGGCTGCCATCAAGGAACTGCGGAGCAAGGGCTACCAGGTCCCGGATTTCCCGGACGTCCCGAAGACGGACGAAGAGCGTGCCATCCGGGAGCGCTACGGCAAGATTCTCGGCAGTGCGGTCAACCCTGTCCTGCGTGAGGGCAACTCCGATCGGCGCGCACCCCGGGCGGTGAAGGAGTACGCCCGTAAGCACCCGCACAGCATGGGCGAGTGGTCGATGGCCTCACGCAGCCACGTCGCGCACATGCGGCACGGCGACTTCTACCATGGCGAGAAGTCGATGACGCTGGACCGGGCGCGCAAGGTCCGGATGGAGCTGGTGACCAAGAGTGGCGAGACGATCGTCCTCAAGCCCGAGGTCGACCTGGGTGAGGGCGACATCATGGACAGCATGTTCATGAGCAAGAAGGCGTTGCTCGAGTTCTACGAGGAGCAGATGGAGGATGCGCGCAAGACGGGCGTGATGTTCTCCCTCCACGTCAAGGCAACGATGATGAAGGTCTCGCACCCCATCGTCTTCGGCCATGCGGTGAAGACCTTCTACAAGGACGCCTTCGCCAAGCATCAGCAGCTGTTCGACGAACTGGGCGTCAACGTCAACAACGGTCTCGGCGACCTGTACGACAAGATCGAGACGCTCCCCAGCACGCAGCGTGACGAAATCAAGCAGGACCTGCACAACTGCCATGAGCACCGTCCCGAATTGGCCATGGTCGATTCCGCCCGCGGCATCTCCAACTTCCATTCCCCCAGCGATGTCATCGTGGATGCCTCGATGCCCGCAATGATTCGCTCGGGCGGCAAGATGTACGGCGCCGACGGACGACCCAAGGACGTCAAGGCGGTCATGCCGGAGTCCACTTTCGCGCGCATCTACCAGGAGATCATCAACTTCTGTAAGACCAACGGCGCGTTCGACCCGACGACCATGGGTACCGTCCCCAACGTCGGTCTCATGGCGCAGAAGGCCGAGGAGTACGGCTCGCACGACAAGACCTTCGAAGTTCCGGAGGAGGGCGAGGCCAACTTCGTCGATGTCGAGACCGGTGAGGTGCTGCTCACCCAGCACGTCGAGGCGGGTGACATCTGGCGCATGTGCACCGTCAAGGACGCGCCGATTCGCGACTGGGTCAAGCTGGCGGTCACCCGGGCACGCAACTCCGGTATGCCGGTCCTGTTCTGGCTCGACCCGTACCGCCCCCATGAGAACGAGTTGATCAAGAAGGTCGAACTGTACCTGCAGGATCATGACACCGAGGGCCTCGACATCCACATCATGTCGCAGGTGCGCTCGATGCGGTACACGCTGGAGCGGCTGATCCGCGGGATGGACACCATCGCCGCGACCGGCAACATCCTGCGCGACTACCTCACCGACCTGTTCCCCATCCTCGAACTCGGTACGAGCGCCAAGATGCTGTCGATCGTGCCGCTGATGGCGGGCGGTGGCCTCTACGAGACGGGTGCCGGCGGGTCGGCGCCCAAGCACGTCAAGCAGTTGGTGGAGGAGAACCACCTGCGCTGGGATTCGCTCGGTGAGTTCCTGGCGTTGGCCGTAAGCCTGGAGGACCTCGGCATCAAGACCGGCAACGAGCGCGCCAAGATCGTGGCGAACGCGCTCGATGCAGCGACCGGCAAGCTGCTGGAGACGAACAAGAGCCCGTCGCGCAAGGTCGGCGAGCTCGACAACCGGGGCAGCCAGTTCTACCTCGCGATGTACTGGGCACAGGAACTTGCCGCGCAGACCGAGGACCCGGAACTCGCAGAACAGTTCGCCCCGCTGGCCGAGGCGCTGGCCAGGGACGAGGACACGATCGTGCGGGAGCTGAACGAAGTGCAGGGCGCGCCGGTCGACATCGGCGGCTACTACCGGCCGGACAGGGACAAGACGGTGGCCGTGATGCGGCCGAGTCGGACCCTGGCCACCGCGCTGACGGCAGTCGACCCTGAGGCCGGAAACGCACCGTGACAGGTAGACCTGCATCCGTGTAGGCAAGCCGCCGCTCCTCGACCGGTGTGACCGCGCGGGTCGTCGAGCAGTCCCGAGAATGCACGGGCAGAGAGAGGTCGACCGGCCCCCGAACGGAGGGCCGGTCGACCTCCCTCGCGTGGTACGCCTCGGCCCGGTTCTCGTGTTCCGGTCTACGGGACCGTTCCGCTGCGGTCGGCGGAGGAATCCGGTGTCGAGTCGAGCCGGTCGATCGTGTCGAGCGCCTCCTCCAGCCAGGTCAGCCAGGTCTCTTCGAGGAGGATGCCGAGGCGGAGCACGAGATGCTGCAGGGTGCTCCGCGCGTCGCCCCGAGCATCGGCGAAGTCGCGTTGCTCGATGGTGCGATATTGCTCGAGCATCGCCGCGCGGTATGCGCGTTGATGTTCCAACGCGGGACGCGCGGAGTCGGGATCGTCGAGCGCCGCGGCCGCGCGTAGGCGCACGGAGACACCGGAGCGCACTACGTCCGGATCCTCGATCTCGGAGATCCAGCCGCGCAGCAGTCGGCGACCATCGGGTGTGATGGTGAAACGTCGGGGCTGACCGCGACCGGGTTTTCCGTCCGTCGGGACTTCGCGGATCAGGTCGCCCGCCCGCATCCGGTCCAGTTCGCGGTAGATCTGCTGGTGGGTCGCGGGCCAGAAGTACCCGATCGACCGGTCGAAGCGCCGCGCCAGTTCCAGACCGGTGCTGTCGCGCTCGACCAGTGCGGTGAGGATGGCGAACCTGAGAGACACCGCGTCAGCCTAGGTCACGCTATCCGGCGTCGATCATGGCGACTCGGCGTCGTTCGAGGGACGTCCACGCCTGCTCGTATTCGTCGCGGAGTCGTTGGACGAGCTCGCGGGCGGGGACGACGGACTCGATCGCGCCGAGGCCCTGGCCGGCGCCCCAGATGTCGCGCCAGGCCTTGGCGTCGGTGTTGCCGCCGGACCCGAAGTTCATGGCGGACGGATCGGACTCGGGGAGGTCGTCGGGGTCGAGTCCGGCGGCGACGATGCTTCCTCGCAGGTAGTTGCCGTGCACGCCGGTGAACAGGTTGCTGTAGACGATGTCCTTGGCGGTGCTGTCGACGATCATGTTCTTGTAGTCGTCGGCGCTGCGGGCCTCCTCGGTGGCGAGGAAGGCCGTGCCGGCGTATGCGAGGTCGGCGCCGGCGGCCTGGGCAGCGAGGATCGAGCGGCCGTGGGCGATGGAGCCGGACAGCAGCAGGGGGCCGTCGAACCACCGGCGGATCTCTTGGAGCAATGCGAACGGTGACTGCGTCCCGGCGTGGCCGCCTGCGCCTGCGGCGACGGCGACGATGCCGTCCGCGCCCTTGTCGATCGCCTTGTGCGCGAACTCGTTCGAGATCACGTCGTGGAGGACGATGCCGCCGTAGGAGTGAACAGCCTCGTTGACCTCCTCGCGGGCACCGAGCGAGGTGATCACAATGGGGACCCGATGCTCGACGATCACCTCGAGGTCCTGCTCGAGTCGCTCGTTGGAGCGGTGCACGATCTGATTGACGGCGAACGGCGCGACGTACTCCTCGGGGTGGCGCGCCGCGTAGTCGGCGTTGCTCTCGGTGATCTGCTGCAGCCAGTCGACGAGCATCGACTGGGGACGGGCGTTGAGTGCCGGGAACGACCCGACGACTCCGGCCTGGCACTGGGCGGACACCAGTTCCGGTCCCGACGCGATGAACATCGGGGAAGCGACCAGGGGCACGCTCAGCGGGCCGGACAGAATCGGTGGCAGCGTCATGGTGTGTTCCTTCTTCGTCTCCGAACGGTCCCTCTGCCGTCAGACTATGTGCAACAAGGTGCAAAAAACAATGGGTCGACGTCACCTAGATTGGAACAGAGTATTTTCGGGGATCACAGCTGAGTGCACCCAGTGGCACTACGGGCGTCAGCGGGTGATCTCGCTCAGTGTGCAACGAGGGGCACCGCTCGGTGCGTATTGAGCGTGATCGCTCAGTGCGCGGACCCGATCGTCGGCGTGCACTGGGCGTCCTCGTCGTGGTCGACCCGCTGCCCGGACCGGCTCAGCAGCACGGCGAGCATGCACCGGTGGATGTTCTCCGCCTGCTGCTGTGCCGCGGACGTGCCCAGCAGGACCCCGAGGTCCGGCACCAGGTTGATCGCGGCGTACATGAGGAAGCGGGCATCCGCCGCGGACAGGCCGTCGCAGATCGCCTGCAGATAGGACGACCACTGCTCCACATTGGCGCGCTGTCGTAGTCGCAGATCGGCGCGCGAGGCATCCGGAACGTTGACGAGCTCGGCGAAGTACACCGACATCAGTTCCCGTTGGGAGAACGACAGGTCGACGTAGATCGAGACCAGTGACCGCAGCGCGTCCTCCGGATCGGACGCTGCGGCCGTCCCGGAGGCCACGGCCGTCTCGAGTCGGTCGGCCGCTCGGTGGAAAGCCGCGGCGAGGATGTCGGCCTTCGACACGAAATAACGGTAGATCCCGGAAGCGGGGAGACCGACCGTGGCAGCGATGTCCTCGACCGCGACCTCGTTGTAGCCCCGTTGGTGGAACAGCACGATCGCCGAGCGCAACAGGTTCTCCCGCATGTTGTCCTGGCCCGGACGATCCGCGGCGGCGGCACGCTCGGGTGCGGCGGGAGCGGGGGAGAAGCAGGTCTCGGCGAGTGCGGTGCACGCATCGAGCAAGAGTTGTTCCATGTACCGCGGCGGCAACGTCAGATTGTGCACGGTGATGCTGCCGATGGTGCTGAGCATCGCCGCGACGAGCACGAACGCGTCCTCATCGGACAGATCCGGCCGGATCCGTTGCAGTGTGCGACGGATGCGGGCGTTGACCGCCCACGAGCGTTCCCGGATGGCGGGCCGGTCCTCCTCGCGGAGATACCTGCGTTCCCATCGGTAGATCCCGGCCGACCGACGCTGCTCGACCGTCACCGCGACGATCGCGGACACCTGGGCACGGAGGGTCTCGCGTGGATGGCGTGCGGGATTATCGTGCACGGAATCGAGAGCGCCCTCGAGCGAATCGATCAGCATGAGCGCCGAATTCAGGAACAGTGCGTACTTACCCGGAAAGTGCCGGTACAACGCGGACTTGGTGACACCGACTTCTGTCGCGATGTCCTCGACGCTCACACCGTGGTAGCCGCGCTCGGCGAAGGCGACGGCAGCTGCGGCGGCGATTCGCGCACGACGATCCTTCGGGCGGGTTCGTCGTCCGGTGTCGGGGGACGTCTTGCCGACCACGCGTGTTCGCCTCACTGATTCTGGATGTCGTTCGCGGAGGATCGGTGTCGCTCCGCCGGGGGAATTCTCGACCCGTTCTGCGAGCAGCGTACACACCGGCGGGGCATCGATCCATCCGAGCGGCCGGTTCCTTGTTGCCATCGGCGCGGTCTGAACGATGTCCGCGCGACGTCGATCGGGTCTTCGGAGACGGTCGGAATGGCCGTTCACAAATTCCGGATGTTCCTGATAACCTCCCCGGCGGTCGTGCCGGCGGACCGGTTCGGTCGATCCTGATCCGGCCCGGGCCGGGACCGTCGTTCTCCGCTCGTTCTTCCATCCATCGAGGAGGGCTCTGCCATGCTTGCCATCGCCCGCAGGATCCTGTCCTACGAGATGACCGTCGCCGAGTTCATCGGACTCGTCATCCTCGTCGCAATCCCCTACGGCCTGGTCGGGGTGATCTGGACCCTCACCCACACCTCGCATCTCGGTGCCATGGACGGGGTGGATCTGGTGATCTCGTTCCTCGGATCGATCGTGTGCTGGCCGGTCCTTATCTTCTCCGACGTGTGCATGACGTGAACGTCGGAATGGGTGTTCACTTAGCTCTTGTCCGGCACAGGGCGGGTGTGGCACACTTCACGCGCTCGGACCGTGACGTGCTCCGCCACCGGCCGGACAGTTCCACTCGGCGCCGACGGGCGGTTTCCGGCGCCGACATCCAGGGGGTTCGATGAAGGGAACCGGTAGATGACCTACGAGTTGCCGAACTCGCGTGGTCCCATCAGGGACGTCGCGACGGAAGGTGGCTATCTCATCGGCTTCGCCGTCCAATCGCTCGTGGTCCTCGCGGCCGCGGTACTCAGACGGCGACTTTCGTTGCACGAGACGGTCACTCAGACACTCTTCATCGGGAGGGTCTGTACCGGGCCGTCCCTGCTGCTCATGGTCCCGGTGGGGGTGTTCATCGCGGTGTCCGTCGGCGAACTCGCCGGCCGCATCGGAGCCGGCGGCTACTCGGGTGCCGTCGTCGCGTTCATCATCGTCGGCCAGGCCTCGGCCCTGGTCTGCGCGCTCATGCTCGCCGGCGTCGCCGGCTCCGCCATCTGCACCGATCTCGGGTCCCGCAAGATCCGCGAGGAGATCGACGCGATGGAGGTGATGGGTCTCGACATCCTCGAGCGCCTCGTCGCCCCCCGGCTCGTCGGAGCGGTCATCGTCTCGTTGGCGCTGTGCTCGATGGTCACGGTCGGTGGTGTCGCCGCATGCTGGCTCTACCACATCTACGTGCAGCATCTGCCCGCCGGCACGTTCATGGCGACCTTCGCCGAGTACGGCCGCCCGGCCGACTTCGTCATGGCCCTCGTGAAGTCCGCGGTCTTCGGCCTGCTCGCGGCGCTGGTCGCCACGTTCAAGGGGTTGCACACCAAGGGCGGCCCGCGCGGGGTGGCCGACGCGGTGAACGAAGCCGTCGTCATCGCCTTCGCGCTCGTCTTCATCGTCAACACCGCTCTGTCGGCGCTGTACACGGTGATCGTCCCGGCAGTGGGTGAGTTCCGATGAGCACCGATGTCCGATTGCAGGCCACCCGGCTGGCGCAGCCGCTCCGACAGACCGGCGACAATCTCGCGACACTCGGGATGCACGTCACCTTCTACTGCCGCACCATTGCGTCGATTCCGTACGCGCTGACCCGATTCCGCAAGCACGTCATCGCGCAGATCAGCGAGGTCAGCTTCGGTACCCAGTCACTGCTCTCCGGTGGTGGCACGATCGGCATCGTCTTCGCGATGTCGCTCGCCGCGGCCATGATGCTCGGCGTCGAGACCCAGCGCGGCCTCGAACTCGTCGGGATGACCACGATGTCGGGCATGCTCTCCGCGGTGGCCAACACTCGCGAGCTGGCGCCGGTCGTCGTCGCCATCGCCCTGTCGGCGAAGGTGGGCGTCGGCTTCACCGCCCAGATCGGGGCAATGCGCATCTCCGACGAGATCGACGCGCTCGACTCGATGGCCATCAAGTCGATCCCGTTCCTGGCCGCCACCCGCACCATCGCCGCGATGGTGTGTGTCATCCCGATCTACATGATCGGGCTGCTTGCCAGCTACCTGTCCACCCGGCTGGTCGTGGTGGTGTTCAACGGCGCGTCCGCCGGCACCTACGACTACTTCTTCCACCTCGTGCTCACCCCGCAGGACCTGCTGTACTCGGGCATCAAGGCCATGGTCTTCGCGATGGTCGTCAGCCTGGTGCACTGCGCCTACGGCTACTACGCCTCGGGCGGTCCCGCCGGCGTCGGTGCCGCCGCGGGCCGGGCGCTGCGCACGGCGATCCTGTCCATCGGTGTGCTCGACGTGCTGCTGACCTTCGCGCTGTGGGGACTGGTTCCCGAAATTTCTGGTATGGGGGTGTGATTCGTGGACCGTCCCAGTTCACACGAACGACTGAGCTACCTGGTCCGCGGTGCCGTGGCGTTCACCGTGGCCGTCGGGGTCGCGGCCGTGATGGTGCTGCGTGGCACCGGTGCGCTCGATCGGACCGAAGACGTCTTCGTCGAGGTGCCCTCGGCCGTCGGCCTCGTCAACGCCGGAGCGCCGGTCCGGTATCTCGGCGTCGACATCGGTCGGATCGCCTCGATCGAGGCCGGCGCCACCGAATCGCGGGTGCGACTGGCCGTCGACATCGATGCCTCCCGCACGATCCCGTCCGACGTCCTGGCGCGCGTGGTACCCCGAACCTTCTTCGGCGACATCTACGTCGAACTGGTGGCCGATACCGACGAAGAGAATGCTGCGCGCCGCAGTTCCGCGCGCACCGAGGCGGTCGCCCTCGCCGACGTCGACTCCATCGCCGTCGACACCGGCCCCGAGGCCGTCGCGATGTACGACGTGTTCACCCGCATGTCGAGTGTGCTCGAACAGATGCAGCCGCAGGAGATGGCCAAGGCCCTCGACGCGCTCGGGCGAGCCCTGGACGGCAACGGTGAGACCATCGGACGCACCATCGACCGGCTCGCCGCGAGCACCGACCAGCTCACCCCGTCGCTGAACGAGTTCATCGACGCAACACCGCAATTCGTCACGATCATGGAATCGATCCAGACCGCGACCCCGGACATGGTGGGCATGCTCTCCGCCGCGACCGAGGTCTTCCGGGCCCTCGTCGAACACCGCGGCGACCTGGCCGACACGATGGGAGCGGCGACTCTGCTCGCCGCCTCCGTCGACGGATTCACCGGCCCCCGACTGGACACGATGATCACGGTCACCGACTCGATCGGCACGATCCTCGCGACCACCGGTGCCGACCCGGACGGCCTCTACGCCACCCTCGCGAACGCGGAGACTTTCGGCGCCGCCGGTGCCCGGGTCTTCGGCAGTGGCCGGTTCGACATCACCGCCGTCCCGACCTTCGCCGGCCCGCTGCCCTACACCGCTGCGGACTGCCCCAGTTACGGGTCCCTCACGGGCGCGAACTGCAACAGTCCCGGTAACGGCTCCTACAGTGCCGCCAAGCCGGTGATCAACGCGGCCGACGAGGCCGGTCCCCTGCAACTTCTCGAACAGCAATTGCGCGGCGAGCCCGCCGCGGCGCCGGCGGAACAGGACACGGCGGAGCCGACCGGACCGCACGCCGCGGTGACGGCACTGCTCGCCCCCCTCTTCCGCGGAAGCGAGGTACGGATTCCGTGAAACTGACACGACTCCAAATTTCGACCCTGGTCGGTTACTGCACCATCGGCGCCGTCTGCAGCACCCTCGTCTACAACGCGCTGGCCGTGCCGGTGCGGGGTGCCAGCGACAACTACGTCCTCGAGTTCACCGATGTCGAAGGGCTCAACCCCGGCAACCCCGTGACCCTGTCCGGGGTGCGGGTGGGCCGGGTCGACGCGGTCGACGTCGCAGACACCGACGACGGTCGCGCGCTCGCCCGCGTCACCGTGGAGGTCGAACGCGGGCGCACCCTCCCGAAGGACGTCGAGGCGTCCGTCCGGTACGGCGACATGCTCGGCGCCCGCTATGTGGCGCTCACCCTGCCCGAGGCGGGGGTCCCCGCCGGATCCGACGGCACCGAGGTGCTCGAACCGGGAGGGGTGGTGCCCGTCTCGCAAACCACCCCGCCCATCGACCTCACCGCCCTCATGAACGGTTTCCGGCCCCTGTTCGAGTCGTTGCCCCCGCAGGAGGTGAACGTCCTCGCCCGGAACGTGGTCGACACCTTCAACGGCCGAGGCGACGCGGTCGCCCGGTTCCTCGACCGGGTGGCGGTGCTGTCGACGCAGCTCGGCGACCGCGAGCACATCCTCGGCGAGGTCACCACGAACATGAACCGCATCCTCGGTTCGCTCGACAACCGGCACGACGAACTACGCGACCTCACCGACGGGCTCGCCGCGCTCAGCGCCTCGGTGGTGGGGGACGGGCAGCAACTGGCCGCCTTCCTCGACACCGGTGCGCAGAGCGTGTCCGCACTGGCGGACACCATCGCCGACTCGCAGGGCGCCTTCACCCGCAGCCTGCAGCAGTTCGGCGCCGTCACCGACCAGTGGATCGCATCGACACCCGAGTTCGAGCGTATGCTCGCCGGCCTGCCCGCCTTCGCCGACAACATCAACCACACGGGGCAGTACGGCAGCTTCATCAGTCTCTACCTCTGCAATTTCACCCTGAAAGCAGGCGACGCGGAAGTGAACATCTTCGGCCCGACCCATTCGCCGGTGTGCTCATGATGACCCTCACCCGAATCATCGATCTGCTCGTGCGTTTCGTCACCGCACTCGGTGGCCGCATCGGCCGCGTGCCCCAGTTCGCGGCCTGGACGGTCGTCGTCGTGGTGGCGGTCGCCGGTGTCTCGCTTGTCGCGGTGGGCATCGCCTACATCGACGATCTCGTCCACGTCCTCGAAGGCGACGCAGCCTCGGCAGCCGGGGGAGGGGCACGCACCCGATGATGTTCCTCGTCAAGCTCATCGACGTCTTCGTCGGTGCCCTCGAATTCCTGTTCGGCGGTGGCCGACGGCAGAACACCACCCACATGCCGCTCGTACTCGGAACCATCGGAATCTTCGTCCTCGTCATCGGTCTCGGTGCCGCCGTGGGACTTCCGCGGGTGTGGTACCAGGTGCGCACCGAGCCGTACACGGCCGAGTTCACCAACGCCGCCGGACTCGCCACCGGCGACCCCGTCTACGTCGCGGGCGTGCCCGCCGGGCGCGTGGAGGACATCCGGCTCGCCGGCACCCACGTCGACGTCGACTTCCGCCTCGACAAGCAGCGCGCCGTGGGCAACACCTCCACCGCGTCGGTGCGGCTCGAAACCGTGCTCGGCAAGCGGTATCTCGACCTCCGTCCCGCCGGGGTCGACGACGGAGCGAACCGGATCCCGCTGGCCCGCACCACCGTTCCCTACTCGCTCGACGAGATCGGAGCCGGCGCCGATGCGGTCGCCGAGGACCTCGACCTCGACGCGATGACCGAGATGATGAGCACCCTGTCGCAGGTGCTGCCGCGGGAGAGCGACGAGCTCGACCGTGCCCTCACCGGTATCAGCGCCGCCTCGACCGCGTTCTCCCGGCACGGCGAACAGTTCGACCAACTCCTCGACACCGCCCGGAAACTGTCGGAGATGGCGGTCGACCAGCAGGACACCCTGGTGCAGAACGCGGTCGACGCCCGCACCCTCGTGCAAACCCTCGTCGTCCGCAAGGACACGCTCACCCGGCTCGTCGAGAACCTGCGGGTCGTCATCGCGACCATGTCGGAGACACTCACCGCCAACCGCGCCGACGCCGACCGGCTCGTCACCGACCTGGTCGAGGTCTCCGGGACCCTCCAGCGCAACGCCGATCAGATCGGCCTGCTCATGGACCGCCTGCCTCCGGCCCTGCGCACCGTCACCGATGCCACGGGCAACGGTTCGTGGGCGGACGTCGTCACCCCGGCCACGGTCCTTCCCGACAATCTTCTCTGCGCGATCGGAGTGATGCAGGAATGCCGGTGACCTCGGCACCGACGGGAACCTCGCGACGGAAGAAGATCGTCGCGGCGACCCTTGTCCTACTCCTCCTGATCGCTCTGCCCGCGTGGTACGTCTTCGGCCGCACCGACCGCAGCCACACCGTGCACGCCGACTTCGAATACGTCAACGGCATCTACGTGGGCAGCACCGTCGCCGTGCTCGGCGTGGAGGTCGGCACCGTCACCGACATCGAACCCCAGGGAACCTCCGTGCGGGTGACGATGACCGTCCCCGACGAGGTGACCCTGCCCGAGGACGTCTCCGCCTACGTGATGAGCCCCGCGATCATCAGCGAACGCTACGTCGAACTGGGCCCCGCCTACGACGGCGGTCCCACCTTCGCCGACGGCGGGGTGATCTCGAAGGAGCGCAGCCACTCGCCGATCGACATCGACAACATGCTCGACAGCCTGTCCGCGATCATCGAGACGATGGGACCGGACAACGCCGACCTCGGCGCCGTCCTCACCAGCGGAGCCGACGTGTGGGAGGGGCGCGGCGCGGCCTTCCACGACGCCATCGCCGATCTCGCCGCCGCCACGGGCGTCGTCGGGGCATCCAGCGAGGACTTCGCACTGCTCGTCGAGAATCTGTCGATGCTGCTGCGCGCCCTCGACGAACGGTCGGTGGGTCTCGACAGCATGGTCACCGATCTCAGTGCGCTCGCCGCGGTCTGGGAGGAGAGCGATCTCGACGTCACCGAGCCGTTGCAGCAACTGCAGGTCGTGTTCGACGAGGTCGACACCTTCGTCGCTCAGCACCAGGAGAGCTTCGGTGCGATCTCCGACAACCTGAAGGTCATCGGCGACACGCTCGGCGACAACCCGCAGGGCCTGGCCGAGTTCATGGACCTCGTCCCGTTGATGATGGAGAACCTGACCAACACGATCGGCCCCGACGGTCGCGGCCGCATCCGTCTGAACATCTCCACCGCGCTGACGCAGTTCGCGGTCGCGGCCCCACTGTGCGCGGAGCACCCGCTCCCGTTGTGCACGGGAGCCGGTTTCACCAACCCGATCTCCTTCCCGATCAGCGCCTCGGATCCGCTCGGCATCGTCAGCGCGGTCACCGGTGGACAACCAGGAGGCAACCCGTGAGCCCAGTTTCTGCAGCGTCACCGCGTCGATCCGTGACGCGGGGCCCGGCCCTCGTCGGTGCTGCTCTCACCTGCGCGGCAGTGATGTCCGGATGCGGCTACGGCATTCAGGATCTCCCCGTCGGACGCTCCATCGGTGGTGGCGACTTCGAGGTCACCGTGCAACTGCCGTCCGCGGACGGCCTGGTCCTCGGAGCCGACGTGCGCTACGGCCAGCAGATCGTCGGTCGCGTCGCCGGACTCGACACCGCGCCCGGGGGCGCCGACGTGCGGGTCTCGCTCGAGGAGGAGCTCGAGGTCCCGTCCGATGTCCTCGTCTCCGTCGAGATCCCGTCCGCGCTGGGCAGTCCGTACCTGCGGCTCGTCCCGCCACCGAACCCGAGTTCGTCGCTGCTCGCCGACGGTGACGTCGTCTCCGAGCAGAATGTCGACCTCGGTCCCCGGGTCGAGACGATGCTCGCCGCGCTCGGCAATGTCGTCAGCGGCAGCGGCCTGACCCAACTCGAAACCGTTGTGCGCGAACTCAACGTTGCGTTCACCGGCCGATCCGGAAGCGTCCAGGCCCTCGCCGACACCGCCACCGAGATGATGACCCGCGCGATCGACGAACAGACCTCCTTCGACCAGGCCATGACGCTCGCCGCCGACGTCACCCGACGGATGGTCGAGGAGGAGGAGATGTTCGACCGCTATCTCGTCGAATCCGCCGGCGCCGTCGACGTGCTGGTGGCCCAGCGCGAGAGCATGGCCTCTCTGCTCGACGCCACCACGCGCCTGGCGGCGAACGTCAACGAGTTGACCGCCGCGACCCCCGAGGGGGTCGGCGGACTGTTGCGCGACGCCGACACGATCACCGCCACGCTCGCGTCGTTCAACGACCGCATCGGCACCACCCTCGCCAACATGAACGCCTTCATGGCCGCCTTCGACAGTTCCGTCCGTGGCGACTACCTGGTGTTCGACGGTGCCCTGGAGATCCCGGAGAGTCTCGACACGATCTTCACCGGCGGCTATTTCACCGGTGACTTCACCGGATTCGACGACGCATCCGCACCGGCCTCGCTGGAAGAACTGCTCGGAGGAGAGCGATGAAGAAGATCGTCGTCGTCCAGCTGGTCCTGTTCGTCATCACCGCGCTGACCGTGGTGCCCTACGGCATCTACTACATCGTCGGACCCACCGGCGTCGGCGACCGCATCAACATCCACGCCACGGTCGACAACGCCCTCGGTGTCGGCGAGGGCACCGTCGTGACCTATCGCGGTGTCCAGGCGGGCATGGTCACCGACATCGGATTCGACTCCGAAACCCGGCGTGTCCGAATCGATTTCGCGCTCGACGGCGACACCCGTATCCCCGTCGACTCCTACGCCAAGATCACCCAGGGCACCATGGCCGGCATGCTCAACGTCGACATCTTTCCGCGTGTCGACCACGGCCCCTATCTCTCCGACGGCGACGAGATCGCGATGCCCGCGGACGAACAGCCCACCCAGATCTCCGAAACGCTCGCCCATACCGCCGATCTGCTCGAAACCATCGACCCCGCGGTGATCTCGACCGTCGGTCAGGAGCTCGGCAGCGCCTTCGAAGGACTCGGACCCGACCTGGCCCGTCTCGTCACCGACGCCGACCGGCTCTCCGCGCAGCTGGCCGAGGACGCGCCCGCCGTCGCCGAACTGCTCGACCGCGCGGCCGGATTGACAGGCACCATGGCCGAGAACTCCACAGAGTTCGTCGACGGGATGGCGTCGGCGCGGACCGTCGCCGAATCACTACAGGCCAACGAGGATCGCATCGCCTCGATGATGGCCACCGGCCCCGACGCGATGCGCCGTGCCGACGAGGCCATCGGCGCGAACCAGGAGTCGTTCTCCGCGGTGCTCGCCAACCTCGGCGCCGTCGGTCCGGTGATCTCCGACCGGTCCGCGGCGCTGCGCACCGGCCTGGACGCGATTCCCCGCGGCCTGGCGGCACTCGAATCGATCGTGCACGGTGACCGCGCGGACTTCGCCCTGATTGCCACGCAGGGACCGGCCTGCTACTACGACAATCCCCGCCGCGCGCTCGGCGACACGTCCCCGGTCGAACCGAACCTCGACTACTACTGCCCACCGGGGCAGGACCTCGAGCAACGCGGCTCCCGCAACGCACCCCGCCCGAACGATCTCGGGCTCGGAGGCACCACCCCGGGAACGGTGATCGGACCACCCGTCGTCGCCGATCCGATCCTCATCCCGAGCGGCACCGAACTGCTGCACTTCTGGAAGAGCCTGCTGGAAGGCAACATTCATGGCACACGATGACACCGGTACGGCAGTCCTCGACAAGACTCCGGTCGCAGAGTCCGCGACCGTCGAACGACGCTCGTCGAAACCCCGCGGGCTGGTGGTCGCGCTGATCCTCTCGATCAACGCTCTGCTCGTGATGCTGGCAGCGCTCGTCGTGGTCCTCGTCGAGCACCGCACCGGCGAGCAGACCGAGCAGGAGGCGGTGGCACTGGCGCGCGAGTACGCCGTGGTGATGTCGACCTTCGACTACCAGAACCTCGACGCCAACCGCGAACGGATCGCGGAGATGTCCACGCCGGCCTTCGCCGAACGCTACGGATCGATGGTCGACGCGCTGCGCGAACTCGTCACCGAGGGGCAGGGGAGCGCCGAAGCGCAGGCGCTGCACGCGGCCGCCGAGCACTCCGACGGCGACATCGCCACGGTGCTCGTCTTCGCCGACCAGAACGCCACGAACGTCTCGACGCCCGACGGGGGAACCTCGCGTTTCCGCATGGTGTTCTCCCTGGTCCGCGTCGACGACCGCTGGCTCGTCGACAACGTCGAAACACTCTGACCCACACCACGAGGAGACACGCGATGCCCACTCCCTATCTCGACGACCTGGACCGGGAACCGGTACTGAGCTCGCGCCGGACCCGCATCACCATCACCAGCGGCCCCAACCGGTGGAGTCGCAAGCAGCACAAGGTCTCCGACGCCGTCGACTTCTGGTCGTTCGCCGGGGCCGCCGCGAACGTCATCATGCAGCTCGGCTGGCCCGAAGTGGCGTACGGCGTCATGGAGAGCAAGGTCGAATCCGGTTCGCTGGTCAAACACCCGTGGAAGCGGGCCCGCACCACCGCCACCTACCTGGCTGTGGCGATCCTCGGCAACGACGAGGACCGCAAGGCCTACCGCGAGGCCGTCAACGGTGCCCACCGGTTCGTGCGCTCCGACGAGAACAGCCCGGTCAAGTACAACGCGTTCAACCGCGAGCTGCAGTTGTGGGTCGCGGCCTGCCTGTACATCGGCATCGAGGACATGTACCAACTGCTGCACGGCAAGCTCGACGACGAGCAGCTCGAGGCGTTCTACCGCACCGGCTCCACTCTCGGCACGACCCTGCAGGTCACCGAGGACATGTGGCCGACGACGCGAGCCGACTTCGACAGGTACTGGAACATCGCGTGCGAGAGGGTCGTCTTCGACGAGACCACCAAGGCGTACCTGATCGACCTGGTGGATCTGAAGATGATCAACTGGCCGATGCGTCTGATGTTCCGGAATCTGCTGCGCTTCCTCACCATCGGGAGCCTGCCCCCGATCTTCCGGGAAGCGCTCGATCTGGAATGGAGCGAAGCCGACCGCCGGCGTTACGAGCATCTGTTCGTGTTCGTCTCGTTCGTCAACCGGTTCATCCCGCGTTTCCTGCGGCACGGTGGAAGCGAAGCGCTCGTCGCCGATCTGCGTCGCCGCGTCAAGTCCGGCCGCAATCTGATCTGACAGGCGCATGACCGTTCCCGACACCGACATCGACCCGGACGGGTTGCTCCGGCGCTACCTGCACGACCGGCGTTTCCTGCTCGTCCTGCCGCGCGCGGTGGCGCTGCAGATGCTGCATCCGGCGATCGCGGCGGGCATGGACCATTCGCGGACACCGCGCCGGCTCTGGTTGCACAAACGCCGGACGGTGCCCGTGCTCGTCCGCGCCGCCTACGATGATCGACACATCCGCCCGATCGTCCGGTTCGCGCACGAGGACGTGAAGGGAACGGACGACCTCGGCCGCCGGTACCACGCGCTCGACCCGGACGTCTTCTTCTTCCAACACGCCACCTACGTCGACACGCTCGTGACGATGATCGACGTCTTCGTCCGGCGCCTCGAGGTTGGGGAGAAGGAGGCGCTCTACCGGGACAGCTGCGCGTGGTACCGGCGCTACGGCATCTCGGATCGGCGGATGCCGCAGGACTGGACAGAGTTCACGGACTATTTCGACGACGCCTGCGCCTCGGTCCTGGCACGCACACCCAGCGGCGACCGCTACCGCGACCAGATCCTGCGTCCCCGCGACTGGGTCCAGCGCGGGATCCCGGCCCGGGCCGTCCGCGCGCTGCTGCACCCGGCCGCGCGCACGCTGTGGGAAGTCGACGTCGGCGCCGCCGATCGACGCGCACTGGCCGCGTACGCGACGTACCGGCGACTGCGTCGAGGACCGATCACGCGGTAACCGCACCGCGGATCGACAGAACGGATCATCACCCGGCACCGCGCCGGGTCCATCAGGAGGTAAGTGTGGGAGTCGAGGTTTCCGTCGAGGGGCTGACCAAGTCCTTCGGCTCGCAACGTATCTGGCAGGACGTGACGTTGACGTTGCCGGCCGGTGAGGTCAGTGCGTTGCTCGGTCCGTCGGGTACGGGTAAGTCGGTGTTCCTCAAGTCGTTGATCGGTCTGCTGCGCCCGGAGGAGGGCTCGATCGTCATCGACGGCACCGACATCCTGCAGTGCTCGAGCAAGGAGCTCTACGAGATCCGCAAGTTGTTCGGGGTGCTGTTCCAGGACGGTGCGTTGTTCGGGTCGATGAACCTCTACGACAATGTCGCCTTCCCGTTGCGCGAGCACACCCGCAAGTCCGAGTCGGAGATCCGGCAGATCGTGATGAGCAAGCTCGAGCTCGTCGGTCTGCTCGGCGCCGAGGACAAGCTGCCCGGGGAGATCTCCGGGGGGATGCGCAAGCGCGCCGGGCTGGCGCGGGCGTTGGTGCTCGATCCGGAGATCATCCTGGTGGACGAGCCGGATTCGGGTCTCGATCCGGTGCGCACGACCTATATTTCGCAGACGTTGATCGATATCAATGCGGAGATCGATGCGACGATTCTGATCGTGTCGCACAACATCAATCTGGCGCGCACGGTGCCGGACAATATCGGGATGTTGTTCCGTCGGCAGTTGGTGATGTTCGGTCCGCGTGAGGTGTTGTTGACTTCGGATGAGCCGGTGGTCAAGCAGTTCCTCAACGGCACGATGATCGGTCCGATCGGGATGTCGGAGGAGAAGGACGAGGCGACGATGGCGCACGAGCAGGCGCTCGTCGAGGCGGGTCATCATGCCGGTGGTGTCGATGATGTCGAGGGGATCGTGCCGCAGATGCAGGCCACGCCGGGGATGCCGGAGCGGCAGGCGGTGGCGCGTCGGCAGGAGCGGGTGCGCTCGATCCTGCACACTCTGCCCCCGGCCGCCCAG